>NZ_CAJYMD010000051.1 GCF_913776015.1 uncultured Oxalicibacterium sp. | reverse complement strand
AGGTCACACCATTGGTGAAGGTTGGCGTGCCAAAGTCGCCAGAACCTGCCGTACCGCCACCGAGCGTAAATGGATACGTTGTCGATGTGCTCGATGGATTGGTGAGCGTAACGGCATACGTCAGGTCCCCACCCTCTGTAGTACTTGGGCTACCGATGCTGCCAATCGTTGGTACTGCATCATTGTCGAGAATCGTACCAACTGCTGCAACACCGCCAACTGACAGATCGAGTGTCTCGTTGGCTTCATGAATGTTGTCGTTGATCGTTGGAATCGTCACGGTGAAGCTGGTCACGCCAGCAGGAACGCTGATTGTGCCGGCTACGCTGTCGTAGGTCACGCCGTTGCTGAACGTCGGCGCGCCGAAATCGCTTGCCGAAGCCGTGTTGCCTGCCAGCGTGAAGGCGTAGGTCGTCGTAGTCGTGGTCGCTGCGGACAGGGTAACGGTATGACTGAGGTTCGTTCCTTCCGTCTGTGCATCGCTGCTGACACCAACCACGGTTGGCGTACTGACAGTCGAAGAGGTTACCTGCGACCCTTGTGCGTAACGGAATTCAGGAATGGTGGTGCGATCGGTCGTACCGAATGCAAAGTTGAGCGGCGCGACTGCTTCGACAATACGATCCAGCATGACGAAGGTGTGGCCCGCGTCACCACCGCCACCACCGATACCGGCTTCGGTTTCTTCCAGCAATTCATCGAGGCTGCCGCCCTGCGCGATGACGTTCTGGATATCGACGTTCTCGTTGACGCGTGCGACCAGAGCGGCATTACGTGAGTCGATCTCGTTACCGATCACGCTGGCATCGAGCGTGACAACTTCGTTTTCACGAACGGCATAAGTATGGTTGTCAGGAAAACCAAGTTCGACACTGGCGCCGGAAGCAGTAACGATCACATCGCCTTCGCGGACTTCGTCGCCCAGCTTGAGGCGGATCATCGTGCCGTCTTCGAGACGGACGAATACGTCACCCTTGAGCGCAACGACCTTGCCGACAACGGTTTCCGAACGAGCCATGATGTTTCCAGACATAAAGAGGGGAGATGATCATGACTCTAGCCAAGGCATTGCCGCGCGGACATAGTACCTTGGTACTACCCGGCAACAAAAAGCGTCAACAATTGTTAACGCGAAGGGAAAAAGAAGAGATTTGCGCGTTTAGCGCGATTGTTGATCACGAATCAACATCGCCAATTGCAGACGATCGCGAACCTGAAGCTTGTCGAAAATGGCGCTGATATGCGCCTTGACCGTACGCTCTGCGATATGCAACTGGCGGGCGATTTCCTTGTTGCTGGCGCCTGTAACGATGGTGCGTGCCACTTCCAGTTCGCGCTGGGTCAGCACCTCTTCCACGCGCAGACTCAAATCCACCGGAGGTTTCACGAGTTCGACACTGCGCGCAATAAGCTTCTGCATCAGTGATTCGCCCACCCACAGTCCGCCTTGCGACACCACCATGGCTATTTGCTGCAATACCTCGGCTGTAGCGTGGCTATTGGCATAACCGCGTGCGCCAGCCGACAGGGCCAGCAGCGCTTCGTCGTCCTGCGGCTCGTCGCTCAGCACGATACAACTGCCAAGCAGACAGGCTTCGCGAATCCTCTGCAACTGCACTACCGGCGACTCGGCACCAGGCAAACGCAGCCAGACCAGTGCAGACGGTCCTGTCGCCGCCCCAATACGGGCAACACGGCCATCGGCAAAAAGCTGCTGCCAGCGCGGCAAGCCCTCGCCATCTTGCGACAGAAAAAGATGTTTCGATCCAGCCAACTGCACTCTCGCCTTGATTTTTGTTCGCCTATCGTTCCGTCATTGCCGCCTGCTTGGCGCGCAGGACCGGCTTCATCAGATACGACAGGATGGATTTTTTACCCGTGATGATGTCCACTTCGGCCACCATGCCCGGAATGATCGGGAGATTGTCGCCAATAACGGATTTATCGGTCCGCACGCGAACTGTGTAATAGGTATTGCCCTTGTCATCCGTGATCGAGTCAGCACCGATGTGTTCGAGCTTGGCATCGAGGCCGCCGTAAATCGAGAAATCGTAAGCCGTAAACTTGACGATGGCTGGCTGCCCTGGCTTCAGGAAAGCGATATCTTTCGGCAAAACACGCGCTTCCAGCAGCAAGGTATCTTCAAATGGCACGATTTCAACAATATCCTTGCCCGGTTGAACGACACCGCCCACCGTATTGACCATCAGGCGTTTGACCGTGCCCTTGACCGGCGCCCGAATCGACGCCTGCTTGACCTTGTCTGCTAGGCCTGTGCTGCCCTGCGTCAGGGCATTCAACTTGGCCATGGTTTCGGAATATTCCTTGCTGGCGGTATTGCGCGCCGTCAGTTCCACTTCCTGTATCTTGCGCGTGGCTTCGGCAATGGCCGACTGCGCACGCGCGATCTGCGCACCAGCCACGTCACGCTCGGCACGGAAGCGCGCCACATCGCGCTCCAAACGCAGCAACTCGACTTCCGAGACGGCGCCTGAATTCAGCAACGGCTTGGTCACGGCCAGCTCCTTGGTTGTCGATTCATAGGCTTGGGCAGCTTGCGCTTGCTTGACCCGCGCTTCCGACAACTCCTGCTGCTTCTGATACATCTGCTGCTGCGCAATCGACACCTGAGCCTGCAATTCCGAGGTCGCGGTTTCGTACAGACGACGCTCTTCCTCTGCCGTTTTCGGATCTTCGCGTAGCACTTCTTCCGACAGCTTGAACGGTTGGTTAGTACCGATGGCTTGCAGACGCGCTGCCTTGGCCGCCAGCGACAGATACTGTGCACGGTTCTCGCGTACCGACGATTCGAAACGCGTCGGATCGATCTGCAGCAAGACCTGACCGGCACTGACCAGCTGACCTTCGCGTACCTGAATGTCGGCAACGATACCGCCATCCAGGCTCTGCAGCACTTGCAGTTGGCGCGATGGAATCACCTTGCCATCACCTTTGGTGATCTCGTCGATACGTGCCAGCGCCGCCCACACGATGAATAGCAGGATGGCAATCAGCAAGCCACGCACCAGCACGCGTGCACGCAAGGGCTCCTGCTGAATGATGAAATGATCGGCATCAGTGACGAAATCGCTTTCGACCGGCTTGGGATCATCGCGCCAACGCAGCAACCAGTGCGGCGTCTTAGATTCGATGCGCACGCGAATCGCTTCGAGTACGCGATGCAGTTTCTTGGCCCAGTTGATCAGGCGTTCGACGATATTCATGTCGCCCTCGCAATCCGGCCGGCCTGCAACGCCGCAATGATCTGTTCGCGCGGGCCATCGGCGACGATACGGCCACCATCCATGACGATCACGCGCGTGGCCAGATCCATCAGGCTACTGCGATGCGTTACGGTAATCATGGTCTTGTGTTCGGCAAACGTGCGCAGACGTTCCTTCAATTGCGCCTCGGAAGAGAAATCCATGGCACTGGTCGGTTCATCCAGCAGCAAAACAGGCGGATCGAGCAGTACCGCGCGCGCCACGGCGATGCCCTGGCGCTGTCCGCCAGATAGCGATTCACCGCGCTCACTGATAGGCATGTCGAAGCCTTCAGGATGCCGATTGACGAAATCCGCCAGGCCACCCAGTTCGGCCGCCGCCACGATCGCCAAATCGTCGGCATACGGTGCACGAATCGCGATGTTCTGGCGCAAGGAACCGTAGAACAGAATGCAATCCTGCTCGACATAACCGACATTGCGACGCAAATCGGCCGGATCGAGCTGGCGCAGATCGACGCCATCGAACAGAACGGCGCCATCGGTTGGCTCAAACAGACCGAGAATCAGTTTTTGCAAGGTGGTCTTGCCGGAACCGATACGGCCGATCACCACCACATGCTCACCCGGCGCAATGCGCAGGTTGATGTTTTCCAGCGCTTTTTCCTTGCGGCCGGGATAGCTGAACGACACATTGCGGAATTCGATCTCGCCGCGCATTTCAGGACGATGCACATAGCCGCCCTCATCGGCACGCTCGGCCGGCGTATTCATGACGCCTTCCAGCGCTGCCAGTGCCGTCTTGGCATTCTGGAATTGCAGCAACAGACCAACGACTTGACCGAGGGGTGCCATCGCACGACCAGCCAGCATGGTGGCAGCAATCAGGCCGCCCATCGTCAACATGCGTTCGTGAATCAGATAAACGCCGGCAACGATCATGCTGACGTTGATGAATTGCTGCAATTGCGCCGCGCCGTTGGTGCTCGATTGCGACAGCAAGCGCAACTGGCTGCTCACGCGTGCGAGGAAAGCCGTGGCGTTTTCCCATTTTTCCTGCATCTGACTCTCGGCACCGTGTGCCTTGATGGTTTCCAGCGAAGTCAGGCTTTCCACCAACGTGGCATTGCGCAACGCCGAGGCACGGAACGTGGTTTCAGACAGATTGTGCATTTTGTGCTGGATAATGTAGCTGTAGATCACCACCGCCACGATGCCGATCAGCGGCAGGAAAACCAGTGGCCACGAAATCCAGGCCAGCACCAGCAGGAACAGGACCGCAAACGGCAGATCGATCAGCGTCGTCACGGTGGCAGAGGCGAAGAAATCGCGCACGGTTTCGAACGAACGGAGATTGGAGGCAAAGGCACCCACCGACGCCGGACGATGGGACAGACGCATGCCGAGCACTCGCTCCATGATCAGCGACGATAGCTTGAGATCGATACGCGCACTCGCCAGATCGACGAAATGCGCCCGCATCAGACGAATCGCGTAATCCATCACCAGAACCAGCAGCATGCCGACTGCGAATACCCACAGCGTTTCTTCAGCAAAATTCGGCACCACGCGGTCGTACACGTTCATCGAGAACAACGGCATGGTCAAGGCAAACAGGTTGATCAGCAGCGCCGCTGCCAGCACATCCTTGAAGATCGGCACCTGCTCCAGCAATGCGCCCCAGAACCAGTGGCGTTGTGGCAGCTTGGCGAAGGATGGCGTGCGTTGGTCGAAACGAAAATGCGGACGCGCAAAGATCGCGGCGCCGCTGTAGCGTTGCGTCAGTTCTTCGCGCGACAGGGTGACGGCGCCCTGGTCCGTATCCGGGAACAGCAAATGCGCGGTATCGCCTTCCCAGCGCAGCAGCAGGCAAGCTTCGTTATCCTGCAGCAGCAGAATAACGGGCAGCAAGGCAGTGTCGATTTCATCAAGCGGACGGCGCACGACCTTGCTGGAAAAACCGGCCCGGGCCGCAGCACGCGAAAACAGCGAAGGCGTCAGCAAACCATTCAGCAGCGGCAAACCTGCGGACAACGAGGCGTGTGTGCTGGGGCGACCATGAATGCGCGTCAATTGCACCAGACAATCGAGCAATGGATCGTGATGCAGGATGTCTTCCCGCAAACCCTTGATGAAGTGATTGCCCGCCGGGCGACCGATGTGTTCTGGGTCCTTATCGGTGGATTGCTCTTGTTGGCTCATTCGCCCGTTGCTCCGGTTCACCCTTGACTGCGTTGATCGTGACGTCGTACATAATTCCTGCCGACATTGCAAAAAAGTCAGGATCGCAAAAACATCATTGACCCAAGCAATTCTGTTTGCAGAGGGAAAACGTGCATTTCTCTCTGGTGTGACCGATGAATTATGTATGCAAATATTGCCGTATTCCAAGCATTCCACGAGTGTGGCGTAGCGAAGCAACAAAAAATAACAAATAAGTTTCCATGAGGAATCGTTTTGCCATTTAAAAGGGCCGAAGTCTCCCATAAACGAGAGATATTTGAGCTCGCAGTAAATAAAAAGCCTGCGAAGTACGCAGGCTTTTTGGTACATCGTGCCCCTCTGTGTTTCAAATATCTTGGCCGTTTCTTCAAGTGCGCTTGCTTCAGCGACCTTCCTTGCGCTCCTCCTTTTTGTCACGATGCGGTACTTCATGTGCAGGCGCGTGTGGCGCAGCGGCGTGCGGGCTCTCGCGAGGAATCGACGGTGGCGCCGGACGAGAATCGTGCGCCTGCGGCATTACCCGAACCGGCTCGCGTTGCTCCGGTCTCGGCGCATCCTGGTGTCGCACGGGGCGTTCACCCCTATCTATCGTTTTGCTACGCAGTGATTGCGAAGGCCGCTGCTGCAGTTCGCGATTCGGCGCAGCCGGCCTTTCCTGTTCGGCATCCCGACGCGCAGGATTCATCTGGCGGCTCTCTTGTGTGAACACCGGGCGTGCCGGCATTTGCTGCCTGTCGCTGCGCAAGGATTCACCCGTTAGGGCTGGCGGCGCAGACGGTCGTTGCGCATCTCGATGTGCTGCACGCCGTTCTGTCGACCGATTCGGCTGTGCCACGTCCGGGCGATCCTGACCCTGGCGCTCAGACAGCGGCCGATCCGGACCGGCATGATGTTCCGAACCGGTTAACCGCGGCATTTCGGGACGGAATGCCGCGCGCACATCGGCATTTGCGTCATTACGCGGTGGCGGCCGCTGTCCGGGTCGCATGTCAGTCGGGTTGAAATGCGGCATGGTCATCGACCCATCATGGCGAACGCCGACGGCGCTGGACCGTAGAGACACGCCATTTCCCGGTCCGACATTGGGCGACACACCGTTCATCGGTGAAGGTTCTGGCCTACCCGGAGGCGGCAATTCGCGCGTCACGACATGATTGCTACGCACATTGGTGATGCGGTTACGCTGGATGACGGTAGTCGAGTTCGTTACATACGTATTGTTGTTATAGATGACGGCCGGACGATGCCACGGTGGCGGGCCACCATATACAGGCACCGGCACCGGCGGTGGTGCACCCCAATCGACACCCCACGCATGCCAGCCGCCGTGGTGGAAGGCCGAGCCAACGATAACGCCGATGCCAAACGAGATCACGCCAGTCGTCACGACATCCGGCCCACTCGATGCAGGACGATAGACGTAACGCGGATAGACCGGCACAGGCGCGCCATAGACAACGGCCGGATTGTAGTCAGGCACGTACACCACGTCCGGCCGAGCCGGTTCGATCACGATAGTTTGCGATGGTGGCGGAACGACGAACGCGCGTTCATCGTCATTGCTAGGCAAACTGCGCGGCACCGCCGTCACGCGCAGCTTTTCCGACGTATGCAAATTACCCGCCCGTTGCGCCTTCAGACGCAGCGCCTGAATGGCATTCATGACATCTTCGGGATCATCGGCATAGGCTTGTCCCAGCGCCGTCGTCCACTGGATATTGCTTGCCATCTGATTCAACACGGAAGGAAAGACAACCAGCGACTTGATGCTGACATCCCAGGGCTGTCGATTGGCAGCATCCTGCAATGCTTGGTCCTTGAGAGCGGGATTTTGCGCCAGCCATTGATTGGCTGCCGTGACCTGATCGGGATAAGTGGCGCCTGCCAATACCTGCGCGACCAGTTTGTCGGGAAACAGGGCAATCGGGGCGACCAGTTGCGTGAGTTGTTCTGCTGTCGGCGGCACATAGGCTGTCGGTGTAACAGCGGCCGCAGGTGCTTGGGTCGCCGGTGGCTTGGACGCCACCGGGTCCATATTGGCACGGTCACAACCGGCCAAACCCATCAATCCAGCCAGCAATGACGAAACCATTGCGGTTCGCATTGCTGCTGGGCCAGTCCGTTTGTTCGCTTGCATGATGCCACCCACCTCTTTCCGCGAGACGAGGCACCTGCCTCGTCTCGGCTTCAAAGGGATGCGTGGCTTACTGCTTTTGCCCCGTCATTGCCGGGGCGCTTTGCGCGCCACGCGTTCCCATGATCAATTGGACTACCACTGCAACTGCTATGTTCAACGCCAAAGCCAGCAATCCGGTGTACACGGTATAACTAGCATCGCCGATCATGAGCGTATGCACGGGCTTGATGCCGTCAGAAAAGACCATCCACGTACCGGCTGTCAGACCGACTGCCCAACCAGCCAACAATGCCGGCGCACGGAACCAGTTCAGGAACAGGCCGAACACCACTGCCGGGAAGGTTTGCAAAATCCATGCGCCACCGAGCAATTGCAGATCAAGCGCAAACTTGGTCGGCAGGAACAGGATGAACACCAGCGCACCCACCTTCACCACCAGTGACACGATTTTGGCAACCTTTTGCTCACCAGCATCGTCAATCGCCGGATTGATGTACGGCTTCCAGAAGTTACGTGTGAACAGGTTCGACGCACCGATCGACATCACGGCAGCCGGCACCAAGGCACCGATGGCAATAGCGGCGAACGCGAAGCCCGTGAACCAGCTTGGGAACAAGGCATTGAACAAGGCCGGAACGACATCATTGTTGTTCTTGATGCCGATGCCTGCGGCGTGACCCATGAAACCCAGCAAGGCGATCAAACCCAGCAGGATGGTGTAAGCCGGCAGGAAGATCGCGTTCTTGCGGATCGTATCGGCACTCTTTGCGGCGAAGATGCCGGTCAGCGTGTGCGGATACATGAACGCAGCCAGTGCCGAACCCAACGCCAGCGTCGCGAATGGCAACATCTGTTGCGGCTGCAGATACAGGCCGGTCGCGCCGCCCTTGGCCGTGAACGCTTCACTGGCCGAACGGAACACCACGCCATAACCGCCCAGCTTCATCGGCACCAGCACCACCGCCACCAGCACGACGATGTAGATCATCAGATCCTTGACGAAAGCGATCAGCGCCGGCGCGCGCAAGCCAGCCGAGTAGGTATACAGCGCGAGAATCGCAAAGGCCGCGGCGATCGGCAATTCGCCGGTCAGGCCGAGCGCCTTGATCACGACTTCCATGCCAACCAGCTGCAGGGCGATGTACGGCATGGTGGCAACCACGCCGGTCAGTGCAATCGCGAACTCCAGCGCGCGCGAGCTGTAGCGGCCATAGACCACATCCGCTGCCGTCACGTGGCCGTCACGATGCGCGACTTTCCACAGCTTAGGCATGATCGCAAACACGATCGGATAGACAATGATGGTGTACGGCAGCGCGAAGAAACCATAGGCACCCACTGCATAAACCAGTGCCGGCACAGCGATGACGGTGTAGGCCGTATAGAAATCGCCACCAACTAGGAACCAGGTAATCCAGGTACCGAAGTTACGGCCGCCGAGACCCCATTCGTCGAGATGCTCACCCTTATGCGCATCGCCACCACGTTGCCAGCGCGAGGCAATGAAGCCCAGCACCGTCACCAGCGCGAAGAAGAAAATGAAGATGCCGAGGGCAGTCCAGTTGATCTGGTTTTCCATCATTCTTCCCCTTTGCGTTTGCCGTCGCGATAGACGAGCCAGATGAGGAAGGAAGTCAACGGCACCCAGGCCAGTTGATACCAGTAATAGAAAGGAAAGCCAAACAGGGTGGGTGTTTCATGGTTGTAGAACGGCACCCAGAGCAAGCCGATGAACGGCAGCAGCAGCAAAAACCGCATGATGATCTCCTTGTCGTTTTTATTCGAACGGCTACCCGGAACAGGCAAACTACGGGCGAATAACCGGCCTGTATTTTGACAGGAAGCGGAGGATCAAAATCCGTTTTTTACAAATTTTAGGCGAAGAAGAGCGAATTTAACCGCATATTAACGATATTTTAATGCGTTCATTAACTTCCTTCGACAAACCTTACAAGCTTGGCGGGGTGTGGGCAGTCACGGAAGCGGAATTGGCGTGGAAAAGTCGCTGCTCCTGTTCGGCCACGCCCCGGATGTAGGCAGCAAATTCCTCATCTTCGCCACGCAGCAATTGTGGCAACAACAGATAGAAATCTTCCCGACGGCACCATTCGCGCATGTAGTCGTCCCATGAGTGCCAGCGCTTTTGCGCCGCGCCGCTGAGGTTGGGCTGGTACGCCACCAGATAGGCACGCTCGAACAGCGCAACCAACATTTCAAAGATGATCAGCATGCGTTCGTGCTGCTCGTCGCTCAAATGCATGCTGGCGGTGGTACTGCGCAAGCGCAGATCGGGATTGTCGAGCACGATCTTGAGGAAGGCATTGTAGGCATCCTGCACGGATTGATAGGCCGCTTCGTCTTCGGCATCACGCTCCTTGCGCTGCTCGTGAAGGAACAGAAAGATGGCAAACGGCAAACCCAGTGTCGCCACGACGTAGCTCGACACTTCCCAAAATGCAGCTTCGAACAAGAACATGAACGCGCCCCGGCGACGATGACGTTACAGTGTAACCTGGGCATTGCATCCAATGGTTCGGGAACATCGCAAAAAAGAAAACGCAGCCTCTCGGGCTGCGTTGGGAATTGGTGCCGGTATATTTTCGAACCGCCGGCTCCGGTGTTGATGGGTAGCAATTCTACGGAGCGCGCCGCACCCGTACCATCAGCGCAAGCCTGATTACGATGTAGGAAAAAGGGAGTAAATACCGCATGGCTTATCCGCTCGAAAGACAAGATTCGGCAGAACGCGTATCCCACGCAAGCACTTTACCGGTCGATACAATCGACCAGCCGTTTGTCGATCTGCTGGTGATCGGCGGCGGCATCAACGGTGCCGGCATTGCGCGCGACGCCAGCGGACGCGGCATGTCGGTGCTGCTATGTGAAAAGGACGAATTGGCCGCGCATACCTCATCGGCCTCGACCAAACTGATTCACGGCGGGCTGCGCTATCTCGAACAATATGAATTTGGCCTTGTGCGCAAGGCACTCATCGAACGCGAAGTGCTGATGCGCATCGCGCCGCATTTGATTCGCCCCTTGCGTTTCGTCATGCCACACGATCGTGGCCAACGCCCGGCATGGCTGATCCGGCTCGGCCTGTTCCTCTACGATCACCTCGCCAAGCGCGAACTCCTGCCGGGCTCGCACGGCATCGATCTGCGCACGCATCCCGCAGGTGCGCCACTCAAGCCGGCCTTTACCAAAGGCTTCGTCTATTCGGATGCCTGGGTCGATGATGCGCGCCTGGTCGAACTCAACGCGCAAGATGCCGCCGAACATGGCGCGACCATCCTCACGCACACCCGCTGCACTGCCTTGCAACGCCATGCCGATCACTGGCTGGCGACCCTGCAGCATGCCGACGGCAGCACACGCCAGATTCACACCCGCACCATCGTCAACGCCACCGGCCCGTGGGCAGCGAGTTTCCTGCATCACACCGTGCACGGTCGCAGCAGCAAATCGCTGCGCCTCGTCAAAGGCAGCCACATCGTCGTGCGCAAACTGTTCGATCATGACCACGCCTACATCTTCCAGAATCCGGATGGTCGCATCGTGTTCGCGATTCCCTACCAGCACGATTACACGCTGGTCGGCACCACCGATGTCGAATACCACGGCGATCCCGATAAAGTCGCCATCGAAGCAGCCGAAGTGGATTATTTGTGCACACTCATCAACCGCTATTTCGCGCATCCCATCACACCGGCCGACGTGGTGCGCAGCTTTTCGGGCGTGCGTCCACTGGTCAATGACGACGACCACCAACACGCCACCGCGTCCGCTGCCACGCGTGATTACCAGTTGGATCTCGACACCGCTGGCGCGCCGATCCTGACCGTCTTCGGCGGCAAGCTCACCACCTACCGCAAGCTCGCTGAAGAAGCTGTTGATCGCCTTGCGCCGCTCTTACAAAACACGAATGCGCACTGGACCGCCACCGCCTGCCTGCCGGGTGGCGATCTGTTTGGCACCGGACCCAGTAACAAAACCGTATTGGGTTTTGACGATTTTCTGCTTTCAAAGCAACAACAATACGCAATGCTCCCGCCTCGTATCGTCGAACAATATGTTCGAAGATACGGCTCAAAGGTCGATGCCGCGCTGGCTCAAAGCACGACACCCATCAACTAGTGCGCGACAAAGGAAAGCATGTGTGAAGCCATATCGCAAGAGTTGTGCATAACGCCACAAACGTGACGCGCGCTGCCAGAATTCCTACAGCAATCGACTGCAATCTCTGATTCCCGTTCTTCAGCGCGACTTCTACTATGGAAATTCATCTGAACAGATCAGGAGAAATCATGGCCAAGGAGACACTGGATTTGGACAAGACCTTGCAAGCCGACCGTCGTACTGACATCGGACACGGAACAGCAGCGCTCGGCCCGAGTGACCGGTCAGATTCCGGTAGCGACATGACAGGCCTCGTGGATTTCGATAGCGACACGGATTCCACCGGCACGGGCGAACGCGCCAGCGTAAACATGCGCGAAACCGGACAGGCCGAAGACATCGATTCCGACCGTATTGATGCCGGTTCCGAAAGTGTGAAGTCAATCGAAGAAGAGATCGATGAAGACAGCGGCGTACCGGAGGGCCGAGTCAAACCCAAACCGGAAGTCGAAATCTGAGCGAGGAATAAAAAAGGAACACCGTCAATATGGTTGGCGGTGTTCCTTAATGCACAGACCTTTTGCATGGCAAGGCGAATTACGTGCCTCGCTCTCAGAACTTTTTCCGTTTTTGTCAAAGCCGGAATGCACTATGTAGTTTCTTCAGTAACTACGATCCATGTGTTCGAGGTGGACTACCCTTCTCGCAACCGGATACCGTCACGGAAAACAACCATAAAAAACGCGGGCATCAACGCCCGCGTTTTTCATCCAGCCGCATCGCTGCGGTAAAGCCCGCTGCTTAGGCCGCTTTCTGCTCCAGCGCATGCACATTGTCGGCAACGCCATCGATGGCGATCTTGCGCGGCTTCAATGCTTCGGGAATTTCGCGCTTGAGTTCGATGTTGAGCAAACCATTGTCGAGCTTGGCACCGACCACGTGGACGTGATCTGCCAACTGAAAGGTGTGCTCGAAGTTGCGCGAAGCAATGCCGCGATGCAGGAAGTTACGCGCACCTTCTTCACGTGCTTTGCGACCCGTGATCTTCAGTGTATCGCGTTCGGTTTCGATCTCGATTTCCGAACGGTCGAAACCGGCAACGGCCATCGTGATGCGGTATTGGTCTTCGCTCACCAGTTCGATGTTGTAAGGCGGATAGCTGGGCTGCGCATCACGTTGTGACTCGTCAAACAGCTGGGCCAGGCGATCGAAGCCAATGGCGGAACGGTAGAGGGGAGAAAAATCAAAAGTACGCATGGTTATATCCTTTCAAGTAACAAGCGATAAGATTGGGCGGACCTCCGTTGAGCATCCGCTGAATTCGATATAGGGAGTGCCAAAACTTTTTCAAGACCTTTTTTGAAGACTTGAAATTGATGCTGATGCGTCTGATGTCTGATTTGTGCACCATCGCCCAGCCCGCGGCGCCATGCGCCTCTTCAAACTTCTTTACACAATCCCATCTTGCATACGGGAATGCATTAGGCGACAATCTTTTTGAGAATGATTTTCATTTGTTGCCGAATGCACTCGCCCTCTGCCACGTGCGCCGCCTGAACGTCGTCCGCGTGCTCGCACGCGCCGCACGCTGGCAGGCCTCTGCTTCCCCATTCCGATTGCTCAAAGGAGTTCGTTTCATGCATGTCCGCTATTCGTTTTTGCTGGGCGCCGCTCTGACCAGCCCGGTCCTTGCGGCCGATCTTGCCGTGAAGGTGGAGATTCCTCGCCTGACTGTTGCCGAATACCATCGCCCCTACGTGGCTTTCTGGATCGAGGATGCCAACCAGTCCTTCGTCCAGAATCTGGCGGTCTGGTACGACGTCAAGATGAAGAACAACGATGGCACGAAATGGCTCAAGGACATGCGCCAATGGTGGCGCAAGAGCGGGCGCGAGCTGACCATGCCGGTCGATGGCGTAAGCGGCGCGACGCGCGCACCTGGCGAGCACACACTCTCCTTCAATACGAAGAAAACCGCGCTCGACAAGTTACCGGCTGGCGAATATGCGCTGGTAGTCGAAGCCGCACGTGAAGTTGGCGGACGCGAACTGATCCGCGTGCCTTTCCAGTGGCCGGCCAAGTCGGCACAAGCCGCCAGCGCCCAGGGCGAACACGAACTCGGCAAGATTTCCCTGCAATTGAAACCCTGAAGACAAGGAAGCAAGAATGAAGAAATGGTCTGTCCTGCGCACTGCCGCACTCGCCCTCTCGTTGACCACGGCACTGCCGATGGCAGCACACGCCCATCGCACCTGGCTGCTGCCTTCGTCCACCGTGCTGTCGGGCGAAGCACCTTATGTAACCGTGGATGCAGCGGTTTCGAACGAAGTGTTCTACTTCGACCATCGCCCGCTGTCGCTGGATGCCATCGTCATCACCGCGCCTGATGGCAAGACGGTCGACGCAGAAAACAAGGCCACCGGCAAGTTCCGCAGCGTGTTCGACGTGAAGCTCGCGCAGCCCGGCACCTACCGCATCAGCGCCGTCAATGAAATGCTGTTCGCCACATACAAGCAGGGCTCGGAAACCAAGCGCTGGCGCGGTGCAGCAGCCAACTTCGCCAAGGAAGTACCGGCCGATGCCAAAGACGTCAACGTGAGCAGCAACCAGAGCCGCCTCGAAACCTTTGTCAGCGCGGGCAAACCCTCGCCGGTGAAACCCGTCGGCAAAGGACTGGAACTGGTGCCGGTCACGCATCCCAACGATCTGTTCGCGGGTGAGAACAGCAGCTTCATCTTCACGCTCGATGGCAAACCTGCCGCCGATCTGGAAGTGAGCGTCGTGCCCGGCGGTGTGCGCTATCGCGATCAACTCAACGAGATCAAGCTCAAGACAGACAAGGACGGCAAGTTCAGTGTCAAATGGCCGGCACCCGGCATGTACTGGCTGAATGCCGGCACGCGCGCAGCGGCTGGCGAAGTCGGTACCTTGGAAAATCCCGCACGTCGCGCCAGCTACACCGCCACGCTAGAAGTGTTGCAACCGTAATTGCGCTTCTTGTACGCCCGTCAGCCAGACTGGTGGCGGGCGCTCCGCCTACTTTCAAACGCTTCACGCTGTTCGCGCCGTGCCGAATCCGGCAACGCAAACCCGCAAATGAGAACAATTCCCATTTGTTGGTAGAATAGCGCCCAGATATGGACTCTTCCGCAATTTCCCCACAAGCGCGCATCCCCAATCAACGTCGGGCCTGGTGGCTCAAGACGCTGTATCAATGGCACTGGATCAGCGCGGCAATCAGCCTGATGTGCATGCTGGTGTTTGCTGCCACTGGCATCACGCTCAACAATGCCGAGCACATCGAAAGCAAACCCGAGATCAAGCTGCGTACCGCGCAACTGCCTGAGCGACTCACGCATCTGCTGGAAAACTGGGATGTCGCCGACAAGGGCAAGAATCCGACCTTGCCGGTCGTCGTGGCCGACTGGCTGCGGCAAAACCTGGCAGCCGATGTCGGCCAGCGCGATGTCGATTGGTCTCCCGATGAAATCTACATCAGCATGCCGCGCCCCGGTGGCGACGCGTGGCTGCGTATCGATCGCGCCAGCGGCGAAGTCGAATATGAAACCACGAGTCGCGGCTGGATTTCCTATCTCAACGACTTGCACAAGGGCCGTCATACCGGCTTAGCATGGCGCTGGCTGATCGATATCTTTGCGGCCGCTTGTCTGTTCTTTGCCATCACGGGCCTCTTCATGCTGAAGATGCATGCCGCCAATCGGCCTTACACCTGGCCGCTGATCGGCATCGGTGTGGTCGTGCCGGTCGTGCTCGCCATGCTGTTCATCCACTGATTCTTTGTATTCCCGCTATTTATCATGACCAAGTACATCCCTCTTTTACTCGGCACCGCCCTGACCGCACCGGCCTTCGCCGGCGATCTGGACGTCAAGATCGAGCTTCCGCTGCTGACCGTTGCGTCCTATCACAAGCCCTATGTCGCGGTCTGGATCGAAGGACAGGACCAGCGCTTCGTGCGCAATCTCGCCCTCTGGCATCAACTCAAATCCAAAGGTAACGAAGGTGACAAGTACCTGAAGGATCTGCGTCAGTGGTGGCGCAAGAGTGGTCGCGACCTGACGATGCCGGTCGATGGCTTGAGCGGTGCCACACGCGCACCGGGTACGCATACCTTGTCTTTCAACGGTGCGAAAAGCGGTCTCAACGAACTGCCGGCCGGTGAATACCAGCTCGTGGTGGAAGCCGCACGCGAAGCCGGTGGCCGTGAACTGCTGCGCGTGCCCTTCACATGGCCGACGAAATCAACCGTCACCGCACAAGCCAAGGGAGACAGCGAACTGGGCTTGGTCAGCATCACGCTCAAACCCTGAATGCAGTCTGCCAGGCAGTCTTGGCAAACAACGACACCAGCGCAACAACGCTGAAAAGAATATGAGGATACGACCATGAACACCGCCTTCCTGCGCACGGCTACCACCGCCCTCGCCTTGACGCTGGCCCTGCCCATCGCCGCGCATGCACACCGCGCCTGGCTGCTGCCCTCGTCTACCGTGTTGTCCGGTGCGGAATGGGTTGCGGTAGATGCCGCCGTTTCCAACGATGTGTTCCATTTGAAACTCGGTCCGCTGGCGCTAGGCAACTTGCGCGTCCTCGGACCGGATGGCAAGGATGTGCCCGTGGAAAATCTGAACACCCAGGGCAAGACACGCAACAGTTTTGAATTCCGCCCCAGCGCGCCAGGCACGTACAAGGCCGTAGTCATCAACCAAACGCTGGTCGCGACCTATAAACTTGGCGATGCCAACAAGCGCTGGCGTGGCAAGAAAGAAAACTTCGCCAGAGAAATGCCAGCCGGCGCAAAAGACGTGAACGTTTCACTTGCGCAGGCGCGCTTCGAGACCTTCGTCACGGTCGGCAAACCCAGCGATACGGTGCTGAAACCAAACAATGTCGGCCTCGAACTCGTTCCGCTTTCGGCACCCAATGATCTGTATGTCGGCGACAGCACGCAATTCCAGTTCCTGCTGGATGGCAAGCCCGCTGCCAACCTCGATGTTTCCGTGATTCCGGGCGGTGCGCGTTACCGTGACAAATTGAACGAGCAACGTACACGTACCGACGCCGACGGCAAATTCAGCGTGACATGGAAAGAAGCCGGCATGGTTTGGCTCAATGCCAGTGAAGACAATGGTGAACTGCAAGTCGCCGGCCCCGGCTCGGCTGTCGCGATCAAGCCTTCGCACGCACTGCCGGTCGGCACTATCGACAAACCGACACGCCGCGCCAGCTACACCGCCACGCTGGAAATCCTGCCGTAAATTTTCTCGCTAGTCCGTCGGTCTGGTACCGACGGCATGTTCTCTCACCATGCGTCATACCTACATCCCTCTGATCGACGTTGCACCTGCTGCACCGATACTCGGCACCGTCGTGCAATCCCTGCAGGGACAGACCATGGGCACGACCTGGAGTGTCAAGCTGGTAACACGTGCCGGCCAGACGCTTACCGCCGTGCGCACCGCGATCGAACAACAGCTCGCGCTGGTGATCGAGCAAATGAGCACGTGGGAAAGGGAATCCGATCTCAGTCGCTACAACCGCGCGCCAGCCGGTTCATGGCATGCCTTGCCCGATGCATTTTTTGATGTTCTCGACTGCGCCTTGCAGGTCGCACGCGAAAGCAATGGCGCTTACGATCCGAGCGCCGGCATGCTGGTGAATCTGTGGGGCTTCGGGCCGACCAATCGCTACGATGAGCCGGGCTTTCAGCCACCCTCTGACGAACAAGTCGAACAAGCGCGCGCACTGTGTGGCTGGCAACGCCTTCAACTGGATCGTGCCGAAAAGCGCGTACAGCAACCGGGCGGGCTAACACTGGATTTTTCCGCCATCGCCAAAGGCTATGCCGTCGATCTTGTAGTGCGCACCTTGACTGCCTTGCGTATCGAAAATTTTCTGGTTGAAATCGGTGGCGAATTGCGTGGCATTGGCATTCGTCCCGATGGGCAACCGTGGTGGGTGGCAATCGAGCAACCGCCCGCACAGACAGACGATCACGCAGCAACAACAGATGAACATCTGCTTGCCCTGTACGGCTGCGCGGTCGCAACGTCGGGCGACTATCGCCGCAGCTTCACCCGCGGCACGACACGCTATGCGCACACCATCGATCCACGTTCGGGACGGCCGCTTCAGCACCATCTTGCCTCGGTCACCGTCATCCATCGCGATTGCATGCTGGCCGATGCATGGTCTACCGCGCTTGGCGTGATGGGATGCGAAGAAGGACTTGCGTGTGCCGACAAGCTTGGCATCGCGGCCCTTTTTCTCTCCCGTGAAAACCATGCGCTGCATGCCATGACGAGCACTGCGATGAAAGCGATGTTGCAATGAACTGGGACCATCAAACCCGCCTTCTCGTCGCCCTGCTTTGCGTCGCTGGCTACGTGCTGATGTGCGGCGGTATCTGGTGGACGCGTCATCGCCAACGCAAACAGCGTGCGCTGCAATTATCCAACCAACGCCATGCATGGCTGGTGGCGTATGCAAGCCAGACCGGCTTCGCCGAGCAACTGGCACACCGTACCGTCGAGATTCTGAAAACCGGTGGCGTCGATGCGCACCTGTGTGCGCTGTCGGAAGTCGATGCCGATCATCTCGGCAGCATCGAACGTGCCCTTTTCATCGTCAGCACCTATGGTGAAGGTGCCGCCCCGGATAACGGCACCGCGTTTGCCAGCAAGGTCATGACGTCCGGCCTGCCCGACTTGACGCATCTGCACTTCGGCGTGCTGATGCTGGGCGATACGAGCTACCCGCAATACTGCGGTTTCGGGCGCGATCTCACTACCTGGCTCAAGGCGCGCGGGGCGCAAGCCCTGTTCGAGAATGTTGCGGTCAATAGCGGTGGCAGCACCAAAAAGCCACTGCAGGAATGGCAGCATCACCTGAGCCACATCGCCGGCACCAACGATGTCCCCGATTGGGAAGGCCCCGGTTACCAGCAATGGATACTGACGGTACGCCGCGAACTCAATCCGGGCAGCAGCGGCAATCCGGCCTTTCATATCGAACTGCAACCGCAGGACGCCATACCCCTGGATTGGGAAGCCGGCGATCTGGTGCAGATCCTCGCGCCGGCCGATCTGCATCGCCCGCGTGACTATTCGATTGCCTCGATTCCTGCTGACGGCAGCTTGCACCTGCTGGTGCGCCAGGAAAAGCACAGCGATGGTTCACTCGGCCTTGCATCCGGCTGGCTGACCCATGCCGCATCCGTCGGTGCCATTGTCGATCTGCGCGTGCGTGCGCATGCCAATTTCCGGCTTGGCGACAATGCTGCGCGTCCGTTGATTTTGATCGGCAATGGCAGCGGGCTGGCCGGTCTGCGCAGTCATCTGAAGGCGCGTGCTGCAACGGGTGCGAAGACACGCAACTGGCTGATCTTCGGTGAACGACAGGCGGCGCATGACTTTTTCCATCGCGCCGACATCGAGACGTGGCAATCCACTGGTGTGCTCGAACGCGCCGACATCGTGTTTTCACGCGATGGCGCACAACGCGAATATGTACAGGATCGCCTGATCGCCCAAGCAGAACGCGTACGCGATTGGCTCGCCGCAGGTGCCGCCATTTACGTTTGCGGCAGCCTGCAAGGCATGGCTGGCGGCGTGGAAGAAGCGCTCAAACAGATTGCGGGTGAAGACGAAATTGTGCGATTGATTGCTGCTGGCAGATATCGACGCGACGTCTATTAACGACTTCTTAACGATAAAATCACGTCATCTTCGCTCTTTGTGCAAGAACACCACACTTTTTCTCGTCGCGCTTTGAAGTGAGAACAAGTCGTATTTATACTTCGCGGCAGCCGGACCCGGCGCGCCTGCAAACAAGACAAACCAAGGCAGCCGGGGCCATCTTCCCTTAGCCAGCCAAGGTAGACGTCGTGCCTCTAGCCAGCCAAACAGCCCCTAGAGGATAAAAATGGATCGCCGTCTCACCCCCATGGCAGCCGCCCTGCTTGCCGTATTTTCCCTGCCGTTTGCCACGGGCGTCTTTGCCCAGACTGCCGCAACCGATACCACGCTGCCTGCCGTGAATGTCGAAGGCACGGCCAATACCTACAACGCACCGACTGCTTCCTCCGCCACCAAGATCGACGCCCCGCTGCGCGACATTCCGCAAACCGTCAATGTCGTCACGCAATCACTGATGCGCGACAAGGGTGTGCGTTCGATGGAAGATGCCGTCAAGGCGATTCCCGGCGTGAGCTTGTCCAATGGTGACGGCCAGCGCGATCAGGTTTCTATTCGTGGTTTCAGTGCCATCGGCGATCAATTTGTGGATGGCATGCGCGACGATGCGCTGTATTTCCGTGACCTCTCCAACATCGAGCAGATTGAGGTCGTCAAGGGTCCAGCATCGGTGCTCTACGGTCGTGGCTCGTCGGGCGGCATGATCAATCGCATTACCAAAAAGCCCGGCATCGACAAAAGCGAAGTTGGCTTGACGGTCGGCAGCTGGAACCAGCGCCGCGGCGAATTCGATATTGCCCGCAAAGCAGATGAAGAAGGCACGGTCTCCTTCCGCATGACCGGCGCCGTCGAACGTGCCGACAGCTTCCGTAACCAGCAATTCCTCGAACGCGAAGCCTTCGCACCATCGGTGCTGATGAAGCTCAGCCCTGACACCACGCTGCTGCTGCAAGCCGATTATCTGCACGACAAACGACTGACTGACTTTGGCATTCCATCGCTGAATGGTCGTCCTATCAATGTGGATCCCTCAACCTATTACGGTTCGGCCAATGCACGCGATGCTGATAGTGTCGAAGCCACCGTCAGTTCGACTACCGCCACACTCGAACACCGCTTCAACGATACGTGGTCGCTGCGCAATGCCTTCCGCTACTACCAATACAAGCTGGATCGCTACAACGTCGTGCCGGGTGCAGTGACGGCCAATGCCACCTTCCCTTCCGGCTATCAGGTTGCACGTACGCGTAGCGGTATCGCACGCGATGAACACGGCATCTTCAACCAGACGGAACTGACGCAAAAAGCCGAACTGGCCGGCATGGCGCATCAGATTCTGTATGGTGTCGAGCTTGGTGTGCAAGACCGCTGGCAATGGAGCCGTACCGGTACTGCAGGCGTCACCGATGCATTCAATCCGGTGTTGACGAATGGCACACCATTGAGTGGCGGCACACCTAATCGCGGCAGTAGCACCGTCGCTGCCGCTTACGTACAGGATCTGGTCACACTGACCGAACAGTGGAAGGCACTGCTTGGCATTCGTTATGATCGCTTCAAGCAAGAAGTCTTCAATTCCACGATTCCAGGCCGCACCGATACCGCATGGAGCCCACGTGCCGGTGTCGTGTATCAGCCTTCGGCCACGCAGTCCTATTACGTTTCCGTCAGCAAGTCGTTTCAGCCTTCCGCTGAGAACTTCAACCTGACCGCAGCCAATGCACCGTTCGCTCCACAGGAAACCACCAGCAAGGAAATCGGCACGAAACTTGATCTGTTCGATGGCAAGGCGTCTGCAAACGCGGCCGTCTTCAGCGTAGAGCGTACGAACATGACGTCGATTTCGCCATCAGGTGTGACGACAGCCCTCGGCACGCAACGCACCAACGGCCTGGAACTGAGCTTCGCCGCCAACCTGCCGAGCGACTGGAAAATCTCGGCCGGCTATGCGCTGCTGGATGCCAAGATCACCAGCTCGACGGCTGTCAGCAACAACGTCGCCAGCGTACCGAATGGCATCGCCGCACAAGGCAAGAAAGCCACCCTCACACCCGACCACAGCGCCAATGTCTGGATGACCAAGGCTTTCGCGCCCAACTGGACCGCCGGTGCCGGCGTAACGTATGTCGGTGATCGCTTTGCCGATACCTACAATACCGTCACCTTGCCAAGTTACACGACGGTCGATGCCATGGTGGCCTATCGCGTCAAAGGCGTCGATCTGCAGTTGAACATCTTCAATGTGTTCGACAAAAAGTACTATGCATCGGCACACGGCAGCGTCGCCAACTCGATCACACCGGGTGCACCGCGCTCGGCACAGTTGACGGCACGTTACGCATTCTGATGAAAAAAGCGGAAGCCAGATTCATCTGGCTTCCGCTTTTTATTCGCCTCCAATCAAGACGGTCACTGTCCGATCAGTCACCTTGATGTAAATCGGTAACCTCGCCAACCAGGCTTCATGCATACGGCATATTCGCTGCCACCAAAGCATGACGGTCAATTTCCTTCAAGGTCGTGCAACCGGCCATCGCCATGCACAGTTCCAGTTCTTCACGCAGCAACTGAATCATGTGAGCAACGCCCAGTGCGCCCGCAATGCTGAGTGCATACATTTGTAGGCGACCGATCATGACCGCATTCGCGCCCAATGCCAGCGCCTTGAAGACATCGCTGCCGGAACGAATACCTCCATCGAGCAGCAAGGGAAAATCTGCCCCAACCGCCGCGCGTATGGCAGGCAACACATGCAAACTGGCCGGCGCGCCATCCAGACTTCTGCCGCCGTGATTAGACACCACCAAACCCGCCACGCCCTTGTCTTTCAGCATCACGGCATCGTCACGATGCAATACACCTTTGACCCAAATCGGCAGGGTCGTCTGTGTCATCAACCATTCCAGATCCGCCCATACCGGTGCCTGCCGCATGATGCCCTGAAAAATACGGCTGCCTGCTGTTGGTGCGCCGGCATCCGCAGACATGTTGTAGCCCGCCAGATTGACCGCAATGCAATCCGTCGGTCGAAGAAACTCTGCACGCAAGGCACGCAGACTCGCTGCCTGCACCGACGCATCGAGCGTGACGACGATCGCACCATAACCCGCGGCTTCGGCCCGTCGCAGCAAATCACGCGTGACATTCCGTTGCGGCTGCATGTAAAGCTGGAACCAGCGTTGCGGTCCGGCGACGCGTGCCGTCTCTTCCATCGAAACGGATGCAAGCGTACTTGCAACCAGACAGCTTTCTGTTGCCTGCGCCGCACGTGCAGTTTCCATCTCGCCATGCACATGCGCCAACCGTTGGAAAGCAACGGGTGCAAGAAAGATAGGATGTGCAAACGATGTACCAGCCATTGCCAACTGCGTATGACCGCCGGTGACATCGCGCAACAGGCGCGGCACGACCGACCAATGCGCATAGGCATCCAGATTGGCCTGTACGGTGCAGTCGCGTCCCGAACCACCGGCGATGTATTCATGGACAGGATGTGCCATGAACCGATGCGCCAGCATCTCGTAATCCTGTGCGCAATGGATGCCAGCAGGGATGGCGTCGAGCGGTGATTGAGCCGCGTGGTAGGTGATGTTGTTCATGGGAAGTAAAGGCCGGGAACGATCCGGCATTCTAGACATACAACAATTGACAATTAAAACGTCACCCTCAATGCCGGGACACTGCCATTTCCCTTCACACTAGTGCCCACTGCCGCAACAGGTTGTGATAATGGCCGGTAAGACTCAAGACTTCGGCAGTGTCACCAATCTGCTGTCGCAAGCGCTGGATGTTCTGATCGAGTTCATACAACATCGTGCGCTTGCCATCATCTGGCACCATACTTTGCACCCAAAAAAAAGAACAGACGCGCGCACCACGCGTGACCGGTTCGATCTTATGCAAGCTGTTGGAGGGATAAAGAATCATATCGCCTGCTGGCAATTTGACTTCATGTTCGCCGTAGGTATCCGAAACGATGAGTTCGCCACCCTCATATTCTTCCGGCTCACAAAGAAACAGCGTGCAGGACAGATCGGTTCGCAGATGCAAATTGCTACCGGGCATGCTGCGAATCGAACCATCCACATGAAAACCGTAATGCCCACCGCCCTCGTAGCGATTGAACAAGGGCATCACATAGCGATGGGGCAGCGCTGCCGAGACAAACAGGGGATGCTTGGCAAGGCTGCTCAAAATGGTTTGTCCGATTTCATGGCCGACCACGGAGTTTTCATCCAATTGTCGATTGCATTTGACTTGTGCCCCCTGTTCACCAGCTGTCTGGCGACCATCAACCCAATCCGAGGCTTCCAGCTTCAGCCGAATCTGTTTTACCTGATCGAGTGTCAGCACTTGTGGGATATGCAGCATCATGATCGTGTTCCTTGTTCATCAAATAAAAAATCCCCGCTCGTTGAGCGAGGATCTAGTATCGCAGCCTGAATCAAGCGGCGAAAGCGGTTAACGTCAGAACTTGAAATTACCCGTCAACAGGAAGGAACGCGGCGCTCCCGGCGTGTAGCGATTGCCACCATTGTTGAAGGATGCGACGTAATTCTTGTCGAACAAGTTATAGATGTTCAACTGAATCGTCGCGTTCTTCGTGATGGGGTATGACGCCATCGCATCCGCCACCCAATACGAGGCCGACTCGGTCAGGCCGGTGGCAGGTGCCACCACAGCAGCACTGGAGCGCGTGATCTTGGAGACATAACGTGCGCCACCGCCTAGTATCAAGCCCGAAGGCAAGCGATACGTGGTCCACGATGTGAAAGCACGTTTGGGCGTGAATGGAATATCGCCACCCGTCGCGTTATTGCCTCCCGATGCAGCATTCCCACGAGTAATTTCAGAATCCAGGAAAGTCAAACCCGTGATGACTTGCCACGCCGATGTGATCTGTCCGACTGCACCGAGCTCGATACCGCGAACGCGACGCTCCCCGATCTGAGTAGTCACATTATTGGCATCGGTAGCAATTTCATTTTCATTGGTCGTGTTGAAAATTGCACCCGTCAGCGCCAGCGATTTGTTCACATCCCACTTCGCGCCAAATTCGATATTGGTTGCTTCTTGCGGTTTTGCGATTGGATTATTTGCATTGTTTGCAGTTGCTGAGAGCGAAAAATTATCCCCTCCCGGCGGGCGCTTCGATACCGAATACAAACCATAAACACTGCTGTCCACTGTTGGCTTGTACAAGGCACCAATCTTGTAGCTGACTAGCGTGTCGGATGCACTCAGGTTCGTTCGTGTATCCGCAGGCAAGGGCGTACCCGTCCCACCGCCACCTGCACTCGTCGTACCAGCAAGTCTGAATGTCTCAAAATCCGTACTGAAACGGTCAACACGCACACCGCCTGAAATCTGCCATTTGTCGTTCAACTCGATGGTGTCGAACACATAGGCACCAATCGTTTTCGTCACACCATGATCATAAGCGCCGTTTTCACGCGGATTGTAGTCCAACAATGCGAAATATGGATTTGGGTTGTAAAGATTTGCTGCGGTGATCGTTCCACCATTTGTTCCCGTTCCGCCGCTGGCGCCCATGAGGTGATTTTTCTTCTGGCGTTCATAGATCAACTCAACCCCGGCACCCAAGGTATGTTTGAGCCCGCCCGTTTCAAATTCCGAACTCAGGTGGGTTTGGTTCGTGATCAATTCGTTGGTCTGCACCTTGCCTTGACCACCGTCAGCATAACGATTCATGCCATCCGCGCGATTTCGACCGACCGTGTAACTTGAGAGGTCACCTGGCGTCACGAAGGTGGCGCCCCCCATGCCCGTCGTCATGTTGAACTGTTCGACCTTGCCAAAGCGGAAGGTATTGCGCAGTTTGAGCTTGTCCGTAAAGGCATGCTCCACTTTGGCGGTGAACATGTTGACTTCGATCTTGTTGAAATCATTGATCGAGCCGTAGTAATTGCTTGGATCAACTGCCGGCGCGGCATTGCCGGCTGCCGCTTGTGCGGCAGTCACCGTGCCACCAGCCACCACTTGATAGCCCGGCAAACCGACGGTCGGCACACCCCCGTCTGGGCGATTGTTCTGCTTCGAATGGAGGAATGACAGCGTTGTTTGGGTTGGCGTATTCAGGCCAAAGATGACGGATGGCGCAATCCCGTAGCTTTCGTTTTCGACATAATCTCGCCCAGCCACACCGCCGCCCTGTTTCATGAGATTCAGACGCACCGCCGAAGTGCCTTCTTCATCGATGCGACGATTGACGTCTGCGGTAACGCGATAGCGATCCGCGGTGCCATAAGCTGCCGTCGCATCAAAGGAATTTTGGGCGCGCGGCGCTTTGCTCTGTAGATTAATGTAACCGCCTGCCGACGCTCGACCTACATCCGCACCCGTCGGGCCTTTCAGTACCTCAACCTGTTCGATGTTGAACATGTCTCGTGAATAGCTACCCAAATCGCGAATACCATCTACAAAAATGCTGTTTTGCGTATCGAAGCCACGCATTGAAATCGCGTCACCCGTTGCAGTGTTGGCATTTTCGCCTAATTGCAATGTAATTCCCGGCGTATTACGCAAGGCCTCTGTCAACGTGGTCACGCCTTGCTCTTGCATGACTTCCTTTTTGATCACGCTGATAGTTTGCGGGGTATCAACTAAAGGCTGGGAATACTTAGGAGAAGAAACGACTTCTGGTTTATAGCTTTCCATCTGCCCTGTCACTTTTACCTCGGGCAAGGTGGTATCCGCGGCCTGCTGAGCCATGACGGGGAATGTCATTGCCGCCATGACAACTGCTGCAGAACAATGGGAATGACGCGTAATGGAATGCTTGCGGCTCTTTATATGTGCCATGTGTGAATACTCCTCGAGTGTGTAAAGCTGGCTACTGTTACTGACTCGACTGGGGGTAAGTCACAACTTGGCTGGCACGGATACAATTTGAAACAAATAAGACGCGAATAGTAATGATTCGCATTAATAAGGTCAATGCACTTCGCACTACCGCTTAGAACTCGTTGCAGATTTGCATCAATATTTTGTTAAGAAAAAATCGTTATGTTTTTTTCCTGTGCAGTTCGACACCTAGTTTTATGACACTTTCTTGGTAATATCCTGAAAGCCATCGGCTATCAAACCCTACTTGCTGTTGCCGATTCGAATGCGCATTCGCTCCCGTCTCCTCATCCTTTTTCTATCAGTACTGATCCCTGCTTTCATTACGGCCAGTATCGGCATCTACTATGTCTATTCGGAAACGCAGGAAGCCAATCGGCAAAGCATGCGTGAAGTAGCGCAGGCACTGGCTTTGGTAGTGGATCGCGAGATGATGAAGCGCGAAGCAGTACTGCAAACACTGGCGACTTCGTCAGCGCTGGATAAGGGCGATCTACAACAGTTTTATGTGGAAGCCAAGCGCGTGGCACCGACCATCGAAACCTCGATCATGCTCAGCGATCTGCATGGCCAGGTTTTGCTTAACACGCAGTTACCGTACAAGCCGGGTGCGCGTGTCGCCATGCCCCTGCTGCAAAACCTGCGGGAAGAAGCCGGGCCGGAGGCCACTGTCATCTCCGACATTTACACTTCGCCGATTGGCAATCAGCCCAGCTTTACGATCCAGGTTCCGGTCAAACGTGACGGCATTCTCATCTACTTTCTGGAAATGAATGTCTTTGTCAGCCAGTTGCAAAGCGTGTTTCGCGAGCAGCGCCTGCCCAATACCTGGAATGGCTCGATTCTGGATCGCAATGGCATCATCGCCGCACGCAATCGCAATGCAGATCGCTTCGTCGGCCGGCCTGCCCGCAGCACCATTGTCAGCATGATGCGCGAGAGCCTGGAAGGCTTCAATAACGATGGCACCGCCCTGACCGGCGAGCCCGTCACGGCCTTCTTTAGTCGTGCACCGCGTTCGGATTGGCGCTTCCTGATCAGCGTGCCGCAGATCGAATTCAAGCGTAGCGCCTACAACGCCATCACCGTCATCGCTTTCCTTTCCCTCGTCTTCTTCGGCCTTTCTGTAGCAGTCGCCGTATTGCTTGGTCGCAATGCGGCAAATGCTGTTGAGAAATTGCAGGATTCGGCAGAAAAACTCGGCCGTGGCGAACCGGTCACGCCCATGCGTTCCGGTGTGCGCGAGTTCGATGCGGTGAGCGAAGCGATGGCGCAGGCAAGTCAGTCGCTAGAACATACCCATACTGAAATGGAGCGCCGTGTGAAAGAAGCGGTCGCGATGTCCGAACGCTCACAGCGTGCACTGTTGCAAGGGCAAAAGCTCGAAGCCCTGGGCCGGCTGACTGGCGGCATTGCCCATGACTTCAACAACATATTGCAAACACTGACGACAGGCCTGCAGCTGAGCCTCATGAGCATTACCGGCGAGCGCGAACGCAATCTACTGCAATCTTGTCAGCGGGCGGTGGCACGCGGCGGTGAACTGGCGCGTCAGTTGATGGCCTTCGGCCGCGTGCAGGAAGCGCGACTGGAAACACTGGATGTCAGCGACCATCTCAAGACCACCTTGCCGCTTTTGACGGGGGCACTGCCAAGCAATATTGCTTTCGCGTTGAAGACCGCGCCGGATCTGTGGCAGGTAACCATCGACCCTTTGCAATTCGAACTGGCCCTGCTCAACCTCACGATCAATGCCCGCGATGCGATGCCGGAAGGCGGCACGATAACCCTGGAGGCAGAGAATGAATGCTTCACATCGGCAATGCACGAATTGCATGCCGGTGACTATGTACGCATTCGCCTGATCGATACCGGGGCAGGCATGAGCGAGGACGTATCGGCACGCGCCTTCGACCCGTTCTTCACCACCAAGAAGATTGGCAAGGGTTCGGGAATGGGATTGCCGCAAGTCTACGGTTTTACCAAGCAAAGCGGTGGTGCATTGTTGCTGCACAGTCGTGAAGGCAGCGGCACCACGATCACGATCTATTTGCCGCGTGCGGAGCAGGATGCCTTCCTGCCCAAACTCGATAGCAACACGGTGCCAGCGCAAACGATCAAGGGCAGCATTCTGTTTGTCGAAGACGATGCGCTGGTGCGTGAAACCATTGCGCCAGCCTTGTCCGTGGCAGGTCTGGATGTCTGTGTGGCGCAGACGGGCGAACAGGCTGTTGAGATATTGGAATCCAATCAGCAAATCAATCTGGTCTTTTCCGACATCGTGATGCCCGGCACTATTAGCGGCATTGAACTCGCACACATCATTCGCGATCGCTTCCCGCACATTCGCGTCGTTTTGGCGACCGGTTATTCAGAGCAGCGTGTGAACCTGCCCGGCATTCGCATGCTGGCAAAACCTTACTCGATGAATGAAGTCATCGCCGTCCTGAGTCAGGAATTGCCTGCCGATACACCGCAGTGATCTATCACACTACGGCACGTCATCAAGCGTTCGTACTTATTCAACCTTGAGGTCGGCGTATTCCGGATGTGGCGGCGGAAACGCCGGTTTGAGGGCCTGTAACGTCTCGAGCACAATGGAGGCAATCGTCAGATTGCGATGCGTCTTGGAGTCCGCTGGAATCGCATACCATGGCGCATGATCGGCATCTGTTGCCAGAATCGCGTCTTCATACTGTTTGCGATACGCATCCCAGAATTTGCGCTCTCGCAGATCATCCGGTTGCAGCTTCCAGTGTTTGTTCGGATCGGCAATGCGTTCTTCGAGACGCGCTTTCTGTTCCTTGTTCGAAATATGCAGAAAGCATTTGATGATCGTCGTGCCGGTCTCCGCCAGCATCCGCTCGAAATCACGAATGTGCGCGTAGCGCCGCTGGCATTCCGCATCGTCGATCCAGTCATGCACGCGTGTGATCAACACATCCTCGTAATGACTGCGATTGAAGATCACAAGCTCACCAAGTGCCGGCACACGTTGATGAATGCGCCATAGGAAATCACGGCTTTTCTCGGGTTCGGTCGGTGCCTTGAACGGTACACTGATGACACCTAGCGGATCGACACGACCAAACACACCGCGCACCGTCCCATCCTTACCCGACGTGTCCATGCCTTGCAGCACGACCAGAATCTTGCGTGAACGCTGCGCATAGAGAATTTCCTGCAACTCGGCAATCTGCTGTGCCATTTCGTCGACACGTGCTTTGTCCGCCGCCTTGCTCTCGCCGGACAAGGGCTTGGCAGCGGCATCACTTTCCTTGATCTTGTAGTTCTTCCCGACGCGGAATTGTTCGCATGCACCTGCCATGTTGTCCTCCAGTGATCAGCGATTATGGCGAATGGCATGATCGATCTTGGTACAACGATCGGCCACTGCGGCGATACCCGCTGCCTGCACCTTGTCGATAGCCTCCTGATTCACAATGCCCAGTTGCAGCCAGAAGCCGCGCGCATGAATGGCGATGGTTTCATCGGCAATCGGCTCGACCTGATCGGCCTTGCGGAAGACATCCACCAGATCGATACGCGTGCCCTGTTCCTGCAAGGCTGCAGCAGCCATCGTTAATGTGGCATAGCAATGCTCACCGAGAATGTGCGTACCGGCAGCGGCGGGATTGACGGGAATGATGCGATAACCATGCTGCTGCAGATAGGCAGCCACACCATGGCTGGGGCGGTCTTCCTTGGGCGACAAACCGACGATGGCGATGACGCGCGATTCCGCAAGCAACTTCGTGATGACATCCGGATCTTGATAATGCATGGTGGCGATCAATAAATAATCAGTGAATGAAAACAGCGCATAAAACAAAAAGGGCAGCCTAAGCTGCCCTTTATTGTATGCGGAATAACGATCAGCGTTTTTGACGCAGACGCTGAATCGCCGCCAACTGCGCCACGGCGCTGGCCAATTCGGCCTGTGCCTGTGCGTAATCGATTTGCGAGTCTTTGTTGGCCAGTGTTTCTTCGGCCAATCGTTTTGCTTCTGCTGCCTTGGCTTCATCCAGATCGCCGCCACGAATTGCGGTATCGGCCAGAACCGTTACCACTTCGGGTTGCACTTCGAGAATACCGCCCGCGACGAAAACGAATTCGTCTTCTGCCTGGCCCGGTACCTTGATGCGTACTGCGCCTGGACGAATGCGGGAGATCAGCGGCGTGTGGCCCGGCAGAATGCCGAGTTCGCCAGCTTCACCCGGCAGCGCTACGAATTCCGCCTGACCTGAGAAGATTTCTTCTTCGGCCGAGACGACATCTACGCGCATTGTGTTTGCCATGTGAGAACCTTTTAATTCGTTCAAGGATCGATCGCCGATCGATAAGAACTTGCCGACAGCGTGCATTACAAGCCGCCGGCTTCAACCATTAGTTGAGTTTCTTCGCTTTTTCGATGGCTTCTTCGATCGTGCCAACCATGTAGAACGCTTGTTCAGGCAGGTGATCGAGTTCACCCGAAGCGATCATCTGGAAGCCCTTGATCGTATCTTTGAGCGAAACGTACTTGCCAGGTGCGCCGGTGAACACTTCAGCGACGTGGAAAGGCTGCGACAGGAAACGTTGCATCTTACGTGCACGCGAAACCAGCAGTTTGTCTTCCGGTGCCAGTTCGTCCATACCCAGAATCGCGATGATGTCACGCAATTCCTTGTAGCGTTGCAGCGTACCTTGCACAGCACGTGCGGTCTCGTAGTGCTCTTGACCAACGACTTGCGGGTCCAGCTGACGCGAGCTCGAATCCAGCGGATCGATTGCAGGGTAGATACCGAGCGAAGCGATGTCACGCGACAGAACGACGGTCGAATCCAAGTGAGCAAACGTGGTTGCTGGCGATGGATCGGTCAAGTCATCCGCAGGGACGTAGACGGCCTGGATCGAGGTGATCGAACCGACTTTGGTCGAGGTAATACGTTCTTGCAGACGGCCCATTTCTTCAGCCAGCGTAGGTTGATAACCCACAGCCGATGGCATACGACCCAGCAGAGCGGATACTTCGGTACCAGCCAGCGTAAAACGGTAGATGTTATCAACGAAGAACAGAACGTCACGGCCTTCGTCACGGAACGCTTCGGCCATCGTCAGACCGGTCAGCGCAACGCGCAGACGGTTGCCTGGTGGTTCATTCATCTGACCGTAGACCATGGCCACTTTGGAATTCTCTGGGTTTTCCAGATCGACCACTTTGGCGTCCGACATTTCGTGATAGAAGTCGTTACCTTCACGAGTACGTTCACCCACACCAGCAAACACGGACAGACCCGAGTGTGCTTTAGCGATGTTGTTGATCAGTTCCATCATGTTGACGGTCTTGCCCACACCTGCACCGCCGAACAGACCGACTTTACCGCCTTTGGCGAACGGGCAAACCAGGTCAATCACCTTGATGCCGGTTTCCAGCAGATCGGTCGATGGCGACAGTTCGTCGTACGCTGGTGCTTTACGGTGAATCGATGCCGTCTGCTCGTGGCTGACAGGACCGCATTCATCGATCGGGTTACCCAGCACGTCCATGATACGACCCAGCGTGGCTTTACCAACTGGAACCGTGATTGGATGACCGGTATTTTGGATCATCATGCCGCGGCGCAAACCGTCGGAGGTACCGAGCGCAATGGTACGGACAATGCCGTCGCCGAGCTGTTGCTGAACTTCCAGCGTCAGTTCAGAGCCTTCCATCTTCAAGGCATCGTAAATCTTAGGCATCGCATTGCGTGGGAATTCAACGTCCACCACAGCGCCGATACACTGAACGATTTTGCCATCAGCCATTTTCGTTCCTTCAAATAGATAAAATTAAAATCTGGTTATGCAAGACGGCATCCACGATGCCGTCTGCCATCACATTAAACCGCTGCCGCACCGGCGACGATTTCGGACAGTTCTTTCGTAATAGCAGCCTGACGCGTCTTGTTGTAGACGAGTTTCAGTTCGCTGATCACACTGCCGGCATTGTCGGTTGCCGCTTTCATCGCCACCATACGCGCCGATTGCTCGGACGCCAGGTTTTCCGCTACTGCCTGGAATACCAGCGCCTCGACATAGCGCAACAGCAGATCGTCGATCACGGTCTGGGCATCCGGTTCGTAGATGTATTCCCACGACAAGGCGTCCGAACCTTCATCCGCTTTCAGCTTGTCTGCCGACAAAGGCAGCAGCAAGTCCATCCGTGGTTCCTGTTTCATCGTGTTGATGAACTTGGTGTACACCAGATAGACCGCATCCAGATGACCGTCTTCGTACGCATCCAGCAAGACCTTGATCGGACCGATCAGTTTTTCCAGATGCGGCGTATCGCCGATCTGGGTCACTTGCGATACGACCGGAGCGCCAATACGGTTCAAGAAGGCCAGGCCCTTGTTACCGATTGCCGCGATCTGTACTTTCTTGCCTTCCGCTTCGAGTTCGCGCAGCTTGCTGGTCACGGCACGCAGGGTGTTCGTGTTCATACCGCCGCACAGACCCTTGTCGGTCGTGACGATGATGAAGCCAACCGTCTTCGCGCCATCCGACTTCACGAGGAAGGGATGCGTATATTCCGGATTGGCCTGCGACAGGTTGGCCGTGATGTTACGGATCTTGTCGCTGTATGGACGGGCCGCCAGCATCCGGTCCTGCGCCTTGCGCATTTTGGATGCCGCGACCATTTCCATCGCCTTGGTGATCTTCTTCGTATTTTCTACGCTCTTGATCTTGCCACGTATCTCTTTGCCTGCAGCCATGAGGTTTACTCCTTCGCTACAGTCAGATCAAAACGATTTTTTGAAATCGGCAACTGCGTCTGCCAATGCCGCTTCGTCGTCTTTGTCGAGTTTCTTCGTGTCTTCGATCTTTTGCAGCAGAGCAGCGTGGCTGGACTTCATGAAGCCATGCAGACCCGATTCAAAGCGCAACACATCCTTGACTTCGATGCTGTCGAAGTAGCCCTTGTTGACGGCGAACAGCGAAACCGCCATCAGCGAAATCGACAATGGTGCGTACTGTGCTTGCTTCAACAGTTCGGTCACGCGTGCGCCGCGATCCAGCTGTTTGCGGGTTGCTGCGTCGAGGTCCGAAGCGAACTGTGCAAATGCTGCCAGTTCACGATACTGCGCCAAGTCGGTACGGATACCACCGGACAAGCCCTTGATGACTTTGGTCTGAGCAGCACCACCAACACGCGACACCGAGATACCGGCGTTGATCGCAGGACGGATACCTGAGTTGAACAGGTTGGTTTCCAGGAAGATCTGACCGTCGGTAATCGAAATCACGTTGGTTGGAACGAATGCGGAAACGTCACCAGCTTGCGTTTCGATGATTGGCAGAGCAGTCAGCGAACCAGTTTTGCCTTTAACTTCACCTTTGGTGAAAGCTTCGACGTAGTCGGCGTTGACGCGTGCTGCACGTTCGAGCAGACGGCTGTGGAGATAGAACACGTCGCCAGGGAACGCTTCACGGCCTGGTGGACGGCGCAGCAGCAGCGAAACCTGACGGTACGCAACAGCTTGCTTCGACAGATCGTCATAAACGATCAGTGCGTCTTCACCGCGATCGCGGAAGTATTCGCCCATGGCGCAACCGGAGTAGGCCGAAACGAACTGCATGGCAGCCGATTCCGAAGCCGATGCGGCAACGACGATGGTGTATTCCATGGCGCCGTTTTGTTCCAGCGAGCGCACGATGTTCTTGATCGACGATGCTTTCTGACCGATTGCAACGTAGATACAGGTAACGTTTTGGCCTTTTTGGTTGATGATTGCATCAACAGCCACTGCCGATTTACCGGTTTGACGATCGCCAATGATCAATTCACGTTGACCACGACCAATCGGCACCATGGCATCAATTGCCTTGATACCGGTTTGCAATGGTTCGTCAACGGATTGACGTGCAATAACGCCTGGCGCGATCTTTTCGATCGGGGCGGTCAGTTTTGCATTGACAGGACCTTTGCCGTCGATTGGCTGACCCAGTGCATTGACCACACGGCCACGCAGTTCAGGACCAATCGGGACTTCCAGAATGCGGCCCGTGCACTTGACGGTATCGCCTTCGGAAATGTGCTCGTATTCACCCAGAATAACGGCACCGACGGAATCACGTTCCAGGTTCAGCGCGAGGCCGAAGGTGTTGCCCGGGAATTCGAGCATCTCGCCTTGCATGACTTCGGACAGACCATGAATGCGGCAGATACCGTCGGACACGGAAATCACCGTACCTTGATTGCGAATCTCAGCGCTGTCGCCGAGCCCTTGAATCCGGCTCTTGATCAGCTCGCTGATTTCAGACGGGTTGAGTTGCATATAAACTCCTAAAATTTTCTCTGTAGCTTGGGCTTGAGGGCACGGACGATCAGGCAGTCAGCGCAACATGCATCTGTTGCAGCTTGGCGCGCACCGAGGTGTCGAGCACTTCATCGCCGACAACGACGCGCACACCACCGATCAACGTGTCATCCACGACGACAGTCGGATTGAGCTTGCGGCCAAATTTCTTTTCCAGCGTAGCGATCAGTTCTGCCACTTGCGCTTGCGACAATTCAAACGCACTAGTGATGTCGGCATCAGCGGCACCTTCCTGTGCATTTTTCAATGCATGGAACTGTGCTGCGATTTCCGGCAGCGAGGTCAGGCGATTGTTTTGCACCAGCATGTCGATGAAGTTTTTGGCTTCAGCGCCAACTGGCGTTTTCAGCGCAGCGATAAAGGTGCTGCTGATCTGTTCCGGCGAAATTTTCGGGTTGTGCGCCAATGCCTGAACATCGGGATGCGCGGCAACCTGTGCCATTTCGGAAACAAGACCTGACCATGCAGTCAAATCGGCGGCTTTCGCCACGCGAAACAGGGCTTCAGCGTAGGGGCGGGCAATCGTTGCGAGTTCGGCCATGATTACAGCTCGGCTTTCAGTTGTTTCAACAGGTCGGCATGTGCCGCAGCGTTGACTTCACGTTTCAGAATCTGCTCAGCGCCCTTGACTGCGAGGGTGGCAACCTGATCACGCAATGCTTCACGCGCCTGGGTCACTTGCTGTTCAGCGTCTGCCTTGGCAGTGGCAATAATGCGCGCTGCTTCTGCTTCAGCCGTTTTCTTGGCTTCGTCAACGATCAACTGACCGCGCTTTTCTGCATCGCTGATACGCTTCTGACCCACTTCCTGTGCTGCGGCGACTTCTGCCTGGGCACGCTTTTCAGCCAGTGCCAGATCGGATTTGCCGCGCTCTGCTGCAGCCAGACCATCCGCAATCTTTGCGGCACGCTCATCGAGTGCCTTCATCAGTGGTGGCCACACGAATTTCATCGTGAACAGCACCAGGATGAAAAAGACTACGAACTGTGCAAACAAGGTTGCATTTAAGTTCACAGTGATTTCCTTCTCAAGAATAACAAGTGCCGAACCAGCGAGTTCGGCAGATGAGAATCGACAGTAACGTTAAATTACGCGACGAACGGGTTAGCGAATGCGAACAACATAGCGATACCAACGCCGATCAGGAATGCCGCATCGATCAGACCAGCCAGCAGGAACATCTTGGTTTGCAGGGTGTTCATCAACTCAGGTTGACGTGCGGAGGCCTCGAGATATTTGCCACCCATGAGAGCGATACCGATACAAGCGCCGATTGCGCCCAGACCAATAATCAAACCACAAGCCAGCGCAACAAATGAGAGGTCGGTCATGACAATTCCTTCTAAGGTTAAGTTAAGTTAAAGCAAAAAATAAATACAAAAAACGGATCCTGCTGATACTGCAATTTCGATACGGCTTAATGGCTTTCGTGTGCCTGACCGATGTACACCAGCGTTAGCATCATGAAGATGAATGCCTGCAGGAGCACGATCAGGATGTGGAAGATTGCCCATAACGAACCTGCCAGGACATGGCCGAAGAAGCCGAACGCGGTCGCGGTCGAACCCAGCAATGCGATGAGCAGGAACAGCAATTCGCCAGCGTACATGTTGCCGAACAACCGCATCGCCAGGGAAACGGTCTTAGCTGCGAATTCGATGATGTTCAGCAGCAGGTTGAACGGTGCCAACCAGATGCCGAAAGGCGCGGCGAACAATTCGTGGATGAAGCCGCCTGCACCCTTGATTTTGAAGTTGTAGTAGATCATCAGCGCGAACACGCCGAGAGCGATACCCATCGTGCCGTTCAAATCGGCCGTTGGCACAACGCGGTGATACGGGAAAATGTGATCGATGCCGGCCCAGTGGAAGAACGACGAGAACATGTCCACAGGCAGGAAATCCAGCGAGTTCATCAGGGCAACCCAGACGAACACGGTCAATGCCAAAGGTGCGATAAAGGTACGATCGCCATGGACGATCGATTTTGCCTGACCGTCAACCATTTCGACGATCATTTCCACTGCAGCCTGGAAACGGCCTGGCACGCCGGAGGTTGCCTTGCGTGCAGCAGCCCACATCAACAGAGAACCAACGACACCGGCGAAGATTGCCCAGAAAATCGTATCCATGTTCAGGATCGAGAAATCGACGATCTTGTCCTGATGTTTGGTCGAGAAGTGACCCAGATGGTGGACGATATATTCGGAAGCGGTTGGTGCTGCGTGATGCGCCGCCCCTGCAGTAGCCATTTCAGTCGCCATGTCAGTGCCTAAATAATAAAATGATGTAACTTTTCAGTACCACGATGAAGGCAGCGACCAGCGCCAGCACGTTGACATCATGGTAAAAATGAACGACTGCCCAAAGTGCCGCAGCCGTTACGCCAAGCTTTACGAACTCGCCCACGAAAAACACATGCGGGCTGACGGATTTGCTCAATTGCGCAGCTATGAAAAGGCGCAAGGCAAAAAGGCCATTCGGCACCACGCAGCACAAGCCACCCAACAAAGCAGAATAGAACCCTGGCAGACCGGCAATCAGACCGGCAATCGCGCTGCAGATAACCGTGGCCACAAATTGCGTGAGGACGACGGGCAGCATGGCAAGTCCAAAAGGTGCAGTTCGGCGGGCAAATTTGCTGTCCGCTTCCTGAGTTGAAAGTAATGCAAACTCTTGCGTTCCGTGAAGCCCGAGGATTATAAGTGGATTCTCAGGATAGCGTCAAACGTTTGCGCTGCAATGGAACAAGATCATTGTAGTTATTGCACCGCTACAACGTTACATGCGTGTTCATGGTGCAAGAGCGAGATTTCTTAAAAGAAAGATCACGCCTTGCTGCGCAGGCGTGCGATCAAGTCATCCAGCGCATCAAGGTTGGCAAAGTCGATCACAAGCTGTCCCTTGTTCTTGGCACCGAGCTTGATTGCCACGGAAGTGGCCAGCGTGTCCGACAACTCCTCTTCCAATCGGGCGATGTCGCGCGACTTTTCCTTTTGGCGCGGCTTGGCGGAGGCGCTCTGCTCTGCCGACGCCTTGGTCACCAGTTTTTCAGCATCGCGCACCGACATGCGCTTGGCAACAACCTGGTTAGCCAGGGCAATCTGCGTCGCAGCGTCCACTGCCAGCAGGGCACGCGCATGGCCCATGTCGATATCGCCTGCCATCAGCATAGTCTGGACCGGCTTGGCCAGATTCAGCAAACGCAACAGATTGGAAACAGCACTGCGCGAACGCCCTACCGCCGTCGCCGCTTGCTCGTGCGTGAAATTGAAATCGGCGATCAGGCGATGGATGCCCTGTGCCTCTTCGAGCGGATTCAGGTCTTCGCGCTGAATGTTTTCGATCAGCGCCATCGCTGCCGTGGCTTCGTCGTCCACTTCCTTGACCAGCACCGGCACTTCGGTCATGCCAGCCAATTGCGCAGCGCGGAAGCGGCGTTCGCCGGCGATGATTTCGTAGCGCTGACGCGGTCCGCTGGAAGCAATCGGACGCACCAGAATCGCCTGCAACAAGCCCTGTGCCTTAATGGAGGCGGCAAGTTCGTTGAGTGCGCCTTCATCCATGCGCGTACGCGGCTGGTATTTACCAGCCTGCATATCCGTGACCGACAACGTGGATGGCGAGCCGGGAACCGTCGCGACAGCTTCGCTGAAATCGCTGCTACCGCCTAGCAAAGCGTCGAGACCACGTCCCAGTCCCTTTTGTTTTTTCGTGGCCATAAAAGTAACTAAATTCTGTTCTATCTGAAAAACGAACCTTAAGGCTCGCGCACGGTACCAGACCGCTTAAAGTGTCTTGATGCGTTCGATCATTTCGGCACCGAAAGCGATATAGGCCTGGGCACCCTTGGAAGAAGGATCGAAGTTGATGCCGGGCATGCCGTATGACGGTGCCTCGGCCAGGCGCACATTGCGTGGAATGATCGAGCGGAATACCTTGTCGCCGAAGTGCTGTTCGAGTTGCGAGGAAACCTGTTGCGACAGCGTCATGCGCGGATCGAACATCACGCGCAGCAAACCGATGATCTTGAGATCGGGATTGAGTTTGGCGTGTACCTTCTTGATGGTATTGACCAGATCGGACAAACCTTCGAGGGCATAGTATTCGCACTGCATCGGAATGATCACGCCATGCGCGGCGCACAAGCCGTTGAGCGTCAGCATCGACAATGCGGGCGGGCAATCGATCAGCATGAAATCGTATTCTTCACCAACGGCGGCCAGCGCATCCTTCAGGCGTCGTTCGCGGTTGTCGAGTTCGACCATTTCGACTTCAGCACCAGCCAGTTCGCGGTTGGCTGGCAGCACATCGAAACGCCCTGCTTCGGAGCGCACACGCGCTGTCGCCACATCGGCCATGCCAAGCATGACTTCATAAATGGATGACTTCAGCTCGGCCTTGTTAATGCCGGCCCCCATGGTGGCATTGCCCTGCGGATCGAGATCCACCAGCAAGACGCGCTGGTTGAGCTTGGCCAGGCCTGCTGCGAGATTGACTGCCGTAGTGGTTTTACCAACGCCGCCCTTCTGGTTGGCGACGCAAAAGATTTTTGCCATATTGTCTTTTTGTTGGAGATCGCCGCCTCCCTGACGGCGATCATTGCTGCACTCAAGGTTCCTGACGCGTCTTCACCAGCTTGGCGGTATCGAATCCCTGCACTGTAACGCGATTGACGATGGCTTCATAAGTGGCTTCCGGCAAAGTTGGGGTGCGCGACAAAATCCACAGATATTCGCGCGACGGTTCGCCGACGGCTGCATACGAATAATCATCGGCCAGATCGATCACCCAGTAATCGGCCCAGACGAAGGGCACCCATGCCAGCCAGTCCGGAGCGAAACGTACTTTCAAGCGTGCATTGGTGACGGCATCGGCCACGCGTGCCCGGCCGACTGCTTCATCCGCGCTGCCATCCTTTTGCTTGCAGCGATTGATGACATCAATATCACCATCCTCACGCTTGCGATATTGTGCCGTGACATTGCCCGTGCACTGATCCTGAAAACGGTTCGGAAACCGCGCAACTTCGTACCAGGTCCCGACATACTTGGTCAGATCGACCTTGGCAACCGGCTTCACTTCTTGTGCCACCGCGGGAAAACTCGCCAAACCCGCCAGCATCATACCCACCACCAATAAGCGCTTCATGATGTTTCCCTTTCGATTAAAATCAGATGACGTTCGGCATGCAGAGTCGGCACGTGCAAGGCACGTACCTCGGTAACGTGCCAGCCGGCAGGCAGTCGCGCAATTTCTTCGTCGGGTGCCACGCCCTTGAGAGCGATGAAACGCCCACCCTGTTTCAGCAAATGCCCTGACCAGGTCACGAAGTCATTAAGTTCGGCAAACGCGCGCGACGTGATGACGTCGAACGGTTGCGGTGCCTGCCAATGCTCCACACGTCCGGTCTGCACACTGACGTTAGACAAGCCAAGTTCCGCTTTGACTTGCGTCAGGAAGGCTGTTTTTTTATGGACCGTATCGATCATCGTCAGTCGCAACTGCGGTTGCGCTTCCTGCGCCCAGATCGCCAGCACGATGCCCGGCAAGCCGCCACCGGCGCCAACGTCCAGTACACGTTCAGCACCGTCAAATGCCGATACAGCGGCCAGCGAATCGAGCAGATGCTGTACGACCATCTGGGCCGGATCACGCACGGCGGTAAGGTTGTAGACGGCATTCCACTTGATCATCAGCCCCAGATAATCGATCAGCTTTTGCAGCTGCGCTTCACTGAGCGATAACGACAAGGCTTGCGCGCCATCCGCCAGTTGTGCCTTCAAGGCGGCAATATCCAGTGGCTTCATGCAGCGGCTTCAGATGGTGGTAGCGCGGAAAATTCCTTGAAGCCGCCTTTCTTCAGGTGGACAAGCAACAGCGAAATCGCTGCCGGTGTCACGCCGGAAATACGCGATGCCTGCCCCAGCGTTTCGGGACGATGCTTGCACAGTTTCTGCCGCACTTCAAAAGACAGTCCCTTGACTTCCATGTAGTCAAACACGGTGGGCAACTTCAGGTTTTCATAATGATCGTGGCGCTCGACTTCCTTGGCCTGCCGATCGATGTAGCCCGCGTATTTGAGCTGGATTTCCACCTGCTCGCGCACAGCATCATCGGTAACGCCCGGACCACCGAGGTCTTGTCCGTCCATACCCTTGAGCGTCAGCAGGGACTCATACGAAACGTTCGGGCGGCGCAACAAGTCAGCAAGCGCATACTCGCGTTCGATAGCCTTACCCAGCACGCGCTCGGCTTCCGCCTGCGCCAGAATGCGGGGATTCACCCAGGTCGAACGCAGACGTTCGAGTTCAAGCGCAACGGCTTCGCGCTTGGCTTCAAAAGCAGCCCATTGCGCATCACCGACGCAACCGAGCTTTCGACCGATTTCTGTCAGACGCATATCGGCGTTGTCTTCACGCAGGCTCAGGCGGTACTCGGCGCGGCTGGTGAACATGCGATATGGTTCCAGCACGCCTTTTGTTATCAAATCATCAACCAACACACCCAGATAGGCTTCGTCGCGGCGTGGCGTCCAGGCATCACGTTCCTGCGTCTGCAGCGCGGCATTCAGTCCGGCCAGCATGCCTTGTGCTGCCGCTTCTTCGTAACCGGTGGTGCCGTTGATCTGGCCGGCAAAGAACAGTCCCTTGATGACCTTGGTTTCCAGCGATGCCTTCAATCCACGCGGATCGAAGTAATCGTATTCGATCGCATAGCCGGGACGCAGAATGTAGGCATTTTCCATTCCACGCATCGAACGTACGAGATCGAGCTGTACGTCAAAAGGCAGACTGGTGGAAATACCGTTCGGATAAAACTCGTTGGTCGTCAGGCCTTCGGGTTCGAGGAAAATCTGGTGCGAGTTCTTGCTAGCGAAGCGATGAATCTTGTCTTCGATCGACGGGCAATAACGCGGCCCTACACCTTCGATCACACCGGTGTACATCGGGCTGCGATCCAAGCCGCTGCGGATGATGTCGTGTGTTTTCTCGTTGGTATGCGTTACCCAGCACGGCATCTGGCGCGGATGCATGGCAGCATTACCCATCACCGAAAAGACTGGCACCGGATCAAGATCGCCCGGTTGTTCCTCCATCACTGAGAAATCGATACTGCGACCATCGATGCGTGGCGGCGTACCGGTTTTCAGACGACCCTGCGGCAGCTGCAATTCCTTAAGGCGTGCCGACAGCGATACAGCCGGTGGATCCCCTGCCCGACCTGCTGCATAGTTATTCAGGCCGACGTGGATTTTCCCATCGAGGAAAGTCCCGGCCGTCAGCACAACGGCTTTTGCCTGAAAACGGATACCGACCTGCGTCACCGCGCCAACCACTCGATCACCCTCGACGATCAAGTCGTCCACGGCTTGCTGGAACAACCAGAGGTTAGGCTGATTTTCCAGACGCGAACGGATTGCCTGCTTGTACAACAAACGGTCTGCCTGTGCACGGGTAGCACGCACCGCCGGACCTTTGGACGAATTCAGAATGCGGAACTGGATGCCAGCCTCATCAGTGGCAATGGCCATCGCACCACCCATGGCATCCACTTCCTTGACCAGATGCCCCTTACCAATCCCACCGATCGATGGATTGCAAGACATCTGCCCCAGGGTTTCGATGTTATGGGTAAGCAGCAATGTAGCCTGCCCCATGCGTGCAGAAGCCAACGCGGCCTCCGTTCCGGCATGGCCGCCGCCAACAACAATGACATCGAATTTGGTGGGATAGAGCATGATGCGCCTCGACGAGACGGTTAAACAGAGGCGAGATTATAAGGGCTTTTCAACTTTATTTCCCTGTCACTGACGTGACTTATCAATGAACAAAACAATGTTTCACGTGAAACCGTCACCTCAGGAACGCATCGTAGGTGGTTTTCACAATCAAACTACCCACGACGATCAAAAACAGAACGCGAACGAAACCTGTGCCATATCGCATTGCCAGACGGATACCGATCAAGGAACCACAGACATTACATACCGCCATCACCGCGCCCAGTTGCCACAACACATGACCGCTATAACCAAACCAAAGTAACGCGGCGACATTACAGGCGACATTGACCACCTTGGCAACCGCCGAAGAACTCAGAAAATCGAAACCAAAGAATCTGACGAACAAGAAGACCAGAAAACTCCCTGTTCCCGGCCCGAAGAATCCGTCGTAAAACCCTATGCAGGAGCCAACTAGAATTGCGGCGATCTTTTCAGTACGGCCAGCATGTACTGGTGCATGCACACTGCCAAAGTCTTTTTTACTCAAGGTATAGATCGCCACGGCCACCAATACAACAGGAAGCAGCTTGCGGAAAAAGTCAGGTGAAACATGCGTTACCGTATAGGCGCCCACAAACGACAGAGCAAATGCTGCGATAGCAGCTGGTAGCGCAGTGCTCCATTGCACACGGATCTTGCGCGCATAACCATGTGCCGCTGCCACCGTTCCCCATACACTTGCAAACTTGTTCGTTCCCAAGAGCGTTGCTGGCGCCATATTCGGCATTGCCGAAAACAAGGCAGGAATCTGGATCAAGCCACCACCCCCAACTACCGCATCGATCATCCCGGCAAAGAACGCAGCAATGCCGAGAGCAACAATCAATTGATCCATCATTCACCTAAACAAAAACAGGATGTTTCACGTGAAACATCCTGTCGAAGAAACTACCAGTATATTACTTATTGACGGGCATCGAGAACTCCGCACCCTTGCCTATCGATGATGACCAACGCTGCATAATGGATTTATACCGAGTGTAGAACCGCACACCCTCTTCTCCATAAGCATGCAAGTCACCAAACATGGAACGCTTCCAGCCTCCAAATGAATGCCAAGCCATCGGAACCGGTAACGGGACGTTGATGCCAACCATACCGACTTCGATACGTCGGGAGAATTCCCGTGCCGTGTTGCCATCCGCTGTGAACAGCGCTACGCCATTGGCAAATTCATGTTCATTGATCAAATCGATGGCCGCGCCCAAATCCGGCACACGTACGACACACAATACAGGGCCGAAGATTTCTTCCTGATAAATACGCATCTCCGGCGTCACATGATCGAACAAGGTACCGCCGACAAAGAATCCTTTTTCATGACCGACTACACGGAACCCTCTGCCATCCACCAGTAATTTGGCACCTGCCCGAACACCATCGACAATATAGCCTTCGATTCTTGCTTGATGCGCAGCACTGACAACCGGCCCCATTTCCGATTGCTGATCCATGCCGTTGCCCACCTTCAGGGAACGAACGCGTTTTTGCAACGTATCGACCAGTGCATCTGCAATCGAACCCACCGCCACGGCAACCGAAATTGCCATGCAACGTTCCCCTGCCGAACCATACGCTGCCCCCATCAACGCATCCACCGCCTGTTCCAGATTGGCATCGGGCATGACCACCATGTGATTCTTGGCACCGCCCAATGCCTGCACCCGCAAAGGATAAGGTCCCTTGCGCGCGGCACCCGTCGTATAAATATGCTCGGCAATCGGAGTCGAACCGACAAAGGAAACTGCGCGCACATCCGGGTGCGCCAGCAAACCATCGACCACTTGCTTGTCCCCCTGGAGGACATTGAACACACCATCAGGCAAGCCGGCTTGTTGCAGCAATTCCGCCACCATCAATGATGGAGAAGGATCACGTTCCGATGGTTTGAGAATGAAGGTGTTCCCGGTTGCCAGCGCCATCGGTGCCATCCACATCGGCACCATGAAAGGGAAATTGAAAGGCGTAATACCGACCGTGACACCCAATGGCTGTCGCAGATTCCAGTTATCGATGCCACCACCAACATGATCGGTATAAGCAGTCTTCAGCAATTGCGGTGCGCCACAGGCAAATTCGATCACTTCCAGGCCGCGTGTCACCTCACCTTTGGCATCGGAAAACACCTTGCCATGCTCACGCGTGATGGCTGCTGCCAAATCATCGTGGTGTTTTTCTATTAATTCCTTGAATTTGAATAGCACGCGCGCACGTCGCAAAGGCGAAGTGTCGGCCCATGCTGGCGCGGCTGCCTTGGCAACGGCCACCGCATTTTTCACATCAGTCGTATTGCCCAGCAAGACTTTTCTACTGACCTCGCCCGTTGCCGGATTAAAGACATCCTGATAGCTGCGGTCTGCGATGTTTACGACACGACCATCGATGAAATGACCAATTCGCCCGTCGTCCTGCATGCTCATGTTGCCTCCCAGTTTGATGCACGCCGCCAATGAAAGAAAACGTCAAGATTACCATTCTGCGCTTTGACCAGGCATGCACATTTGTCACGTATGACAACCTGTGGATAAAGCTGTATAAAACGCATGGATAGCTTGTGGGTAAAGCTGTTTACAACTTCAGTCAGGAATTTATACAAAATCCATCCTTGCTTCGTACACCCCTTATGCAAGGATTTATGAATCGTACAAGGTCATGATTTTTATAGGTTTACTCTACTTATCCACAATTAACACCCGACGTTAACTATTACTACTATTCATATATACAAACAAAAGTATTAAAACCCTCGCTCTTTTTCTGCCGGATTCCTCTTCAACTTCTCATGGAATGGAACCTCATCGCTTCTTTTTGGAAAACCTTTTTCCTTGAAATAAAAAATGAGCGAGAAGGAACAAAACCTGGCTTCCATTCAACAGCAATGTGGATAAATCTTTGGAAAACCATTGCTTGAACAGTGAATAAGAAAGGGAAAACCTTCTGAACAGAATTTATACAGAATCTGTCCTTTGTAATCAGGATGGTTTTCCATATAGATGTAAAAATTCTAGAGACTTGATTTAAAAGAAGTTAACAGACTTATCCACAGAACAAGCATGACGTTAACCATTACTACTATTCTTATATATACATCACAGATATAAAAAAACCCCGTACATCTCTGCCGGGGTTCTCAATTGCCACAAAATCACTGGATTCAGTTTTTTATTCTTTGAATGCTCGTTTCCAAAGCAACTGGATACGTCACTTTTTCAAGGTTTTACCTGGTGGTGGCGCAACCGGTTTTTCCTTTGCTTCCTTGAGCAAGGTGGCACACTGGCTCTGTTCTTCGCCACCTACGTTGATCAAGGGCAGCAAGGCGGCAAGCGGTGCTGCAACCGCACCGAGTGTCAGTGCGCCACCTGCTTTCAATGCCAGCACGCCTTTGTCTACGCCAACGTCCGGATTCTTGAATGTTCCTTTGACATAGAGCGGCGCACGCAGCGATACGATACGCAAGCCCTTGCTGACAGGCTTGATGGTCAGATTGAAGTTCTCCGTTGCCATGTTGATATCGCCTGTGACATGAATGATGGCATCTTCGGTATCGACGACAAGCGTACGGGTATTGATCACGCCATTGGTCACGGCCAGATCGGTCGCCATGCAGTTCAGCTTGACCTGCTTGTCGCCGAACAAGGTAGACAAAACGATATTGCCGACATTCAGACCCATTTGCTCCAGCAGCAGCTTGCTGATGGTGCCGTCATTCACCAGCGCCTTGATTTCACCATTGGAGGCCGCCAGAAAGCTCGCTATGGAGCCGCCAGTGGCAGACAGGGAGGTATCTGCATTGACTTCACCAAAGCTCGCCTGCATCGGCTGGAAGGTCGGGAACAGTTGCTTGAGCTTCAAGCTGCGTGCCGATACCTTGGCTTGCGCCTTGATGACTGGATTGCTGCCATCCATCTTGATATCGGCCGTCAGCGTACCGCCAGCCATGCCGAACTTGAGGGGACTCAGGGTCACCACCTTGTCCTTGAGGATCAGGTGCGTGTTCAGGTTATCGATAGGCAGCGATGCATCACGAACGATCTTGCGACCGGTTATCTGCACATCGGCATCAATGCTGTCCCAGCGATCCGTCGTGAATTTTTCCACCGGCAAAAGCTTGTCGGCCGGTTGATTGGCAGCAACACCGCGTTCACGTTTGCTTTCGTTGGAATCGGCACCAATGATCGGCCCCAGATCGGCAAAATTGAGCAGATTGGAGACAACTGTTCCCGACAGCAGAGGACGTGGCTGTTTGCCTTCGTAAGTCAGGGTACCGCCGATATCGCTCTCCCCCATCTTGCCCTTGAAGTTTTCATAGGTCCACTTACCGCCCAAATCGTTCGTGGTGCCTATCAGACGGCCCTCAGTGGAATAAGCAGGTGTTTTTGGCAAAGTGATGCCTGTCAGCGGATAGAGATCCGCCATGCTCGGGCCGGAGAGCTTCAGGCGCATGTCGATGGCCGCCAGTTCCTGCGGCTTGGTGATCGTGCCATTGACGGCAATCGATGTTTTGCCGACGCTCACGCTGGCTTGCAGAGGAAAAGGTTTTTCCACATTGCGCAAGGCAAGCAACTCGCCTGCCTTGCCTTCACCACCAATACGTGCGCCGTTGAAGCTGCCGGACAATTTCCAGCCCATCACGAAATCGCTATTGGTCGCAGGATCGAGTGAGTCGATGTTGGCCTTGGCATCGATGTTCTTGATTTCATCCTTGAGTGCAATTTCGCCCTTGTAGAACAGCAAGCGCTGCAAATCGAGTTTCCATTCGGATGGGCTATCGTCTTCCTTGTCGAACGTCCAGTTGTTGCGGCCATCTTTCAGGCGTTCCAACACGATTTTTGGATCATCGAGTTGAAGAGTCGGGATGACGATATTCTTGGCTAGCAAGGGCAAGGGATTGACCGAGAAAGTGATGTGGCCCACTTCTGCCATGTTCTGTTTTTGCTTTGACCATTCCGGCTGGCCCATCACCACGTCTTGCGCGCTAAGCCGGGGAACCGGCACCCAGTCACGCCAGGTATCCGTTTTGGGAAAGCCGCGTTGCCAGGTCAGCGAAAGATCGCCATTGATGGCAAATGGACGGCCAGTTGCCTCGCTGACCTTATCGTTGATCCAGGGCTTGGCGCGATTCCAGTCGAACGTGATCAGGATGATGATCAGCAGACTGATTGTCGCCAATGTGGCGATTCCGCTCCATAGGATGATTTTCTTTGCGCGTGACATAGCCATCTCTCTTCTTTCATTGTTATCTGAGTGGAATGAATGAGAGTCGGGATTTCGCAGGCGAGTTCAACCGCGGATGCAAGCATGCATCGTTCAGGAAGGGATGTTGATCTGTTGGGTAAAGCAGTCTGTCAGACAATGCGGATAGAAAAAAATGGATGGTCTATGAACGTAGGCAGCCGACGTTGCGACTGCTTCGTTCAGTCTTGCAAAAAGAACCCGTATATAGAGGCATCATCGAACCTTACCAATACATCGGATAGGTTTTCTTGCGCACCAGATTGTTGTACGCCAATGCGACCAGAACCAGAAAAATGGCGCCAAGCAAGGTGGGAAACAACAGAAAATGCCAGCCCGGCATACCGAGAAACACGATGACCGGATTGGAACCGGCAGGTGGATGTACGGTAAGGGTTGCCATCATGACGATGATAGCGCTGCCGACGGCAAGTGCCAGTGACCACCATTGAGGTCCGACGAGATGAAGGTAAAGCAGACCGATCAGGCTACTCAGAAAATGGCCGACGATCACATTGCGTGGCTGCGCCAGCGGGCTATCTGCCAAGGCGAAGATGATGACGCAGGAAGCACCGAACGAACCAAGAATCAGAATGGTTTCCGTCATTTCGGCAAGTAGCGCGATTAGGGCAATCGCAACAAAGCCGCCGATGCCTGACAACACGATCTGTTTGAACGAGGGTCGCACTGGCAAAGGCATGGCATTTTCAAAAAATCGCTTGTTTTCCTGCATGGCATGTAACGCTTGCAAGCAAGCGCGTATGTGAAAAAGAGAATGAGACGAGCGACGGCAAGGCGAAGCTGAAAAAAAGCCGATGCGCCAGGGCATCGGCATGAAGGAACCCGATAATCAGACCGGACCGGCCATCCGCAATCGGGTTGAGACAAAACGTGTTTTTATTTGATGGCTTGGAACTTGGCAGCTTCTTCCGATCCACCCGTGGCATTGCCATCGCTGTACGAGTGCGCACCAACGCCCGCCAGTTTGCCGCCCTGCACGATCAGGTATTCGTCACGAATCGGACGGCCTTCGAAATAGCATTCGAGGATTTCACGCGTACCGGCTGCGTAACGTGCTTGGGCCGTCAAGCTGGTGCCCGAGATATGTGGCGTCATGCCGTGGTGCGGCATGGTGCGCCATGGGTGATCTGCAGGTGCCGGTTGCGGGAACCAGACGTCGCCGGCATAACCTGCCAACTGGCCGTTTTCAAGTGCCTTGACGATCGCATCGCGATCGCAGAGTTTTCCGCGTGCGGTGTTGATGATGTAGGCGCCGCGCTTGAAGTATTTCAGAGTGTCTTCATTGATCATGTGTTCGGTTTCGGGATGTAGTGGGCAATTCAGCGTCACGACATCGCAGGCGCCGGCCAGACTCTTCAGCGTGCTGTGATAGGTCAGGTTCAGTTCTTTTTCAACCGATTCAGGCAAGCGGTGACGATCCATGTAATGCAGCTTGACGTCGAACGGCTTGAGCAGACGCAGCACACGCAAACCGATACGGCCTGCAGCAACGGTACCGACGCTCATCGCTTCCAGATCGTAGGAACGCGAGACACAGTCGGCAATGTTCCAGCCGCCCTTGACGACCCAGTTGTACGAAGGAATGTAGTTACGCACTTGTGAGAGGATCATCATCACCACGTGTTCGGCCACCGAATGGCTGTTGCAATACGTGACTTCGGCAACTGTGATGTTGTGCTTGTTTGCTGCTTGCAGATCGGTGTGATCGGAACCGATACCGGCCGTCACGATCATCTTCAGTTTCTTGGCTTTGGCGATGCGTTCGGCCGTCATGTAGGCAGGCCAGAAAGGTTGCGAGATGATGATTTCGGCATCGACGAGTTCCTTGTCGAGTACGCTGTTTGCGCCATCTTTACTCGACGTCACGACCAGTTGATGGCCATTCGATTCAAGATATTTGCGCAGGCCGAGTTCGCCCGATACGCTGCCCAATAGATGGCCTGGCGTGAAGTCGATGGCTTTCGGGGTTGGCAGCGTCTGGCCGTCGGGATAGATCGATGGTTGCGCGACTTCGTCGCGTGCATAGGTTTTCGGATAGCCGGTGACAGGATCGTCGTACAGAACACAAAGGACTTTTGCCATGTTGCTTCTCTCCAGTTGGTTGCAAGGATTTGCGAGGTCTTGGGGAAGTTGGGAAAAGACTTGGCCGGCACCGGCTTTTCCTTGTTCTTCTTCAAGCAGACATCGTGTGATGTCAGCGCATGCATCTTAGGAAGGAAGCAAAAGAGGGTCTAATCGTTTGATGTGATAGCTTGATAAGCCTTGCTTATGTAAGCATCGAAACGCGCCTGCAGATCTAGTTGCAAGGCCACTTGTCGCATGGCGACGACGACGGGCGAGCTGGGATCGTGATCGAGTGAAATCAAGCCGATGGATCGACTGAGTTCGGGTGTGAGCGGAATCGCAGTCATGTCGTCACGCAGTTCGTACAGGCACAGCAGACTGTGCGGCACGACGCTGAACAGGCCAGCATGTCGCACATGCGAATACACGGCAAAGGTGGAATCGGTTTCGGTTACGACATTCGGTTTGACTTCTGCCTGCCGAAATCCGGCATCGACGATGCGCCGATTCTGCATGTGCGACATCAACAGGCACATCGGCAAGGTTGCTGCCTCTTCCCACGTGATGCTTTGCTTGCCATCGAGCGCGGCACGGTCACGCGCCAATAGCATGTAGCGCTCTTCGTAAAGCGGTTGCACATGAAAGCCGCTCAGGCGCTGGTCTTCGAGATACGTCATGCCGACGTCGAGTTCGAAGGCATCGAGACGTCGCATGATTTCTTCAGTGCTCAGTGACAGTACCTGCTGTCGCAGATCGGGATGCGCTTCGCGGCATGCGCCTGTCAGCAGCGAGACGATCGGCATGGTGGTGGGAATCGCACCCAGACGGACGGTGCCAGTCAGCTTTTCTTGCGATAGTGACGCGGCTTGCTTCAGCCCTTCCAGTGCTGCCAGGGTTTGCCGTGCCCAGTCGAGAATGCGCTCGCCTTCCGGTGTGAATCCCTGAAAGCGATGGCCGCGCTGCACGATGGCCACCCCGAGTTCGTTCTCCAGATTGCGCACCGCGGCCGACAAAGCGGGTTGCGAAACACAGCATACCTCGGCAGCACGCGCGAAATGTTTTTCACGTGCCAGCGTGACCAGGTAATCGAGTTGGCGTACGAACATGGTGGCGATCCATTCAATGGTTGGCACGACATGCCGTGAAGGCATGCGAGTAAAAGCGGACACAGCGAATTGGCACAGTAACGACGAAATCCGAAAGCGCGTTTGCCATGACGATATCGACCGATTGCTGCCTACAAGTCGAAATGTGCAAGCCACATGGTAGCGATTCCTTTGCGCGAGCCTGTGAATGTCCCTGCTGCAAACGCGGGGAAATCCTGCGAATTTCGGCGTGGCCGGCGTCTGTCATCGATAAAATGTGGGCCTGAACTGATTTCGTTATGTTGTTTAAGGTTATATCGTGTAGTATATCGCGATCGATAGGTATCTTGACTACATGACGATCAGGCTTTTGAACCCTTTCATTCAAAGAGACTGACATGAGCAAGGCATCCTCACCGATCAAGATGGAAGGATTGTCCAAAACGCGCGGCAAACGCTGGGACCATCTCGAACTGCTGGAACGCATCGATGCGTCGGGTTCGATTTCGGCCGCGGCCAGCGAAATGGGCATGAGTTACAAGGCAGCCTGGCAAGCCGTGGAATCAATCAACAATCTGTCGCACGAACCTGTCGTTGTGCGACAACCCGGTGGCAGCAGTGGTGGCGGTACGGCACTGACCGAATACGGTCGCCGCATCGTCGCCACTTACCGACGTCTCGAAGAGATGTGGGCAGCCGTGCCGGAATCGGTCAGTCGCATGATGGGCGATTTTGACCTTTATTACTCGATGAGCAGGAGATTCGATATGCAAACCAGCGCACGCAACCAGTTTCTCGGCACGGTCAAACACGTCAAGAAAGGCGCAGTCAACGCCGAGGTCGTGCTCGATATTGGTGGCGGCAATGAACTCGCTGCCATCATCACGAATGACAGCGCCGATCATCTGGCGCTTGAAGTCGGCAATGAAGCCTACGCGCTGGTCAAAGCGCAATGGATCATCCTGACGGTCGAAACCAATTTCAAGACCAGCGCGCGCAATACGCTGACGGGTACCGTGGTGCGTTGCCAGGAAGGTGCCGTCAATGCCGAAGTCGTGGTCGAACTGCCGGGCGGCAAAACGGTGGCCGCCATCATCACCAACGAAAGCGTGAAAACGCTCGGCCTCAAGGTCGGTGGCAAGGCCACGGCCATGATCAAGGCATCGCACATCATTCTGGCCGTTCCGTCGTGATTGCTGCGTGAAGGCCGCATCGATTTTTCCACTACCTGGTTGATTCATCATGAAAATGTTTCCTCGTTCCCTGCTCGTCGCTCTGATCGCTTTGAGTTTGTCGTCGGCTGCGCTGGCTGAAGAAGTCCAAGTGGCTGTCGCGGCCAACTTCACGGCACCGATGAAAGCGATTGCCGCCAACTTCGAAAAGGAAACCGGCCACAAGGTCACGCCATCGTTCGGCGCAACGGGCAAGTTCTACGCACAAATCCAGAATGGGGCGCCGTATGACGTCTTCCTGGCAGCGGATGATGAGACGCCAGCCAAGCTGGAAAAGGAACATGGCATCGTCGCCGGTTCACGCTTCACATATGCCACTGGCAAGCTGGTGCTGTGGTCGTCGCAAGCGGGCTACGTGGATGACAAGGGCGAGATCCTGAAGAAGAACACCTTCTCCAAACTCGCACTCGCGCAACCGAAGCTGGCCCCCTACGGCCTGGCAGCGGAAGAAACGATGAAGAAGTTGGGCCTGTACGACACGCTGACACCGAAGTTCGTGTTGGGTGAAAGCATCGGCCAGACCTTTACCTTCATCAACACGGGCAATGCGCAACTGGGTTTCGTCGCGCTGTCGCAAGTATATGAAGACGGCAAACTGAAAAGCGGTTCTGCCTGGATCGTGCCGGCCAATCTGCACAACCCGATCCGCCAGGATGCCGTGATTCTGAACAAGGGCAAGGACAACAAGGCTGCGGCCGAATTCATCAAGTATCTGAAGACCGAATCGGTCAAGGCATTGATTCGTACCTACGGCTACGATCTGTAATCGCATTGAAGAGGTTTCCTGATGTTCACCGATGAAAACATCGGTGCGATTGTCTTGACCATCAAGCTCGCCAGTCTCACCACCTTCATCCTGTTGTTGATCGGTACGCCGATTGCGTGGTGGCTGGCGCGTACCCGCTCGTGGTTCAAGGGCCCGGTCGGGGCGTTCGTCGCACTGCCCATCGTTTTGCCTCCGACCGTGATCGGCTTCTATCTTTTGGTGACACTCGGCCCCAATGGCCCGATCGGCCACCTCACACAATCGCTCGGCCTTGGTACCCTACCCTTCACCTTCACGGGATTGGTGGTCGGTTCGGTGTTTTATTCGATGCCGTTCGTTGTGCAGCCGATTCAGAATGCGTTCGAGGCGATGGGCGACCGTCCGCTTGAAGTCGCCGCCACCTTGCGTGCTTCGCCGCTCGATACTTTTTTCAATGTCACGCTGCCGCTGGCCAAGCCCGGTTATCTGACGGCCATCGTGATTGGTTTTGCGCATACGGTTGGCGAGTTCGGCGTGATCCTCATGATCGGCGGGAATATCCCCAACGTCACGCGTACGATCTCGGTGCAGATTTACGATCATGTCGAAGCGCTTGAATATGCGCAGGCACATGTGCTGGCCGGCGGCATGGTGGCGTTCTCGCTGCTGGTGCTGATGACGCTCTATCTGCTGAACCCGACCGGGAGGCGCAAATGAGCGACGCACAAATCCGCGCGCGTTTCGATATTCGCTACGGTGCATTCGAACTCAACGTCGATCTGGCTATTCCGGTGCGCGGCGTGACGGCGCTGTTCGGGCCTTCGGGTTCGGGCAAGACCACCATCCTGCGCGCACTCACCGGCATCGAACGATTCAAGGGCGCGTATCTGTCGGTGAATCAGCATGTCTGGCAAGACGATGTACAAGGCATCTTTTTGCCGACCTACAAGCGCCCGCTCGGTTATGTGTTTCAGGAAGCGAGTCTGTTTGCGCATCTGAATGTGCGGGGCAATCTCGAATTCGGCATGCGCCGCGTGCCAGCTGCGGAACGGCGCGTGTCGCTCGATCAGGCGGTCGAATTACTCGATATTGCGCATCTGATGGATCGCAAGCCGGATCGTCTATCCGGCGGCGAACGTCAGCGTGTGGCGATTGCGCGTGCGCTGGCGACGAGTCCGCGTCTGCTGTTGATGGATGAACCGCTTGCCGCGCTCGATCCGCGCCGCAAGGAAGAGATCATGCCTTACCTGCAGCGCCTGCATGACGAGCTGGAGATTCCCGTGATCTACGTCAGCCATTCGCCGGATGAGGTCGCACGTCTGGCCGATCATCTGATCCTGCTGGAAAACGGCAAGGTAGTTGCCAGTGGCGCGGCGGCAGACCTGCTGACACGTCTGGATTTGCCGCTGGCACATGGCGATGCAGCCAGTGCACTGGTAACGGCCACGATCGTCGAGCAGGATGAAGTATTCCACCTGATGCGCGCCGAATTCAGCGGCGGCAGCCTGCAATTGACGCAACAGCATGCACGCATCGGACAGACCGTACGTATTCGTGTGCAGGCGCGCGATGTCAGTCTGACGCTGGCACCGCAACAAGGCACTAGTGTGCTCAACAGTGTGCCGGCCATCGTTACCGACATTCTGGAAGAAGCGACCGGGCAGGCAATGATCGGGCTCGATGCCAATGGCACACGGCTGTTGTCACGCATCACGCGTAAATCGGTCGCCGCCATGCAACTGCAAATCGGCTCGCGTGTTTATGCGCAGATCAAGGGTGTCGCGATTCTTAAATAAGATTGGCTTAATGCAGCGCGTTGACGGAAGGCAACGACGCTGGTCTGAATGGCCGAGTTGGTATCAGCCAACCGACTTGTTCAAACCAAAGGCTTCGGAGAGTTTGAGTATCTGACCGGTCTGGCTCGAATCGTAACCGGCCAGATCGTCAATCGCCTGCTTGAAGCTGGCCGACTGCACAACCTTGATCACGAGTTCGATTAACGGGTCTTCCATCATCGCTACCGGCAATGCCATGAAGTAGCGCTCCTTCACCAACGGAATGAAGTCGAGGTTGAAACGATCTGCCGCCGTTTGCACGCCCACGCCGACGTCCGCCATGCCACTGGCAATGTAGGCGGCTACCGCCGAATGCGTGAACTCATTGCTTGGATAACCTTCGATCTCATTCGGTGAAATATCGGCACCGGCCAGCATCAGTTCCAGCAGCATGCGCGTGCCGGAACCGACTTGCCGATTGACGAAGCGCACACCATCGCGTTTGAGGTCTTCCAGTTGCGAGATGTTTTTCGGATTGCCCGGCAGGACGAACAGCCCTTGCGTACGAACCGCCAGATGCACAAGGCAATGTTCGCGTGGATTGAGCCATTGCATGTAACGTTCGACGGCCTTGGCTTCGAACTCGCCGAGCGGCACATGAAAACCAGCCAGATCGCATTCGCGGCGTGAGAGCGCAGCGACCGCATCGGTGCTGTTGCGATAGCGCAGATCGACCGGCAGGTTCGCTTCGGTCAGTTGCTTGAGCAACGCATCGACGGCAAAGCCGTGGCTGGCATCGAGACGCAATGAATGAATCTTGCCGACGATGGTTTTGCCGATTTCGTTTTCGAGTTCGGAAGCCAGGCTTTCCAGCATCGGCGACAGGCGCGCACGAATGCGGCGATCGGCCCAGATCAGTTTTTCCGCCAGGGGTGTCAGCGTGGTACCGCGTCCGCGATCCGTGTTCAACAGTGCGGTATTGAAGAGCTGTTCGACGTTGCGCAACATGCCCCATGCATAACGATAAGACAGTCCAACCGATTTGGCTGCATTCGAAATGGAGCCTGTACGCTGGATTGCGGTCAGCAACCGAAGCAGAACGGCGGTATCGACGGTCTCGTTTGCCTCATGTGTCACCTCCCAGTGGGGATTGATGATGACTTTGAACATGACTCGGAAGCGTCCTAGAATGAATATCCGGTCAAAAACGGGCGCAAACGGTGAAAAAACCGCTTTCATATGCACAGAGAAACATATAGTTGCCACACGCTGTGGCGTTTACGCCGTGTTTACCGATATGAATGAAAAAGCATATTGAATTACCACACTGGCAGTGTTACCTTTCGCGTGTTGCAAGGCATACCCCAGCAAAACTATATGCTCTAAACAGCATATAGACAAGAATTTTTACAAGGAAACACTATGGTCTCGTTGGATTTCACGACCGTATGGCAGGCAGCAGTGCCATTTGCGTCGCTAGGAGGAGTGTAAGTATGAGCACCCAAACTTTTGATATGGCAACCGTTGAGGCGATCATCGCCAAACGTAAATCGATGCCAGGCGCATTGCTGCCGATTCTGCATGACATTCAAGGTGCGATTGGCTACATTCCGCCAAGCGCTGTTCCTGCGATTGCCGAAGGCATCAATGTCTCGCGCGCTGAAGTGCATGGTGTCATTACCTATTACCACTTCTTCCGTCAGCATCCAGCGGGCAAGCACGTTGTGCAGATCTGCCGCGCCGAAGCCTGCCAGGCACGCGGTTGCGAAGATCTCGCCTCGCACGCCAAGGAATTGCTGGGTTGCGATTTCCACGGTACCACCGACGACAACAACTTCTCGCTCGAAACCGTGTACTGCCTCGGCCAATGCGCTAGCGGCCCTGCTGTCCAGATCGATGACGACCTGTACGCACGCGTATCGAAAGAGAAATTCAACCGCCTGATCCAGGCGAAGCGAGGTGTCCAATGACCATTACCGTATTCGTCCCGCGCGATTCGACCGCGCTGGCTCTCGGCGCGAATGAAACCGCTGCCGCCATCGCCAAGGAAGCGAAAGCCCGTGGCATCGACATCAAGCTCGTGCGCAATGGTTCGCGCGGCATGTTCTGGCTGGAACCGCTGGTTGAAGTCGCGACCGACGCTGGCCGCATCGGCTTTGGTCCGATCGAAGAACACGAAGTCGCCGGTCTGTTCGACGCTGATTTCCTGAACGGCGGCAAGCATGACAAGGCGCTCGGCCTGGTGGAAGAAATCCCTTACCTGAAAAAACAGGAACGCCTGCAATTCGTGCGCGTTGGTATCACCGATCCTGTTTCGCTGGAAGACTATCTGGCACACGACGGCTATGTCGGCCTGAAAAAAGCCATCACCATGGAAGCGGCTGCCATCGTGCAGGAAGTCACCGACTCCGGTCTGCGTGGTCGCGGCGGTGCAGCATTCCCGACCGGTATCAAGTGGAAAACCGTTCTGGGCGCAAAAGCCGATCAGAAATACATCGCTTGTAATGCCGACGAAGGCGACTCGGGCACCTTCTCCGATCGTATGGTCATGGAAGACGATCCATTCATGCTGATCGAAGGCATGACGATCGCCGGTATCGCCGTTGGCGCAACCGAAGGTTACATCTACGTGCGTTCGGAATACCCGCACTCGATCGCTAACCTGAACGAAGCCATCGACAACGCCAAGGCTGCCGGTTACCTGGGCGAAAACATCCTCGGTTCGGGCCGCACCTTCAATTTGCAAGTGCGCAAGGCTGCTGGTGCCTACGTTTGTGGCGAAGAAACCGCTATGCTGGAATCGATCGAAGGCAAGCGCGGCATGGTTCGTGCAAAACCACCGCTTCCAGCACTGGAAGGCCTGTTTGGCAAGCCAACGGTCATCAACAACGTCATTTCGCTGTCTGCTGTACCATTGATCCTGTCACGTGGCGCTGAGTTCTACAAGAACTACGGCATGGGCCGTTCGCGCGGCACGCTGCCTATGCAATTGGCTGGCAACCTGAAATACGGTGGCCTGGTTGAAAAAGCATTCGGCGTGACCTTGCGTGAATTGCTGTATGACTTCGGTGGCGGTTCGGAATCGGGCCGTCCTATCCGTGCGGTACAGGTTGGTGGCCCACTCGGCGCCTACATGCCTGAATCGCTGTTCGATACACCGTTTGACTATGAAGCATTTGCTGCCGTCGATTCGACGGTTGGTCACGGTGGTCTGGTTGCCTTCGACGATACCGTTGATATGGCAAAGCAGGCACGCTATGCAATGCATTTCTGCGTTGCTGAGTCGTGCGGCAAGTGCACCCCGTGCCGGATCGGTTCGACGCGTGGTGTAGAAGTGATGGACAAGATCATTGCTAACCAGAATCGTCCACAACAGATTCGTCTGTTGCGTGATTTGTGCGATGTGATGGTCACGGGATCGCTGTGCGCGATGGGCAATATGACACCGTTCCCGGTGTTGTCGGCCCTGAACCACTTCCCTGAAGATTTCGGCGATCAACCTATGGCAACCGCAGCGTAAGCTGAGAGACTGGAGCTAAAAATGAATCTGTTAAACGGTATCGATTACGGCACGCCAAAGCGCGAGTCGGAAAACATGATCACCCTGGAAATCGACGGTATCACTGTGACCGTACCGCAAGGTACGTCGGTCATGCGTGCTGCTGCCGAATACGGTATCAACGTCCCTAAACTGTGCGCTACCGACAGCCTCGAAGCATTCGGTTCGTGCCGTCTGTGCCTGGTTGAAATCGAAGGCCGTCGCGGCTATCCGGCATCGTGCACCACGCCGGTCGATCCTGGCATGAAGGTCAAGACCCAGACGCCTAAACTGGCAGACATCCGCCGTGGCGTCATGGAACTGTACATCTCGGATCACCCACTGGACTGCCTGACCTGCCCAACCAACGGTAACTGCGAACTGCAGGACATGGCTGGTGTTGTTGGCCTGCGCGAAGTGCGTTATGGCTACGATGGCAACAACCATCTGCGCATGGAAAAGGATGAATCCAATCCATACTTCACCTACGATGCATCGAAATGTATCGTTTGTAACCGTTGCGTCCGTGCCTGCGAAGAAACCCAAGGTACGTTTGCTCTGACGATCGACAGCCGCGGTTTCGCATCGCGTGTGTCGGCCAGCCAGAACGAAGACTTCATCGATTCGGAATGCGTTTCCTGCGGTGCTTGCGTTGACGCATGCCCAACCGCAACCCTGACCGAAAAAACCGTCATCATGCTGGGTCAAGGCGAACACAGCAAAGTCACCACCTGTGCATACTGCGGTGTTGGCTGCTCGTTCAAAGCCGAGATGAAGGGCAATGAAGTCGTTCGTATGGTGCCTAACGAAAACGGTGGTGCAAACCATGGTCACGCCTGCGTTAAAGGCCGTTTCGCCTGGGGCTATGCAACCCACAAAGATCGTATGCTCAAGCCAATGATCCGCAGCAAAATCACGGATCCATGGAAAGAAGTGTCGTGGGAAGAAGCGATCAACTACGCCGCATCCGAAATCAAACGTATCCAGGCTAAACACGGCAAGGATTCGGTTGGTGGTCTGGTTTCGTCGCGTTGCACCAACGAAGAAGGCTATCTGGTTCAGAAGCTGGTTCGTGCTGCATTCGGCAACAACAACGTTGATACCTGCGCACGTGTTTGCCACTCGCCAACGGGTTATGGCCTGAAAGTGACGATGGGTGAATCGGCGGGTACGCAGACGTTTGACTCCGTCATGAAATCGGACTGCATCCTGATCATCGGCGCCAATCCTGCCGCGGGTCACCCAGTGTTCGCGTCGATCATGAAGCGTCGTCTGCGCCAAGGTGCAAAACTGATCGTTGTCGATCCACGTACGACCGAAATGGTCAAGTCGCCACACATCCAGGCTGACTATCACCTGAAATTGAAACCAGGTGCCAACGTGGCAATCGTCAATGCATTGGCGCACGTCATCATCACCGAAAACCTGCACAAGCCAGACTTCATCAAGGAACGTTGCGAAGTTGCGTCGTTCGAAGAATGGGCAGAATTCGTGTCGCTGGAAGAAAACTCGCCAGAAGCTCTTGAGCCATTCACTGGCGTGCCTGCTGCCGACATTCGTGGTGCTGCCCGCATGTTTGCATCGGCAAACAACGCAGCGATTTACTACGGTCTCGGCGTTACCGAACACGCACAAGGTTCGACCACCGTTATCGGTATCGCCAACCTGGCGATGGCAACCGGCAACGTTGGCCGCGAAGGCGTGGGCGTGAACCCGTTGCGTGGTCAAAACAACGTTCAAGGTTCGTGCGATATGGGTTCGTTCCCACACGAACTGCCAGGCTACCGTCACGTTTCGGATTCCGTCGCTCGCGCCGAATTCGAAGCTGTCTGGAATTGCAAACTGGAATCCGAACCAGGTCTGCGTATTCCGAACATGTTTGACGCTGCTCTGGAAGGTACCTTCCTGGGTCTGTACTGCGAAGGTGAAGACGTTGTTCAGTCCGATCCAAACACGCAACACGTTACCGCTGCTCTGGAAGCAATGGAATGTGTCATCGTTCAGGACATCTTCCTGAACGAAACCGCCAAGTACGCACACGTCTTCTTGCCGGGCGCATCGTTCCTGGAAAAAGACGGTACCTTCACCAACGCCGAACGTCGTATCTCGCGCGTTCGTAAAGTGATGCCGCCTAAAGCTGGTTACGCTGACTGGGAAGTCACGCAGATGCTGTCGAACGCATTGGGTTACCCAATGAACTACAAGCATCCACGTGAAATCATGGACGAAATCGCTGCACTGACGCCAACCTTTACCGGTGTGAGCTTCAAGCGCATCGACGAACTGGGTGGCAGCATCCAGTGGCCATGCAACGACGAAGCGCCAGAAGGTACGCCAACGATGCACATCGATGCATTCGTGCGCGGCAAAGGTCGTTTCATCAACACCAAGTTCTACGGCAGTGGCGAACGTCCAAGCAAGGAATTCCCGTTCATCCTCACCACGGGTCGTATCCTGTCGCAGTACAACGTTGGTGCACAAACGCGTCGTACCTTCAACAACATGTGGCATAGCGAAGATCGTCTCGAGATCCATCCGGACGATGCAGCAGAAAAAGGCATCAAACAGAACGACTGGGTTGGTATTAAGTCGTCTGCTGGTGAAACCGTTCTGCGCGCTGATATCACCGAGCGTATCCAACCAGGCGTCGTGTACACCACGTTCCACTTCCCTGAGTCGGGTGCCAACGTGATCACCACCAACTCGTCCGACTGGGCAACCAACTGCCCTGAGTACAAGGTGACGGCTGTTCAGATCACGCCGGTGGATCAACCTTCGGAATGGCAGCGTACGTATAACCGCTTCAACACGCAGCAGGAGCGTTTTGCCAGTACGGACATGATCCCGCGTGAAACGGCAACGAAGTAAGGTGTAATGACGCGTGATGAATGCTGTCACCGACGATGAACGCAGTGCACTGGTTCGCGTCCCGGTAGAAAAATGGGATGCGGACCAGCACATTGTCTGCGAAGACGATGTCGCTGAAGAAGTGCCCGTGGCATTGGAGTACAACGGCATTTCGCACGCGGTGATGATGGCATCACCCTACGATCTGGAAGACTTTGCGCTGGGTTTTTCCCTGAGTGAAGGCATCCTCCAGAGCAAGTCGGAACTGTATGACTGTGAGGTCGTGCCCGGATGCGATGGCATTCAGGTACAACTGGAAATCGCAACCGAACGATTCGTGGCGCTGAAAGACAAACGTCGCAATCTGACGGGTCGCACGGGATGTGGCTTATGCGGTGCCGAAACGCTGGAACAGGCAATTCGGCACCCGCAGGCAGCCCAGGGCAATGCGATGTTCACTGCGTCGCAGATTCATGCCGGCATGCGTGCCATGCGTGCGCAACAGCGCCTGCAGAAGTATACGGGCGCGACGCATGCTGCAGCATGGATGGATCTAAGCGGCGAAGTCGTACTCGTTCGTGAAGATGTAGGGCGTCACAATGCGCTGGACAAGTTGATCGGTGCGATGGCCAGCCGTCGTTTCGATTTTGCCGCCGGCGCGGTGCTGATTACGAGCCGTGCCAGTTATGAAATGGTGCAGAAGTCGGCCACGATGGGTATCGGATTGATTGCCGCCATTTCGGCGCCGACAAGTCTTGCGATCAAGATGGCCAATGACACCAATGTCACGCTGGTGGGTTTCGTACGTGACCAGAGCCACGTCGTTTATGCGCAGCCGCATCGGTTGAAGCACGATAATTGAAGTAGTTATTCTTTCGAAGGAAGACAGGAATGAGCGGCAATAACATTGATACGCTGATCAAGATGGCAAACCAGATCGGTGATTTTTTCGTGGCCATGCGCGACCGCAATCAGTCGATCGATGAATTCATCGGCCATCTCAAGCGTTCGTGGGATCCACGCATGCGCAAGGCACTGATGGCGCATGTCGATCAACACAATGGCGAAGGTCTGAGCGAGTTTGCACTGGAAGCCGTGCGTTCACGCAAATTGATCTAAGCCCTGCCGGCAAGGATCCAAGGAAAGGCTGCATTGTTTCGACAATGCAGCCTTTTTCCTTTCTTCCAGTTGCCTCAAGGAACAGCCGCCGTCGTGTAAGGGGCTGTTGCCATCAAGCGCATATGTAAAGAGCGTCCCTAGCAGATGCCGGATGATGGTTGGCATAAAAAAGCGCGGATGAACCGCGCTTGTCATTCTTCGGCAAAGATATCTTCACTCGCCTGCTTTTTATCCCGCGCTTCCTCTACCATGCGGCGATGTGCAATCCTCTGGCGCATGATTTCGGCATGCTGCTCGGCTGTCATTGGCGGTGCCGTCATCAGCTCTTTGAGCAAGGCACCGTTCGTGTAGTTGTTTTTGATTATCTGACCCAAGTCGTACTCCCTGTAGCAAGGTAACTTCACTTTCGGCAAAACATCAAATGCGCGCTCGATGAGCTTGCGCGGGCGCTTGTTACTGCGGTTTCAGCCATTCTGCCTGCAAACACAGTAGTTGTATGCCTAATTGCAACAACAATCGGTTAAACGTCTCACAGATGGCAACAAATAAAAAAAGCCCAGCGGCGATAGGCACGCTGGGACTTGAACCTTCCCTGAGAGGGAGGAGGAGACATCCTGGGCTGCATTTGCAGATACCTCTCTGCATGCGACAGACTAACTTGCAAAACGGTCAACCGACTCTATCTGCTTTCCGTTGCTAGAGGACTGCAACGGCATGCCGGAAATCAGGCAAGCGCCGGCTTACCAGAGAACAGCGACACGAAGACGCGCGGAATGCGGACTTCTGCAGCAAAGGCTGGTTTGTATGGAGCAGGCGTAATGAGTGGCTTGGACTGCGTCTTGCTTCCACCTTGTGGTCGCCCTCCCTGCTTTTTCTTTCCGTAAATCGCGAGCATGCGCAGTTCGGCAGCAACTTCCGGTTGCGATTGTGCAATACGGTTGGCTTGGCGGAACAGAGCAAATGGCGAAGCGGTCGTTGTAAGGCGGCGGAATGAGGTAAACATGATGGTCCTTGAATCATGCGGCAGTTGTGATGTTTTGCAGTATAGGTACACTAGAGATATAAATCTAATTTCAATTCGGGATGGCTGTCATATATTTTGTGAATGACAAATTTCGGGTTGCCGATTCTTTTAAACGGTAAATAACAATGAGTTTTTTGACACTGGATCTGAATCTGCTCCGCGTCTTTGACGCAGTCATGACAGAACAGAACCTGACACGCGCAGCGAATCTGCTGGCCATGACACAGCCTGCAGTGTCCAATGCCTTGCGTCGCTTGCGCGATACGCTAGGGGACGAACTGGTGATTCGTACGGCGCACGGCGTCAAGCCGACGTCGCGTGCGGTCGAGTTGTGGCCGATTGTGCGCCGCGCCCTGTCCGATCTCGAAGCGGCTGTGACGCCGGACACCTTCGATGTGTCGCGTGCAAACACCACGTTCCGCATGGCAATGGCCGATGCCACGGCGGCGCTCTGGCTGCCCTATCTGGTGCGCGCCATCGAAAAGGAAGCGCCTGGCCTCAATGTGCGCATGGTGCCACTTACGACGCGTGAACCACGCCCCATGCTGTTGCGCGGCGATATCGATCTGGCAATCGGGTTTTTCCCTGGGGTTGCCGCGCAACTGGCCAGTGGTCAGAACACCGCGGTATCGCAGATTCGCCACGAAAGCCTGTACACGGGTGAATACGTTTGCGTGATGCGCAAGGGTCATCCGTTGGCAAAGGAAGAGCTGACGCTGGATAACTACTGCGAGGCGCACCACTTGCTGGTGAGTTTCTCGGGACGCGCCAAAGGCTTGATGGACGATGCCTTGAGCGAACTGGGCCGCGAGCGCCGTATTCTGCTGACGGTGAATCAGTTTTTCACGGCAGGTAAAGTGGTTGCCAGTTCTGATCTGATCACGGTGCTGCCACGCCATCTGATTGCTGCAACGGGCATGGAGCACTCGCTGATCGCCAAAACGCTGCCTTTCGAACTGCCTGCGGTCAATGTGGATATGCTATGGCACGAGCGTGATGCACGTAATCCGGCACACAAATGGCTCCGCGAACAGATGAATTTGAGTACGCATGAAGGCATTGCACCGGCAAAGAAACATAAATAAGAGAGTAGCCGACAATAAAGAAGGGGCCCATGTGGTCCCTTTTTTGTTGTGGAAATGCAGCATTTATACGACTTAATTCCAAACAAATGCAAAGAACAAAACGTCTGTTTGCCAACCGCACCGATAACGGTGATGCATCCGTAAAATGACCAGCACGGCGCCTTTCAAGTTCGTCACTCAATTTCACGAATATTCTGCCGAAAAATGTGTAGTGCAACATAAAAGTTCGACAAGGCGGAATGAATGAATCACCAGGTCGGAATCCGGCGACTGCTGCACAAGCAGATTCTTGTTTCGATGGTAATCGGGATAGTGGCATTCGTTAGCAGTTTTTTGATGAATCCCTACGTCGAACACCTGCCACTGATCGAATTCAGTCTGATCTCTCTGATACTTGGCGGTATAACCTACGTTAACACCAAGATTTGGTACACCTTTACCGCACATCGTGTTCTAGGTTTTGCTTACATTCTTACAATGTCGCTTGGCTTCCGTCTACAGCTTGGAGCTATGGCCGATGCACGGTTCTATTGGTCGATTGCGGTCGCGATAGAAATCATTATGACCACAGCGCTGGTATTCAACTACCGACGCGACTATTTCCTTAGCAGCTTGCTTGTCATTGGTTGCGTCTTTGTAGCTGAAGACGCGCGATTTTTCGAGGCAGTTTCGACTCCGCTACTGGGTATCGCGCTTTCGTCGGCCCTTTTGCTAGGCTTGATGGTCCACCACATGTTCATGCTGGCAATGCAGAACATGAGCGAGGCAAAGGAGAATTTTCGCATTTTGTCGCATACGGATACCCTTACTAGCCTGAACAATCGTCGCGCATTCATGCAAATCATGGAGCAGGCTCTAAGCCGGCGCTCTCTTACGCGAGTCCATTTTTGCATGATCGATATTGATAATTTCAAGCGCATTAATGACCGGTACGGCCATCATGTCGGTGATCTCGTGCTGATGGCAATGGCGCGCGCGTTGAAACAACACCTCCCTTCGGATGCGGTCGGAAGATTAGGGGGCGAGGAGTTCGGCGTGGTATTGCAAGGGTTTAGTGATGCCAACGCGTTAGCAAGAATTCAGAGCTTGTTGTCGGCGGTTAATGAACTCGAAGTTGAAGGAGTTCGTTTCGGTTTCAGTGCGGGGATTGTTACTTTGACCGATGATGAAGATTTAACTACCGTCCTAACGCGCGCGGATCAGGCTTTATACATGGCCAAAGAAGCCGGGAAGGCTTGCATTGTTCAAGGGTGAAGTCGCCCTCCCTCACAGTCAATTTCATGCAGCGTGTGCAGCCGCAAGTCTGTGCGCAGAATTGCGCACCTATATGTATTCGTGCAGCGATCTCCATCGTGTCGTGCCAGCTTATGTCGATAATTGTTGGCTGGAGATGTGACCGCCGAAATCAATGGCCGTGACGTGATCAGCTAACTCCAGAACGAAATGTCTCGTGCCGCTCGATCATCCGAAGGACGCAAGGCGCTTGCCTACCAATCCGCGTCCATTCAAGGAGTGAATAAATGGAGCGAGTAATTTGTACTTTGCGACAAAGACAGCGTAGGAGAGAATAAGCGCTCCATTCTGGAAGTCATCATGCCCAAGAAAAAAACATTCTCGTCACCTCGTCGTGTTCCGCGTGTCCGTATCTTGATGGGTGAAATGACGGCGATGGGGCCGGGGCGGGCTGATTTAATCGATGCCATCGCGCGAACCGGTTCGATTTCTGCCGCCGGGCGCGAGCTGAGCATGTCCTACCGTCGCGCCTGGCTTCTTATCGAATCTACCAATGCGGCTTTCACTGAGCCGCTGGTAGTGACGGCGACTGGCGGAGCGGGTGGCGGCGGTGCCATCGTGACTGATTTCGGTCGAAGTGTTGTGGAGCGCTATCGTGACATGGAGCGGAAGGCGGCCGAAGCGATTGCCAATGACTTCGCTCTATTCAGCAAACTACTGAGTAAGCCGCAATTGGTATCAACATTGTCGGCTAAAAAGAACGGCGCTTCCTGACTCTGTCGACGCAAAGTGTTCTTGTGTCGGTTGGTGATAGGGTTTGGCTAGCAAAAATTCAGGCGTTTCAAATAATCTCCTTGCTTCAAGCCAGGGCTTCCTTCGCTGCCTCTTCCGGCGTCAGGCCATCGTAAAACAGGTCGGTAAACCATTCGATCTGTTCCTCGATATGATCCTGCGCCTGCTCGCGCGTGGCGCCACCGGCCACCAGAAAATTTTCAACTTCAATGCACCAGTCCAGAATGGCCTGGGTTTCCGGATCAATTTCTTCTTTTTTGGCCATGATGGTTTCCTTGTAATGTGTCGCTCTAGTGTTGCACGAGTGCGCGGTGAAGGAAAGCGCTATCGAGCTACATGAAAAACGGCACGCGAAACGGTACGCCGTCAGCGCTCCGCATGGTAATGCATGACACGACAAGCTTACTCATGGCTTGGTGAAATGCCGCCGGCATTGCTTCAAATCGATCCCAGATAACGCAACAGCGCTGCGCGATCCTCGGTCGGCATTGCGCGTACTGCTTCGCGTGATGCTTGCGCTTCACCACCGTGCCACATTACTGCTTCCAGCAATGTGCGTGCGCGTCCATCGTGCAAGAAGCCCGCATTGGGATTGACCTTCTTCGCCAGACCGATACCCCATAATGGCGGTGTGCGCCATTCGCGTCCGGTGGCACGATAATCGGGACGGCCATCGGCCAAGCCTTCCCCCATGTCATGCAGTAGCAGATCGGTATACGGCCGGATCAACCGGTTTGACAAAGAAGGCAGCGCTGTATCCTTGCGTGTGCGTAATTCGGGTACATGGCAGGCCGCGCAATGCGCTTGCCGGAACAATTGTTGCCCACGCAATACCTGTTGGTCCTGCATGTTGCGGCGCGCAGGAACGGCGAGCGAACGGTGATAAAACACGGTGGCGAACAGATCGGCTTGCGACAGTTCACTGCTTTCGTATTCGGATGCACGGCCCGAGGGCGCTTGCTTGCAGGCAGTTTGCACTGCCGTGCAGTTTTCCTGTGGCCGTAGGCTGGAGGTAATGCCAAGATCGCCAACAAAGGCATTCGCGACCTGTTCGGTCAGGCTCGCCACATTGGCTTTCATGCCGAAGCGGCCGATGGCTTCCTTCTTGTTGATCGCATCCCATACGATATTCACACGACCACCGATGCCGGCCGGCTTGGGCTGATTCCGCAGGGCTAGCAAAGTCTCGTCAGGAATCGCTTCCAGCAGCCCCAAACCATAGACAGCCGGGCCGACGCGTGGCGATACCAGAATGTCGTTGCCCAGTGGACCGTAAGCCAGGTCGCGTAAATGGATGGCGGGTTTGCGCAAGGTGATGTCCGATCCATCGGCGAAGGTTTCCGTGTGCTCCTCGTACAGCAAGGAGGCAATGCCTTCACCCGGTACGCCGGGAACGCCGCGTTCGTTGAGCTGGTCGCCATAAGCAGGATGCGGTTTCGGGCCGCCATGTGCATCGGTGCCGGGAATGCTCAAGCGTAGCAGCATGGCTTGCATCGAGGCTTGAGGATCATCGGGTGCGCCACCACGCCCGTTACGCGCATGGCAGGCAATGCAAGAGATGCGGTTGAACAACGGGCCAAGACCTGCCGCGCGATCGGTTGCCGGCGCGATCACCCAGGATTGGCGGAACAGGCTGCGCCCGCGCGCAAAGGCGCGTTCATTGGCGTCATCCATCATCGGGCTGGGCTGCGAATACGCTTCGCGCGACGTATCGAAAACGGTGTCGCTGCCAGCACTTAGTACCTGTGTATCGAGGCTGGCTGCGCCGCCAAGAACCAGCAAGCCTGCAATCCCGCACATCGCGATGACGACGTGCCTTGCGTTCAAGGATGCATCCCTTCCCTGCGTTGGGCGATTACGCGTTGCGCAATCTGTTCAGCTTGCTGACGGTGCGCGTGTACTTTCTCGCGCCATGCATTGAGCAATGCTGCGTTGGCTTCCGGTTGCGGCTCTCCTTCGAAATTCGACATAAAGCGATTGGCCAGTCGATCGGCCTCTTTTCGCGAGAGCGGGATTTCCGTTGCCAAGCGTCGTGCGTGCTGCACGTCATTGCGCAAAGCGCGATCATTTCCGGCAGCGTGCTCTGCGTCAGCCAGCATGGCCAAGAGCTCACGTAGCCGTTGATGCCGCTCGCTCACCATGATGTCGAACAGTGTGTTGTTCAGGCCCTGACGATGCAATGCGCCTTGGGTGTCGAAACGATAGGGCATTGCCGCTGCGGCAGTGAATGGATCGTAATAGCCGGCAGGCATTGCTTTATATACAGAGGGCCGAACCGGCTGTTTGCGAATATCCGGATGGAACAGAATCCGTTGTCCTTCGTCAGACAAAACATATTGTGTGAAAGCCTTTGCCGCTTCAGGATGCGGCGCATCTTTCAAAATGGCGACATGTGCCGGCGAGTAGCCGGTGATGCCCGGATAGACAAAGCGTACGGGCGCACCGTTCGCCATCGCAGACTTGATGAAAAAATCGATGGACACGCCAAGACTCACGCGCCCCTTGGCGACTTCATCGGCAATATTGGGGCCCCCTTCTTCCAGCGGCTGTGCATTGGCACCGATCTGTTGCAGCAGCGTCCAGCCCTTTTTCCAGCCGTATCCTTGCGTGATGATTTCCACGATGGGCGGTGCAAAGCCGACCTTGCCGGGTATCGGGAATATCAGTTCATCCTGCCAGCGCGCATCGGTCAGATCGGTCCACTGCTTCGGTTCGGGCAAACCTCGCTCTTTCATGCGCTGCGTATTGAGTGCGAAGCCGAAGCCGGCAATTTCGGTCGCGACATAGCGCAACGCAGGGTCAGAGATCGGGAAGCCGCCAACCTTGTTCGGCAAACCTTTCATGGCGATCGATAACGGAGCAAAAGCCCCGTCTTTTGCCAGCATCGCAAAACCGCGCTGCGCAGGCGTCCAGTAAACATCGATGCGGCCCGGCTGCTCTCTCAGATATGTGGCCGCATCACCCGAGCGACGCCAGACAATCTCGACACGCGTGCCCGGATGCGTTTTTTCAAATCCCGCTTCGAATCGCGACACCACTTCCTCCGGATAGCTGGTCATAACGACGACCTTCCGGACCGGTGTTTCTGCGGCTGCCTGCGTCGCACAAAGTGTGAGTGCGGTGGAGATGACAAAAGAAGAAACCAGTTTGCCGATGGAGAGCGATGTGCGAATCATGAGTTGCCTCGCTTAGAAGCGATAGTTGAGATTGGCAAACAGGCTGCGACCTTCTTCGTAGAAGCCTTCGGAGTAGGCGTAATTACGATCGAGCAGATTGTTGACGCCGGCTTCGAGAGACCAGCCTTTGTCCAGTGCATAACGCAGCTTGGCATTGATCAGGCTGAAGCCTGATGCGATACGTGTACCGGTGCTATTGCTGTAGCGCTTGCTGTTATAAGTGGCGTTGCCGATTAAGTCCAGACGCGGTGTGGCAGACCATTTGGCGTAAGCAAACAATTTGTGAGCAGGCGTGTCGATCAGATAGACCGTCGGGCTGCTCTTGTTTTCTCGATCGATATAGGTGTAGTTGCCGCCAATTTCGATTGTCTTGCTGACGTTTGCAGTGACACCGAGTTCGACGCCTTTATTAATTACCTTGCCGATGTTCTGCATTTGGTTGCAGGTGCTGCCGCCACAGAGCGTGCTTGGCACAGTGATGGTCTGGATCATGTCCGTGATGTCGCTGTAGAAGATACTTGCATCCATGCGTACATCGGCAGAGATTTTTTCCGTAAAGCCAATCTGATAATTCATCGCTCGTTCGGCGGTCAGATCGGGATTGGGAATCGCTGTTCCCATCCGGAACGAGTAACGATCTTTGATCGTAGGGAAGCGGGACTTGCGTGCGATGGTGGCGTAGGCATTGCCCGTCGACGATGTGTGATAAATCAGTCCTGCCTGCGGATTGAAAGCAGAGGCGTCGCCGAGGTTGAAGCTGTACAGACCTTTGCTGCTGCTGTATTCCTCCGCGCGTCTTCCTTCACGTCGGTCGTAACTGCCGCCAACGACAAGATCGAGCTTGTCGGTCAACTTCTGCGTGTCCTCCACGCCGATCGATAGTGTGCGATCGCGAGAAGTTTGTACTGGTTCACCGACGTTATGTTCGCGATGAATGTCTTCCTTCATGTGCAACGCTGCCTTCAACAGATTGCGTGTGCCCAGTTGCACGCCGAATTCTGCACTGCCGCCATACGTGTAATCGTTATAGATGCTGGGTATTGCTGTCGGGCTGGTGAGCAATTCGTTGTCGAACTTATCGTAGTACAACCGTGTTTTGATGTACGCAGCGGTGCCAAGTGCGGTATGGGAAATGAAATACAGACTTTCCTTGTTCCAAGCTGGCCAGCTCCAGTTGCGAACTGTATCCAGCGTACCGGAATAAAGCGGGCTGCCTTTCTCGCCTTTTTGTTTGATGTAGTTGATGGCATATTCGTCTGTTGCATTGGGTGTCAGGCCGAATTTCAGATTGATCTTGCTATCGGTACTGTTAGCATTGCGACGTTCGCGATTGGGTTGCGCAGTTGTCGGACGAAAGTCGCGAGAGAGCGTATAGCCGTCGCGATCAAGGTAAGACAGGCCGAGTTGCGCGTACCACATGCCTTGATTGGTGCCGAGATTGACGTACGTGCTTTTGCCATTGCCATCCAACTTGTCATTGGCACGCAAGCCGATGCCCACATCACCTTCAAACGCCTTGACGGGTTTGCGGCTGATCAGGTTGATCGCGCCGCCCAGCGTATTCGGGCCGTACAACACCGAGCTGAATCCCTTGGCGACTTCGATGGAAGCGATGTCATACGTCGTGAATCGCGCCAGATCCACATAACCGTCATACGACACGTACACGGGAATGCCGTCGATGAAGACCGGCACTTGGCGATTGTCAAAGCCGCGCAGATACATCATGCGTTCATTGCGCGGGCCACCACCCGTCGTGGTGATGCCGGGCATCAGATTCAGCGCATCGACGACGGTTTCGCGATTGAAGTCGTCCAGCTCTTCCCGACTTACTTTGCTGCCGCCGGTAGCGGGGGTGGTATTGCCGGAACCGCTTACGTTGATTTCCCCCAACGCAAACACTTGCGACGACTCTGCCACTTCAGCAGCTTGTACGGTACCGAATGCCAGCATCAGCGAGGCGGCCAGGACGGTACGAGATAACGGTTGCTTCATTTTTTCTCCCTGTTTTGTAACGTAATGCTCTCGATATATTCAAAGAGTCATAACGAATTTAAAAGGCGGGAGTATATACGTTATGTATTTGAACTACATAGTTAACTTTGTGGTCGTTCGTGGCATTTTCGCGACCGTGGGCATGAGATTGATCGTGGACGGAGTGCGACATTCTGTCTGCGCATGCGTCAATTTGTCGCGCCGATCGTGAATATCAAGAAATAGAAAATCCATATATATCAATGGCTTATAAGTGCCAAACAAGCTGGCATATCGATTGCCTTATCTCCTGCACCGGCACTGCGCCGGCTCAATGCGCGACGACGATGCCACGATGCATCGTCATACAAAAATGATCACGGTGCAGTTATGCCGTGAATGCCTGGAGATGCATCATGTTTGAATTTCTGTCGAAAGAAAAAAGTGTGGCCCGTCCCGGTTTCAACCGCTGGATGGTGCCGCCTTCGGCGCTGGCTGTGCACCTGTGCATTGGGCAAGCCTATGCGTTCAGTGTGTTCAACGGTCCGTTGTCGAAAGTCATCGGCATCAACAGTTCAGCGCCCGAAGACTGGAAGCTGACGACGCTGGGCTGGATCTTCAGTATCGCGATCTTCTTCCTCGGCTTGTCGGCGGCATTCGGCGGCAAGTGGCTGGAAAAAGTCGGTCCGCGCCTGACGATGTTCGTGGCCGCCTGCTGTTTTGGTGGCGGCTTTCTGGTCGCTGCACTCGGCGTGCATCTTCATCAAATCTGGCTCGTTTATCTCGGTTATGGCGTGCTCAGTGGTATTGGTCTCGGTCTCGGTTATGTGTCGCCGGTATCGACACTGATCAAGTGGTTCCCCGATCGCCGTGGTTTAGCCACGGGCCTCGCGATCATGGGCTTTGGCGGCGGTGCGATGATCGGCGCACCGCTCGCCGTCTTTTTGATGGACCACTTCAAGACCGCCACATCGGTTGGCGTGATCGAGGCATTTATCGTCATGGGTATCGTGTATTTCATCTCGATGATGATCGGTGCATTCACGATTCGCATCCCTGCCGCAGACTGGAAACCGGAAGGCTGGACGCCGCCTGTCGTACAGAAAAAAATGATTTCGACCGGCCATGTGCATATCGATGAAGCGATGAAAACGCCGCAGTTCTATCTGCTGTGGATCGTGCTGTGCCTCAACGTGACGGCCGGTATCGGTGTGTTGAGCCAAGCCTCGCTGATGATTCAGGAAACCTTCAAGGGTGCCGTCACGCCGGCTGCGGCTGCCGGCTTCGTCGGTCTGCTGAGTCTGTTCAACATGGGCGGTCGCCTGTTCTGGTCGTCGGCTTCGGATTACATCGGCCGCAAGGCGACCTATTTCATCTTCTTCGTGGTTGGCGCTGCGCTCTATGCCGCAGTCCCCTACATGGGGCACATCGGTAGTATCGGTCTGTTCGTTGCGCTCTATGCGCTGGTCATCAGCATGTACGGCGGTGGCTTCTCGACGGTGCCGGCTTACCTTGCCGATCTGTTCGGCACCAAGTATGTGGGCGGCATTCACGGTCGTTTGCTGACGGCGTGGGCGACGGCTGGCGTGCTGGGTCCGGTACTCGTCAACTATATCCGCGAATACCAGATCAACAGCGGCGTCGCTCCCGGAGATGCCTACACCGTGACGATGTACATCATGGCGGGCTTACTGCTGATCGGCTTCCTCTGCAACCTGGCGATTCGTCCGGTCAATGCGAAACATCACATGGGTGAAGAAGCAGCCAAACCGGCCGCCGCACCTTCCTTCGGCACCATGCCGCAACCTGTCGGCGCACGCTGACCCGTTCATCCCATTTCAAGGAGAAATTCATGACTACCGCCGTCATGCAACACGATGCCGCACACCATCACGATGTCGCTGAAGAAAGCCATCATCGCACTAGTCCTGTGACTGTCTTGCTATTCTGGCTGTTCGTTGGCGTACCGCTGGCGTGGGGCATCTGGTCCACGCTGCAAAAGGCCATGGCCTTGTTCCACTGATGTTGGTTGTCGATGTCTGGCATTGAGATGCCATCAGGCGTCTGACAGGCTGCAGAAAAAAACAGAGGGGTCGCATGACCCCTCTTTCTTTTGTGCGACCATACGATTCTCTTCATCGCATGGCGCACGACTCTAAGGATGTGCGCATGCCTTTCGACCAGATCAGCACTATGTCCAGTTTTCCGCGTGACAGCGACGAGCAACAGAACGATGCCTTTGCCGGATGGCAGGAACGCGCCATTCTGATCGTCGATGACGAGCCTGGGGTGCAGAGCTTTCTGCAGCGTGCGCTGGTTGAACGTTGCGCGCATGTCGCCACCGCCGGCTCCGTCGAAGAGGCCGCACCGCTGCTGACGCAACGTCATTTCGACCTGATCATTCTCGATAACACGCTGCCCGGCAAATCCGGTGTCGAATGGTTGCAGGAATTGCGTGAAATGGGCTATCACAACGATGTGGTGTTGATGACAGCCTTCGCCGATCTCGATACGGCGATCCGTGCCCTGCGTGCAGGTGCCGCCGATTTTCTGCTCAAGCCATTCCGTGTGAACCAGATGCTCAATGCAATCGGCCGCTGCTTCGACCGCGCGCATTTGCGTCGAGAGAATTTCGTGCTGCGTCGCGAACTCGATTCGCATGGGGAACAGGCTGGTATCGAAGGACTCGTCGGCGAATCCGCCGCACTGCAACCGATACGCAAGGCCATCGTGCGTCTGGCGGCCGTGCCAACCACGGTGTTGATCACCGGTGAATCCGGCACCGGCAAGGAAATCGCGGCGCGCGCCATGCACACACTCAGCAAGCGTTCGCGCAACCATTTCGTGCCACTCAACTGCGGTGCGGTTCCGCCTGAAATCATCGAGAGCGAATTGTTCGGTCATGTCAAAGGCGCGTTCAGCGGTGCGGCATCGTCGCGGGAAGGCTTGTTCTTTTATGCGCAGGGCGGCACGTTGTTTCTCGACGAAGTCGGTGAGTTGCCTTCGGCGATGCAGGTCAAGCTGTTGCGCGCGCTGGAAGAGCGGCGCATCCGTCCGGTCGGTACCGAGCGTGAAATCCCCATCGATGTACGTGTGATTGCCGCCACCAATCGCAATCTGCAAGAGGAAGTGGCTGCCGGTCGTTTCCGTGCCGATCTGTATTACCGCCTCAACGTCGTGCAATTGCCGATGCCGCCCTTGCGAGATCGTCCCGAAGACATCCCTGCGCTGGTCAGCAGTTTCGTGCGGCAACTGTCACAACAACTCGGCGTGCCACCGCAGGTGCCGGATGCGGCCTTGCTGCGCTCGATGCAATCGTATGGCTGGCCAGGCAATGTGCGCGAGCTGCGCAATCTGGTCGAACGCTGGCTCATCCTCGGCAGCATTCCCGCCATGACGGATGCGCAAGGCGGCGAAACCGAGAGCGGCGAGCATGATATTTCACTCGAAGCCGTGGAGAAGCGCCACATCATCAAGGTGCTGGCCGAAAGCGGCGGCAACAAGAGCGAAGCGGCACGACGGCTGGGTGTGTCGCGCAAGACGCTGGAACGCAAATGCGCCGAATGGGGCGTCTGATCGGTGGATGCGCGCCCTTCCCTGCTGAACCGCATACGCACGCTGTCGGGACTGCAGCCACTGCGCAATGCTTCGGTGCGCACCAAGCTGCTGCTGGTGGCGCTGGTGCCGTTCCTCACGGTGCTGCCGATTCTTTTCTTCCTGATTTTTTACTGGGGTGCGGCGTATTACGATCGTCTGCTGACGTTCAAGGTCAGCAGCGATTTGGCGGTCGCGCATGAATACTTCAACCATGTGCAGGAACGCGTCGGTTCGGATGTCGTCAGCCTAGGCGATGCGCATGTGCTGGTGCGCACGATCGAAGGTGCCGATCGTGCCCGGCTGACGACACTGCTGCAACAAAAGCAGGATGAACTCAAGCTCGACTTCCTGAATTTCCTCGATGCGCGTGGTGTGGTGCAAGCCGCTTCGCGCGAACGCGGTCCCGGCCCGGCGCTCGCCGATCATGGATTCTGGCCGGTCGTGACTTCAGCATTGCAGGGGCAGGCGCAGACCGAGATCGATCTATATTCGGAAGTACAACTGGCAGCAATTAACGATGGCATGGCGCGTCAGGCGCATATCGAACTGGTGCCCACCGCGAATGCCGAGCCAACTACCAAATCGGCCGTCACCAGCGGTATGGTGATTCACGCCGCCACGCCCGTGCGCGATGCCGATGGTCGTCTGCTGGGGGTGCTCGAAGGCGGCATGCTGCTGAATCAGAATCTCGACTTTGTCGATACCATCAACAGCCTCGTCTATGCGCCGGGTTCGCTGCCAGCCGGCAGCGATGGCACAGCGACCCTGTTCATCGACGACGTGCGTGTCGCGACCAATGTGCGCCTGTTTGGCGAGCAGCGCGCGCTCGGTACGCGTGCTTCACAAGCCGTGCGCCAGCATGTGCTGGGCGAAGGGCTGACGTGGCTCGATCGCGCCTTCGTCGTGCATGACTGGTACATCTCGGCGTATGAGCCGATCACCGACAGCTTCGGCCAGCGTATCGGCATGCTGTATGTCGGCTATCTCGAAGCGCCGTTCCGTGAAGCACGCCAACTCGTGATTATGTTACTCGCTGGTTTGTTCGCCGTTATTTGTGTCGGTGGCGTGTTCTTCTCGCTACGCGTGGCACGTGGCATCTACCTGCCGCTGGCACGCATGAGCGGCACCATGACTGCGGTGCAGCAAGGCAGTTTGCAGGCACGCACCGGTGCGGTGTTGCTGGGCGACGAGATCGGCAAACTGTCTCTGCATCTGGACGAGCTTCTCGATACCGTACAAGCGCAGAATGCCGAACTCAAGGCTTGGGGCGAGCAGCTCGATCAGAAAGTCATCGAACGCACGGCAGAACTCGAACAAGCCAATGCGCTGCTGCGGCAGACGCAGAAGCAGCTCATCCTGTCTGAAAAACTGGCGTCGATCGGCGAGATCACGGCCGGTGTGGCGCATGAGATCAACAATCCGGTGGCTGTCCTGCAAGGTAATCTCGATGTACTGCGCGAAGCCCTGGGGCCGCATGCTGCCCCGGTACAGGCCGAGTTGCAATTGATGGATCAGCAAATTCACCGCATAAACACGCTGGTTTCCAAGCTGCTGCAATTTGCCAACCCCGAGGACTTTGCCGGTTACATCGAAGCCATCCATGTCGATCCCGTGATTGCCGATTCGCTGGTGCTGGTGCGGCATCTGTTGAACCAGAATGACATCGCCGTCGTGCATCGCAAGCAGGCCACCTGTGCCGTGGCTTTCAACGGTGGCGAACTGCAACAGGTACTGATCAATCTCTTCACCAACGCGATTCACGCGATGCCGCATGGTGGCACGCTGACGATTGCCAGCGGCGATTGGGAGGAAGATGGCAAACGCGGGGTGACGATCACCGTGGCCGATACCGGCCAGGGCATTCGCAAGGAAGATCAGGCGCGCATCTTCGATGCGTTCTTCACCACCAAGCGCAGCAAGGGAACCGGCTTGGGTTTGTCGATCACCTACACTCTGGTGGCACGTTATGGTGGCACCATTACGGTCGAGAGCGAAGCAAACAAAGGCAGCATCTTCAGTCTGCGTTTACCTGCCGCCGATTGATTCCCTTAATGCAACGTATCGCGGGTTTTGCAACGGCGGTGCGGCAAATCTGGTCTGAGCGGACATTGCACGGTATAATTTTCGCCGGAAAAAATTCTATTTGTTATCAATCGCTTACCGACGCTGATCGTCGTGTCAGGCGATCACGAACAACGTCGCATGATGTCATCTTGAAAAGGAAGAGAAGTAATGAGCGCGAATTACTGGAGAAATCGCTGGATCGAAGCCCTGGTGCAAACCGGTCTGGAACGTAGCGCCGCGGAAGCTGCCTACGCCGAAGCCTACAAGAACGAACCGGCTGACGATTCGAAAAGCCCTGAAACGCAGGCGATGCTGCATGTCGCGCAGCTCGGTAGTGCGAACGCAGGTGCTGCACAACGCGCCAGCCACTGATCGTTGGATCGCCTGCGGCGGCGCTGATCGCGCTGCAGGTTGAAAAACGGGCATCTTCTGTAAGGAGGATGCCCGTTTTGCATTTCTGGTACGTGGTAGAGGAACGCCGTATGACGGTAACTTTGCGATTCGCAGAATGATGCGATCGCGTTTACCTGCCCGCTTTTCTATCCTGCCTTGTGCTGCTTGTGCCGGCGCTCCACATGGCGCAACGCTGCCAGAATGAACAAGGCAAACAGGGCGCTCAATATGGCCGTCGATTCGCGCCCCATGCCGGCAGCAATGCCGATGGCGGCGGTCATCCAGACGCTGGCGGCTGTCGTCAGCCCCTTGATTTCCTGTTCATGGCTGAGCTTGATGATGGCACCTGCTCCAAGGAAGCCGATGCCGGCGATCACGCCTTGCAAGACGCGACTCATGTCGGCCACCTGCATGCCGCCCTCCAGCGGTACCAGCACAAACAGTGCCGAGCCGAGCGCAACCAGCATGTGCGTGCGCAGGCCGGCCGACATGCCGCGCGACTCGCGCTCGTAACCGAGAATCCCGCCGAGTACCACGGCAACCGTCAGGCGAATGCAGACACGTGTGACTTGCGACGCATCGCTGATATCGGAAAATTCCTCGCGAAAGGTTTGCAGGATTTCGATCCATATGCCGTTCATGCCAGTCACCTTATGCGCCAATTTGGCTGGATGCCGCAGTTATTAGGCCGGGAAAAGAGCGACGGCATGCCGGATCCTCAGCGCGGTGTGGGCGCCTGGCCTTGCAAGCCGGGTTGACCGTTAGTGGCAGGTACGCGGGTTTCCGGCGAATTTTGTTGGACCGCAGACGCTTCCATCTTGGGAGTGGGTGTATGCGTTTTCTCGCAACCGGCAAGGGCGAGAATGATCAGGCTGGACGCGAGTACAGGGCGAAAGAACGACATGGCAACCTCCGGGAAGCGGATGCAGCGATTGTGAGATAGCCAGTCCAGAGCGACTGTGCCATTCCTCACATAGCATGCGCCGAATGGCGGTCAGTCAAGGAGGCGCGGAGTTCGCGGTCTTCGTTATCGAAAGGGACAAATATTTGCGGCACGTAATGGAGCTCATTGCTGACGGCGTAGCAAACAAAAGCTTTGTCTAGGCAACGAACCGTAAGCATGCAATCCGCACTCGGCTAAAGAAGCTTCACCAAGAAAAAGAGGTTTGTGGAAAAGAATGCATTGCTGGCGGATTGCAAGGCACGCATTTGCGGAGAGGTTATTCAGCAAGCCGTCGTCGGTCCGTTTGATCGATTCACGTTATGCTTGATGGTCATATCGTTTTCACCGTCGGTCATGTTGCCAATCTCGCCATGCCGACAGTTATTTCTTGCGGTAGACATCCATGAAACCACTGAAACAGACGCCACTTTCCGTTCTCGATTTATCACCCATCCTCGTCGATGGCACACCAGCTGATGCGTTTCATCGTTCGCTGGATCTGGCGCAGCACGTCGAGCGTCTGGGTTTTCATCGTTTCTGGCTGGCCGAGCATCACAGCATGCCGGGCATTGCCAGCGCGGCAACCTCGGTTGTGATCGGCTATGTGGCTGGTGGCACCTCGACGATTCGCGTTGGTGCCGGCGGCATCATGCTGCCCAATCATCCGCCGCTGGTGGTGGCCGAGCAGTTCGGCACGCTGGAGTCCCTGTATCCAGGCCGTATCGATCTCGGACTCGGACGTGCGCCGGGCTCGAACCAAGCGACGGCACGCGCATTGCGTCGCGAAATCAGCGACGACGGCAGTGAGTTTCCGCGCCAGCTCAATGAGCTGCGCGCGTTTCTGCGACCGTCCTCTGCCGCGCATGCGCCGGTTCGTGCCGTGCCGGGCGAAGGGTTGGACATTCCGATCTGGTTGCTGGGGTCGAGCAGTTACAGTGCACAACTTGCCGGGCATCTGGGGTTGCCATTTGCCTTTGCCGGCCAGTTTTCGCCCGACTACATGCTGACGGCCTTGCAACTCTACCGTCAGACTTTCAAGCCTTCCGACGTGCTGGACAAACCCTACGCGATGGTCGGCGTGAATGTATTCGCCGCCGAAACCGAGGAGCAGGCGCTCTATCTCGCGACCTCGCAGCAGCAGATGCATTTGAGCCTGGTGCGCGGCACGCCAGGCAAGTTGCCGCCGCCCATCCGCACGATGGCAGATCACTGGTTGCCGCACGAACAGCTTTCAGTCGAGTCCATGCTGCGTGCTTCGCTGATCGGCGATCGTGAACAGATACGCGAACGTTTGCAGGCTTTCCTCGACATGACGCAGGCCGATGAAATCATGATCAACACCATGATCTACGATCACGGCGCGCGCAAACGTTCCTACGAGATTGTGGCCGACATATGGCAAAGCTGAACCGGCGCGACGTTGTTTGTGCAAAGGAGGGGAACGTTCGATGAGCCATGATGCATCGTTGTACAACACGCAGGAAGTACTGCAGCTTCTGCAGATGCAGCAGCTGGCGCCGGATCGCTTTCTCGGCCAGAGCCATTTCATGGGTAGCCCGAATGTGTTTGGTGGGCAGGCACTGGGACAGGCTTTGTATGCAGCCGGCCTGACCGTGCCGGAGCGCCGTCCGCATTCGATGCATGCGCTGTTCATTCTGCCGGGCGACCATCGTCTGCCGATCGAGTACGAAGTCGAACGCGTGCGCGATGGCGGCTCTTTCAGCACGCGACGTGTCGTGGCGACGCAGGAAGGTCGCCGCATGTTCGTGATGTCGGCGTCGTTCCAGACGTTGGAAGATGGCTTGTCGCATCAGAAGACCATGCCGGCGCATCGCGATCCCGAGACCTTGCCTTCCACGCTGGCGCAATGGCGTGAGCGCAGCTTGCAAAGCGGCAGTCCGTTCAATCCAGCGCCGGTCGATTTCCGTATCGATCGCGAAGTCGTTGCCGAGATGGCCGACGGCAATGGCGCACTCAAGCAGGTATGGACGCGTGCGCCGGGGCCGTTGCCGGATGCGCCTCTGCTGCACGAAAGCCTGTTTGCCTACACCTCGGATTACGGGCTGCTATGGACGGCATTACAGCCGCACGATGTGCGCATCAGCGATCCGCGTCTGCAACTGGCGAGCCTGGATCACACGATCTGGTTTCATCGCCCGTTCCGCATGGATGAATGGCTGCTGTTTTCGATGGAAAGCCCGAATGCCTCGGGCGGTCGCGGCTTATGTTTCGCACACATCTATCGCGAAGATGGCGCACTGGTGGCGACAGTCACGCAGGAAGGTTTGATTCGTCTGCGCGACAAGCCGGCACGCTGATACGTCGCGCCAAAGTCAGGAGCGCTGTTCGGTGGAGGTCGATTCGTTCAAGGGTGGCGGCAAGACTGGTACCGGTACGACTACCGGATGACGGCGGTCCAGCCACCAGACCAGCACCGGCAGCATGAAAAAACCACCGGGCGCGACGAACAGCACCATGTAAGGACTCAACTCCACCAGCTTGCGCAAATGCACGCGGATGCGGCGGCGATCCACCTCGCTCCAGCATTCGCCGTTGCGCGGTTTCATCAGCAGCGGCAGCAAGCCGCGTATTTCCTGCATCTCCTTCCACAAGCGCAGGCGTTCGCGCGTTTGCATAGCCCACAGCAAGTGGGCGCTATGGCGCATGGCACGTAGCGGCGTGGCGATATAACGGTGCAGTGGGGCTGGCATGCGAATCCTGATGCGGAATATGCCTTCGATTCTAACGATCCCTTCACGGGACGTCGAGCAACTTGCGGTCCTTTGATAACTGCCAGTTATCAAGTCATCAGAAAAAGTGATTAGACCGTTGGCAAATCGCTTTCTACTATCCTTCGATCCGCTTTTTCTGCGGAAGCCCGATTTCCCGATCTGCGCTTTCCTGTCGCCATGTGCGACGTGAATGGAGAAACGCCATGCAATGGATTGAATACAAACAATGTCGTATTGCCGTCGCACCGGCCGCCCAAGCGGCAGGATGCTGGGGTGCGCGCTACCAGATTGCGCATGAAAGCATTGCCGTGCCTGTACGTGGCGTATTCGAAGGCGGCGAAATGACGGCAGAAGAGGCATTCGCACGTGCCATGCGTGTGGTCAAGGTGGCGATCGACGAAGCACCGAACCTGCCGGGCGAGCCCTTCGCGGCTTCGTTGCGCCAACTGAATGAGCGTTTCGTCCTCTGAGCATGGCCTATCGTTCGGGCGAGCCCACCAGCATCGCCGTGTAATAGATTATCGCTATAAATTTCTTCTGTTAATTCAATTTTACCTATCAAATGGGAATGATTATTCTTTGTTCCAAGTCTTCGTGATTCGGCATTGAAAGGAAATCATCATGGTCACCGCAGCAAGAACAGTCAGCCAAGTTGGCATGCACATGAGCGTGGCGTTCGCCGTGATGTATGTGTTCACAGGATCGCTCGCGCTTGGCGGAGTGGCTGCCGTCGTCGAGCCAATTTGCAATGTCGCGCTGATGCCTTTGCATGACAAGCTTTGGGAACGAATAAAGGAGCGGGTTGAAGTGCGAAAACTTCAACAAGTGTCAGCTATGACGCGATAAAAGCGCGCAGAGTGAAGGTCTCCAGAAAGTTTGAAAGCCGATTTTTGCTTACGGCAGACCATCCGAAGTTATTTGAGACTTCGAATTAAGCCATCTGCGACTATTCCAAAAAATCTCAAACATATATCCCTTCGATGAGCCGCGTACCAAGAATGTTTGGTTGCGGTGAATTCAACTTTTTATCGAAGGATATTATGGAAAACAATCTCACTCTTTACCAAGATGACCAAGATTACAAGCCCTATCTTGGTCCCACGCCATTAGGCTTACTGGTTTGCCCTCTCTGTAAATCCGATCGCATTGAAACTGGTCATGTCGCAACTAAATTGGGCGGCACGATCGGCACAATCGCAGGTGCTGGCGTCAGCATTGCATCGAGTATCAGTGGTGCACGTGCTGGTGCTGCTGTGGGCGCGATTGGTGGACCGCTAGGCATAGCTGTCGGAGGTGTAGCAGGTGCCATTCTGGCTGCTTTGGCCAGTGGCGCAGCCGGATGTACGACGGGCATTGCACTCGGTCAAATCGTTGATCGTACAGTGCTCGATAATCATCAATGCTGCGACTGTGGCGCAACATTCACTGCTTAGAACTAATTCTTTCAATACCTTTATCAAACAGCCGCGTTAGTGCAATCGAATAAATCGGTGAGCACTAACGCGGCTTTTGCTATTGGAGTTGGAGTGAGTTTAATTTGAGTGGCAACGCGGAGGCGAGTTGGTCTCGTTCCTGCAAAAACGCTGAATTGAGACTGTTAAACGCCGTGATGGAATTCGTTGATCAACAGCTATGCTCCAAAAGCTTGGATCAACGATTGGGTTCAGCGTGGTTCGATCGAGGGACGGCACTCTAAGCTAAGTCATCCTGACTAAAGACGACTATACGATTAATCAGGGCGCAACATTTGCCAAAGTGGCTGATTGATCGAGCTCGCAAGTTTTTCCAGATTCTCGATCGAGATATTCCGCTCGCCCCTTTCAACTTGACCTATATATGTTCGATGTAGGCCAGCAAGTTCAGCGAGTCGTTCCTGTGATAAGCCCAGTTCTTCGCGCGCACGGCGAAGACGTTCACCAAACAAAACTTTGGTGGTAAGGGATTGGTAATTTGCATCTTTAGCTTTCACACACTAAAGATGCTTTTTTGATGACTTTGGGTCTACAGAGTTTGGGTAGCAGTGTTAATATATTCCTCCAGAGAATCTGGTGACTTTGAGGAGAAATTAATGGCTACTAAATCCAAATGTCCTGAATGCAACGGCCGTGGAGAAATCCCATGTCCAGTCGAATATGGAGATGACGAGCACCCGGAGAGTTGTGCTGTCTGCGGTGGAGATTCACGTACCCGCGTGCCTTGCCCTGACTGTGACGGTACGGGTAAAGACAGTTCCTAAACCAAGGAGGCAGGTATGAAATATCTCGATCTTGAGCAGCGATTACTGCACTTTCGGCTTTCTTCGGGCTTCAAAAATTCGGCCATTTCAGGAGCCAAGTTGGCAGGGGCAACCGTAGCGAATGCAGCGATCTTTGCTGGCAAGGCAACCGCCACCGTGGTCAAGCACATGCCGGACGCCCATGAACGGTTGAAACAGGAACAAGAACGTCGCAAGAAATAACCTTGATTTTTATCTTTGATGAACAGCGCGTCTTTGTACGCGCTGTTTTTTCATCATCACCTATTTTCTATCCTGAAGGGAGTAACAAAATGAAGCATTTCACTAAACCACGATCTCTCATGGCGATGACACTTTGCCTGTGTTTCGTCCTGTTGTCTGGTTGCAAAGATCAAGTGCTCGATTTTCGTAATGCTGAAATCGTGCATGGTAAGGTCTATCAGCAAGGAAGCAACGAGCCTTTTACTGGCCACGTCACAAATGTAGACTTCGGTGCGTTGCAACCAATTCAGCCAGGACTAAAGCTATTCAACAACGATATGTTTAGTCTGTTCCCGGTGCAAAAACATGGTTTTTACTTTGGCGTATTTTTCTGTGACGTGTCTGTGAAGAAGGGTTACATGGAAGGAGACGGCGTGTGCTTCGTCAAACAAAACGACAAAGTGACACTGAAATTCAGTGCCAAGGGCGGTTTGTTCGATGGGCCAATCGAAATATTTAGCGCGGACAATCCTGACCGCCTGATAAACAAAGGCACATTCAAGAACGGAAAAATCCACGGTATGCGCGAGATTTATAGCCCGGCTACTGGCAAGCTGGGTATGCGATCAGAATGGGTCAATGGTGATCAAACTGGTGACTATGCCGAGTACGGAGAGGACGGCGCGCTACACGTCAAAGGCACTATTACAAGAGGCATCTGGGACGGGGTGATTGAACAGTTTTATCCAAATGGAAAATTGCTACGACGCGGCACGTGGAAATTGGGCCAACCCGCTGGTGAGTTCAAAGTGTACGACGAGCAAGGAAAATTGGTTATCCACCAGATTGTGCAAGGTAATGTGGTTGAGAAAGACTTCTTGAACACAGAACCTCAAAAGTCACTCATTGGTGAGGCGTTATCGGGTTCAGCCAATGGTAATCAACCTACAACCAATCCAAGCGATATGATGGCTTGTGTCGAGCATTGGACAAAAGCGCATCGTAAACAGGTAGGAGATGCGCCAATCAGCATCGCGCAATTGGATGAATGGGAGCAATGGTGCAAGGATGGAAAATTGCCTTGATTGGCGATAACACCAGTTCGTCTATCGACTAGCGTTTTCGAACAAGTAACAGATTCAACCAGACCGCTTCGGCGGTCTTTTTATTTCTGAACCCCGGAGGGTAGACAGCCCTTCCAGGGGTGGTATGCCCTCTTTATACAGAGAGGAATTATGCAAACTCAGGCCCAAACTCCAAAAGAGCAAGATAATGAAAAACCATGCCATACATGGGGAGATTTCTTAGCAGACCTTAATGCAATCGATGCGTGGATCGTAGAGCGTGCTTTACAGATTCTTGATGAGCGAGTGATCAAGCGTGGACCGACCTTACAAAGTCCAAATGATGTGAAGGCATACCTACGTTTGCAGCTCACGGATAGGCAGCAAGAATGTTTTGCAGTGATATTTCTTGACTGTCAGCATCGTGTCATTGCTTATGAAGCGCTGTTTTGTGGAACGTTGCACCAGACGTCGGTGTATCCCAGAACAGTCTTACAACGAGCGATGGCATTGAATGCTGCAGGTCTTATTCTTGCGCATAACCACCCGTCGGGAATAACGACACCCAGTGAGGCAGATAAACGATTAACCAAACACTTGCAATCGATACTGGATCATATCGATGTGCGGATATTGGATCACTTCATCATTGGTGAGAAGAATGCCTTTTCATTTGCAGAGAATGGACTACTAGATTGAGCAGTCAAAGTAGTCATAGGCAATCATTTTTTACCTAGACCCACATCGTATGTAAGTAGAGCGAATGACGTTGAGATTAATCTGGAGTGAATCGTACTAAATAGCAGAGGTGTTCAGTACGCGCACTTAACCTTTCTCCCGATTACTGAGACAACATAAGCCTACTTACCTTCGAAATACCAATCATCTGTTCGTATAGAGCAGAAATAGAAAGGCTAGGTAAAGGAATATGGCAAGTTTTCATCATTGCGTGAAAAGTGGAAAACGGGGTGCGGCGGAAGAACATGCTGCCTACATTGCCCGTCAAGGAAAGTACCGTCATCGGACAGATCTTGTGGAGGCTGGTCACGGAAACATGCCGGAATGGGCAGAGCATCGGCCCGCATTGTTCTGGCGAGCGGGGGATAAGTACGAACGCATCAACGGTGCAGTTTATCGTGAGCATGAAATTGCGTTGCCTGCGGAGCTTACAAGGGAACAGCAACAGGATCTTGTCAAACAGTTGATCGATGATCTTGTTGGAGCAAAGCCATACCAGTACGCTATTCACTTACCCGATGGGGCGCGTGAAGACCAAACGAATATTCACCTTCATCTGATGTATTCCGACCGCATGCCAGATGGTGTTGAGCGGTCGCCAGAACAGACTTTCTCACGCTACAACCCACATCACCCTGAGAAAGGAGGGTGCAAGAAAGATAGTGGCGGAAAGAATCGAATTGCAATTCGAGACCAATTGATTGCTACGCGAAAGAAATGTGCGGAGTTACAGAATGCAATGTTAGAGAAACACGGGCATTCGGCGCGAGTGGATCATCGAACGCTTAGAGCGCAAGGTATTGATCGCGATCCAGGAATGCATATAGGACCACGCCGAGCGAGACTTGTTGATGAGCAGGGTAATGACAATACATCAAATGACGAGTAACAAGCCGTGGCTATGTAGATGTCATATGTGAGCATGTTGATGTCATCTCATACTGCCTAAAGTTTCGAGAAGCAAGGTACTGCTGACAGAGGTGCACATTGCAATGCACACACGAAGCCTGATGGTAATGCTCCCCAAATTGAATCTGGGGTGGGCGGATTCGTGCAATTCATGCGATCTAGTCGCATGAATTGCACGAATCGAGGCTTCAATTAGAGACGAAAATGAAAGATCGCAGGCCGCTTGAATATCGTTCACCGCACTTATTTGCAAGATGTCCGACATGTTTCCAGAGGGTGCCTTGATCGCTTATGGAATATGGGCGATTTGTTTCCAACGTGTACTTGGTTTGTACCTTCAGACATATCGAAGAGCGAGAAGAATCACTTCTTCTCGCTGTGTTGAGCATCACTTAGTCAATGCTTCAAGCTGTGACATATCCCAAAGATGACGACATGTTTTGTGAACCATTAGGGAAACCATAAATATATGGATTCAAAGCAATAAACTTCGTTCGCTTCGCGCCATCTACCAAATAAATGCGTTTGTCACGCATTAAGCAGGCAAGCGCATGATCAAGACGTCCTACTGGACGAATCGGCCCTGTTTTAAGGACATAATTTTTTTGTATCTGCAAATGACCATTGCTCCAACAGTGATCAAGAAGATACTTCTCAATTGCCTGAGCATCCCTTACTTCTTGGGGAATCTCCGGTGTAGCGAAGATGCGCTTAAATTCGTGCATGTGCCACTCTACAATTGCTTTGGCACGCTCGAACGTATCGACCGAAATGTCACCCGATTGTCGAGAGACGACATGCAGGATTGCCGAGACACGACTGATGATCTCCATCATTTTTGAGGCGAAATCTTTGATGTCATGCAGATAGTTATTTGGCGCAAGCATCGACTCAACGTAGTTCGCATGTGATTGCCAGCTGTTTTTGGCATCTTCCGAAAACTTTAATGTCATGCGCTGATTGCTGCCAATATCCACTTGATCGGTCCATGTTTGCAATAGCTCATCCATGCGCTTATGAAAAGTCGCCAGTGCTTTCAATGAATGATCCGCCGAATACACAAAACGATGGCCTTGCGTAGACGCAGGCTGGGCAACGAGGTAACGAGCCCACATACCTGAGCCGCGCAATGTCATGCCGCGCCGATTCAACAAATCCTGATGAATCTGTTGTTGTACCATGTATGAAACAGTAAGACGTGGGTTACGAGCTTGAATCGTGATGCCATCGCTTCGGTCCATTGACAGCAGAGACGCGCCATCCCACGCTTTGTTCAGCATGCCTGGTTTGTGCAGCCCACCACCTTTCGTAATGAGTTCGCCCTCATCACTAATCATGGCGATCGACTCACCTTCTCCTTCCATCGCATTCATGAACGCACGCTCGGTGACGTTTTGATAAATGATTCGACGTAAGCGGGGTTTTACAGGAGCAGCTTCAGTATGCTCACGTAATTTTTCCTGAATATAGTCGGTTTCGCCGTCATTTTTCTTTTGTTTAATCAGTGCGCGCTCTAAACCTTTTTGTGTGGCTTTCCAAATAGCGTTGTCGGTATCGTATTGTTTGCATGCTTCTTTATATGCTTGAACACGCTTATGATCGGCTTGGTAGAGGGGGCGCGCCACCAGATTGTGAACTCCGGTTTTACGCTCGCCTGAATCGGCAATGACCAAAAGGTTCAAAGATACTGGGCGTACTTCCCCATACGGTAATTCAACGTCATACAGCGATTGCGCTGCGATCGACATTGTTTCCAGAAATGCCATGACAACCATGGCTTCAGGTGCTTTCACCTTGTGGATGACCTCATCAACCGCCTCACGGACGACCAAATGAAATGCATGTAATGGATAGGGTGGATAAAAAGTGTAGTTGTTCATATTGATCTTTCCTTTGTTATATGGTGGGCGTGTTTTTTTGTTGTGATGGGCGATGTGATTACCCATCACTGCTAATCAGTCTTGATTAATCCCAGTCGTTGGGCTCGATTCAGACTGGATGCGAGGAAGTACGCTGTTGCACATAGAGCAACAAGGCAGATCACCCTGAGATTTGCGACGCTCGCGTTCCGCATTCAGCAGAGAGCGAAAGCCGCCTAATGACAGAGACAATCCCTCTGTTTGCAAAAGAGCGATGATTGATTTCTGTGGGACGTTACGAGCCAGCGTCTCTTCGACGCCGATATACAACTGCTGGAAGGCATGGATCTTTTGCTGCTGACCGGCAGGAGCCAGTGCGGCCAGCTTTTTCGTAACGCTATTGATGTCGAGTTGGGAATGGGTAGTAGAGGCTTGTTGATTTTGCATAATCGTTCTTTCTTATGTTGGGGCAGAGCTGTGCTTTGCTTTGTTAAGTATAAAAATGTGCAATCGGCCATTCGATTGCAGATGGCGGCGTCTGTCACACTCGACTGGCTAAGAGCGTGATGGACTTGCTATGGTGTGAAATGTGATGTCATTGACTTCTCCTTGGTTTGCACTTGATGTGTAATCAGTGAGGAGAAGTCTAGGGAGCGCCGGCAAATCGATCTACGTAGCTTGCCGGCAAACTGCTATGTTTTTGAAGGAGTGTAGAAAAGCCACATACGCGTAAAGGTCTGCCCAATTTTTCAGCAGAAAGTAGATTGGCGTTATTTTTTTGGCTTGACTAGAAAGCCGCCGAAAGGCGGCTTTGGAAGGCGGAGCTAATACTTGCGTTGATTACTTTGCTTTTTTAGGAAAATACTCTTCTGCATCTGGCATTTTTTTTAACCAACCATCGATCGTACGCGAGACGTGCACGCCACCTTTTAGGGAATTGTCGTTGCTTGAATTTTCCCCTTTCATGAAGATCCCTCTAGCTTTTGCATGAGCAAAAACTTTGTCTTGAATTGCTGACACTGCATGTTGCCGCGACTTCCATTTTTTCGTTCCTGAAGTAGTGCCGCCCATACGAACTAATTCATAAGCGTAATCACGAATCGGCTCATAGATTTCATTTCTTCCCTGAGCGCCACTTTTACCGGCTTCCCTTTTTGTGCTTTTTTGCGTTTCTTGCACTGTATGCAGATAGGCCTTTTCTACTCCCGTCGAGGCCATCGCAACGCCTGCCCAGTAGGCAGAGTCCGCCAAATTCTGTATTGCAAGAGTGACGCTATCTTTTTCTAGCGATTGGATTGTGCGAAACGCATAAGTTGTTCCCAAGATAATGACGCTGGTGGGCGAATTTTTTAATTGTTCATCTGTTAAACCTCGGTTTTCTACAGAGAGATTTCTGCGAATGATGTCGAAATGATCGACAATCGTCGGATCGTTATTGCCTTTCACTGCTGCGCAGAACTTATCGAGGTAATCATCCGTTGTTGTACCTTTGTGATGATGCTTGTAACACTTAGACAAATTGCCAAAGGTTTGTTTGAGCAGCTGTTCTATGCACAACTTGGTCACTGCAGAAGTGGCATTCATTTATAGATATACGATTATGTTGTTGATAAAACTCACTCGAGGGCTCCCTTACGATTGCCACGAGTGAGGTAATAGTGTCGAGTAAATTTATGATGCATTCAAGAAACGTTTTCTTGAGAATGGGTCTTCGTTATCAAGAGTTTTGAATATGTCGCTATTTGCAAGGAGCTTATGAAAATCGCGATTCTCGACGATTACCAGGACGTGGTCCGCCGACTGGACTGCTTTGCCATGCTCGAAGGCCATGAGGTCAAGGTATTCAGCAATAGCGCACGCGGTGCCGGCCAGCTTGCTATCCGCCTTGCCCCTTTCGATGCACTGGTGCTGATCCGTGAACGTACTACGCTCACACGCGCCCTGCTCACCCGACTTCCCAACCTCAAATTCATTTCGCAAACTGGCAAGGTAACCGGCCATATCGATCTGGTTGCGGCTGCTGAATATGGCATCACCATCACCGAAGGCATTGGCGACCCCACGGCACCGGCAGAACTGACATGGGCGCTGATCATGAGCGCCATGCGCAAACTTCCCGCCTATATCGATAATCTCAGGGATGGCTTGTGGCAAACCGCTTCGATGTCGTGGGAACGCAATACGCTGGGCCGTTCGCTCAAGGGCCGTACCTTGGCGATCTGGGGCTATGGCCGCATCGGTCGCATGATCGCCGGGTATGGCAAGGCATTCGGCATGGATGTGATGGTGTGGGGACGCGAAGCCAGTCGTGCCGCTGCGGAGCAGGACGGTTTGCGTGTTGCTGCATCACGTGAAGCTTTCTTTGCCGAAGCCGATGTATTGAGCCTGCATTTGCGCCTTAATGAAGTCACACGCGGCATCGTCACGGCCGATGATCTTGCGCGCATGAAACCCGATGCGATTTTCGTCAACACCAGCCGTGCCGAACTGGTGGCACCGGATGCCTTGCTGGCCGGCTTGCAGAATGGCCATCCCGGTTTTGCCGCGCTCGATGTTTTCGAAAACGAACCATTGCCACCGACCGCGCCTTTACTGCGGCTGGAAAACGTGATCGCCACGCCGCACCTCGGTTATGTCGAAAAGGACAGTTATGAACTCTATTTCCGCAGTGCCTTCCAGAACATTCTTGACTATGCGGCCGGTACGCCGCGCAACGTGCTGGTGACGCCATGACGATGCGCCTTCTCAGCGTCAACACAGGTATCGTCGGTAATCTGTTCGTCAACGAAGACGATGGCGTACGCCGCGTGCCCAGCGCTTTCGACAAGCGCGCCGTCACAGGTACTGCGCACATCACACGCATGGGCGTCAGTGGCGATGAACAGGCCAATCGAAACGTGCATGGCGGCATCGACAAGGCCGTGTACGCCTATCCATTTGAACACTACGCGTTCTGGCAGGCGCAGCGCCACGCCCATCTTCAGCGGGATGAAGCTTTGCCGTATGGCGCGATGGCGGAAAACCTGACCATCACGGGTTTGCTGGAACAGGCGGTGTGGATTGGCGATCGACTGCAGATCGGCGATGTGCTGCTGGAAGTGACCGAGCCGCGTGAGCCGTGTTTCAAGTTCACGATCCGCATGGGCTTTGCGCAAGCCGCCAAGCGCATGCTGCAAAGCGGATACACGGGCTTTTACCTGAAGGTGGTGCAGGAAGGCGCAGTGCAGGCAGGTGATGCGATGACCTTGATTGCCGGGCCGCGTACCGAAACCGTGGCGGCTTTCAACGAACGGCGTCGGACTGGGCGCCAGCCGGACCTTTTCTAGTATCGGTTTCGCGACGCGGCAGCAAGGTTGCCGTGGTGGAGGCCAGATGCGTGGCGACCCACAGCTTGGCCCAGCCCGGCGGCCACGGCAGCGGCGGACCGGCATACGGCGGCACACCGCGTCGAATCGGGATGATCGGCAGCGAATCGGGAATCGGGCCGTCATGCTTATCCCAGCCCAGCGAGAATGTGTAGTCCGGCAGCAAGGCATCGCACACGGTCTCGAACCAGAGTGCATGGTCTTCATCGCGTCCGAGTGCTTGTGCTAGGCCGACAGGATCGAACTGCGCCAGCGTGCTTGCCAATTCCTCCGTCGTCTCCCCAGGCGCATCGCCCCAGCCGATCACCGGATTGAAAATATAGTCTGCTCCCGAGCCGTACCAACCTTCGCGCCACGGCCGTTCCATCCAGTTGCGCGGGCCGGCAAACAGATGCCAGCGCCAGTGCAACCCCGAAGGCTTGGGCCAGCTATACAGATAAAGGCGCTGATAACCGGCGCGATGCAGTTGGCGCACCATGGCCATTAGCCGTGCATGCGGCATCGGGTCCGGTGGATCGCGACGAAACAGGATGGGTTCGCCGTCCGCATGCTGGACTTCATCGGTAGAAAGATTCAGATCAAGCGCACGCATTTCATTACCGAAGCGCGCAGAAATCCAGCCCGTCAACAGATTGACGGCCGTAATCACGCCATAACCGCGATGGCGATGAAAGATGACGGTGCCAGGGGCAATGGGTTTCATGGGCAAAGCAGGAACAATGAGGCCGTTAGTGTAACGGCATTTACGCCATGCAGTGACTGCGGTGAATGCGCATTGTTGGTGCGTCAAAAATGATGCGCTCCATTTTGGTGATTTGATGTGGCTGGAGCGAGAAATTGGTCAATAAAATTAACTTTTCTCCATGGAAATAAATGGCCTGTTCCTTGCTAGTGATATTGTCGTTGTCCCATAAGTTTGGGATATAGAGCTGCCGGTGTACACCGCGTCCCTTGTCACTTTGCGGAACATGCCATGAATCACGAACACGCCCTCCAGATCGATACGTTTCTTCCCTATATGCGCGATGTCAGCCGCTGCGAGCAATCGCTGCGCGAGCTCAACACCATGTGGCGCATGATCGAAGCCTCGGCCAAGATGAACTGTCCGGTTGAAGCAAAGGCCATCCTGCCGACCATGGCCGCTACGCGCGACGGCTTCAATCGACTCGAACAGGAACTGGTCACCAGCCTGGTGGGCGAGAAAGTCGGCAGTCTGCTGGAAGAAATCGGCACCAAGGCGCAGTACGTGATCGATATCGTCGTGCGCAACCTATTCGAACGTACTGCCGATGTCGGCTTTCTGGCAACGGACAAGGAGCTTTGTACTTTCGTTGCCGGCTTGCATGACGATGCCGACATGATCCGTTCCCGCCTGCGTGCGTATCGCAACAAGTATACGGTGTACGACGAAATCATTCTGCTCGATGCAGCAGGAAACGTACTCGTGCAGATCGATGAAGCCACGCCGCTTGAAGGCAGCACCGATCCGCTATTGGCCGAGACCATGGCGTGCGAGACCTATGTCGAAACCTTCCGCACCACCGATCTGCGACCCGGCAAGAAGGAAGCACTGATCTACTCGCGCCGCATGCATCATCCCGAAACCAACGCCGTGGTCGGTGTGCTGTGCCTGTGCTTCAACTTCGAACAGGAAATGGCCGGTATCTTCCGGTCGCACCGCGATCCGGCGCTGCGCTCCAACATGCTGTTGCTCGACGGTGCAAACCGCGTCATCGCCAGTGCCGATCCCTTGTGGATTCCCCCCGGCGCGAGCGTGCCGATCAATCGCGACGCCAGTCCGCAACTGATGGTTTATGGTGGCCGTGAGTATCTGGTACGCACCTTCAGCTCGGCCGGCTATCAGGGTTATCCTGGCCCGATTGGCTGGCAAGGGCAGGTCATGATTCCCGTCGATCTGGGTTTCACGGGCAAGTTGTCAAATGCGCTCAAGACGCTCGACGCTGCAACCGCCGAGGGCTTGCTGTCGCATGCGCAATCGTTTTCACCGCCACTGTTCGAGATCATGCAGGCGGCAGAAACGATTCGCCGCGTGGTGTGGAACGGTCAGGTCATGACGGCAGGCCAGAACGGCGAACTGCTCAAGCTCAAGACGATTCTCGAACAGATCAGCGAAACCGGTGCACGCAGCAATGAGCTGTTTGCGCAATCGATTCGCGATCTGTATGAAACCGTGCTGTCTGCCAACCTCAGCGATGCCGAATTCGTCTCGCACCTGATGGTCGATCTGCTGGACCGTAATCTCTACGAGCGTTCGGACGATTGTCGCTGGTGGGCATTAACGCCGGAACTGCAGGTTGCCTTGGCCGACCCCATGCGCACGCCGGAAACGGTGGCGCGTATCAACGAGATTCTCGGCTATATCAACTCGCTCTACACGGTCTACACGCGCCTGTTCGTTTATGACGAAGAAGGTGTAATCATCGCCGCCACTGATTTCAGGGGTGATGGTCTCGATGTCGTCGGTTCGCATATTGGAGAAGAAACGTTGGCGCACGTGCGCGGCCTTGCCAATGACCAGCAATACGCGGTCTCGGCATTCGAGACGACGCCGCTGTATGGCGGGCGCCCGACCTACATCTATCACGCGGCAATTCGCCATCCCGACAATGAGATGCGCGTGGTCGGTGGCATCGGTATCGTGTTCGATGCAGAGCCGGAATTCGCCGCCATGCTGCAAGGCGCGCTCGGTGAAAAGGAAGGTGTCAGTGCGCTCTTCATCGATCGTAACGGTCGCATCATTTCGAGCACCGACGCTACCCGTCCGATCGGTAGCCTGCTGGAGATCGATCCGGTACTGCTGACATTACCCAACGGCGCCAGCGCCTCGCGCATCGTGATTCATGATGGCCATTACGCCACGCTCGGTTGCACAGTGTCGCATGGCTACCGCGAATTCAAGACCAGCGATGGTTACAGTGAAGACGTGATTGCCGTCGTCTACAAGCTGTTCGGCGAAGCACGCCAGCAGGTCGGTCACGATAAGGCAGCCAATACAGTGATCGAACATGATCCTGCAGCACCAGCGGGACGGGAATTCGCGACCTTCTTTGTCGATGGTGCCTTGTTTGCACTGCCGGCTGAATATGTCGCGGAAGCGTTGCCTGCCTCGGAAGTGGCGCCCATGTCGATGGGTAGCCGCGCAGAGCGCATCGGCATCCTGGCGTTGCGCCATGAAGGCGAAGGTAAGCGTTTCGTTTGGGTGTTCGATCTCGGTCATCTGATGCGCGGTGTCAAATCGGAAATCAACAGCGCCAGTCAGGTCATCATCGTCAAGCGCGATGACAAGAGCATCGGCTTGCTGGTGAGCGAGTTGCATGGTGTGCCGGAATTCCAGCCGTCGCAGATCACGCCGACACCACTGGCGGCACCGGAGACTGGCATGCTCGTGACGCACGTCATCCAGGCCAATCGGGGCGAGTTGCTCATCCAGTCGATCAATATCGATCATCTGTTTGCTGTGCTGAACAACGAGGAAATTCCGATCGATCCAGCCATGAAGATGGCCGCGTGATCGTCACAGGTGGTGTCAGCCTTTGCGGCTGAGAGAACATCGCCATTGCGCCGTCATGCTGCTGGATGGGGAAAAAGCCGCCAGAACATCATCCCTGGCGGCTTTTTTTATGCAGCATTTTTGCGAACCACCTGCTTTAAAAACACAGCTTGGAGATATAGCGTCATTCCCAATAAGATATAGCGCGTTTATAATCCTTGATTGCCCGTGCCCACGGCCTGAGCATCAGGAATGAGCGGGACGAGAATTCTTTTATCTTTTCTTATTGGAAACATCACCATGAGCAGTGACAAGTATTGGCGCCAAAGATGGATTGACAGTCTGGTCCATAACGGACTCGATAGAAATGCTGCCGAAGCCGCGTTTGCGGAGGCATACAAAAATCGGCCAGCCGATGAATCCAAGAGTCCCGAGACGCAAGCATTGATGACGTATGGGCTGGGTATCGATATCTCGTCCGACGGCAACGTGAGGATCGGCTCACTTCATTAACCTCCACGCGCCATCCCATGAATATGGCAGTGGTGAGGCATGAAGCCATGCATTGCAGCAATCATATCGGCCTGTTTTTCCCCATCATGCAGGCTGCGCCATGCCAGATTGGTTTTTACCGCCTTTGATCATCTTTTCATTTGACCGCTGAGCAGGCTATGATGCGTCTGAGTGAGACCGATACTATTTCTGCTGACATGATCGATATGAGCCTGCGCATCATTGCCACTGGTGGTACCTTCGACAAGCATTACGATGAACTGTCTGGCAAACTGACATTCGGTAATGGTCATTTGCCGGAAGTCATTCGTCGTGCCCGCATCACGATGCCGGTACAGCTCGAACAATTGCCTTTCCTCGATTCGCTGGAAATGCACGATGCCGATCGTCAGCGGATTTGTGCCTGCTGCCTGCGTGCCGATGAGAAAAGTATCGTGGTTGTGCATGGTACCGACACGATGCAGGAAACCGCTGCAGTGCTCGGCGCGGCGCAACTGCGCAAGACCATTGTGCTCACGGGCGCCATGATCCCGTATGAAGTGCAGCATTCCGATGCGTTGTTTAATTTCGGCTTTGCCTGCGGGATTGCGCAAACGCTGCCGCATGGTGTTTATATCGCGATGAATGCGCGCATCTTCGCGTGGGACAACGTCAAGAAGAATCGTGCCGAAGGCGTGTTCGAAACGACGTGAGTTGAACTATAGATCGGCAATGCAGATCAATGCATTTGCCCCAGGCGGCCGCATTTCAGCGGCCGTTTTCATTGGCGCAAAAAAAAAGCCCATGCAGAGAGAGACATGGGCCGAATTCCTTGAGACGATCATTTAGCCTCAAGCATACGCAGTGATTGTGACGGTGCCATGACAACCATGAAAAACGCGCCTATAAGGTACCGTCATGGCGAATGGAGCAGAAGAGCATGACCCAACAAGACACAAGCACGGCTCAAAACGAAGACACACCCGCCGCCGTGGCGCGCTGGCGATTGTTCGCCGGTCTGCTGCAAGGCGGATTGCTTTATGCGCTTTACTACAGCCTCAAGCAGGAAGCCGGTTTAGCAAGCAATGCCTATGTGTTCCTGACGCTGTTTTTGCTGGCTCTGTTCGTGCCCCTGTTGTTCGTTTCTGCGTTCGGGCATCTGACGCGCGGCACACTGCTGCGCTGGCTGCTATGCGCTTCGCTGGTATGCGTTGCGCTGGCGGTTGGCGATGTATGGCGCATGGATTTCGTCGGCAACTGGAAGCGTGATGGCGGCAATGTCTCGCGTTTCCTTTCCGATGGCTGGCTGTTGCTGGCGACGGCGGCGGGATTCTTCATTGCGCAGGCGATGATTCTGGCCGGTGCGCGTGATGGCAGGCGTTTGCCTTCCTATCCCGCCTGTTTCGAAGCCGCGTGGAAGTTGGGTATCCAGTTTGCTTTCGCGCTCCCCTTTGTCGGTCTGCTGTGGTTGATCTTGTGGCTGGGCGCGACGCTGTTCATGCTGGTCAAACTGTCGTTCCTACGTACCTTGCTGGATCAGGCATGGTTCGTTATTCCGGTGCTGGCCTTTGCCTTCTCGGTGGCCTTGCATGTGACGGATGTGCGGCCACGCATCGTGCAGGGCATACGCGGCTTGCTGTTGACCCTGCTGTCGTGGCTGTTGCCGCTAAGTGTGTTGCTGGTCGGCGGCTTTCTGCTGACATTGCCATTCATCGGACTGGAACCCCTGTGGGCAACGCGTCATGCCACGACTGTATTGCTGAGTGCGGCTGGGGTGTTGATCGTCCTGATCAATGCCACCTTTCAACAGGGAGAGGTGACGCAACTGCCGCCGCGTATTCTGCAACTCGCCGCGCGCATCGCCTGTGTGCTGTTGCTGCCGCTGGTGGTGATTGCAAGCCATGCCCTGACTCTGCGCGTCGGCCAGTATGGCTGGAGTGCTGACCGTATTACGGCGGTTGCCTGTCTGCTGGTCGCTACGGCATATGCCATTGGCTATCTGTGGGCTGCCTGCGAGCGCGGCTGGCTGACGCGCATTGCGCAAACCAATGTGCTGACGGCATTGTGGATCGTGCTGATCCTCCTAGTGTTGTTCACACCGCTTGCAGATCCGGCACGCTTGTCGGTCAACAGCCAGATGGCTCGGCTGGAGGCAGGCAAGGTTTCGGCTGCCGAATTCGATTTTCACTATCTGCGTTTCGAAGGCGCGCGTTACGGTAATACCGCCTTGCAGGAACTCAAATCGCGCAGTGAAGGCAGCGATGCCGAAACATTGCGCAAGGGCGCGGAAGCGGCATTGGCCAAGACCAATAAATGGGATCGCTCCGACGCGTTGCCGGCGCTCAGTGCCGCTACACGACAAGCCAATATCACCGTTTATCCAAAGGGTCGCGCCTTACCTGCAGATTTCATGGCACAGGACTGGATGGCCGAACAGAATTCCTACATCCTGCCGGAATGTCTGCGTCGGACCGGTCGTCGTTGCGAAGCTTGGATGCTCGACATGAATGCCGATGGCAGAGAAGAAATTCTGATTGCCGATGCTTCGCCGAATCAACAACTGATCCTTTTTGCGCGGGAGGAAAAGGGTTGGCGATCGATGGGCTGGTTGAGTCTGCCACAGGGGTGCGGCGATTTGTTGAAGGCATTGCGGGAAGGCCATGCACACGCCGTGACACCGCGCTTTCAGGATTTGGATGCTGGTGGCACACGCCTCACCTTGCAGACGTGGGGCATGGATGCCAACGCGTGCAATAAATGAGCGGTGAACAAATTGCTGCCTCCAAGCGGCGTGTGGCATGTGATGAGAATGGCAGTGCCGAAAAACAAGAGTGGAATTTGTTTTTTCTTTTGTACTAGAATCAACCTCAGGCGGCTCGTATCGAAGCAGCAAAAACCATCAGTGGGAGGAAACGACAGAACTCTGGCGTCAGCAGGTGATCCAACAAGTGGACTTCATCGAGAAGCGTAAGCAAATCAGCATGAGGAGAAAACAATGGAACAAACACTGAAACCATGCCCATTCTGCGGTACCAAGGCGGAGTTGAAGCAGGCCCATTATCTCGAATCGGAATTGCCTTACAGCTATGTGCATTGCATGAATCATGATTGCACACTGCATAACAACACTGCGCACTTTAGCGGCGACAGTGAAGAGAAAAACGCCAAGAACGCGGTTACGGCGTGGAATTTGCGTGAACAGATCCCCGTCCCGCATTGATGTCCTTCCCCTAATGAAAACGGCCTGATTGAATCAGGCCGATTTGCTTTCTCAGACCGGTTTTCCTGTGACGGTGACCGGTTCTCCTCCCTGCTTTTGGCATCGATCAAGCCATACGACCTGATCCTGCTTAAACCCTTTTGTGGCTTTCCCTAAAACGCTCTCAAATTTTTTGGCCGATTATTCGTCTGAATCCATGCTTGTCCGCTCTGTTTGCATGACAACACCAGCATGACTCATGTGCTTTTTCCGCGACAGGCTTAACGCGATTCCGCGACGATGATAGTTTTCTCACCGGAAAGATCGTCGCTATGTACGACCGAGGCACACAAAAAACTGACTGCTGCGGCGGCAGAAATGAGGCTCAGTGTCGAAAATTTGATCATGATGGTTCTCCGTAGTCCTGAATATGCTGTGGGCGATGTGCCGATGACCTGCATGGTAGGCAAAGCCTGAACGCACGCGTATCAGCGCCATCCGCATCTTTCTGTAAGAAAAAATAACGTTGTAGCGTGCAGGCGACAGGCAGCAAAGAAAAAGCCCGCAAGAGCGGGCTTTCTTAACGTGGAACTGATATTTGACACATGTGTGCCGTTGCAGCGCGCCTCAGATGAAAACGATCAGCGCGACAATACCCAGTAGGATCGACCACTTCACCAGATAGTAAAGCGGCTTGTTATAGGCCTTGAGCTTCTTGCCATTGGCGCGAATCTGGTAAATGTTCTTGAAGGCCCGGTTGACGCCGCCAGTCTTGTCCTGCATGTCGTTCGGCGCAGCCGTAGCAGCCATCACGTTGTTGCTGAACCAGCGGTTGATCGCCTGCGCCCAGCCCCATTTCATCTTGCGTTCCAGATCGCAGAACAGAATGATGCGGTTCTTGTCGCTGTTGTTAGCCGCCCAGTGGATATAGGTTTCATCGAAGATCACGGCTTCGCCATCGCGCCAGCTGTAATCGATGCCATCGACATTGATGAAGCAGCGATCATCATTCGGCGTGACCAAGCCGAGGTGATAGCGCAACGAACCGGCGTACGGATCGCGATGCTTGCCCAGATCTGCTCCCGGTGGCAGTTGCGCAAACATGGCCGCCTTGACGATCGGAATCGAATCCAGAAGTGCGGTCGTGCGTGGGCAGCGCTGCACGGCTGAAGGATGGCTGTCGCCGTACCATTTCAGATAAAAGCGCGTCCAGCCACGGCGAAAGAAGGAGTTGAAACCGGCATCGTCCATTTTCTGCGAGGCCTTGATCGCGCCTTCGCTTTGCAATGCTAGTGCTTCTTCGCGAATAATTTCCCAGTTGTCCTGAATCGTCTTCAGTTCGGGGTAGCTTTTCAAGTCGTGGTAAGGGCGATCCGGCAGACTCGAAAACAGCGTCATGAACGCATTGATCGGCGCCATGAACGTGGAATGATCGGTCGACTGACGCAACCATTTGTGACGCACCTTGCCGCGATAGTGGGTGTAGAGCACGCTGAGAAGAAACAGCGTGATGAGGGTCCATTTGATCATGTCGGTGGGCGTAATGCTGCCTGAGGGTGAAGGATGGTGAAGCTGAGATTGTACTCAACTGGTTTCGATCATGCTGTTGCCCGATTGCAGCAGGAATCTGGCTCCATGCGTGATGCCATGTCGTCGAACGATTGGCACGGCGGATATTAAAACCCCCGGCTGACTTCGCTGGTCAAGCCGGGGGCGGATTGCCTCAATGACTTCAGGTGATGCTATCGATGATGCTGTTCAGCGTGGCACTAGGGCGCATCGCGGCGGCCGTCTTTGCTGCGTCCGGATGATAGTAGCCACCGATATCGACCGCCTTGCCCTGCGCCGCCTTCAGTTCGGCCACGATGGCAGCTTCCTGTTCGGTCATGGCCTTGGCCGGCGCGCCGAACTGCGCTTGCAGTTCGGCATCTTCGGTTTGTGCGGCCAGCGCCTGTGCCCAGTACAGCGCGAGATAGAAATGGCTGCCGCGATTGTCGAGACCGCCGACGGCGCGAGCTGGCGATTTGTCGGTGTCGAGGAATTTGCCGGTCGCTTCATCCAGTGTTTTTGCCAGTACCAGTGCCTTCTTGTTGCCGTTGACCTGGCCCAGATGTTCGAGCGAAGCCGCGAGTGCCATGAATTCACCGAGCGAGTCCCAGCGCAGGAAATCTTCCTCGACAAATTGCTGCACGTGTTTCGGTGCTGAGCCGCCAGCGCCGGTCTCGAACAGGCCACCACCGGCCATCAGCGGTACGATGGACAGCATCTTGGCGCTGGTGCCCAGCTCCATGATCGGGAACAGATCTGTCAGGTAGTCGCGCAGTACATTGCCGGTCACGGAGATCGTGTCCTGGCCTTTGCGGATGCGTTCGATCGAGAAGCGGATCGCATCGACCGGCGCGAGGATGCGGATATCGAGACCGCTGGTGTCGTGATCCTTCAGATACGTTTCAACCTTGGCGATCAGTTGCGCATCGTGTGCGCGATTCTTGTCGAGCCAGAACACGGCTGGCGTGTTGCTCAGGCGTGCGCGCGTGACGGCCAGCTTGACCCAATCCTGCACCGGTGCATCCTTGGTCTGGCACATGCGGAACAGATCGCCAGCTTCCACAGCTTGCTCCAGCAGTACTTTGCCGCCGGCATCGGTCACACGCACGACGCCATCGCTGTCGAGCTGGAAGGTCTTGTCGTGCGAACCGTACTCTTCTGCTGCCTGCGCCATCAGGCCGACGTTCGGCACCGTGCCCATGGTGACCGGATCGAATGCGCCGTTCTTTTTGCAATCATCAATCACGGCCTGATAGATACCTGCATAGCAGCGATCTGGAATTACGGCCTTGGTATCTTGCAGCTTGCCTTCGGCATTCCACATGCGGCCCGAATCGCGAATCATGGCTGGCATCGATGCATCCACGATCACGTCGCTTGGCACGTGCAGATTGGTGATGCCTTTGTCCGAATTGACCATCGCCAGCGCGGCGCGTGTTGTGTAGGTCGCTTGAATATCAGCTTCGATTTCTGCCTGCTTGTCAGCCGTCAGTGCGCCGATGCGTGCATACAGATCGCCAATGCCGTTGTTCGGATCGAAGCCGATCTGTTTGAGCGTGTCGGCATGTTTCGCCAACACATCCTTGTAGAACACCGAGACCACATTGCCGAACAGGATGGGGTCGGAGACTTTCATCATGGTCGCTTTCAGGTGCACTGAAAACAGCACGCCTTTCTCGCGCGCATCGTTGACCTGCACTTCGATGAAGTCGCGCAGCGCCTTGCGGCTCAGTACGGCGGCATCGATGATTTCGCCTGCCTTGACGGCAGTCTTTTCCTTCAGCACGGTGGTGTTGCCATCATTGCCGATGAGTTCGATCTTCACGTTGCCGGCTTCGGCAATCAGCGCCGATTTCTCGCTGCCGTAGAAATCGCCGTTGTCCATGTGCGCCACATGCGATTTCGAATCGGCCGACCACGCGCCCATCTTGTGTGGGTGTTTGCGTGCGTAATTCTTGACCGAGCCCGGCGCACGGCGATCCGAATTGCCCTCACGAAGAACAGGATTGACGGCGCTGCCCTTGATCTTGTCGTAGCGTGCCTTGATGTCTTTCTCGGCATCGGTCTTCGCTTCTTCAGGGTAATCGGGCAGCTTGTAACCTTGCTGCTGCAATTCCTTGATCGCGGCTTTCAACTGCGGGATCGAGGCACTGATGTTCGGCAGCTTGATGATGTTGGCTTCGGATTTGGTGGCCAGTTCGCCCAGTTCGGCAAGTGCCGGGCCGATCTTCTGGGCATCGGTCAAAAATTCGGGAAAGGCGGCGATGATGCGACCTGCCAGCGAAATGTCGCGCGTTTCGACGGCAATGCCGGAAGATCGGGTAAATGCCTTGACGATGGGCAGCAGCGAATAGGTCGCCAGGGCTGGCGCTTCGTCGGTCAGGGTATAGATGATCTTGGAGGAAGTGGTCATGGATGGAAAACGTGGGCTGGTTGAGGACATGACGGCCCGGCAGCGTGCCAGCCGTTGCCGTTCAGGCAAAACGCCGAATGGCAACATTGTCGCCGAAAACACCCCTGTCGGGCAAAGGCCGCCCACATTGTCCCCTTGTCAGCCATGCCTGGCGTGAAGATCCTGTTAGAAAAGAGGATTTGCACCGGCGGCTGGCAAAACGTGCTTGACCTTGTTGGTTTGGCAGACTATCAAGATGATGCAATTTTCTCTTTCCGCCGAGAGCACGCCGCACTTATGCGCATGGCGAATGTCCAAATTCGGACAAGCAGAAGAATGTTCTTGAACGCACGGCTCCTTCTTTTTCAGATGGCTCTATGCATACCAATACCTTTCTGCCTCACCCTTCTCCGCCCAAAACCTCGGGCCTGCATCAGGCTGCGATCGACTTGCTGAACAAGGCGGGCATCGGTATTAACGGCACCAATCCCTGGGACATGCAATTGCACTCACCCGACGTGCTCGAGCGCGGCATGGCGCAGGCCAATCTCGGTCTTGGCGAAGCCTATATGGATGGTGATTGGGACGCTGAACAGCTAGACGAATTTTTTGCGCGTCTGCTGGGCACGCGGCTGACCGACCAGATTCAGCCATTGCGCCTCGTCGGCTATGTGCTGATGGCCAAATTTCTCAATCGGCAAAATGTGGAACGTGCGCGCAAGGTCGGCGAAGTGCATTACGACCTGGGCAACGATTTCTACGCCGGCATGCTCGATTCGCGCCTCACCTATACCTGCGGCTATTGGGAACATGCCGAGAATCTGGAACAGGCACAGGAGGCCAAGCTCGATATGGTGTGCCGCAAGTTGCAATTGCAGCCGGGCATGCGGTTGCTGGATATCGGTTGCGGCTGGGGCAGCCTGCTCGGTTTTGCTGCGGAACGTTACGGCATTGAAGGTGTGGGCGTCAGTATTTCAAAGGAACAGATCGCCTACGCACAGGAACGCTATTCGCACCTGCCCATTGAATTTCTCCTGCAGGACTACCGTGATCTCGATGAGCGTTTCAATGCCGTCGCCAGCCTCGGCATGTTCGAACATGTGGGCCGCAAGAATTACCGCGTCTATATGGAAGTCGCCAACCGTGCGCTCGATAAAGGCGGGCTGTTCCTGCTGCACACCATTGGTAAGAATTCACGCCGCACCACGCCCGATCCCTGGGTCGATAAGTACATTTTCCCCAACGGCGATCTACCCTCTGTCGGCCAGATTGGTGATGCACTGGATGATCTGTTCGTCCTCGAAGACCTGCACAGCTTCGGCGCCGATTACGACAAGACGCTCATAGCGTGGTTCCAGAATTTCGACCGCGCGTGGCCGGCGTTTTCAGAAAAGCTCGGGCAGCGGTTTTATCGGATGTGGAAGTACTACCTGCTTTCGTGTGCAGGCGCATTCAGAGCGCGGGATATCCAGTTATGGCAATTGGTGTTATCAAAAGAAGGCTTGCCCGGAGGCTATCGGCGGCCGGTCTCTTGAATCAGGGGGGAAATGTAATGTCGATGAGCAGCCAAATAAGACACACTATTGGAAAGGAGAGCCAGTATGGCCAATAACCGCACGCCACCGAACGGTCCTAGCAAGACAGGTAATCCGTCAGGCAAAGGGCGAGATAATCAGCCACCAACGAAAGGCAAATAAAAAAAGCGACTGCATTGCAGTCGCTTTTTTATTATGGAGGCTGATTATTTGCCGATACAGAAACGGCTGAAAATCACCCCCAGCAAATCATCCGGGGTGAACTCTCCCGTAATACTCGACAGCCTATCCTGAGCCAGTCGCAATTCTTCAGCAAACAGATCAAGCGCCGGATGCGTGGTTTCGCTGTCGTGTGCGGCATGTTGCGCGGCGATATCCAGATGTTCTTCGGCTGCTTTCAATGCCAGCAAGTGACGTTCGCGCGCGAGGTAGAGGGACTCGCCTGTTTGTTGCCAGCCGATCAGACGCAGCAGTTCGCTGCGCAGTAAATCCATGCCTGCCAGTTCGGATGCCGACAGATAGATATGTGTCGCATCCGGCAAATGATCCACAGAAGGTTTGTGGCCCGACAGGTCAATCTTGTTCCAGATGCGAATGACGGGCACGCCTTGTGGGAAGCGTGCTGTGATTTGTTCGTCTTCGCGTGTGGGGCCACGAGCGGCGTCGAGCATGTGAATGACGACGTCGGCTTTTTCCACCGCGGCCCAGGTGCGCGCGATGCCGATGCGTTCCACTTCATCGCTGGCCTGTTCTTCGGTACGGATGCCGGCGGTGTCGATGATGTTGAGTGGGATGCCTTCGATCTGGATGGTTTCGATGACCTTGTCGCGTGTCGTGCCGGCAATCGGTGTGACGATAGCGATGTCATCACCTGCCAGCGCATTCAATAGCGAGGACTTGCCGACATTGGGCTGGCCGGCCAGCACGATGTTGAGCCCTTCGCGCAGCAAGGCGCCTTGTGCTGCCTGCCGGAAGACCTGCTGCAGTGCTTCGCGTATGCGCGTGAGTTGTCCACGCGCATCCGACTGTTCGAGGAAGTCGATTTCTTCTTCCGGGAAGTCGAGCGTGGCTTCGACCAGCATGCGCAGGTTGATGATCTTGTCGACCAGATCCTGAATGGTTTTCGAGAAGGCACCGGACAGCGATTGCGAGGCCGACTTGGCGGCGGCCTCGGTCGATGCTTCGATCAGATCCGCGACGGCTTCGGCTTGTGCCAGATCGAGCTTGTCGTTGAGGAAGGCACGATGCGTGAACTCGCCCGGTTGCGCCAGACGCAGACCGACGTCGGCACCGGCTTCGAGGCAGCGGGCCAGCAGCATCTGCAGCACGACCGGGCCGCCGTGGCCTTGCAGTTCCAGCACGTCTTCACCCGTGTACGAATGCGGTGCCTTGAAGTGAATTGCCAGCCCCTGATCGATCACGCTGCCATCGGCACGCAGGAAATCCAGATAGGTCGCATGGCGTGTTTGCAGCGGTTTGCCCTTGGTGGCGCAGATGGCATCGATGATGGCGGTGATGTTTTTGCCCGAGATGCGGACAACGCCGATGCCGCCGCGACCCGGAGCGGTGGCGATGGCGACGATGGGTGCAGAGTCGAAATTCATGAAGTCAAAAATTGGTTGTCGCGTTATGGAGTAACGAAAGGATAAACGATCACGGCGTAAAAAAGCCCGTGCATGCACTGGCATGGCACGGGCTTTTTGCGAAGAGCGCTGTTTTGCTCTTCAGCGTATGGATCAGGTCGTTGGTGCGCCGATTTTCTTGGTGATCGTCCATTGCTGTGCAATCGACAGCACGTTGTTGACTACCCAGTACAGCACGAGGCCGGCCGGGAAGAAGAAGAACATGAGCGAGAAGATGATCGGCATCCACATCATCAGCTTCGCCTGCACTGGATCTGGTGGCGTCGGGTTCAGCTTGGTCTGCACGAACATCGAGATCGCCATCAGGATCGGCAGGATACCGATGGTCAGATGGAAACCGAAGATGTTGTACGAACCGAACAGCGTATCCGGTGCGGCCAGATCGGCGATCCACAGCCACGGCGCGTTACGCATCTCGACGCTGGCCAGCAATACCCAGTACAGCGAAATAAAGACCGGAATCTGGATCAGAATCGGCATGCAGCCGCCAAGCGGATTGATCTTTTCCTTCTTGTACAGCTCCATCATGGCCGCGTTCATCTTTTGCGGCTCTTCCTTGTAGCGCGTACGGATTTCGGTCATTTTCGGCGTGACCAGTTTCATCTTCGCCATGCTGCGATAGCTGGCTGCGGACAGTGGGAAGAAGATCAGCTTGATCAGCACGGTCAGTGCGATGATGGTCCAGCCCCAGTTGCCGAGCACGGCATGGATATGTTCCATCGCCCAGAAGATCGGACGCGCGATGATGGTCAGCCAGCCATAATCCTTGACCAGGTCGAAGCCAGGCGCGACGGCATCCAGGCGGCTCGATTCCTGTGGACCAGAGAACAGCGTGGCGTCGAGCGACTTGCTTTGGCCTGGAGCGATCTCGCCCATCGGTACGATGGTGCCGACTGCATACAGATTGGTTGCCAGTTTCTTGGTGAAGTATTCACGTGGCAGATCGGTTTGCGGTACGAAGGCCGAGACGAAGTAATGCTGCACCATCGCGATCCAGCCATCGTTGGCTTTCTTGATGTGCTCATCCTTGCCTTTTTCGATCGAATCGAACGTCACCTTCTGGAATTTCTCGGCATTGCTGTAGACCGCCGGACCCGTGAAGGTGCTGTAGAACATCGATTCGGCCAGCTTGCCGCCATCGCGTACCAGTTGCAGGTAGATCGAAGGCGAAATCGGCGCGTTGGTGTTGTTGACGATGTCTTGCTTGATATCGATCTTGTAGTCGTTGCGCTTGAAGGTGAAGGTCTTCACCAGCTTGACGCCTTGACGTTCGGCTTCCATCACCAGTTGTACCTGGTTGCCATCACCCAGTTCACGCGCGCCGGGTACGACCTTGAATTCCGAACGGTGGTTCGGATAGTCGCCGCCCGTCAGGCCGGTCTGGCCGAGATAGGTGCGTGGTGGCGTGCTGTCGAACAGGACGACATTCTTGTCGCTGTGTTCGCTTTCCTTGTGTTGCAGCAATTCCAGGCGACGGATTTCGCCGCCGACGGTATCGATGTCAGCCTTGATCAAGTCGGTCGTGACGGTGACGATTTCACTCTTGGCGGCCGTTTGTGCGCCAGGAATGGCCTGGTTGGCAGGCACCGGGTTCGACACGGTCGGCACATCCGAATTGGCAGCCGCAGCTTGGTTTGCATTGCCTTCTGCGACGGCGGCTTGCTGCTGCTTGCCTGCGTTGCCGAAGAAGATCGAGTCCTTGCCGGTGTAACGGTTGTAGTTGTCCCACAACATCAGAAGCGAGAACGAGAAAATTACCCAGAGGACGGTACGTTTGATATCCATAAGCTCTTAATCAGTCATCAGGATTGGCGGCAACCGCAAGCAGTTGTATTGGTTGAAGACGTTTTCTTGGGTGGTACCGGATCAAAGCCGCCCGGATGCCACGGATGGCATTTGCACAGACGGCGCGACGCCAGCAGGCTCCCTTTGAGGGCGCCATGTTCCTCGATCGCTTCGGCGGCGTAACTTGAGCAGCTTGGATAAAAGCGGCAGTTTTGTCCGAGGAAGGGGCTGATGCACAATTGATAGCCGCGCACCAGTAACAGCAGAATCTTTTTCATCAGCCCGCACTCCTGCCGCTGACTGTTTGCGACGCGAACAGGCGCGTGAGTTCTTCCCGCAACAACCGTTTGAGGCCTGCGTTGGTGGCAGGCCCTTTCTTGGTATTGACGGGTTGCGACAGGCGAACGATGCAATCGATCGACGGCAGGGCCGTCTGGCGAAACAGTTCGCGCGTCACACGCTTGATCGTGTTGCGCGTCACAGCGCGGGGAGCGAGGCGTTTGGCAGCGACCACGCCCAAACGGGCGTTGGGCAGATCGGTTTGCCGCGTGTAAAGGACGAAATGGGCCGTCCGATACGCAGGGCGCAAACGAAAAACGGATGAAAATTCATCCGTTTTAACGATCCGCCGATCGCGTGCAAAGTCGAGCGAACGATCGCCGGTCACGCCATTCGCTTAAACAGCGAGGCGCTTGCGGCCTTTGGCGCGGCGTGCATTGAGCACAGCGCGGCCACCGCGGGTTGCCATGCGGACGCGGAAGCCATGAGTGCGCTTGCGGCGTACGACGGAAGGTTGGTAGGTACGTTTCATTTGTTGTCTCGCTAGTCAGCAAAAATATAAATCGGAAATCACGCGCCCCGTCGCCCTCGTACTTTGGGCAGCTGGCGCATGCGCTGGTGCCAGAGCGGCGACAACACAAAGGACCAACATCGTGGGTAGTGAACCCTGAATTAGACAGCACTTTCCGCTTGCCTGTCAATTACTTAGCACGGTTTTGGCGGGAATGCACGTAGATAAATTCGCGTTCCGCCTGTGGATAACTTTGCTTTGCGGGGGTAGAATAGGCGCTCCGTGTGGCAGCAGCCGGCAAGCGGAATCCCTTCCCTTCAGGCATGCGAATAGACCACCCAAGGGGGCCGTTTCACCCTTCGCATAATAAAGACCAAGTAGACCTTCATGGAAAATTTCTGGCAGACCTGCTCCGCCCAGCTCGAACGGGAATTGACGCCGCAGCAATATAGTGCGTGGATCAAACCGCTTGCGCCGCTCGACTATGAAGACGGTACCTTGCGCATCGCTGCGCCGAATCGGTTCAAGCTGGACTGGGTGAAAACTCAGTTCGCCAATCGCATCACCACCCTCGCCGCCGAATTCTGGGAAATGCCGATCGATGTGCAATTTGTGCTCGATCCGCGACTGGCTGGTGCACGTCGTCCGGCAGCTACCCCAGCCGCCCAGGTGCACGGCGCGCAAGGCGACGAAGTACCGGCCAACGTGCTTGAGCCGATTCCGGCCAGCCCGGCCGAAGCGACCCCGCGCCGCGATCAGAGTCGCATCAATACCGCCCTCACGTTCGAAAGTTTTGTGACCGGTAAGGCCAATCAGTTGGCACGCGCCGCAGCGATTCAGGTGGCCAACAATCCGGGCAGTTCGTACAACCCGCTGTTCTTATATGGTGGCGTTGGCCTCGGCAAAACCCACTTGATCCATGCCATCGGCAACCAGGTGTTGGCTGATAATCCAGGCACCAAGATTCGCTATATCCACGCTGAACAGTACGTTCGCGACGTAGTGACTGCTTACCAACGTAAGGGTTTTGACGACTTCAAGCGGTACTATCATTCGCTCGATTTGTTGCTCATCGATGACATCCAGTTCTTCGGTGGCAAGAGCCGCACGCAGGAAGAATTCTTCTATGCGTTCGAGGCTTTAATTGCAGCCAAGAAACAAATCATCATCACTAGCGACACCTATCCGAAGGAAATCACAGGCATGGATGACCGCCTGATTTCCCGTTTTGACTCGGGTTTGACGGTCGCCGTCGAACCACCCGAGCTTGAAATGCGTGTGGCAATTTTGCTGAAAAAGGCTGTGCAGGAAGGCGTCACCATGTCAGATGACGTGGCCTTTTTTGTGGCAAAACACCTGCGTTCCAACGTGCGTGAACTTGAAGGCGCACTGCGCAAGATTCTTGCTTACTCCCGTTTTCACGGCAAAGACATCACGATTGAAGTTGTTAAAGATGCATTGAAAGATCTGCTGTCGGTGCAGAATCGGCAGATCTCGGTCGAGAATATCCAGAAGACGGTGGCGGACTTTTTCAATATCAAGGTCGCCGATATGTACTCGAAAAAGCGGCCTGCCAACATTGCACGACCACGTCAGATTGCGATGTATCTTGCCAAGGAATTAACGCAGAAAAGTCTGCCAGAAATCGGCGAATTGTTCGGCGGTCGCGATCACACGACCGTTTTGCATGCGGTACGCAAGATCGCCGCAGATCGTGCGAAGAGCCCCGAATGCAACCATGAGTTGCACGTTCTGGAGCAGACCCTGAAGGGTTGATTTCACTGCCTACGTGCCTGTGGATAACTTTGTGGAAATCCTTGGGATAAGCAGTGGATAGACCGTGGACAACTTGCCACAGGCAGAAAATCGTTTCCGGGCGGCTTCTTGTCGGATGTTTCTGTCAAAATACAAGGCATTGTCACCTCGTCGGAAATAGTCCTCTCAAGCAGATGGGGCCAGAGAGGAAATCCAATGTGTTCTGACAAGGTTGGGCGAAGACGGAAGGCGATGTCTTCGTCGGCAAGGTAGGCATGCAGCATCAGCTTTTATCGAAAACCGCATCCGCATCTGTTTAACCATCTATCGATAAGGATCTAACTATGCAATTGGTCAAAACCCAACGAGACGCGCTACTTCGTCCGTTGCAGATTGTGAGTGGTATTGTCGAGCGTCGGCACACTTTGCCGATTCTGGCCAATATCCTCATTCGCAAGGATGGCGAACGCGTTTCTTTCCTCTCGACAGACATCGAAGTGCAGATCACGACGCACGCCGAAGTCGGTAGCGGCAACGACGTGGCCTCCACCACAGTTGCAGCGCGCAAATTGCTGGACATTCTGCGTGCCTTGCCCGATTCCGGCGACGTATCGCTGACGTTGGCTAACAAGCGCATGAGCGTGCAGTCCGGTAAATCGCGTTTCGCATTGCAAACGCTGGCCGCAGAAGAATTCCCCACCGTCGCCCAGGCAGAGCATTACAACGCCAAAGTCACGCTGCCGCAGAAAACGCTGAAGCACCTCTTTAATATGGTGCACTTCTCGATGGCGCAGCAGGACATTCGCTACTACCTCAACGGCCTGTTGCTGGTGGTCGATGGCAAGAACGTCATCGCCGTCGCAACGGACGGTCACCGTCTGGCGTTCTGCCAGGTCGAAGCCGAACAGGAATTTGCGCGCCAGGAAGTCATCATCCCGCGCAAGACAATCATCGAACTGCAACGCCTGCTGGAAGAAACCGAACAGCCGGTTGATCTGGAAATCGCCAACAATCAGGTCAAGCTGACCTTCAGCGATATCGAACTGATCTCCAAGCTGGTCGAAGGCAAGTTCCCCGACTACACGCGTGTGATCCCCAAAGGTTATAAAAACAACTTCACGATCGGTCGCGACACGCTGCTGCGCTCGCTGCAACGTGCGGCCATCATGACGTCCGACAAGTTCAAGGGCGTGCGCTGCATCATGAGCCCCGGCAGCATGAAAATCAGCTCGACCAACGCCGATCAGGAAGAGGCCGTGGAAGAGATCGAAATCGATTACGGTGGCGACAGCGTCGACATCGGTTTCAACGTCACCTATCTGCTCGACGTGCTCAATAACCTCAAGGGCGACAACATCAATATCGCCCTCGGCGATGCGAATTCGTCGGCATTGATCACCGTGCCAGAGAATCCTGACTTCAAGTACGTCGTGATGCCAATGCGCATCTGATGTTGCCCTGCCTCATCGGTGCCCGCCAGGCTTGGTTTGGAGGCTCCGATGAGGTAAAATTTGCCTTTAAAAACAGCAATTTGGCCCCATTTCAAATAGGTCGCCGAAACGCTGATTGTCCGAGGCAGACGGGGTGGAAAAAATCATCATCCCATTCCCCTTCTGTCATCACCTTTGCGGGCTGTCATCAGCACGCAGCGGCCGGGCAATTGCAGTAAGCAGCACGTTTCATTGCACGTCATTTCGCAATCAGGTGAGGTCCTCAGCCAGCCAGCGCCATCGGCGCAAAGCACGCTTTTCTCCTTCCCCGTCCAGATGACACGTCTGAATCGCCGTAAGGCATTCGAGGCGTGATTCTTCTATTGGACTGGAACGAGACAACCGCTCACCCGTTTGTGAATCATCAGTAACCGACAAGTAAAGGCAGCCATGTCCGCGATCCCGAACGAGAACGTCCCTCAGCCGCAAGCCGCGCAGTACGGTGCATCCTCCATCCAGATTCTTGAAGGTCTGGAAGCGGTGCGCAAGCGCCCGGGTATGTACATCGGCGATACATCGGACGGCACCGGTCTGCATCACTGCGTGTTCGAAGTGCTGGACAACTCGATCGACGAAGCGCTGGCAGGTCACTGCAGCGAAATCCACGTCACCATCCACTCGGACAATTCTATCTCTGTCGTTGATAACGGCCGCGGTATTCCAACCGGCGTGAAGTGGGACGACAAACACGAGCCAAAACGTAGCGCGGCTGAAATCGTCATGACCGAGCTGCACGCCGGCGGCAAGTTCGATCAAAACGCATACAAGGTTTCCGGCGGTCTGCACGGCGTTGGCGTGTCGTGTGTGAACGGCCTGTCGAAAAAACTGCAACTGACCATTCGCCGCGACGGCAAAGTGCATCAGATGGAATTTGCACGCGGCATTCCGCAGAACCGCGAAGTCGAAACCATAGACGGTCACCTCGTGTCGCCGATCAAGGTCATCGGCGAAACCGACAAGCGCGGTACCGAAGTGCATTTCTGGGCGGACGAAGAAATCTTCACGCATGTTGAATTCCATTACGACATCCTGGCCAAGCGCATTCGCGAACTGTCGTTCCTCAACAATGGCGTGCACATCAAGCTGACCGACCAACGCACCGGCAAGGAAGAAGACTTCGCCTTTGAAGGCGGCACGCGTGGCTTCGTTGAGTACATCAATAAGGCCAAGAGCGTTTTGCACCCGACCATTTTCCAAGCCGTCGGCGAGCGCATGTCCGACCAGAACACCAACATCACTGTGGACGTCTCCATGCAATGGAACGACGCCTATAACGAACAGGTGCTCTGCTTCACCAACAATATTCCGCAACGCGATGGCGGCACACACCTTACCGGTTTGCGTGCAGCGATGACGCGCGTCATCAACAAGTACATTGAAGAGAACGATCTGGCCAAGAAAGCCAAGGTCGAAGTGTCGGGTGACGATATGCGCGAAGGCCTCACTTGCGTGCTGTCCGTCAAAGTGCCAGAACCGAAATTCAGTTCGCAGACGAAAGACAAACTCGTATCGAGTGAAGTGCGTGGCCCTGTAGAAGAAATCGTTGCCAAGACATTGGCCGACTATCTGCAAGAGCGCCCGAACGACGCCAAGATCATCTGCGGCAAGATCGTCGAAGCGGCACGTGCGCGTGAAGCCGCACGCAAGGCACGCGAACTCACGCGTCGTAAAGGCGTGATGGACGGCCTTGGCCTTTCCGCCAAGCTGGCCGATTGCCAAGAAAAAGATCCGGCACTCTGCGAACTCTATATCGTCGAGGGTGACTCCGCAGGCGGCTCGGCCAAGCAAGGTCGTGATCGTAAATTCCAGGCCATCCTGCCGTTGCGCGGCAAGGTGCTCAACGTCGAAAAAGCCCGCTTCGAAAAAATGCTCTCGAGCGAACAGATCACCACGCTGATCGCCACGCTCGGTACCAGCATCGGCGCCGATGAATTCAATATCGAAAAACTGCGTTACCACCGCATCATCATCATGACCGATGCCGACGTTGACGGCGCCCACATCCGCACGCTGCTGCTCACATTGCTGTATCGCCAGATGCCGCAACTGGTCGAGCGCGGCCACGTCTACATCGCGCAGCCGCCGCTCTACAAGGTCAAGCATGGCAAGGACGAACGCTATCTGAAGGACGACCTCGAAGAGTCGATCTACATGATGCAAGTTGCCCTTAACGATGCCTCCCTGGTACCTTCTGAAGGCGCGCAGCCGATCAGCGGTGACGCATTGCAGGAACTGGTTCGCCAATACAACACCGCCAACGCCATCATCAACCGTCTCACACGCGTGATCGATGGCGCGGCACTCACCGCCATCATGACAGGCGTGACGATCGACCTCACCTCGCAGGAAGCTGCAGACCAGTCCGCAGCACGACTGCAAGCCGGCATTGAAGAGCCAAGTGTGACGGTCAATGTCGTCCACGATGAACTCGCCGACAAGTTCGGCCTGCGCATCAACCGCATGTACCACGGCAACGTCAAGGTGACCGGTTTCGACGCCGACTTCATCGCCAGCCCCGACTACACCACCCTGGCCAACGCTGCGGCCACCTTCAAAGGCCTGATCGGTCCGGGTGCCATGGTGCAACGTGGTACCGGCGACAAAGCCAAGGTCAGCGCCATCAACGACTTCCATCAGGCCATGAACTGGCTACGCAATGAAGCCGAGCGCAACGTTGGTAAACAGCGCTACAAAGGTCTGGGTGAGATGAATCCAGAACAACTGTGGGAAACAACGATGGACCCGAACGTGCGTCGTCTGCTGAAAGTGCAGATCGAAGATGCAATTGCGGCAGATCAGATTTTCACGACGTTGATGGGTGATGACGTTGAACCACGTCGTGCATTCATTGAATCGAATGCGCTGGCGGCGGGGAATATTGATATTTGATGTAAGTAGTTGTAGGTTCTCAGAATACCTGTAGGTTTGCGCAGAAGTTGAAAAATTCTTCAGTTCTGTGAAAAAGAAATTTCAAAGAAAGTGCAAAAATCTACCTAAAGTACTTTGGCATAGATAAAGGACCCTAATGGGTCCTTTTCTATTTAATAGTATCTACGACAAATTAGAATTTCTGAATTCGGAATATTGGCAGTTGAAACAAGTCGGAGCTTTTGAACGTTGAGTTGCACTTATATCTCTATGATGAAATTCGACGAAAATGCGAAGTTCTCTGTGCCACCACTACGATTTATATATCCGCATGGATTGCAAATAACTCGGCACTTCCCTATTGAATAGTCAAAAGAGTCGTGTGTATGGCCATGTATCCATACATCGACCTTGTCTGCCAACGCATCGAGATTCGAGGCAAATGCCGCAGATGATAAATCGTTGATGTACTTTGGTGAGATCGATCTAATTGATGGAGCCATGTGAGTGACAACGATAGTCTTTCCTTCAAAAGGTTCTGCGATCCGTTGCTCGAGCCAAGCCTTCTGTAGGTTATGGAGTGTGATGGTATCGCTTGGGTTCAGCAAGCGACCACCTTCCGAGCGTAATCGAATGCGTTTGTAATCCATGACACATGCTATGGAAGCAGCCATTGCGCGATCCTGATTTTCAACGCCGAACAATTTGAAGTCGGTCCAGAGTGTGGCGCCGAGTATTCGATACTTATCGAGAAAGAATTCCGCACAATTCAGAAAATGCATATTGGCTGTTGATGCACATGTGCTTCGGAGCCGTTCTTCGGCATCCTCAAGATAGAGCCCATATGCTTCGTGGTTGCCTCCGACATAAACAACAGGAATTGACGCAAAGCATTCAGCTGCCCATCTTATTGCGGCGTCACCCTGATCAATATCGCCAGCAAGCACTACCAATTCCGGTGCTGGGTCTTTCCACGAAATCTTGGGTGCGTTCTTCCGCCATACCTCGTGGTGAAGGTCCGATAAAACGAGAACTCGCATAAGACGTTATGTGCGGAGATAAAGGAGTGATCTATGTTGATGGTGAAATTACTATAGCATTTGCTTCGAAGTGCTTAAACGAATATTGCTGTTGGCTAGAAATCCAAATCTGCCATGTGCATGAGGCGCTACGATGGGTGGATTGGTGTTTGATTTGATTAACTTGCAGGCGACGATGGTCGTCAGTGCGCTCATTCTTGAACTCGCAGCTTGGCTAATTTTTCAAACGGGTAAACTAATGTGTGAAAATGTCAGTGCGAACACTGTCTGACAGTGTTCGCTTTGGCCAACAATAACCGGCCAATATCGACCACGGTAGACATTTTGATGGGATATTACTCAATGTAGCGGCGGGTGAGGCTGACCAAGAATGCTCCACTCAATGAGATACCAAGCAATCCTTCAAACACAGCAAACACTCTCATCCAGTGCAAGGGCAAGATGTCACCGTAACCGATTGTCGTAAAGGTGACACCAGAGAAATACAGTGCATCCCAGTAAGAGCCAATCGGATTAGCTTGACCGAAACTGCTAGCTCCCTGCCAGTAGATTCCAGAGAACCCGAGTATTACAACGGCAGCCCAAAGTACAATACGTGAAGGCTTAATAAAGCCGCCTGTGGCAATTACAAAAACACGACTGAACCAGCTTGGGCTTTCAGCCAGAGATCGAAGGTATTTCAGTTGAGCGGCGTCTCGCTTGCTATGCGGTATATCACTCCGATCAACTAAGAAGTTAAGGGTTTCAATCTGTTGCCTCTTCCTTTCGGACTCCACCGCGACGTCCAATGCTTGGTCAATCGCTTCGATGCCAACTACAAACTTTAAGGGCGTGAATGGCGATCTGCGTAAAAAAGCACGCTGTTGAGATGTATTCAAATGGTCAAGCTGTACTTGGCCCGCAGGAAATCTCACTTTGTGGAATTCACAATCGGAGATGCTCAAAGTTCCGAGTTCATTACCAGTCATCGTAAGTGAATCGCCAATCAAATGACTCACGGCAGTTAATGCAAAGCGGCTGTCCGTTACATTAAGGTCTGATGTCGTGAAGTTATAGAGGCACAATTCTCTTGCTTGAACTGAATTTAGGTAAACCGACATAGGGTCGTTGCGGCCCGAGATGCTCAGCTTTTCAGTGATAGCAACAACATCAAGAGAAACCTCTGTATTCTCGCTAGGATGTCCTAGAACAGAAAGAGTGCCGATGACGAGACAATCAATCAGTTTAATTTTGGAACTGTTGCGAAGATCGATGTGTTTGCAATCAAAGATAGTTTGATGAAACACAAAACTATCTTCATAAAAGCGATGTTCTTCATCAAGTTTAAGATCAACGTCTCTAAGAATCTTAAACGTGACGGGTCCATTATTGATTTCTGATTTTCCATCGATCAGACGTCTCAAAGTCTCTTCGTCAAACGTTTGGCTGTTCAGCAAATCTTTAAGATGCCCAACCTTCTTTCCATGAACTGTAGACAAAACTATCCTTCCTCGTAACAGGGCTACATTCTCTCAGGTTGGGCTAGTCTGTCCTGAGAGAGATAGCGATGATTTAGTAAGCCGTGGTAACGGCCTAGGACGTAGAACGCCAGAGAACTTGATGAACGCCTCCGTAAACTGTTCTGTTTTTTGATTAAACTTCAGCGCTGCTTCGAAATGACAATGCTGGATTAAATCCATGTTAGTTGTTTGTTCGTTGATCGTAATATTAAAGAAAAAGGCATCATAGTCCTTTGACAGAGCTAGGTAGTCCTCGGTGGATACTTGGACGGTCCAAATAACTGTCAACAGATCGAAGGCAAATGCAATAGCCGCAATTCCATCTTCATCCTCGCGAATGGACTGAATATCTGGGTCCTCTAGGCCTTCCATGTCTTCAACGGTAAACCCCTGAATTGACCTCAAGCATGCGACAGGTACATCTGACGTTGCTAGAAAACTTCGCATCTTTGGTAGTTCCAAATTTTCTAGGTATGCCATTGCTACATCCGACGCGGTCGCTTCCAACTCAGACAGCCAGTCCTCTTCAAAAGTATCTAATTGCTCAGCGGTGAACATTCTGCCGCTTTGCGGCACTATCGTTGTTGGTGCAGCGGCGGCCATTAACTCAGATTCTGTTCCAGACAACCTAAACGTGACATCGCCACGTTTGCTACGCTTGATGTTTCCATGTAGTTTTACGAGCCCCATTTCTCGAGCAGTAAATAAATTTATATCTCCCCAATCCGCCAGCGAAGGCAGTCTGCTGGAAGTTTTTAAGCGAAGCGCATCCCAAATCAAGGTAACGTACGATGGGCCACCGTCAATCGAAGAAGAGACGATGCCAACCAAATCACCATTCGTATTGACCACTGGCCCACCGCTCATCCCCCCTTTTGTATCCATCGCGACTTCAACACACGATGCAGGCATGCGTTCACCTCGACCGTGTGGAAAGACTGCAGTCACAACTCCTGAAGTCACCAATGGGGTAACTAGCGCAGCAGAATCTTGTACTGCTCCGTGTCGGTAGCCGAATGCCCACAAACGTTCCCCCACTAAGGGCAGTGCAATTTGCATTGGTGCAAGGGTCAGTGGATGGTGTGAATGGGCTTCAGAGTTTAGTGTGCAACTCAACAAAGATATATCCGAAACGATTCGACGGTCCGTTCCGAACATGCTGGGACCTGATACAGACGCCTGCTCACGGGGAAGCCAAGCACGTGCTGCATCTGGAAGAAATGTCAGCAGTACAGGGGCTTCATTCTGTGCAACGAACTCTTCTAGTACATGCGTGGCTGCTAGGACAAGTCCCGGACCAATCATGACGCCACTGCCTAAGACGATAGGCCCGACTTCGTCCAAAAAAGCCAAGGCAACAAGTGCATCCCCTGCCTCGTGCAAAGACCCCATGGAGCCAATGCCATCTTCGTCAGAGTAGACGGTGGTAACCCAAGATCTTTGTAGTGTTTCAAGCGCTGGATTATCTTCTGTAATTTGAACTGAAGGCATATGCGGTCTTTGATGTAAGCAGCGTAGGGTAATCCACTAGTAGAACATGGCTTGGTATCAATATCGAATCTAAGGCTTATCGTTTCGTTGGTTGGGGAAATTACAACAGAGATTTGCTCTGAATTCTTGTGTGCTGTACATTTATACAGTATTTCTTCTCAACATATTTTCAGGGGAATTTGCCATGTCTGTTATCGATCGGTTGCAAGGCTTTTTCTATACCGAGCCCAAACGTATTTCTATACTTGGTTCAATCATTTACGCCGTCATGATTTGCTTGTTCATCCTTGGATGTGCTGGGCAGGTGTTTACTGCAGTAAATGAAACGTTCCGGAGTATGGCGAACGATTTCACGACGTTATCTCTGGCCGTTCTATTTCCAAACTGGCCAACATGGTTTATCCCTGAAAATCCTGCAGGATTCGTTGTTGTCATTGCCTTTGCTCTGGGTGGCGCGAGCTTGGTCGCTTATGGCAATCGAGTCGATCAGCTATTACGAGCCTACTAGGATCACGATGAAGAATGTCGTTTATTTGACGGGAGCTCCGGCCACAGGTAAGTCATCGCTGTGTAAGTACCTTGCTCAAACGGTGCCGGACTTGTTGGTCCTGTCTTATAGCGCCTTGCTTCGCGATTACATCAATAAACGCCAAGGTAGTAAGTTGGATGAAGATGATATCCGCGAGCAATCAGCGCGTGCGATCACCGCAGAGGATGTGGCGGCAGTTGATCAATTGCTGATTGAGGAAGTGAATAGTAAGCGGAATAGCCACAAAATTATTATCGATAGTCATCCTGTGACAATCGAAGAGTACGGTTTCCGTATAACGCAGTTTGCTTTAGAGGAGCTGAAGCTTCTCAATCCTGATGCATTGATTTGTCTTTATGCGGCGCCTGATGTGATTCGTCAGCGAATTGAAAAGGACCCTGCTGGGAGACCGTTGCCAGCCGAGTTTGCATTGTCTACTCATGTGCAGCTACAAGCAGCCGTATGCACCCAATATGCATTGATGCTGGGGCGTACGTGTTACATGCTTGATACCGACGCGACACGTGAGCAGTTAGCAAAGAACTTCTTGTCGGCGGTAAATTGGTAGCGTGACTTTAAAAAAGTTCTGCTGTTTCACCACGGACGTGATGTGATGCCTCTTCCTTGAAGAATTCGAGTCGTGCTTGCCACTCTCTAACAGAGCTTGCACGGCAAACGTCGTGATAGAGCGCCATCAGTGCTGTATCGAGTACAACTGGAGAAGCAAGTCGCACGAATCCCTCTTTATGCAGTTTGCCTTTGAAAGCAATGCGATAAGGTTTTTCGGCTACGCATGATGCATTGTCATATTTGACGATGGAAGTAACTTGTGATGCACCGATTGGATTCAGACTAGCCAAGTTGCGTGCATAGGCGGCATCGAAAGAACCGAGATCAGTATGATCCGCCAAGGTTTTGTCGCTGTAGCAAAGAAGGGCATAGTGCGCGCGTTTTGAACCGCCACGACTGGTCACCATGGTGTATTGCGGCAGGTCAGTGACATGACCATTACGATCGTAGTAGGACAGCCAAAGCAAAATTTCAGAAGGTGCCGAGTCGATTGTTTTGGCCTGACTTTTCATCGGCGTAAAAAGAACATCGACCTCCCCATTTGGGGACATTTTCTTGGCGAGTTCTGCGGAGGTTCCCAGTGAGTTGCCGATGCCCCAGACAAAGGTGCCGTTGGAGGCGCTACGTTCGAGTTCTTTGCGGTGGATGATCGCATCTAGTGACTGACCGGCTTCAGCGCCCATTTTTGTCCAGCAAAAGACTTCGGGAATGTCGCTGAAAAAAGGAGCGGTACCGATCTCGGCAAGGACTGAGGACATGATTGGCTCTTTGCAGTTTTTTGGTTATTATACGCCAAATATGCAAAAAGTGAAAACAACATGGCAGTTAATCCTGCCCGATCTGAACGCAAAATTGGGGGGCTATAAAGAGTCCCCCAAGGCGCTTGCTGAGCAATGTGGGATTAATTATTTTGCTGCACGTCGTTTCCTGACGGAAGGCATAAAAAACAGAAATAAGAATGCGGAGAAAGTTTGCAGTTTCTTCGGAATCGAATTAGTAAAAACTGAAAAAGTGCAACCGGAGCTTCTGGAAGACTTAAAGAATTTGGTGACGTCGGTATGGGATGGATCAGTCCCACATGCGGAACTGATTGCTGAACTCATTAAAAGCACAAAGCCATTTCGGGTAACAGAACGAAAATAGCCGTATCGAATGCGGTGACAAAAGGGAGGCCCAACTATGGCCGCTAAAGCGAAAGACTTTAGAAATCAACTTGTCAAGTCCACCGGACTGACCGATGCCGCAATTAATGCAGCTTGGCCAGAATGGTGGAGTGAAACCGCTGACGCTTCTCCATCTGCGCAAGCGGAGCTGCGCTTCTCCATCGCTAGAAAACTCGGATTAGACCCACGGTCGTTACTGGACAACCAAGAGCCAAGCTTCTTTTGGGATGACTCTGCGAAATTCAAAAACTTCCGTGGTGATGCAAAGAACGAACAGCCAGCAATCGCTGCATTCGGGACATCGGTAGGGAGAATGCTGGTTAACGGAACACCCGAGCTAGCTGGCATAGGCCAGCTTAGTGCGAAGCAGATCAGAGCAAGCATCCTTCGAAACGAACGCGTTCCATTTGTCCGATTATCGGATTTGTTGGCAACATGCTGGGGCATTGGTATTCCAGTGATTCATCTTAAGGTCTATCCGCTTGCAGCCAAGCGTATGTGTGCCATGGCGATTCGTAGTGGCGATCGTCACGCAATCCTGCTGGCTAAAGATGCGAACTATCCAGCAATGTCAGCATTCCATCTTGCGCACGAGATAGGCCACATCATGCTTGGCCACGTTACCGAAAATTCGGCGCTCATCGACATGGAGGAACCCGGCACGGCCCACGATGCGCAAGCTGATCACGAAGAGGAAGAAGCAGATCGCTTTGCTCTAGAACTGTTGACCGGCGACGCAGACTTTAAAATCGCAAAGGAAGGTCCGGGGCATAACGCCAAAGAACTGGCACATGAAGCTCGGCGCCTATCTATCGAATATGCCATTGAGCCGGGAACAATTGCCCTTTGCTATGCGTATGCAACGCAAGAGTGGGCGGTGGCGCAAGCTGCCATGCAAGAAATCTATGATCAGGATATTCCGGCGTGGCGTGTGACAAATCAAATCGCAAGTAATCAACTGAACTGGAGCGAGCTATCAGATGAGAACGTAAGTTTCCTGCAGGCGGTGATGGGAGGTATCGGAGCATGACACATGCATTGATCGATACCGATGTGCTTTACAAGACCAGCATCTATGGCTTGCTCAATCACTTACTGGCGGACTTGCCGTACAAGTCAGAGAGCTGCAGCATGTTGGGTGCCGCTAAATTCATGGTCGGTAAAAAGCTCGCCAAGAAGCCACCGACACGGGGAGCAGAAATCGCGCTGGCCGAATTCGCTGATGCATTGAAACGGATCAGTGCATTAGAACCGAGTGAAGAAGAAATCTCACTTGCTGCTGAGCTTGAGTTCCGCGCGCAGAAACTGGCGCTGGAACTGGATGGTGGGGAGAGCTTGCTCTGTGCTGTCTTGTTGAAGAGGCAATGCACCTACATGATGTCCGGAGATAAGCGTGCCATGGTTGCACTTGGCGCGATGAGTGACGATGACATCGCAAACGGCATGCAAGGCAAGTTTCTATGTCTTGAACAAGTGATCGAATACTTGTTGTCTCGGCTGGGATATGACGTACTCAAAACTGCTGTATGCGGCGAGGCAAATGCCGATAAAGCAATTAGTAATTGCTTTTCATGCGGTTCTCAGAATACCGATAGTGATTCCTGCCAACAGGGACTACAAAGCTATATTGGGGACCTGCGTGCCAAAGCCCCCAATATTCTTGCCTACTAAGTATTGCGTAGGAAGACAGCGTACGGATCACACAACTCCGCAACCAAATTGATTTTGACGATAGGATCATCCGGGCCAGCAGGAACGTTGATCGTATCTCCCAAATTAAGACAAGCCTTATCGACGCGTCCTGCAATATATTTGTTGCCAGCACGACCAAGGCTTTTGCCCAGAGCGACGTGTGTCTTGTCTAAAGGCAGATCAAATTCTTCATGGCGTAAGCCTTTAATTGCCAGCGCATAGCGTGAACCAAGCACATGAATACTTGGATGGATCGGATGCCAGTGCACTTTATCAACGGAGAATTCCTCAGCGCGGACCGGATCGGCAAAGTGTTTGGAATCCATTTCCTGCATGCACAGTACAACTGGCTTACCTAGCGCAGCATGTTCCTTGGCAAAGGGCTGGACCATCGTTGAAGGATGGCAAGTACTGCCACCATATCCCCATAGTGCAAATCCAGCCTCTTCGATTTCTTGCGTCTTACGCGCAATGATGTCTTCGAGAGACTCCTTTGCATGCACACCAACCTTCATAAACAGAATTCCTTGGTTCGGTACCAGAATTTCAGACATTTGATTCCCCTTCAAACACTTCGTAGTGATACTCGTCATCGTGTGCTTGACCATAGTCGACACGCTTTTTTTCCCGCACATACCGAATGCGAATGTGCTTATCCTTCCCATAGAAATGCTCCAATCTATCGGGATCAGTAATCGGATGTGAGCTAGATGGCGCATCGAGACCGGGAAGCGACTTCAGCATGAGGTTGCAAGAGCGCAAGTCTGGCGCATCATCCAGATGATAAAGATGCATCTTCGATGCCATCTTCTGGATGAAGAATCCTCGCTCCAACGCAAAGCGTTGAGTCGACGCTAAAACCTGTTGTGGCCACTCCAGTTCGTGGTCATCAGCGATAACGATCATGCCCTCCCCGCTATTGCCAACCGCCTCCATGCCACGCTCTACGAAGACATGGACACTTGCGCCGTCGTTGCTCGCGCCCCAAGGTGGATTGGTATAAAAGCAGTCAAACTCTCCCAAGGCGGGGAAAGCATCAAGGCAGTTGTAAAGCTGCGATGACAACGTCTCCATACGTTCCTTATCGGCGAAACGTTCGATAGCGCGGCAGATGCGTTCGTCGAAATCAAAAACTTTAATCTCGGAAGGACCGTAATCAAGAATGCCACGATGCTGTAAATAGGCCACGCAGATACTAATCGCGTCACCATCACCAATGAAAGCAAGACGTTTTTTATCAGCCCACTTAGCAACCATCTCGCTCTGAAGAACCATGTCGCCGGTCTTCATGTAAATCTGATCCATCTCGCGCAACGGGCGTGGTCGATTCTGCACCACGTCCGAAATCGCATTGATCGCTGCGCGCAGATCAATGTCCTTTCGTTCAGCCATAAATCCCACCCTGTTAAGTTCTTATTAAAATCAAGCAAGAGTGCGATGAGGCAATAAATATTCCTATCCCATATTTATGGGATGGTGCGGACAAGGGCGAATGGTACGACGGGAGACCCAATATGAAGGACGATAAACCGAAGCAACAGGGGCGCGTAGAAAATACGACAGGAAATGGCATGAGCATGGCAATGCTGCTGCAAGCGGAGATATACACAGGAGACCTACGAGCCATTGATAAGAAGTTGTTTAAAACAGGACCCATAAATGAGGCTGACGTTCTACAACTAAAATCAGTGCTGGTGACGCTGGCGAATGTGCGGGACTTCGAGGCGACTGCTCGATTCACCTATCGTGAATACCACCTACCTTCAACGATATACAAACCACTTCGGAAACACTTTGATCTCGCGAAATACTTGCGAAACAAATTTGTAGGGCATATGCATCCTGAGCTTCTAGCTCAAGCCTTAGAACGATCCCCGCTAGTGAGTAAGATACTGCCAAGCAGCAGAGACAGACAGATGATGGTTCTAATAAATCTATGGCTATTAGAGACCGCAATTAATACCTATGTAGAAGAGGATGGGCAACACAAAGTATTTGATACTGTCCCTGATCTCTTGTATCCGCCAGAGTGGGAGCATTTTGGCTCTTTTATGCTGTCTGCGATCGACGGAGCAATGGAGTATCTAAAACTACTAAGAGAATACTGGGGTCCAAAAGTCGCACTCATCCCACCCGCGCATACAACGCGGGAAGAAATAGCGACAGCAGGTCGCCAGAGATATAAATATCTCACACAGTAATTGACCTCAAATATCTGCTTCAAGCCTGAAGGCTGACGTAAATTTGCAACGTGCAAAAACACGAGAAAAGAATATTGATTTTCTAATCAAGCCAGAGAAAAACAAATCAAAAAAATCATGTTTGATACCTTGTTTTTGCAATCCTCTTGCGCGCGCAGCCCAAATAAATTTCGAGAACAAACGACGACTGCGTGATCTCCACATTTATCGTGTCTTGGCGATCGAGAGAGTACATAAGAACTAATCGACTAGTGGAAAAAGCGCGTCGATAATGATGTTCTATGACTCCGCAGAAATCCACATTGACTCCTCTCGGGAGATTCATTCTTGACCGCCGTGCTGAACTTGCGATGCAGCAGGTAGAGCTTGCGCAGCGCATTGGCGTGCACGCTACCTATCTGAGTACGATTGAGACGGGCGGGAAAACGCCAAGCAAAGTAGATTTCCTTGAACGGCTGGCGAAGGGGCTGGAATTGAATGGCGAAGAAAAGGAAGTGCTCTTCGCAGAGGCTAGAAAATCACGACGCAGTATTACGCTGCCACGCAACCTACCTTTGACAGGCTACGAGGTCGTCGATCACCTTGTTGGCTATCTGGACGGCGCTAACGAGCAACAGCTCGCGTTCCTGAAGACGATGTTGGAAGGTCTGAAGAGAATGCAGAGAAACGACCACCTGCCTGCAGCAGGAGCAACCTCGTCGCTAGAGGAGGTCAAAATGTAAAAGCGCCACGACCATGAAGGCTCGCAGCGCTTTCGATTTGGGGCGGACCCCAGCGTCAGAAACTGTAGTTTCTGCCTCCCTACCGTAAGTAGTCAAGCCTTCCATCTATTCCTTTCATTTTAACCACACATGGTTTTCCAAATTTGGAGAAGCCAGAGGGATTGCTTTGCCAATTGTTCCTCGGCTTCACCAGATTTGGTGAACCAAAGGCGCGCTCGCGCCTAAAAAGGGAGAACCATGAAACTACCAACACGTCGCCGGAATGGCGATGCGAATAAACACGGCCGTGTACGGAACCCGGTCGGACGTTCCTTCAAAAGTATCCGAGGCAAATACCCATCGAAAAAAATGGGTCGAATGATCCAATGGGAGAGCCAGTTAGAGCGAGACGCAATTCTATTGTTGGAATACTCGCCCGACATCACTGCGTATCAAGAACAACCACGAAAAATAACGTACGCCATGCAAGGGGCAGTCAAGACCTACTTCCCTGACTTTGAGGTCTGGCATACAGACGGACGACATGGATACATTGAAGTAAAGCCCGATGAGATAGCAAGACGTCCGGACCAGAAAGCTCGCTTTTCACACATCGAATCGAAGTTCAATGGCGAGGGTAGCTACTTCGAAATCCTGACCGAAAACCAAATTCGTACAAAACCGTTGTTGGACAACCTTCGAATGGTCGAGCGTTATCGAAGTAGTGCGCTGCGGCCCACCAGTTGGTTCACAGTCAAACATCATTTTGAACAACTTGCCGTCATCACATTCGCCCAAGCACAGGTGCATTTGGGTGGAATAGATCGCGTGTGGGCCCTAGTGGCCGATGGAATTTTCTCGACCGATCTGCGTAGCTGTATCACCGACCAAACCATCTTTCAGATCAACGTTCCAAGGAGCACAAATGGCACCGACATTCGTAATTAAGGTTGACTTAAGCATCTCGATCGATGACGAACACTTTGACGTGCGCAGAATCTTAGAAGATGGTCGCGTGCAGCTCGAATGCCATCAGGATGGATCACTGAAGTTTAGTAGCAAAGAGGAGCTGCTTGACCTTTATTCAAAAGGAAAACTCAAACCACTGATGCCCAGTGACGAAGCTAAAAAACAGGGATCGCTCTACGTAAATCGAGCATTGTCGACTTTCAGTGAAGGCATACAAAAAGAAGCGATACGTAGGAAAAATTACGTAGAGAAAATCAAAGCATTTGGGCCTTTCAATTCAAGCCCGGATTACTTAAATCCACTAATTGACATTGTTGCAGCAGAGCTGGGTGACGCCCATCCACCCTCTCATGTTTCCGTGTGGCGTTGGACGAAAGCAGTAAGTAAGTCGGGTGGTGACTATCGCGTGCTGATTGACAGGCACGATCGGAAAGGTAGTGGGAAATCCAAACTGAAAGATGTAGTGAAAGAGATCATGTGGGATTGTATAGATACGATCTACATGACACAGGATCGATACGCGATACAAGCCGTCCACGACGAGCTCGTAACGCGCATAGATGATCACAATCTCAAGAACATTGGTCAACTTACGGCACCCTCTTACGCCACCGTCTCGCGTGCTATCGGAAGCATCGATGCGTATGAAGTTGAAAAGGCGAGATACGGTAAGCGTCTGGCGGATATTCGCTTCCGATATGCCGGAAAGTCACCGACCGTAAATAACGTCATGGAGCTCGTCGAAGTCGACCATACGTTAATGGATGTTTTTGCCGTGAATCCGATAACAGGCGAAATATATGGTCGCCCCACACTGACAACGATGCTTTGCAAGGCATCGAAAGTTCCCGTCGGTATGTTTCTTGGGTTTCAAGGGCCTTGTGCGGAAGCTGTACTTGCTTGTCTTAAGCACGCCATCATGCCCAAGACCTATGTCAAGGAACGCTTCCCTGATATTCGAAATAGCTGGCCCTGCTATGGCTTGATCACGTATCTCCTAGCGGACAATGGTTTGGAGTTTCATGGCGAAGCACTAGAACGTGCTGCATTGGAAATTGGCACTACCGTGGGCTACTGCCCACCAAGGGAGCCTTACTACAAGGGTTCCCTTGAGCGATACCAAAAGACTTTGAACTACGACTTCTCAAGACTCATGCCGGGACATAGTTTTGCTTCGTGGCTTGAGCGCGAAGATTATGACCCACTCAAGCACGCCATTATTCCTCTGGATGTGCTTGATCGCCTACTACATAAATGGATCATCGATGTCTACATGCAAAAACGACATAGAGGAATTGGCATGTCACCAATTCAGAAGTGGAATGAGCTGGCTATGAAACATCCCCCTCAGCTTGTTTCAGACCCGAGCAGACTGGACATTGCTATCTGTAAAAGACTTAATCGGAGTTTGAGTCACGCTGGTGTAAGCCTACACAGTATTCGATATAACAACCATGAGTTAAAAGCATTGCGAGAGCGCTTAGGTGCAACCATCGATGTAGAGGTTTGCTTTCTGGACGAGGACATTTCATATGTCTATGTAGTTGATCCGGAAACCAAAGAGCACATCGTCGTGCCCGCACTCAATCAAGAGAACACACGGGGCATAACTCTGTACCAGCACAAGCGTTTGAGACAAATCATGGTTGAGAAAGGGCAAGACCCTGATGTCGCTCTTAATGTTGCAAGAGCAAGGGCGGAACTGGTGCGAGAGGTTAAGGCACTAGAAAATAGCAACAAGATTCGTAAAAAACAACGCGCCGCAAAGATCAAGGGTATCGGACAAGGTAAGGGAGTTAACTATCTGACGCAAGATGAACCATCACTACCAACGCCTATTAAAGAAATCCCTACTGCCGCCAATGATGTAGATGATGTCGTAGCCGATCTTGGCTCGATGAAATTTGATCGAATGAGCGGGAAGGTGGCTTCAAGATGATCCCACATGCACAAGCAATGAACGATACGGACCGTATCCAAGCGATCGAAAGTATATCGATTGAACATCCATACTTTATGCATGCCCTTAAGAGCTTGCAGCACGGAATGATGGTGAGACGAAGCGGTGGCAAACCTCGACACACGTTGCTTATTGGTGAAGCCGGTGTGGGCAAGACATATCTCGTCGGTCGCTTAGAAAGCATGAATCCGTCGATTGAAGTGGATGGGGTTGTTCGCATGCCGGTGGTCGTAGTTCAGACACCACCAATCCCAACTGTAAAAAATCTTGCGGAAGCCACACTTCAAGCATTAGGCGATCCATTTGCGGGACGTGGTACCGCATCGAATATGCGCGATCGAGCTCTGGCAATCATTCGAAATGCTCGCGTCGAAAAACTAATCTTTGAAGAGCTTCATCACTTTATCGACCATGGCGGCCAAAGTGCTTCTGCTGCGGTAGCCGACTGGTTAAAAGCATTCATCGACTGTAGCGGGCTATGCGTACTTCTCACCGGATTACCGCGTAGTCAAAGGATACTGAGTATTAATGAACAGCTCAGACGTCGCTTCTCGTCGCATCTGGTTCTCGAAGCATTTCAATACGATGAGCCTAAAGATCAGAAACTGTTCAGATCAGTGTTGAATGAGATCGATAAGGCGTTGCCGCTGGATGAGATGCAAGGACTCGCTAAGCCTGAGCTCGCTAGACGCTTGTACTTCGCTAGTAATGGTTTGCTGGGTTACCTAATGAAACTGCTCGTTGGGGCGGTAGAAGTGATGACCGCGCAAAGTTGCAGGAGGTTGGAGGTAGAACACTTTGAGACTGCATTTACCGAAGTGATATGGAGCAATGGCATCGGCAAACTCAATCCGTTCTCACCCGATTTTAGTTATGAACGGCTTGATCAATTCGAGCAACCCTATAACGTCAGTATCCCAATAGGCAAAAGAACACGGTTTAAGGCGGGAGAGAGATATGCGAAATAGTTACCGCACATACTTTCGGATCGACAGTCAAATGGGGGAAAGTTTAAGGGGATACACCCTTAGATTAGCCGAGTACAACGGATTTGCAAAAGCGACTTGGATAAGCGAAGTGCCAAATGAAATCGAAAGAATAGTGGAACTATATGGCTCCCGACTATTTGGCAAGACTCCGGGATTCATCAAACTAGGTAAAGAATCATTCGTTAATCAACATCCGACATATCAATCAGCTACATCCGCATTTACGTATTGCCCAGTTTGTATATCAACGATTGATTACATTCCGTTTTATTGGGAAAACAAGTTTTATACGGCGTGTCATAAACATGGGTGTTTTATGCAGAGCACGTGTGATGCTTGTGGCCGTACCGTTGGCTGGGAGAGTCGCGGGACGATGCGCAGGTGTGATTGTGGATGCGAGCTGGGTGGTTCTACGCCTAAGCTAGCTAGTCAAATGGAGGTGCTGCTTTGCTGGTCGCTGGCGACGGCACTTTGCAAAGAGTATGAATGCGAACTCTTAGTGCGTGAGCCGTGTCCTGAAATGATATTCGCGCCAGATAGCGTTCCTTTGCTCATCAAAATAATGGGTGAAACGGTGTTACCTAGGGGCAGTGGGGGGCAACCGGGGCTAGATATTTTAGGATCAGGCGGATTATCAAAAGCCTCCTTAATGACGAGTAGAACAGCTTGGTTTCTGGATGACTGGCCAAACAATTTCCGAAAATTCCTGCATGACAATCAAGCCTACTTTGATGAAACGCAATCCTCTCAGTATGACGCCGGGGTGTACGAAAGATTTGCTAAGCGTCTAATAAAAGAAAGTAAGAATTCTAAGATCGATTTTCTGTTGCGAGAGTATAGGGACTTCGCTTTGAATAACTGGCCCAAAGTACTTACGCGTAGAAACACATGGGTGCCAGATGCTGAATTGGATGAGCAAGCGCATGTTCTTTTGCCTACAGCGGCAAAAGTACTTCAAGTTACGCAAGCTGCGGTCAAAAAACTGGTGCGTGACAACATGCTAAAAGGAAGTATCAAGAAAACTGCCTCTGGTCGTGAGTTCTATATTGTTTGTCGTAAAAGTCTCTTCGAACTAAAAACGATGTCGTCAGAAGATATTACTGAGCGGGCAGCACGCGACTTTCTGGGCGTTTCTAAAGGTGTGGTTAACAAGCTGGTTAATGCAGGCCATCTAACAGTGTACGGACAATCGCTACTTTTCGGCGAGAAGTCAGGACACCGTACGTTTCATCGGAACCAGATTTTCGACACACTAAATAGAATTTACTCGTATGGTAGGCAGCCTGATAAAGATGACGAGTGCTTGAGCTATGCAAAGGCATGCAAAAATATACTCACTACCGCTGAGGCGGAGCGTTTTATGTTTGACGTTGTTAATTTGAGTATCCCTATTTTGAAAACACTACCTTTCAAAAAATGGAACTTGAAGAAAGCTTTTTTTATGAAGAGTGAGGTTACTGATTGGCTGCACAAACAAAGGAATGAAAAGTATCTTGATTATTTAAGTGTGCAAGAACTTGCAGAGCGGCTCAGTGTGAAAGAAGAAGTCGCTTATTTTTTGGTTAGGCAAGGACTGATTGCCTCGAAGTCTGTGGTGATTGGACGCCGTCGCTGTTTAAAGGTGTCTGAACATTCCGTTAGAAAATTCGCCAAACAGTACATCACTGCCGTTAATTTAGCGGTGCTTATGAATACCTCATCGGCAGGGCTGGTGTATCGAATGAGGGATAATGGAGTGTTGCCAAAGATCGGGCCGCCTACTGATAAATGTCGGCAAGTGTTCTATCAACGTGATGAGGTAGCCGCAGTACTGCGCGAAGATTTTGATACACTAGCAAAGTGTTGAATTTAGTGTAGATAGAGATTTTTTCAGGTTCTACGATGAAGGAAATGGTTTTTCTCACTAACTGTGATTAGACTCCGCATTACGAGATGATGAAAAATTGAAATTTCTCTTTCAAATCAACGATTCATATTTCCATCATCCATGCAAACGTACAGTAGTGAGGTGCTAAAAAGCCCGTGTTTGCGGGCTTTTTTACTTCTGAAGTTAGTTATCTTGGATAATCCAATCTCCTAACCTAGCTAGTAGTCTTGTTGATGACAACAACTGAAACCAAAATCGAATTGGACTTGATTGCCAAGCTAGGTAATCTTAAATATACGTGCCGGCCTGATATATGCGACCGCGCCACGCTTGAGACAAACTTCCGCGAGAAGTTTCAGGAGCTGAACCGAGTCAAACTCACCGACGAAGAGTTCAATCGCTTGCTCGAAGAAATTGTCACACCCGATGTCTTCACTGCTGCACAAACCCTACGCACCCGTAACAGCTTCATCCGTGAAGACGGCACGCCGCTGAACTACACCCTCGTTAATATTGAAGACTGGTGCAAGAACAGCTTCGAAGTCGTCAATCAGCTACGCATCAATTCCGACTACAGCCATCATCGTTTCGATGTCGTGTTGCTCATCAACGGCGTGCCTGTGGTGCAGATCGAGTTGAAGACGCTGGGTATCAACCCGCGTCGTGCCATCGAGCAAATCGTCGAGTACAAGAACGATCCCGGCAATGGCTTCACGCGCACGTTGTTGTGCTTCATGCAGGTCTTCATCGTTAGCAATCGTGATTCCACCTACTACTTTGCTAACAACAACACGCGGCACTTCAGCTTCAATGCTGATGAGCGCTTTCTGCCCATCTATCAGTTTGCTGCGCCAGATAACACTAAAATTACCGGGCTCGACGAGTTTGCCGATGCAGTGCTGGCCAAGTGCACGCTTGGTCAGATGATCAGCCGCTACATGGTGTTGGTCGCCAGCGAGCAAAAGCTCTTGATGATGCGGCCCTACCAGATCTATGCCGTCAAAAACATCGTCAAGTGCATTGAAGAGAACAGCGGCAACGGCTACATCTGGCACACCACCGGCAGCGGCAAAACACTTACCAGCTTCAAGGCCTCCACGCTGCTCAAGGTCAACCCTAATATTGAGAAATGCCTCTTCGTGGTCGATCGCAAAGACCTTGATCGCCAAACGCGCGAAGAATTCAACCGCTTCCAAGAAGGCTGCGTCGAGAGCAACACCAACACCGGCGAATTGGTCCGTCGCCTTCTGTCTGACGACGCGGCGGACAAAGTTATCGTCTGCACCATCCAGAAGCTGGGCCTGGCGCTGAACGAAAACAGCAAACGCAACAAGAGCCGAGAGAAACGTGGACTTGTTACCTACGCCGATCAGCTCGACGCCATGCGCGACAAGCGCATTGTTTTCATCTTCGACGAATGTCACCGCTCCCAGTTTGGCGACAACCACCAGACCATCAAAGAGTTTTTCCCCAAGGCCCAGCTCTTTGGCTTTACCGGCACACCGATTTTCGACAAAAACTCGACCGTCAAGCAAATCACAGGTGAAGAACAAACGCTTAAAACCACCGAAGACCTCTTCCAGCAGTGCCTGCACGAATACACCATCACCCACGCAATTGAAGATCGCAACGTCCTGAAGTTTCACGTCGACTACTTTAAGCCCGATGGGAAGAACCCGCCCAAACAGGGTGAAAAGATTGCCAAGCGCGCTATCGTCGAAGCCATCCTCGCCAAGCACGATGCCGCCACGGGCGGGCGCAAATTCAACGCCATTTTCGCCACCGCCTCGATCAACGAAGCCATTGAGTATCACCAGCTGTTCAAAGACATCCAGGCCGAGAAGTTGCAGGCAGATCTCAGCTTTGTGCCGCTGAATATCGCCGCCGTGTTCTCACCGCCTAGCGATGTGAGCGCCGACGTGCGCCAGTTGCAGGAAGACCTGCCCAACGAATTGGCAGACAACCAACAGGAACCAGACGCCAAGAAAGAAGCGCTTGGCGAGATCATCGCCAGCTACAACACCCACTTCGGCGCCAATCACCGCATCGAAGAGTTCGACCTCTACTATCAGGACGTGCAGCAGCGCATCAAAGACCAGCAATGGCCCGATGCCGATCTGCGCAAAGCCAACCTAAGCGCAGCACACCACAAGATCGACATCACCATCGTCGTCGACATGCTGCTTACCGGCTTCGACAGCAAGTACCTCAACACCCTCTACGTCGACAAAAATCTCAAGCACCACGGCCTCATCCAGGCCTTCAGCCGCACTAATCGCGTGCTCAACGACACCAAGCCCTACGGCCACATCCTCGATTTCCGAGGACAGCAAAGCGCGGTAGATGAAGCCATTGCTCTTTTCTCCGGCAAGAGAGACGAATCGCGCGCACGCGAAATCTGGCTGGTGGACAAAGCCCCCATCGTTATCGACAAGCTGCAAGAAGCCAAACTCGCCTTACAAGGCTTCATGCAGGCGCACGGGTTGTCTGGCAAGCCCGAAGACATCGCCAAACTCATGGGCGACGAAGCCCGCGTCGGCTTTGTCAAGGCGTTCAAGGAAGTGCAGAAGCTGCAAACCCAGCTCGACCAATACACCGACCTCACCCCCGAGCAGGCACAAACAATTGAGACCATCCTACCTAAAGATGAACTCAACGCCTTCCGTGGCCAATACCTGGAGACCGCCAAGCGCCTGCGCGATGAACGCGCGCGTACCGGCGACCGCGAAGGCGAAACCCGGAACGAAGATTTGGCGCAACTCGATTTCGAGTTCGTGCTCTTCGCCTCGGCGACGATTGATTACGACTACATCATGAAGCTCATTGCCGACTTCTCCAGCAAGAAGCCCGGCAAGGCCGCCATGAGCCGCGAACAATTGATCAGTCTGATCGCGGGCGATGCCAAATTCATCGACGAACGCGATCTCATTACCGAATACGTGCGGGGCCTCACGGCAGGCGAGGGGTTAGACGAACGCGCCATCCATACCGGTTACCTGCAGTTCAAGGCTGTAAAAGCCGCCCGCGAGCTGAACGAGCTTGCTGCCCGCCACGGCCTGGCAGCAGCGGCCCTGCAAGGTTTTGTCGATGCCGTGCTAGAGCGCCGTATCTTCGACGGCGAACAACTCACCGAACTGCTGGCTCCGCTGGAACTGGGCTGGAAGGCCCGCACGCAAAAGGAGCTTGCCTTGATGAGCGAGCTCGTGCCCATGCTGAAGCGCCGCGCTGGAGGTCGGGAAATCTCCGGCCTCCAGGCGTATGAGGATTGAGTGATGGCGAAGGAAAGTAAGAAAGTGCTCGTGCCGAAGCTTCGTTTCCCGGAGTTTAAAGACGCCGAGGGCTGGCATTTGACGCATGGTGACCAGCTCTTCGACGCAATCAATGACCGATCACCATCAGAGGCACTGCCAATACTCGCAATCACTCAAGAGTACGGGGCTATTCCGCGAGATCAAATTGATTACCACGTCTCGGTTACCGAACAGAGCATTGAGAGCTATAAAGTCGTTGAGAAAGGCGACTTCATAATTAGCCTTCGCTCTTTTCAAGGGGGCATTGAGTATTCCAACTATCGAGGAATCTGTAGTCCAGCCTATGTAATACTTCGCAGAAAGGGTGATGGCTCAGACGGCTACTTCCGACATCTCTTCAAATCAGCCAGATTCATCCAGCAACTGACGCGCAATATCGAAGGATTGCGCGATGGGAAGATGATTAGCTACAAGCAATTCTCCGAGCAGCAGGTTCCAGTACCTAGCCCGGCGGAGCAAAAAAAAATCGCCGAATGTCTGAGCTCGCTGGACGAACTGATTGCCGCGCAGGGGCGAAAAGTCGAGGGCTTGAAGACCTACAAGCGCGGCCTGATGCAGCAGCTCTTCCCACGAGAAGGTGAAAACTTCCCTCGCCTCCGCTTCCCCGAGTTTCGCGATGTGCCGGAGTGGACAGATAAAAAACTTTCAGCGGTAATTGACTTGGTCTCAGGCCTGCACCTATCTCCGGATGAGTACAGTATAGACGGAGACATACCTTACTTCACCGGCCCATCAGATTTCAGCAACGATGTTGAAGGCGCAAGCAAGTGGACAAAGGCGTCAAGCAACATTGCCAAAGAAAACGATACGTTGATTACGGTGAAAGGTAGCGGTGTCGGTGAGATCTGGTATCTCGAAATACCATCGGTGGCTATTGGGCGTCAATTGATGGCCGTTCGTGCTCACCATGATTGCTCAAATCGTTTCATCTTTCAGCTACTTCTAACAAAGAGTCATCGCTTTGAAGATCTTGCGGCTGGAAATCTAATTCCCGGACTTGCTCGTGGAGATGTATTAAATTTAGTTGCCCCTATTCCCGAGAAAGATGAGCAAGAAAAAATAGCAAGTTTTCTTTCCTCTTTGGACGATCGAATCGCGCATGAATCTAAGCAACTTGATATTTTAAAAAGTCACAAGAAGGGCCTTATGCAAAAACTCTTCCCATTGCTGGGGGAGAAGACTCATGACTAATCTGAGCTACTTTAATTTGACTTGGTTGGCGGAGCACTTTCGCGATGAGCTTAAGGCGAAGAAAACGATTTTGCTATATGCCTATAACGGTACAGGTAAGACGCGCCTTTCCTCAGCATTTAAAGACATTGGCAAGGTTGTAGACAAGAATGGGGAAGTTACGAAACGTGATACGTTGTACTTCAACGCATATACAGAGGATCTATTCACTTGGGACAATGATCTCGAAAAAGATCAGGAGCGAGTGCTTGAGCTTAATACCGACTCGAAGTTTTTCAATGGTCTTCGTGATCTTGAAATGGAGGTAAAGATTGAAAAGTTCCTGCAACGTTACGCCGATTTTAGTTTTTACATCGACTACGACCGCCGCAAGCAGGATCGCTCCGACAGTATCGAGACTAAGCTGCCGCCTGCAATATTGTTTTTCCGCGAACGAGACAAAAATGGTGAACCCATTCCGATCAAGGCATCCCGAGGAGAGGAAAGCATCTTCATTTGGTGCTTCTTCTTGGCTATCGTCCAACTAGTGTTAGACCAAGCTGAGGCATACAAGTGGGTACGCTACATTTACATTGACGATCCAATGTCGTCACTGGATGACGGCAACATCGTCATGGTTGCACATCATCTGGCGCAAATGCTGAAGGATCCACCGCGAGATCTGCGCGTAGTTGTATCGACCCACCATGTGCTGTTCTTCAACGTGCTGTGCAATGAATTTAGTAAGTCGAGAAAATATTTTTTAACACGAGAGCGGCGCGGGCGTGGATTTACGGTTCAGGAAACTGATAGCACTCCATTTCTACATCACTTGTCGTCGCTGGTTGAGTTGCATCAAGCAGTGCATTCAGGTGCTTTGTATACGCATCACTTCAACATGCTGCGCCGGGTAATGGAGCAGACAGCTTGCTTTTTCGGCTATGCCAAGTGGGATGACTGCATCAGGCCTGCACCGGAAGCCGACGACCCCAACCAGACCGGATACAAGCGAGTGATTGACCTCATGAGTCACGGCGACTATTCGCTATATGAACCCAGGGAAATGCTGCCGGAGAACAAGGAGCATCTTATTAGAGCGCTAAGACAATTCATCAGTACTCATCCTTTCAGCCCGGCACTCTTTGGTGGAACACGATGAGCGAACTCAAGGCACTACAAAGCATGCATAGGAAACGGCCAAAACTATGACCGAACAAGATCAGAAGCAACTAGGAAAAACGCTGTGGGCCATAGCCGACCAATTACGCGGCGCCATGGGTGCGGACGATTTCCGCGATTACATGTTGTCCTTCCTCTTTCTACGCTATCTCTCGGACAACTACGAGCAGGCGGCGAAGAAAGAGCTGGGCGCGGATTACCCGAAGTCGGAGGATGGAGAAACGAGGCCACCTCTGGCATTGTGGTATGACGCGAATCCGAACGATATCGTCGAATTCGAAAAACAGATGCGCCGCAAGGTGCACTACGTGATCGAACCGCATTTTCTATGGGGTAGCGTCGTTTATTTGGCTAAGACACAAAGTGACAAACTGCTCGGCACGCTACAGAAGGGTTTCAGGTACATCGAAGAAGAATCCTTCCAGAGCAACTTCCACGGTCTGTTTTCGGAGATCAATCTCACGTCCGAAAAACTGGGCCGCAAGCACTCGGAGCGAAATGACAAACTGTGCTCGATCATCTCAGAACTGGCGCGCGGCATGTCGTTATTTTCAACTAATACAGACACACTAGGCAATGCCTATGAATACTTGATCGGTCAGTTTGCGGCGGGGTCGGGCAAGAAGGCGGGCGAGTTCTACACCCCTCAAAGAGTCTCCGACATCCTTTCCGCAATCGTGACGCTCGACAGCCAGGAGCCGAAGGAAGGTGCACGCAAAAAGCTGGAAAGCGTATTTGACTTCGCGTGCGGTTCGGGTTCGTTGCTGCTTAACATTCGCCACCGCATGAAAGATGCGGGCGGTAATATTGGGAAGATCTACGGGCAGGAATACAACATCACCACCTACAACTTGGCGCGCATGAACATGCTGTTGCACGGGGTAAAAGACACCGAGTTTGAGATTTACCACGGCGATACGCTCACCAACGCTTGGGATTTCCTTCGCGAAACCAACCCGGCCAAGAAGCCGCAGTTTGATGCGGTGGTAGCGAATCCACCCTTCAGCTACCGCTGGGACCCGAGCGATAGCATTAGCGAAGACATGCGTTTCAAGAACCATGGCGTAGCACCCAAGAGCGCTGCGGACTTCGCTTTCCTGCTGCATGGGCTGCACTACCTGAAGGACGATGGCGTGATGGCCATTATCCTGCCGCATGGTGTGCTGTTCCGTGGTGGAGCAGAGGAACGTATCCGTACCAAGTTGCTCAAGGACAGCCATATAGACACGGTGATCGGGCTACCTGCGAACCTCTTCTATTCGACCGGCATCCCCGTTTGCATTCTTGTGCTGAAAAAGTGCAAGAAGCCGGATGACGTGCTTTTTATCAATGCTGCTGAGCACTTCGACAAAGGTAAGCGCCAAAACCAGCTCAGCGATGATCACATCGCGCGCATCGTTGATACATATCAGTTCCGTAAGGAAGAAGCACGCTATTCGCGCCGGGTGAGCATGGCAGAGATCGAGAAAAACGATTTCAATCTGAATATCTCGCGTTATGTCAGTACCTCGGTTGCGGAAAAGGAAATTGATCTATCGGCGATACATGGTGAATTGACGAAAATCGAGGGCGATATTAAAAAGGCCAAGGATAAGCACAATGCTTTTCTGAAGGAATTGGGATTGCCCTTATTGCCTTAACGATTTCGCTTAACACACACCAACGTACATATGAGCGACATAAAACTCTTTAAATTGAATGGCGGCACAGCAACGGAGCTGCAAGGTGATGCATCGGATTTGGAAAAGCCTTTACAGACTTTGATCGAAAACAATTTAGAGCCATTGCTTGGCATTCGGTTTTTGGCAACTGAGTACGCAACAGGTAAAACGCATAGCGGTCGCATAGATTCGCTCGGACTAGATGAGAACGATTGCCCGGTAATCCTTGAGTACAAACGCTCTGTAGGCGAGAACGTTATCAATCAAGGATTGTTTTATCTAGATTGGCTGATGGACCATCAAGCAGAGTTTGAGCGGATAGTTATGCGTAAACTAGGCATAGAAGTGGCAGAGAATATCGATTGGACTGCACCTCGATTGATTTGTATCGCAGCGGATTTCACGAAATATGATGCTCATGCTGTTCAACAAATTAGACGAAACATTGAATTAATTCGTTACAGATTATTTGGTGATGAGTTGTTGCTGCTAGAGCAGGCAAATGCGTTTAGTACGACACCAATCATCTATACAAAAGGGCAAAAAATAGAGAGCGATGCGACTCTCTTAGGCCGCGCTAAACAAGGAGATAAAACCTACACAGAGTGGGTTGATGACCTCGCGCCTAATTTGCGCCAGTTACTTACTTCTGTTGAAGAGTACATACAGTCGCTAGGTGATGATGTACAACATAAAGAGCTGAAATTATATGCAGCTTTTAAACGCATCAAAAATTTTGCGACAATTGTCTTACAAAAAAACAGACTTTTGCTTTATCTCCATTTAAATCCTGATTTAATTGGCACGCTACCAAGCAACGGAAGAAATGTTCGTGGGAGTGGGCATTGGGGAACCGGTGATCTAGAACTTTCGCTTTCCAATGCTAGTGACTTTGAACTCATTAAGCCTCTTATTCAAAAAGCCTATGAGGGGCGTGTATCCGAATGAAAATAATAATTTTCGGTTAACCAATAACAAATAAAAAAGGGCCGTTGCATTCAGCCCTTTCTAATTAAGTTATTTTTTTGCAGCGGGCATATCGCTGCAAGTGCCAGGCATCGCCATCTCCAGTTTCGCTACCGCTGCCTTGCCTTCGCTTTCATCCATCAACTCTAAACCAGCCCCACCAACAAACACACCGAGCTTGATGTACTGGCGAATAAAGTAATTACGGCCAGCCTCGGTAAATAGTGAAAGGTTATTCGGCGAGAATTCGGATTCCGTCGAAATTTTGTGTTCCTTATTGCCGGCCACTTCCGTGCGGAAGAAAACGTCAGGCGCGGTTTCGCCGATGCATTTGTCGTCCACCCACACATCTTTTTTTAATGCTTTGCCGACGAAGCTATCGCGATAGATATAGAGGCCTGCATTGCCTTCAGACGGTTTATTGAACTCTTTTGCTTTTTGCGATGCTTCCTTGCTTTCCATCTGGACGGATGCGCAGCCCGTGAAGAGCAGCGATGTCATCGCGATAAGCAGTAGCTTTTTAAACATGTTTTTATTCTCCCTTGGTTTTGGAGGGCAAATCATAAGAGCGACATATTTCAATGGCAATCTCATGAATATGATTTTTTGATACAAATTTGCCCAGACGCTGTTGTTCAGCGTTGAATATTCCGCTGCTTTTGCGTCTACTTTGGTACAGCGCAGACATAGTGCTTGCATAGAAAATGCAAAGGCCGTTATAAATCCATGCTGTTACTTGCATTAACCATGGCATCCGATATCCCCAAAGCCTCCGTTAAGCGGGGGTTTTTTCATGTACGTTCATCTTTTCGCAATGCGCTCTTTCATTCCCTCTCTCGCTCTGCTCGTTTTACCCTGCTCCGCTTTCGCCTATGAAAGCGATCCTGTCTCTCAAACGCTTTCGCCGATTGATGTGCAAGCTATGTCCGAAGAAACCCTACGTGCGAAGGAGGCACTGCGGCATATTCCTGGTCATGTGTCTTTGCGTGAAGGCGACGAATACCGCGAGCGTGCATCGATTGGGTTAGCAGATGCGCTGAGTGGGATGCCTGGCGTGTATGTACAGCGTCCTTCGGGCCAAGAGGCTGCGCGTATCAGTATGCGTGGATCGGGCATTTCTAGTACCAGTATTCGCGGGATACGCTTGTTGCGGGATGGTCTGCCGCTTGGACGACTGGACGACATGAACGAAGCGATTGCTGCAGACACCATGACGGCGCAGCGTATTGAGGTCTATCGCGGTGCGGCTTCGCTGGCGTATGGTATCTCTGCCTTGGGTGGTGCGATCAATCTCATTTCGCCAACGGCTCGCAATGATGGTACCCCGACGGCGCGTTTTGAGCTTGGTTCGGATGGCTTCAGGCGTGCACAGCTTAAAGGTGGCAAGGTTTGGGAGCAGGGTTTGGATGCATATGTGTCGCTCACGCATTATGAGAACGACACCTTTCGTCAGAACGCGGCGGAGCGTTCGTCGCGCTTGTACGCCAATCTCGGTTATCAATTCAGTGCGACCTCGCGCGGTCGTTTTCATCTGACGGAAGAGCGGTACACGGGTGGATTGCCGGGCACGATCACGCTGGATCAACTTCAGCGTGATCCGAGTGCGGCGAACGCCAATAATCGACGGGCAAATGCCTCAATTCATACCTCGCCGCGCTGGCATGTCGCCTATCAGCATGAACTGGATCTGGGCGATCAACGATTGTCGGCGGGTATATTCCACACCGGAACGAAATTCGATTCACCGACGCCCGCCGCGCGCGCGTTATACGATGCGGTCGATTATGGTTTCTCTTTGCGGCACGAAATCCCCAACTTCGGTGCTGCGGGTAACCGCTTCGTCTGGGGCGTGAACGGTGCGCGCGGTAACGGCGATAACCGTCTCTTGCCGGCACCTCCGCCATTCACCATGCCAGGCACGACAGGAGCAGTGAAAGATCGACGTTCAACGGTTGCGCTTTTCGCCGAGAACACTTATCAATTTGCCGACCGCTGGGCATTGGTCACGGGAGCGCAATGGCGTCGTGATCAACGACGTACGGAGAATCAGACACCGGCATTGTTGACGCAATATCCAAACGGATCAGCATCACGAACCTATGAGTCATTCGATCCCAAGCTCGGCTTGATCTGGGATCTGGACGAAGCGCGACGCACACAGCTTTATGCCAACCTCAGCCGTAGCCACGAAACACCAGCCAGCCTGACGTTCTTTACCAAGCTACCACCGGCACAACCCACCACGCTTGATGCGCAACGTGCGACGACTTTTGAAGTCGGCATGCGCGGCGGCGATCAAAAGATGGGATGGGATGTGGCGCTCTATCGCAGTCGCGTCAGCAGGGAGCTGCTTGTCGTTGCCAACGCAATTTCGCCGGTACTGCCGCCGATTAACATCAATTCGTCTTCCGATACCGAGCACAGTGGACTGGAGCTTGGCCTGCACGGGAATCAGGCTTTGCCATCCCTGCAAGGAAGCCTAGATTGGAATCTGGCCTATACGTGGAATCACTTCCGCTTCGATGGCCATACTACTTACGGGGACAATAAGTTGCCCGGTATTCCCGATCACGTATTGCAGGCCGGTTTCACCTATCGTCATGTAGATGGTTTCTATATTGGTCCGAGGATGGAGTTGGGCTCCAACTGGTACGCTGACCAAGCCAACACACTCAAGGCGCCGGGCTACGGCGTCTTGCATCTGCAGGCAGGCTATCTCACCAAAACTGGTTATCGTTTCTTTGTGGACGCGCGCAATCTGGGCGACAAGCACTATGCCTCAACTGCCGATATTCTGGTCAATGCCAGTGCCGCATCAACGTCGACCGCTGTATTCCGTCCAGGGCAAGTGCGTGCCGTGTTTGCGGGTGTAGAGAAGCGCTGGTAATAGGGGCGCTGTCAGGATTGGTCAGAATTAGCGACAGGCTTTCTTCGACAATTTCTTCTTGGAAATTTTCGGCCATATGCCCCATTCGCTAGAAGAAACATGACAACCGTACTCCTGCTGGAAGATGAACTGGATTTGCGTGAAGAGATCGCCGATTTCCTTCAAGGCGAAGGCTATCGCGTGCTTGAGGCATCAACCACGGAGGAGTTTCAATCTCTATTGTTCGCGTTCGATATCGCTGTGATTGATGTCGGTTTGCCCGATGGTGACGGGCTTGCCATCGCAGCGGACTTGCGCGAGCAACGCCCACAGTGCGGCATCATCATGCTCACTGCGCAGAGTGCCGTGCATATCAAGCTTGCGAGTCTGCGCGACAGTTCCGATGCTTACCTCGTCAAGCCCGTGAGTTTCGATGAACTGCTCGCGCATCTGCAATCGTTGCAGCGGCGTGTCGCATCGAAGTGGCGGCTGCATCTGGTCGAGCGCCATCTGACAGCGCCGAACCAGCATTGCGAAGTGCTCAACGACATGGAAACGAACTTGCTGCAAATCCTGGCGCAACACGCTGGAGAAGTGGTGACGCGTCGTGCGATTGCTGCCGCATTCGGTGTTGCCTGGCTGGAGTTTGATGACCGTCGGCTCGACCAACTGGTGAGTCGGCTGCGACGCCGCTGGTTGAAGGCGACGGGAGCCGAATTGCCGATCCGTACTGATCATGGCAAGGGCTTCACCTTCACGTCCGAGATCGATGTGGTCTGACCGCACACACTCACGATGATGCGCTTTCCCACGCTATGCAAATCGATTGCCTTGCTCTTGCTGCTGTATTTGACTGCGATGGTTCATGGCTTCGCCCATGCCGTGACCATCGTCGATCAACCCAAGCTTGATCTGCGGGGCCAGCTCGCACAATTGGTGGATCGTAGTCATGCGATGACGTTGGCTGACATTCGCGCCGCTGACGCGACGTTTGCGCCGGTTGCTGATCAGGTGCAGCGCGACGCGGTGGATGCGGCGGTCTGGATACGCTTCAGCCTGCGTGGCACGCGCACGGATCCACACGCCTATTGGCTGGAGGTCGAACCGGCGATTCTGGAGCACGTCACGTTATACAGTTTGCAGCCTGACGGCAACGTGACGCAGCATGCAGCAGGATCGTTGTTGCCGTTCAGTCAGCGCGGCATTACGTATCGGCACGCGATCTTCCAGCTTGATCTACCCGCAGGGGAAACGCGGCAGTATTACCTGCGCGTGGACAGTGGCATGTGGCGCACGGCCAGACTAACGGTCTGGGAGCCAATGGCTTTTCTGGCGGCGAGTGGGACAGAGCAACTGGGTTTTGGTCTCTACATTGGCATGTATGCGTTGCTCGTGCTGGCGAGTCTGTGGTTCGAGCGCGTCATGCGTGACAAGGTATATCTCTGTTTCGCGCTCTATGTCACGGCCTGCATCTTCATTACGCTTATCTCGACGGGTTTGTGGCAGCAATATGTCATGCCTGAAAGCGGACGGGTGATCGTGCAGTTCTATGCGTTGTCCTTCGTGATGATGATTGGTGCTGCCGTGCAGTTCTTTGTCGTCTTTGTGGGTTTGCATCGTACGCGCCCGCGACTGACACGACATGGCCTGCTTGGCATCTGGGCGCTCTGTGCCGTGACGATGTGTGCCTCGCTGGCCGGTTATCATCGGTACGCACTCTACTTCTTCAATCTCACGGTCATCTTTGTGATTCTGCCATTGGGCGTGCTGTTTCTATCGGGCCCAGCCATGCGTAGTGAAAACGAAATACGCCTCACCTTTGTGGGCGGCGGTTTCTTGCTGGTGATGTCGTATCTGTATTCGGCTGCGTCGTCCTACCATGTGCTGGCACCGAACTGGCTCACGAACAACATCATGTACATCAGTTCGATGACGTTCTTCCTGATCGTTTTCTACGCCATCAGTCGCCGCTATTACACGATGCGCCTGGCACAGGAGACCGCGCAGCGTGAAATGCTGCGTTTGTCGCATCGTTCCGAACGCGAACTGGAAAAGCTTGTCGATGAACGTACGCGTGCATTGAAAGAAGCCAAGCAGAGCGCAGAGAGCGCGCTCAATCACGCGCACGCCGTGCAGCAGGAACAGCGTCATTTCATTGCGACCGTGTCGCATGAATTACGCACCCCGCTCGCAGTGATTGACGCGTCGGCGCAGAATCTGCAACGCGATGCGGCGGTTGCCAGCGACAAGCATCAACTTCGCGTACAGAAGATTCGCCAGGCGACCAAGCGTCTGTCGTCCTTATTCAACGACTATCTCAGCGATGAACGGTTCGCCCAGCTGTCGCAGCCGATGGTCCCGCAGGAAGTGGCGGTCGCACCATTGTTTGCCGATACGATCGAAGCAGCGTTCACACTCAGCGATCACCATACCCTGCAGATGCAGGTTGCGCCGGATCTGCACTTGTGGGCTGATCCCTATGGCTTGCGTCTGACCTTGCGCACACTTGTCGATAACGCAGTCAAGTACAGCCCTCCGGGAAGCACTGTCCTACTCTCTGCGCAAGCCGATATCGACGGATGGACGATTGACGTGCACGACGATGGCCTAGCCATTGCCGAAGACGAGCGCGTGCTGATCTTTGAGCGCTACTATCGTGGTCGTGCCAGCGCCAGCCGTGTTGGCACAGGACTCGGGTTGGCCTTGGCCAGACGGTTTGCAGAACAGCATGGCGGTACCTTGCAGTTGCTCTGCCCACCTTCGGGCGGCAATGTGTTTCGGTTGACTTTGCCGCGCGTGCAAAACATCGACGGTTGATTTGTCGTAACGCCGTCTAGGTCCCGCAGGCGAGAAATGATAAGGTCATCGCTTCATTCATTCCGAAGGAGGCTGCATGTCCCGTCCCGATGAGTTCGCGCATCTGATCCAGTCTGCACAAAAAGAACTGCAATTAAATACCGGTCGCCGTCGTTTCTTCATGACGGCGCTGGCGGTAGGCGCAACTTCAAGCTTTCCTGCCTTGGCGCAAAACGCTGCGCAGTCTTTGCCGGCCGCACGTTTGACGATTGGCGAGGCTGGGCGTGGAGCAAGTCGGTTTCATCCTTCGTTCGTCAAGGATGTTGGTTTGCTGACGGACTTGAACAAGACGAACCAAGGTGGCGCTTGGTGGAATTTTGATACCTATATCACGCCGGTGTCGCAGTTTTACATTCGCAATGCCTTTCCGACGCCGCGCCCTGAACTTGATAAGCGTGTCGATCCACGTTACTGGCAATTGAAGATTCATGGCGATGGCGTTGAGCGTGAGATGACGATCACCTATGACGATCTGCTCAAGATGCCATCGCGCTCGATCATCAGTGTGATGCAGTGTACGGGCAACGGACGTTCGCTGTTCTGGGAGCAGGAGGGCTTTCTGAATGAGCCGGAGCGTGTGACGGGTAATGGTTGGGGCTTGGGTGGTGTCGGGCAGGCCGAGTGGGAATACGTACCGATGAGTTACATCCTCGATCTGGTCGGGCTCAAGAAGAATGCGAAGGCGGTGCTGTTCTGGTCGGGCGTGGATGGTAAGGCGCCGAATACAGAGTCGGATACGGGGCGGCCGATGTCGATTCAGGATGTGCTGGAGCGGCCGGATGAAATTGGCCTCGCGTTCAAGATGAATGGCATGCCCTTGCCACCGGATCATGGGGCGCCGGTGCGTGCACTGGTCCCCGGTTGGTGCGGCGGTGCATCGACCAAGTGGCTGACTGAAATCAAGATTGCGTCGCACGATTTCTGGGTGCGCCTCAACACCTACGATCACACGATGATGGGGCCGGCATATCCGCCGCCGAAGCCGTCGCCGAACGATGAATTCCGCTTTGTCCGTCCAGATCAGATTCTCGGCATTCCCGTGACGTGGCAGGAAGGTCGCTCTACATTGGCCTTGCCGCTGATGCTGAATCGTCAGCCTGATATGCCATCCAACTATCCGCTTGATCGCGGCGAGCGTCCGATTCTCAAGGCCGGGCCGCAAATCCTGCGCGGCTACGCCTGGGCACCGAACGCGGGTGTGCGTCGCGTCGACGTGCGCGTAAATGGCGGTGCTTGGCAGCAAGCGCGCATCATCGATCCACAAGTCAATCGCTATACATGGGTGCGCTTTGCTTTGCCGTTTTCACCGGCTCCCGGCGATTACGTGATTGAAACCCGCACCACAGATCGACTAGGCAATGCGCAGCCCGTCAATGTGCCATTCAACAAAGGTGGCTACAACTATTTTGCGATTCCAAAATTCATGGTGCGCGTCGTTTAAGACGTGTTCATCCTGCACTGACCGTGGCTGTTCAGTGCAGGGTGTTTGATTCCTCTCTCTACCCTCCCTCATGTTTTGCACGCAGGAAAGAATAGTTTTTCCTACGTCAATTTGCACCATCGTCTGTCTTTTCATCCTGTCGATCAGAAAACTATATTGAGACGGTGGGCGCATAGCCGCACGCATCCCGCCGCTCTTCCATATCGATAACAGGAGATCATGATGAAGACGACTTCCCCTTTTGGTTTCATCCCGCTATCTACGCTTGTGTTGGTGGCGGCGCTAACTGGCTGTGCAAGTGGTAGCGGTTCGACGAGTGCAAGTTTAGGTGGCTCGAATGGATCTGTTGGCGGAAATAGTGGCGGCGGTGCCGATGGCTCTGGTGGCGGTAACTCAGCCATCGATAACGTCAGTAGCCCCGTTTCGCCCATGGGGCAAGTTGCGGGCAATGCCGGTAATCTCGTGACCGCCACAGGTGGCGCGATTTCCGCACTGGGTGCGACAGTGGAGAACGCCAATGTGGGTATCGTGCCTGCCCAAACGCAGTCTGACCTCGCTCGCGTTGTCGATGATACGGATGGTGTTGTGCAGACACTAGGTCAGGGCGTCTCGGATGGATTGGGCCAAATTGGCAACGTACAGAATCCGCTTGGCGTAACGGTCGCCAATACCGGCAATGTCGTCGAGCGCGTCGGCCAAACCACGCAGGATACCGGGACGCTCGTTGCCAACACGGGCGGTGGCCCGTTATCCCCATTGGCACCTGTCACGCAGCCGGTTGGCGGGCTTGTGAATCAGGTGGGAGTCGGTGTGAGTAATGCGTCTCCTACGCTGACGAATGCGTTGTCGTCCGGGCCGGTGGAGCAAGTCACCCAGACTGGCAGTAACGTCATTACGCCGTTGACCGCTCGAGCAACCACCCTGACGCAACAGGTGGGCAATGCGACGGGGCTGGACGAGCCGGTTGATGGCATGCTCGGTCGTGTCGGTGGTGGCCTCGATAGCGTAGGCCAATCGTTAACTGGTGGTTCAGAACTCGGTACTGGATTGGGAACAGTTGTCAGTTCTGCGGGACAGACTGTCTCCTCGGCAGGTGTCATTCTGCATGACCGTCAGGGCACGGGCGGATCGAATCTGATTTCCGGCTTGACCAATACCGTGGGTGGTTTGGCCGGCGGTGGCATGAATGGTATTGGCGGAGTGGGTGCGTCAGTGGGAGCGACTGTTGACGTTCTTGTAGGCGTGAATGTGAATAACGATGCCGCAAACGGCACGACTATACCGAGCGTGCTTACGCCCATTCGGAATTTGACTTCTGGAGTGACAGGATTGGTGAGTCGATGAAGATACGACACTGATCATCTCTTAATGCATCTGAAAAAAAGCCTCGCTCTGAGGCTTTTTTGTTTTGCCGTTTCGCTTGTGAGTTGATGAGTGGAGGGGTAACGCGTGAGCATGTGGTATCTCCCCATTTTGCTGAGAAGCAAAGGCCTGCTTAAACGTGCATTGATCTTTGCCATCAATAAAGCAGATCGAGTACGCCTCACATAGGCGCTTGTTCGACAGGCGATGTTTGCTCTCTCGCTGATTCGAGATCGAATCCGAATCGGTGCAACGTGGATGGGCGCACGAAGACGGACCAGTCATTTGAACAAACGTGGTGCGAAATATCATGCTGCGCACCGAATACGGACGCGTTAGAGAAGCGTTAATTAAATTAATTCCAATAAAATCATGAGCTTACATTATTAGTGGCGCATGGCATGCAATCTGCTAAATGGTTGAAAGTATTACGAAAAAAGACAATCGTAATACTTTCAACCTTAGAAGGAGTATGCCGTGAAGCTCGATACCATTGGTTCATCCTTGCAGCGGATGCTGCAAAAGATTCTCCTGCCAGCCATGCTGGCGGTGACCGCAGTCAGTGCGCACGCAGCGCAATCACTCAAGATCGGCTATAGCGATTATCCCGCATGGGCGGCCTGGCATATCGCGCAGGAAAAAGGCTGGTTCCAGGAAGCCGGCGTGGATGTGAAACTGGAGTGGTTCGATTACTCGGCGTCCATGGATGCCTTCACCGCAGGAAAAATTGATGCCGTCAGCATGACCAACGGCGATGCGCTGGTAACCGGTTCGGGCGGCGCAAAAAGCGTGATGGTGCTGATCAACGATTACTCAAACGGCAACGACATGATCCTGGCCAAACCGGGCATCAGGTCGATCAAGGATCTCAAGGGCAAGAAGGTCGCGGTTGAAGTCGGTCTCGTCGATCATCTGCTGCTACTCAATGCCTTGAAAAAAGCCGGCCTCAAGGAAAGCGACGTGACGCTGGTCAATGCCAAGACCAACGAGTTGCCGCAAGTCTTCGCCGCGCCTGACATTGCCGCCATCGGCGTGTGGCAGCCGGTGGCCGGGGAAGCCATGAAGGCAGTGCCGGGTTCCAAGCCGATCTATACCTCCGCAGATGAGCCGGGTCTGATTTATGACGTACTGGCTGTCAATCCCGCCAGCGCCAAGGCGCGCAAGGCCGACTGGATCAAGGTCACCAAAGTCTGGGACAAGATCGTCGCCTACATCAAGGATCCGAAAACCAGTGCCGATGCCGTGAAGATCATGGCAGCGCGTTGCGGTGTTTCTGCTGCCGAATACCAGAAGATGGTGAACGGTTCCAACTTCCTGACGCTGGAAGAAAGTCGCAAGATCTACGTCAAGGGCGACGGGTTCAAGTCCATCTACGGCTCCACCAAGATCGTTGACGCGTTCAACGTGGCAAACAAGGTGTATGCAAAGCCCGAGAACATCGATTCCTACCTCGATCCTGCCATCACGCTGGGCAAGTAAGCCGTCATCTCGAGGAACCGGACAGGAACACGCATGCGCACGTTTTTCAAACAATCCGTTCATCTGCTGCAGCAACCGCATGGTCGCAAGGTACTGACGATTGCGTCGTTCGTGCTGCCGATCCTGCTCTGGTGCGCCGTCAGCTATCTGCCCTTCGTCTGGCACCCCAAGGTGCTGGTCGAAGAGGCCGGTGGTGTCGATTACTTTGCGCCAGGCATGCTGGTCGATCGGGAAGAATTTGCGACACAAGTCGAGGCCATGCAAAGCGGCCATCTCGCCTTGCCCGTTGGCACGCCGGCCAATCCGATTTATCTGCCAGCACCGCATGAAGTTGCCAAGGCGCTCTATACAGGCTTCACGACTCCTCCCGCGCAACGCGGTGCGCCGTGGTTGCATGAAAGTCTGTGGCACAGCATCAAGATCATTTTCTGGGGATTTTTCCTCTCCTCTCTGGTCGGTGTGCCGTTGGGCATCCTGGCCGGTACCTATACCTTGTTCGGTCGCTTGAGCGAGCCATTCATCGAGTTCTTTCGTTACCTGCCTGCACCGGCATTCGGCGCACTGGCGGTGGCCGTATTGGGTATCTATGACGGCCCCAAGATTGCGATCATCTTCATCGGGACGTTCTTCCAGCAAGTGCTGATTGTTGCCAATACCACGCGCAAGCTCGACAAGACCATCATCGAAGCGGCACGTACGCTGGGGACGAAAGGTGTGCAACTGATTACCAAAGTCATGCTGCCTGGCATCCTGCCCGACCTCTATCGCGACTTGCGCATCCTGCTTGGCTGGGCGTGGACCTATCTGATTGTTGCCGAGCTGATCGGTACCAGTTCCGGCATCACGTTCTTCATTACGCAGCAGGCGCGGTACCAGCATTTCGAAAACGTCTATGCCGCCATCATCATCATCGGCGTGATCGGTTTCGGTAGCGATCTGCTGCTGGAAAAGCTCGGCCGCAAATTCTTCGCCTGGGATCAAAACCAGAAGCGTGCGTGAGAAAGATCGAGGAGCGATGCGATGAAACCCTTTGACCACAGTTATCTGGATCAGTCGGATGCAGTACGAGAGCGCTTTGCGCGTATCAAGCAGCGCGAGGTAATTCTAGAAGTCAAGAATCTGCACAAGCGTTACGTGTCGCCGCAGGGCGAGACGGAAGCACTTCGCAACATCAACTTTCAGGTGCATCGACGCGAGTTCGTCTGTGTGATCGGTGCATCTGGCTGCGGCAAGTCAACACTGATCCGCACGCTGGCAGGATTGGAAAAGCAGACCTCTGGCGACGTGCTGCTCGACGGCAAACCGGTCGATGGTCCGGGCCGTGATCGCGGCATGGTATTTCAGGGTTACTCGCTCTTCCCGTGGCTGACGGTCAAGAAGAACGTGATGTTTGGGCCCAGCATGAGCGGGCATGGCTTCGATGCCGCCGAGCGCGATGCACGTCAATGGCTCGATCTGGTCGGCCTCACGAAATTTGCCGATAGCTATCCGCATCAATTGTCTGGCGGCATGCGTCAGCGTGTCGCGATCGCTCGTGCGCTAGTGAACCAGCCGCGCATCCTGCTGATGGATGAGCCATTCGGTGCCCTCGACGCGCAGACGCGCTGCAAGATGCAGAGCCACCTGCTCGACATCTGGCGCAACATCGACATCACCATTCTGTTCATTACGCACGATCTGGATGAGGCCATCTATCTGGCAGATCGCATTCTGGTACTCAAGCCGCATCCGGGCGAAGTCGCGGAAATCATCGAAGTGCCGGTACCGCGCCCACGCTCCTCTGAGCAATTCACCAGTCCTGAATTCATCGCGACCAAAAAGCGTCTCGACGATCTGATTCATCCGCCGATTGACGAGGGTGACGAGACCACGCATGGCAATAGCGAATTGATCAGGCAAAACATGTTTCGCATGACAGATGTGAAGGACAGTGTGGAATGAACTCCTCAACCAGCACCCTCTGGCAAGACCTCACTTGGCAGGAATTGCCAGCCAAGCTCAGTGCCTGTGGCCAGGCCGCGATCCTACCGGTCGGGGCGACCGAGCAGCATGGGCCGCATCTGGGCAATGGCGTGGACTTCATCATCGCTGAAAAGCTGTGTGCCGAAGTGTCGGCGCGTACCGGTGTGCCCATGCTGCCGACTTTCCCGTACGGCTGCTCGCTGGGGCATAGCCATCGCTGGCCCGGAACGATCGCACTGACCCCGGTATTACTGATCGAACTGATCAAGCAGATTGGTGACTGGGCCTATCACAGCGGTGTACGACGTCTTTTCATCGTCAATGCGCATGTCACCAATGCAGCACCGCTGCGCTGCGCGCTGGAGATGTTACGCGCCGAGCATGACGATCTAATGGTGGCAGTGCTCAATACCGCAACGCTATCGGCACGCGTGCGCGATGCGCACAGTGCCGATGCCGCCGACTGGCATGCCAACGATGCAGAAACCTCGCTGATGCTCGCCATCGCACCCGAAGGCGTGCGCCCCGACAAGCTGGCCGAAGCCGACGACCCCGATCGCACCTGCGGTTGCGTGTTCGCGCATCCGGTCAATCGCACTAGCCTCAATGGCGTCACCGGACAACCCAGTGTGGCCACGGCCCAGAAGGGCCAGCAAATTTTTGACTGGCTGGCAGAAGACCTCACGGCACTGGTGCAAACCGGCACGCGAGAAAGTCCGCCACTCGAATTCTCCTATTTCCATCCTGCCTGATTCGGCATCACCTAGTAAAAGAGGACCATCATGATCACCCCCCTGGATATCAGCAAACTCGATATCGGCGCGCTGCAGTCGGAACTGGAAGACCGCGGTGTCAAATACTGTATCGGCGCGTATGTCGACATTCATGGCATCCCCAAAGCCAAGGTCGTCCCGATCGCCCATATCAGCAACATGGCCAAGGGCTCGGAACGCTATACCGGCTATGCACTCGACGGACTCGGACAGGCACCGAACGAAGATGAGTTGACCTCCATGCCGGATTTCAGCCGCATGATCCAACTGCCGTGGGAACCGAAGATTGCGTGGATCCCGTCGGACAACCATTTCAAAGGCAAGCCCTATCCGCTCAACACGCGCGTCGCACTTCAGCTGCAACTCGATGAAGCGGCAAAGATGGGCTACGGCATGAACCTCGGTATCGAGTGCGAGGTGTATCTGCTCAAGCAGGACGAGCAAGGCAAGCTCTCGGTGCCCGATGCGGAAGACAAGCTGATCAAGCCCTGCTACGACGTGCGCGGCTTTACCAACAGTTTCGAGTGGCTCGACAAGGTGGCTTCGGCGATCAACGATCTTGGCTGGGATCTCTATTCCTTCGATCATGAAGATGCGAATGGTCAATTCGAATTCGATTTCCAGTACGCCGATGCATTGACCACCTGCGATCGCCTCACCTTCTTCCGTTTCATGGCGAAGCACTTCGCACGGGAACAAGGGCTCCTTGCGACCATGATGCCGAAACCGTTCGCCGACAAGACCGGCAACGGCGCGCACTTCAACATGTCGTTGTATGACCTGGAAAATGGCAAGAACCTGTTTGCCTGTGATCCAAAGGATGATCCGAACGGGATTGGCCTGACGCCGCTGGGTTACAACTTCATCGCCGGCGTGCTGCGGCATGGTCGCGCGCTGTGTGCCGTGTTCGCGCCGACGGTCAACAGCTACAAGCGCCTAGTACGTCGCGGTGCGATGAGCACCTTCTCGTGGGCACCAGTATTTAACTCGTGGGGCTCCAACAATCGGACCAACTCGGTGCGTGTGCCCGCAGGTGGCGGACGTTGCGAGTCGCGCAATGCGGATGGTGCAGTCAATCCGTATCTGGCCGCAACCTTGGTGCTGGCGGCCGGTCTCGAAGGCATTCGCGAGAATCTTGATCCGGGCAAGCCGAATGAGGATAATCTGTACGCCATCAGCGATGAAGAACGTCAGGCGCGCGGCATCGAATTTCTGCCGCACACGCTGCAAGATGCCGTGGCAGCCTTCGCTGCCGATCCCCTGGTTGAAAAAGTGCTGGGCAAGGGCCTGCGCGACGAGTTCATTCGTTACAAGACCGAAGAATGGGAAGGCTACCACCTGTCTGTCAGCAAGTGGGAGATCGATCGCTACAGCTATATGTTCTAAGCGCCATTACGCATGAAGAAGAGAAAAGTCGGCACTGCCCCCATCGACGAAAAAGAGAATGCGCTGGTCAGTCGGATCAGCGTTTCTCTGCCCCCGGCGCTGCTGGAAGAACTCGATCACATGGTCGAAAGCAGTGGCTATGGCAGTCGTTCGCAAGCGATTGGCGACATGGTCAATTACCAGCTCGTCGAACACAAGCGCAAGCTTGGGAATGAAGTCATGGTGGGCACGCTGACCTTGCTCTACGACCGCACGACACGCGGGCTACAGAAGAATCTGGCGGATATTCAATATCAGCATATCCACGAAGTCATCAGTTCGCTGCACGTGCATTTGAGTCACGACAAGATGATGGAAGTCATTTTGCTGCAGGGGCCGGCTAACTATTTGCAGGAACTGGCGAACACCATGCTGACCTTGCGCGGCGTCGTCACAGGTAAGCTGCAACTAATGGCGGCAGCGATTCCACAGCTGCATGCCGAACCGGATGAGGATTGACGTTTCCTACCATTGATTTCATGGCATCGATGCGTCGGCCCTTGGTGGCCGGCCGTGTTTCCGGATCAATTCAAGTACACGTTGTCGTGACGTGATTTCACCTGATGCACGAATGCCTTCGGCGCTTGGCCCAAGGTCCGCAGAAAGGCGCGGCGCATGCGTTCTTCATCACCGAAACCGGCCATGGCAGCAATACGTCCGATTGACGAATGGCCTTGTTCGATGAGTTCCTGCGCGGCTTCGATGCGTAGCTTCTCGATCGCCTTGGCCGGCGCCATGCCGGTCTGCATCTGAAACACGCGGCTGAAATGGCGCGGGCTCCAATGCACATGTTCGGCCAAGTCTTCCACGCTCAAATCCTTGTGCAGATTTTCTTTTGCATAGTTCAGTGCGTCCTTGATGCGATCCGAACTCGGCGCGAGCTCACTGAGCGCTGAAAACTGTGATTGTCCGCCGGTGCGACGGTGATAGACGACCATCAGGCGCGCGATCGTCTTCGCGATTTCCGTGCCGAGATCGGTTTCCACCAATGCGAGCGCAAGATCGATGCAAGCCGAGACGCCAGCCGAGGACCACATCTCACCGTCTTTGACGAAGATCTTGTCTTCGTCGACGTGAATGGCGGGATGCCTCTCTTGCAAAGTGCGGCCGAAATACCAATGCGTCGTAGCACG
>NZ_CAJYMD010000050.1 GCF_913776015.1 uncultured Oxalicibacterium sp. | reverse complement strand
CCCTACACGACGCTCTTCCGATCTCTACCGGCGTATGATTCCAGCGTCGGATTGACACTCGATGTTGCGCTCGCGCCTGCTCCGGCACCGCCGATAGCAGCAGCCACAGCCGTCGCATACGTCAGCGTGCTGACCTGATCATCCGAACTCGTACTCAGGCTGATGGCACCTGTCGTCGAAGTGACATTGGCATTTTCTGCATAGGACTTGATCGAGCTGGTGACGCTATTGTCCGCCACCGATGCACCGATCGATCCACCCACCACCCCGCCAGCCACGCTAGCCGAACCGATCTGCGCAGTAATGCGGGCCGTTTCGGATGCCGAAAGACTAATGTCTCCAGCGGCTTTTGTCGTGCTTTTCGCGGACGAACTGGCGCCCGCGATGAACGTGGCGATGGTGTTGTTGACCGTGTTCTTGGATTGCGCACCTGCACCGGAGAATGCGACGCCAGTCGGCGCAGCAGCGACAGCCACCGAAGCGGCAATCGATTTCGCGCTGATGGTCGGCGTCGAACTTGCCGTCAGCGACAGACTGCCCGCTGAGGTCAGCGTCGAGGCATCGCTATAGGCGCGTACGCGATTGGTCACCGTGTTTTGCGCGACAGCCGCGCCAACCGAGAACGTACCGGCACTCAAACCACCCGCAATCGACACCGCGGCAGCAATCGTATCGGCCGTCACATTTGCCGTGTCGGTTGCCGTCAGGCTGATGTTGCCGCTGGTGACGGTTTTGACGTCGGAAGAACCACTGATATACGCCTCGACAATGTTGCTGATCGTCGTGGTCGCTTCACCGCCAGCACCTGCTGCTGCAGCGGCGGCCGCACCGCCAGCCAAGGCCACCGCACCACCGGCAGATGTGGCGTTGATGGTTGCCGTTTCCGTCGCGCTCAGGCTGATATTGCCGCCCGTTGCCGTGACCTTGGAACCGATAATCGCTGCCTGCACGGTATTCGTAATCGTGTTGATCGCTACTGCAGCGCCAACCGCGCCGCTTGCGCCAACGCCACCACCGCCAATACCTGCGGCCAGACCGCCCGCATTGGCGAGAATCGAAGACGTATCGGTTGCGCTCAACGAGATGGCGCCAGCAGCGGTGACTTCCTTGCTGCCACCCATCGTGCCGTTGATCGTGGCCTGGACCGTATTCTTGATCGTATTGCGTGAATCCGCACCAGCGCCCGCCACACCGACACCGACCAGACCACCGCCTACGGCAAGTGCGCCGCCCACGCTATAGGACGTGATCGTGGCACTCTCGGTCGCGCTCAAGCTCAGTGAACCGGCCGAACGTACTTCCGACGTATCGATCTGCGCAGCGACTGTGTTTTCAATTTTGTTGATCGAGACGGCGACACCCAATGCAGCGCCAACACCCGCAGCACCAGCACCACCAACCGCCAGACTCAAACCGCCGCCATCAGCATTGATGGTCGCATTGTCCGTCGCCGTCAGGCTCATGTTGCCGCTGGTGATCGTCTTGACCACACTGTTGTTACCGATCGATGCCTTGATCGTGTTCTTGATCTCGTTGCTGGAACCGGCACCAGCGGCACCGACGCCTACGCCGGCCGCACCGCCGCCGCCAACAGCAACCGCGCCGCCAATCGTCATGGCTTTGATATTGGCTGTCGAGGTCGCACTCAAACTCAGATTGGCCGACGTCACGTTGACGACCGAGTTATCGATGTAGGCCTGCACCACATTGCCATCGGTACCAAGATTACCGATCTTGTTGGTTGCGGCCGAAATACCAACCGTTACGCCTACACCTGCTGCACCGCCGCCCGCAGCGGCAATGCCGATGCCACCACCGTTTGCGACGATGGTCGAGGTATCGCTGGCCGTCAGGCTCAGGCCACGTGCGGAAACCGATTTACTGCCGTTGCTGTCCTTGATGTAGGCAGCAATCGTGTTGTTGATCTGATTGTTCGATCCGGCACCAGCAGCCGCGACCGACACGCCCGCCGCACCGCCGCCGGAACCCGCCAGTGCACCGCCGATGGAAATTGCCTTGATGGTGGCATTGCCCGTTGCGGACAAGCCCAGCGTGCCGGCCGAATCGGCGCTCGCACCATCGATATAGGCGCTGACACTGTTACTGATCTTGTTATCGGCCACAGCCACGCCCATCGATACGCCAACGCCTGCCGCACCGCCACCTGCTGCGGCGATACCGACACCACCTGCATTGGCAGTAATGGTCGACGTATCGCTGGCCGACAGCGACATATTGCCGCTGGTGACCGTTTTGACGACAGCATTGTTGCGCACCACGGCCTTGACCGTATTGGCGATTTCATTGCCCGAACCCGCACCCGCCGCACCGACACCAACACCCGCGGCACCACCGCCGGTACCTGCAATCGCACCACCAACCGTGATCGCTTCCACCGTCGCGCCCGATACAGCGCTCAAGGACAGATTGCCAGCCGTCGATGTGACATCGGCATTGTCAATCGTTGCATCGATGGTATTGCCAATCTTGTTGGTCGCAGCCGCGATGCCGAGCGACACACCAACACCCGCTGCACCGCCACCGCTTCCGGCAACTGCCAGGCCACCACCGTAAGCACGAATAGTCGAGCTATCGCTGGCACTGAGGCTGATGCCGCTGGCCGAAACGGATTTCGTGCCATTGCTGTTCTTGATGGAAGCCGACACCGTATTCAAGATCTCGTTATACGAACCGGAACCGGCTGCCGCGACCGATACGCCCGCAGCACCACCGCCCGAAGCCGCGACTGCACCGCCGATTGACAAGGCTTCGATCGTGGCATTCGACGTTGCCGACAACGACAAGGTCCCTGCCGCAGCAACGGTCGAACTGTCGATACTGGCCTCAACGCCATTGGTAATTTTGTTATTGGCAAATGCCACGCCCATCGAGACGCCGACGCCAGCCGCGCCGGCACCGCCCACAGCTATACCGACACCACCTGCATTGGCGCGAATTTCCGATGTGTCGCTCGCTGTCAACGCGATGTTGCCGCTCGTGATGGTTTTGACGTCGCTACCATTCAGGAAACGTGCACGCGCCTTGTTCTTGACCGTATTGCCCGAGCCTGCACCAGCCAGGCCCACACCCACACCTGCGGCACCACCGCCGGAACCTGCAATCGCACCGCCGAGTGTCAAGGCGGCAATCGATGCACTTTCGGTGGCCGAAAGGGAAATGTTATTAGCAGTCGTGGAAACCGTCGCCTTGTCGAAATAGGCATCGACGGTGTTTTCGATCACATTGGTTGCTGCCGCAATGCCCATCGATACGCCCGCACCTGCACCACCGCCCATGATTGCGATGCCCACACCACCGGCATTGGCCGTGATGGTTGCATCGTCGCTGGCTGTCAGCGCAATGGCGCCTGACGCACGTATGCCCTTGGTGCTACCCAGGCTGTTGTTGACGTAGGCTGCAATCGTGTTCTTGATCGTGTTGTTGGAACCGGCACCTGCAGCTGCCACTGCAGCACCGCCGCCGCCAGCCTGCACTGCCACGGCACCACCGATACTCAACGATTCGATCGTCGCCGTTTGCATAGCAGACAGCGACACGCCGCCAGCCGACGTCACCAGCGAATTATCGATATACGCGCTGACGCTGTTCTGGATATTGTTGTCTGCTGCCGCAACGCCTAGCGACACACCGGCACCGCCGCCACCGAAGGCAACACCGATACCCAGGCCGCCCGCATTGGCGCTGATGAAAGAGGAATCCGTTGCGGTCAGGCTGACCGAACCGCTATTGGTCGTCGTGACCGAGCTGGCATTACGAATTGCCGCAAGTACCGTATTGCGAATCGTATTGCCCGAGCCGGCACCAGCCGCACCGACACCGGCACCGCCACCACCGCCGGATACGCCCACGGCACCACCCACTGTCAATGCGCGAATATCTGCATCTTCCGTTGCCGTCAGCGACAGATTGCCTGCCGCGCTGACCGTTGCACTGTCGATTGCAGCCTCAACGGAATCCGTAATTTTATTGACGGCCACCGAAATGCCGATGGAGCCGCCAACACCGCCACCGCCGAACGAGCCGGAAAACGCCAGCGAACCGGCGCCAGCAAGAATCGTTGCCTCATCCGCCGCCGTGATGCTCAGTGCGCCGCCATTGGCAGCCACACCCTTGCTATCCGCCGCAAGACTGTTACGAATGACGCTCGATACCGTGTTCTTGACCGTGTTACCGGAACCGGCACCAGCGCCCGAACCCGCAAACCCGCCACCGCCCGTGCTGACACCGACTGCAACGCCAATCGTCAGCGCTTCGATATCCGCTTGTTCGCGCGCATCGAGTTTGATGCCACCAGCCGACGTCACCTTGGCGTTGTCGATATACGTACCGACCTTGTTTTCGACCACATTGGATGCGACCGAGACACCGGCAGCAATACCCGCGCCGCCTTCCTTGGCGATTGCCAAGCCGATACCACCCGCCAGCACACGAATCGTCGACGTGTCCTTGGCATGCAGCGAGATACTGTCAGCCGCCGTCCCCGTCGTCGTGACCGAAGCCGCGTTCAGAACGTATGCTTCGCTGGTGTTACGAATGCGATTGATCGATACCGAACCACCCAGCGCGAACGTCCCCGCTGCGGCACCCGCCACCGTGATGTTGTTGATCTGACCGTTGTAGAGCGAACCGATTTCCAGCGAAACGGCTTCTACCTTGCCCGTGCCCGTCACGTTTTCGATCGAGGCACGTACGATGTTGTTGTTGGTCGTGGTCGGGTCGTTCGGATCGCCACCTAGATAGTTATAGGCGACCGACGCGCCAATGGCACCAGAGCCACCAGACGCACCAATGCCCGAGATTGCCACCGCACCTGCCAGCGAATTGATGGTTGAATTGTCGGAAGCCAGCACGCTCAGCTTGCCGCCTGCCTTGACCTGCCTACCATCGCCGATGTTGGCGATCTTGGCCGTCACGCTGTTGCGTACCCAGTTCAGCGCGACCGAACCCGCACCTGCAACCGATTGCGCACCACCGCCGCTCACTGCCATTGCGGCGATCTGCACGTCCAGACCGGTAGGCAGCGTGGTCGGTTTGGCAAACGTTGCATCGACCGTGATATTGCCGGTCGTTGTCTTGACCGACGAGTTGTCGATCAGGGCCGAAACAGAATCCTGAATGCTGTTGACCGCCAGCGCCAAACCGACGCCGAATTTGCCGCTGAACGAAGCGCTGATATTGCCCGCCAGGGTAGCAATCGACGCCGTATCCTTTGCCAGCACGGCCACATCGCCTTGTGCCGTCACGTCGGAAGCGGTTGTCACGCCACCAACCGTGCCTGCCTTGATGGCAGCGCTGACGCTGTTGCCAATCATGTTGACCGCCAACGACCCGCCGATTGCGCCGCCTTCGCTGCTGGCCGCACCGCCGATGACCACGTTAATCACGCGTGCCGATTCTTCCGCACTCACCGTCACATCGCCTGCCGTGGCCACAACCTTGGCACCGCTGATTTGCGCCGTCACATTGTTGCGTACATCGTTCAAACCGATCGATGCATTGACCGCCGTGCCGCTACCAACCGAAATGCCGAGCGAGCCCGTACCAGAATTGACTTGCGAAATATCGCGTGCCATGACGATGACATCGCCCGAGCCCGCCGTCACGGCACGTGCCGTGCCGTTGACGCTCCCGGTATTCGAGATATATGCCGATACGTTCATGCGTACGAAGTTCAGCGATACCGCACCCGCGCCGGATGCATTTTTCCCGCCTGCACCTGCGATGGTGACACTCGTGATCTGCGACCCGATTGTTTGCGGCAATGCCACGGCGATGCCTGCTGCATTGACCTGGCTCTTCTTGACGACGAGGCTGTGATCGGTGCCGGTACCCTTGCCGGTCAGCGCAATCACCTTGGCGGTCGTACCGGTGGCATCGGCATACGTCGATGCCACGCGAATATGCGTGGCATCGACCTTGATGACGTAATAGGTTTCACCATCGACGAGGCCGCCGATGGCCGTATTGCCTTCAGCACCCTTGCGATACACAAACGCATCGCCGGTATTGAGGTTGTGCGCCGTACCGAAGGAAATTGTGTCGGACAGATTCGTCGATACCGTGACGGCAGTAATCGGATTGAACGTCTTGGTCACAGGTGCCGTGACCGCCGCGACGACCTGCGTCAGCTTATGGCCGGTACCCGTGCCCCGCGATGTCAGCTCGATGCCGATACCGGCAACGGCATTCGCCTTGCTGGTCGCAAGCTTGATGGTGTTGTCATCGATCTTGATGACGTAGTACGACGTATTTTCGGCCAGGCCACCGATGTTGGTACCGGTGCCATGCGTGTATTTGATTTCATCGCCGGTCACATAACCGTGCGCGCTGCCGAAATTGATCTTGCCGCTTGCATGTGCCGTCGTATCCAGCGCTTGCGAAGGAGCAAACGTGAGGACCAGTGGCGTGGTGCCGGCACGCGTGAGCTTGTGCTCGTTGCCGGAACCCACAGAGGTTAGCGCAATGGCCGTTCCTGCGGTGGCATTGGCAGCAGAGGTCGCCAGTTTGAAGCTGGTGTCATCGATCTTGATGACGTAATAGGTCGAACCTGACGTCAGGTTGCTGATGTTGCTGCCGCCACCATTGTTATAGACGACCTGATCGCCTGTACTCAAGCCGTGCGCGTTCGTGAACAGGAAGGTGTCACGCGTGGTTTGCGTCAGATCGACCGTGCCCGAAGGGTCAAAGGTCTTGACGACTGGATCAGCGGCTGGCGCAACGTAAGGCGTCAGGCTATGATCAGAGCCTGTACCGACATTGGCAAGCGCAATACCCTGATTTGCGAGTGCATTTTCCTGTGTGGTTGCGAGCTTGAGTGTGTTCGCATCAACCACGATCACGTAGTAGGTCGTACCCGATGTCAGGCCGCTGATCGCGGTATTACCGGCAACACCTTTGTTGTACACCACGGCATCGCCGGTCTTGTAACCGTGCGCAGTCAAACCAATCGTGCCGTTCGTGGTGGTGACTACAGTAGACGGATTGACGGTCTTGATACCAGCCAGCAGCGGGCTGGATTCCAGCGATTTGTTCGGATCGTCGAAACCAGCCAACACGATAACGGACGCATCTGCGGCAACAGCAGAGCTGTCAATATAGGCCGTCACACCGGCTGCGGTTACCGTACCAGTACCCGTTACGCTAACGTTCTTCGAGCCGTCAGCATCGCTGGTGGATGGTGCATCGGCGACAGAAATCGCGTTCGGATCAGCCATATTGGCTGTGGTACCGACGTAGTTATACGAAAGCACGGCGCCAATCGCCGAACCCTCGGTCGACACGCCCACTGCCAACGCTGCCGAATACAGCGCAGCGGCTTCGCTGGCGATCACGCTGACATTGCCCTTGGCGGTGACGTTGGAGCCGTTGTTGATATGCGCATCGATCTGATTTGCGATCGAATTAATCTGCAAGGTGCCAGCACCGCTGGTGGACTTGCCGCCACCACCCGCCGCACCGATGCCGACCAGCAGCGCGTTGGAACGCGCCGTTACATCGACAGCACCATTCGTGCTGCTTACCGTCGAGCTATTGATGTAGGCGGTGATGCCATTGCTGACACGGTTCCAGCCAATTGCTACGCCAACGCCTTTCTCGGTAGTCGAGACACCGACCGCGCCTGCGAGCGATACCAGCGTGGATTTGTCCTGTGCCGCCACGGCAATCGCACCGGCGAGGTACAAGGATGAACCTTTTACATGCGCATCGATACTGTTGATGATCGCATTGATGCCGATCGAGCCAGCTACCGTCGATTTATCCGACCCCGCGCCACCAATGGCGAACGACATGATCGTCGCTTCTTCCTTGGCACTGATAGTGGCCTTGCCGGTGCCATACAGCGTCGAACTCTCGATCGCCGCCAAGGTATTGTTGCTGATCGCATTGACGCCGGCAGCCACACCAAACGCCTTGGTCTTGCCAAACGCAAAACCGCCGGCAAAGGCATAAATCTGCGAGCCGTCGCGTGCCGATACCGTGATATCACCAGTGGAACCGGTCGGCGAGGTGCTATTGAGAATCTTGGCCGTGCTCGAATTGTCGATCACGTTGACGGAAATCGTGCCACCGACTGCGGCACCTTGTCCGCCAGTACCACCCTTACCGATACCTGCCGAAGCGGCGACCGAGATGATCATCGCGTCACTGTCTGATGTGACCTTGTACCCGCCCGTCTTGGTCATCACGGCGGAATCCACCAGCGCCGAGGTATTGTTGGCCATCACATTGACGCCGATACCCACACCAAAACCGCTCTTGCCGCCATAAGCGGCTGCGCCAGCAACACTGACGATGTTGTTATCGTCCTGTGCATCGACCGAAATCAAACCAGTGACGCTGCCACCGACATGGCCGAACTTTGCTTGGGTTTCCTTGGCGGTGACGTTGACCGACACCGAGCCGGCAATCGCCGTACCGCTGTTACCGGTCGCACCACTGACGCCGGCTGCGAGCGCGGCGATCCAGCCCGTGCGCGCTGCTGCAATTGACACGCTGCTGGCGTCGAGTGTGGTGACGTAATCGAGGAATGCCTGGGTATAGCCGCCAAAGAAATTGATACCGAATGCACCCGCCAGTGCCTTGGCCGATTGGCTCTCATCCTGCGCTTTGGCAAACGCGACCGAACCCGCCAGCGACGCTACCATCGTATTGTCGCCAGCATCGATCTTGATATCCGTCGCCGTCAGGCTACCAAGCTTGTTGATATAGGCGCGCGTGTTGTCATAGACGATATTGACCGTGACGGCACCGGAAACGGCTGTGCTGCCTTGTGCTTTCGCTGGTTCCTCGGTCGCTTCCTTGGTTTGCTCGTTGGTCTTGTTCAGATCCTTGAGCACAGCCTGCATCTTGGTTTGCCAGCTTTCGAGATCAGCCTGACTTTGCGCTGTGCCATCAGCGCCCTGCGTACCGCCCGTGCCGTTGACTGGTGGCGTGCTTGGCGTGCTATCTGCCGGCGTCTGCGCCGGCTTGCTGCCAGCTTTACCGCCTGCGGCGGCCAGACTGACAATCACGCCGCTATTCTGCGCCTGCACATTCAACTTGCCGCTGGCAGCGAACGAACCGCCTGCTGCGCCCGTGGCACCCAACAGACTGCCGATCACAGCCTGCGTATCGCGCTGAATGACATTGCCGGCAATCGAGATGCCAACGCCGGTGTTTTCACCAGTGGCTACGGCACCTGCGACAGTCACGACATAGGTGCGATCAAGCGCGCTCACGTACGCCACTGCACTCGAAGGATCGGTGCTGCTCAAGGGCTTGCTACCCAGAGAAATCGCAGCGTTGTTACCAACCTGCGCCAAGGTATCGTTAAGCACGACATTGGCAACCAGCACACCGTTGCCCGCCTTGGCGCCGCCACTGCTACCCGACGCGCCAAACACGGCTGAAATCACATCATTACTGGCGGTGACGGAAAGATTGTCGCCATACAACGTGACGCCATCTTCGATGGTCGCCTTGACGTCATTATCGAAGACATAGAAGCCCATCGACGCGCCGACTGCCGTACCGCCTTCAGCCGATACGCCACCGCCCGGCTTGGAAATGATGTCGTCCTTGGACCAGTTCTTGAATTCGGTTGCGCCCGAAATACCGGGCGTCTTGAGGTTGCCAACGATGCTGACCAGATTGGCGATGCTGGCCGCATTGACTTCAATCGTCTGATTTCCCGAGCGCTGGGAACTCTTTTGATTGATCTTCGCGCCATTCTTGATGCTCGCTTCGGCATCATGATCGAGTACCAGAACACTCAATGCGCCTGCACCCGGACTGACTTGTCCTTCGGCCGTCGAATTACTCCACGTATCGATCAGGTTATCCATGAGGTTATCGTTGAGATAACCGGCCACGTTCGAAACGAAATTCTTGCCGATTGCCATGGATGGCGAACCAAGATCACGCCATTGCGTCGTATCGGTATAGTCGACCTTGGACAAATCAATCGCGCCAGGCAGAGTGGCACCGACAAATTCATACCAGTTGCCGACGTCGCCACCAGCCGAATGGCCTTGCTTGACTTCGACCTTGTCTCCGCGAGCAACCTCCTTGGAACCATCTGTGCTCAGGAATTTAGGCGTTGTGCTGTCCTTGTTGAAGGACTTCACCAGATTCACGCCCCACAAGGAATCGGGATCGATCTGGTTGATCGTCTTGCCCTCGACCTTCAATGCGCCTCGGGCATCGACCTGTGCATCGCCATTGATGATGGCCTGTGCAGTATCGCTATAAACGCCGACGGCAATCGATACCGAAGCACCCCACTTGGCGTTGGTGCCGATGGTTTCAGGCTTGGTTGCTTCGTTTTCAATCGATGAACTGGCACTGACGCTCGGACGACTTTCCACCAGTGCACTGACCGAAATATCGCCACCTGCTTCTACCTCTGCCGCGGCGAGCGTCGCGGCACCATCGCCAATGCGCGCCTGCACATCATTGATATCGATAGCGACGGCAAACCCGGCACCGATATCCCACTTGTTGGATGCAGGCTCTTCGATTTTCTTCTTGAGCCACTCGCTTTTCTTTGCGATGCCCATGACATAGTCTTTCGCTTTGTCACCAAGCGCGGTCGCTTTCTGCCCGAGTTTCGTTTCCTTCGCCTTATCGACGCCAGCACCCTTGATGGACTTTTCCAGATCGGTCAGCAAGTCGCCGGTCGATTTACTACCCACGCCTGCACTAGCAGACACACCGCTGACGGAATTGGGCACCATGTTGAAGAACTTGGCACGCTGGATTTCTTCCTGCGTCGCCTCAGCTTCCACTTCGATATCGCCCGTAGCCTTGGCATAACCATCCAGATAAGCATGGGTGCTGCCGTTCTCTACCGCCACAGCGAACGCCATGGCGACCTTGCCATCTTCCGGCGACACCGATTCCGACAGGGTACGCGTGCGATCAATGGTTTCTGCCTTCACCGCAATTGCACCGCCGCTGGTAAGGCGCGACGTGCCAGTGGCCTGGGCGGTTGATTCCGAATTCACGACGTTGACAGCAAGTGCCACATCGTAGCCCTTGACTGCCTTGGGTTGCGAGACGACGTCGGACGTATTGTCGGCAGAAGACATCAATGTGATGTTGCCGGTAGCATTGATCGTTCCGGCCACCGTGACAATGGCGGTCGTATCGGCAATACCGACCACGACGCCAAGACCGAATCCATTCGTCTTCGGCACAGCGACTGCCGTCGCCGTGGCATAGGCAGTGAAATCGTTGGTGGCCGTGATGACTGTATCTTTATCGATGTTGATGGTCGCGCGCGAAGTCGCCAACGACACACCAGCGATGATGGAAAGATTGCCTTCCATTGCGCCGAGCAACTTGCTGACTGCCTTGGCAAAACTGCGCCCCAACCACGAATCACCAAATTCGAGATCGTACTTCTGTGCGATCGCCTTTGCAGTTACCGTGACATTGCCGCCCTTGATTTCAGACTTGGTAATGTTGACCGAGGCGGAATTGATATCGATGTTGGCAAAGCCAGTACCGGTAAAATCCTTGATCAGGTCTTGTGCCACCAGCTGGATATCGCCATTAGCGTTAGTCGTATCCGAACTGACCGCAAGCAATTTGCCATTCGCGATATCGATCGTGCGCGCAGTGATGGTGATATTGCCTGCCTGTGAACCTCCCGTTGAAACGGTGTAGCCATTCAGCGTAAAGCTGTCGTATTCGAACGCAATATTCTGGCCTGCGGTATCGAGATTGCTGCCAACGGTGCCTGTCTCGCCCTTGAAAACCAGAGTCGCCGTTGTCGCGCCGGCTGACATGTCGATCCATGAAAGATCGGCACTTGTCAGGTCACCTGCGCCGAGAATGTAAATGTTGTCTGCAGACGTACCTGCACTGACCTTGACTTTATCCCCTGCATTCAAGCCGGCAACGTCGACGTAGAAAGTGTTGACTTTCTTGCCGCCACGCAAATCATCTTTGCCACCGTTACTGTAGAAGGTCACATTGCCCACATCAAAGGCGGAAGCATCGATGATATTGGCGCTGGCACCACCTTTGAGAATGGCATTCTCGATCGATGTGAGCGTACTTTCATCCGTATCGGCAACGATGGTCAGCTTGCCGTTCGTGAGCGTCATGTTGGCATCACGCTGTTCGACCAACGTATCCGTGCCGCCTTTGCCATCGATGGTGTTCTTGCCTGTACCGCCGGTCAGGAAATCGTTACCGGCAGATCCAATGAGGGTGTCATCTCCCGCACCGCCATCCAGCGTGACGTAGCCTCCTCCCACCAAAGCGTGGCCGGTATAGCTTGTTGCGTTTGCCGTGCCACCAATCAGGCCCAGCCCCGTTGCTGAGGTAGACTGTCCGCCTTGTTGCTTAACCTGATTGTTTTCGACTACTAAAGCGCTGCTACCACCTGCTGTATCCGTGATAACAATCTTTCCTGCTGCATTCAAGACGGCGGTCAACTTCGCATTTGCCGTATGGATCGCTTTCAGGACATCGTTTATTGAATAGGCTTTCGAAACATCGACGTTCACCTTAGTGCCATTTGACATGGTGATCGTGAAACCAAACTCAGTTTCCTTCTCAGCAAAGATACCGCTGCCGTTGTTCAGGAAGTCCAGCGGCGTATCAATGGACAGACCCGTGAACGTGGAGGCATCCAGCGTATTCGCGCTTACGCCACCCGTCAGCGTGGCGCGTTCAATACCCGAAATCGCGAACACATCGCTACCGACCGTCAACGACGTATTGGTCAGCGTCATGTTGGCATCACGCGTGACAATCAGCGTATCGACACCACCACCGCCGGCGATAGTGACATCGTGACTATTGGTCTTGATCGTCAACGTATCGTCGCCGTCGCCACCGTACAGTTCATTCTTGCCGGAACCGCCGATCAGAACGTCATCGCCGATATTGCCATCGAGTCGCAAATTGCCGCTGAAGCCCGAACCGTCGAGCGTGCTGTTGCCGATACCGGCAGCGAGTCGCGCATATTGAATACCGCTGATGGTGGAACGACGTATTTCGCTGACCTTGGTTTGCGAGATACTCACACCACCACCGGTGAATGCAGCGGCGGCAACCAGCGTTTCTACATCCACGCCGGCGAACTTACCGCCAAATGTGGCGGTCCAGCCATCCGTGGTCGCCACAACGGTGACGTTATTGCCGATACTGCTCAGCGAAGCCAAGGCCGAGCGCACCTGCTCTGCCGTTGCATTGAACGCCAAGGCAGACGTGGTCTGCTCGCCGAATTTGAGTGTGAATGTGCCTGCAGTGACCGTACCCGTGCGCTGAATCGTCTGAACAACGCTGGATTCAGCCATGTCCAGATACGTATCAGTCAATGTGAATTGATTGCTACCCAATTCAAGCAAGCTATTGTTCGTACCGGAACCGACGATCTTGTTGACACCGCCACCGCCGCTGAACAGATTGCTACCATTGCCACCATAAAGTTCATCATTGCCCAGACCACCCGACAGCGTGTTGGCGCCGCCGCCGCCCTTGAGAATATCGTTGCCGGCACCGCCATCGAGCAGCACCGTCATTGTCGTGACGGCCGATGCATCAAGCGTGTTGTTGCCGTCGCCACCATGCAGTTCAACCTTGCTGATACCGGTCAGCGTATCGGTTTCGCTGACGCCAGCCACCGTGATCGTCAAGCTGGTATCGGTCAGGACGAAATCCGCATCGCGAAATTCGACAACGGTATCGATACCGCCACCGCCCGTAATCGCATCGGCACCTGGGCCGCCAGTGATGACGTTATTGAGTGCATCACCGATCAACGTATCGGCATAGTTCGAACCGACGATGTTGTTGAACAGGCTGATGGACGTAAAGCCGGTGGCGCTGCCGGTACCGAGGTTAACAGTAACCGCGGAGCCATAGGCGGAATAATCGAGGGTATCGGTGCCTGCAGCGTTGCCGGTCAATACGGAGAAACGCTCGAACGACAGCTCATTGAGCTTGCCAGTGCCAGCAGCCGTAATTGCCCAAACGTTGTCACCGGTACCACTGACAAGCGTATTCGTTACTGTCGGCGATGAAGCACCGATGATCTTGTTGATGTACGAGAACGACAGCTTGTCGTTGACCTTCTGCGCACCCAGATCGACCTTGAGATTGGTCGACGTCACATATCCAGAATAATCGAGTACGGTCGTGCCGCCCACCGTTCCCGTAACCGAGCCGTTGAAATCGCCAACAAAGTAGAACGTGTTGGTGCCGGAACCGGTAATCAGATTTTCAACATTGCTTGCGTGTACCTTGTTGAGCGGCAAAAGCACGTCCACCACATCAATGCTGCCATCGGCATTGATAAAGAAATGCAGATCGCGCGTTACTTGCGAGAAGTCCAGCGTATCGGTACCGCCTGCCACCTCTTCGGTCACGACATCATTCCCGAAGAAATTCTCGAATTGATAAGTATCGTTGCCGGTCTTGCCGGCCATGACGTCGTCACCAGTACGGCCAGACGTCACATCGAGACTGGTGCTCGTCAGCACATCATCCGCGAGATCCTGCCCGACCAGCATGTCCAGCGTATAACCGTACACATCCAGCGAATAGGTACTGGCCTCGATCTGCCCCGTTGCGTATTCGAGCGCCCAGTTACCGCCCAGGTCGGCCGCACCGGTACGGTCGGTCGATGCCGCAACATCCGCACCTGTCAGGCGCGCCAGGCTATCGACGAAATTGATACCGTAACTACCCTGCGCCACATCGCAACCGTACAGCAGGATATCGCCGCCAGCGTGCAAGGCCTTGCCCCACGACGCAACACGATCCTCATACTGATCGAGGTTGCCACCGTCGAGTTGCGTACTGCCCAGGTGCAGCGAACCGCTACTGCCATGCGACAGAATCTGGATCGCATCCAGATCCTTGTAGGCGCCGAGAATGGAGCTGATCTGTTCCACACCATCGAAACGTGCATCGAGCACGATCACATCGACATCGCCGCGATGGATAACCTGCAATTGCGCAGCCAGCGTGGTTTCGCCAGACGGATTTTGGGTGTCGTGCTCCGCAGCCGGACTACGTTCGCCCGCTGGCATGGCTTGCAACAGACCATCCAGCAAGGTTCCCGTGTGCGGAATCGAAGGATCGACGATGATCAATTGCTTGGCAGGGGCCAGCGATTCGATGTGTGCTGCAAAATCGGCCAGCGCGATGCCGATGCCAGGCATCGCCTGACGCGTCGTATCGGGCTCGGCAAGCGAAACCGAGGTATGGCCAGCCTCGGCAGGTGTCGCCGTTTTGTTTTCTGCGAGCGGATTGCCAAGCGAGGCATCGGGTGGCGGTGTTTGCGTCGACAAGAAAAGTTGGATTTGCCCTGGCTCATTGATCAGCAAGGGCGCTTCGAGCACAGGCTGTTGCACCGGTGGCGGCGGCACAACCAGTTCGGCAGAAAGCAAAAAACGCTGTTCGAGTGCTTCGAACAGCGTTTTGCGCTTTGCGCTAGGTCGTGGTGCACCAGACCGACGCGAAGATCCGGTTAAACGCCCTCTCAGGGATGCCAATTTTTTCGAAGCCATATCGAATTCCAGTTTTCGTTGTTCTTTTTATCGCTCTGCAAATCCGATGCCAGCCCTGATCATGAGGGACTGTGCATCGGATTCGGCCACACTGCTTACTGCATCGCCCTGCTGATATTCATCAAATCTTCTTCGCTCAACGTACCGGCAGCCTGCTTGAGGCGCAGCGTGTTGAGCTGATAGTCATAGCGAGATTGCGCTGCATCGCGACGCAGCGCATAGAGATCACGCTCGGCATCAAGAACGCCAAGAATCGTCGTCAAGCCCGCCTTGTAACCTTCTTCCTTGAGCGAACGTGCACCTTCCAATGCCTCGACGGACTTGGACAATGCCTGCACACGCACCTTGCCGCTCACGACACCTTGATAGGCAGCACGTGCCTGACGCTCCACCTGCCGGCGATCACGCTCAAGATCCTGTTGGGCCGCACGATAACGCGCCGCAGCAGCACCGGTCTGTGCACTCGTTGCACCGCCTTCGTAGATAGGAATGTTGATGCGGAACATGACGTCATTGGTATTGACGCTACTGCCACCGCCGAACAAGCTGCCGCCCGTCGTGCGCTGATTACGCGAAATCGCCAGATCGACAGTCGGGTAGTAACCGGCCTTGCGTTTATCGAGTTCACGATTGGCGACTTCCACCGCCTGCTTGCGGGCCTCGATCAGCAGATTTTTATCCAGTGCGGAATTGACCCATTCGTCAGCATTTTGCGGATCCGGCGTTACCAGCGGCACGTCACGTGGCAATGGCCTCAGTTCGGCAATCGTCACGCCAGTCACTTCCCGTAATGCTTGCACCTTGTCGGCCAGATCATTTTCCGCAGCAATCACGTCCGACTGCTTCAAGGCACTACGTGCTTCGGCATCGTACAGATTGACCTTGATTGCTTGTCCGCTCTTGAATTTTTCTTCCGCAAGCATGAGTTGACGCTTGATCGACTCCTGCTCGCCCTTGGCAAACGCCAGCGCATCTTGCGCTGCCAGCACCGCCATGTATGCGGTTGCAGTACGCACGATCAAGTCTTGCTCAGCGGCAGCGTAGGCAGCCGCGGCCTGCTTTTCGGAAGCCTTGGATTGCTGCCAGTTACGCCACGCAGCAAGGCGAAAAACAGGCTGCGTGATCGACAGGGTACGGTCGTTGGTCGGATACGTCGCCGTCCCGGTCGCAAACACGGCGTTCTCGCTGCTGACGATGTTTTGGTTGGTATTCGTACGCCCGTAGATGTAGGCCACCTGCGGCAACAATCCCGCGCGCGCCTCTTTCACACCGAAGCTCGTTGCTTCGTATTCCGCACGCATCGCCAAATATTTGGGGTCGTTCTGCTTGGAAAGTTCGTACACTTCCATGAGGCTTTCCGCTCCAGCGGAAGACAGGCATGCAGCACCCAACAGCGCTGCGACGAAAACTCGTGATGGCACAGTGTTCATTATCGTTTTTTTGATTCGGTTTCAGCACCGGAACCGGCACCAGGAACAGCTTGCTCTTCGCTTTGTCAGCCACGCTGGCATCGCAACAACGTCAAACCTGAAACATCGAAAACCGTGCAAAATGCGATGCAACGCCTCCACTCCCTGTTGCATGTTTCACTGTCGTTTTCGAACGTCTTACATCTTTCTTACGGGCACGATTGTCATCCTTTGCAAGTCCATAAACAAGCAAAAAAATGTCTCAAAAGTAACAAGTGAAAATGGAAAAAAGTAACATTTTCCTTACGGAAACTAATGCCTCAAAAAACGGCGATTTAACATTTCCAAAAGGAAATTTTTCTGCTGATCGATGGGGCAATCTCTGGTCTGAAAAAGGCTTGCGTTTGGCGTTTGGCGATGGTGAAAAGCAGACCACCGTTGCCCTGGAACCCGCTACAGCAAAGGCGCTTGCAAAAAAACTGCACGAATGGATCGAGAATTACGAAACGGCATCAGGGACGTTGTGGTCCGAATTTGCAAACAAGATTGCGGTAGCAAACGATCGCCGGCTTTTTGGAATAGTGCCGCAAGGAAATGCTTCAGGATGTTGCCAATTCCCAACAGCAAATTTGCTTGCCAATCGACTCTATTTTTGCATTCGTTCCCTACCGCTCGATGGCTGCGAACGTTCTTTCAAAATGCGTTCTTCCGAATTGCTTGATGAACGTTTTCTTGCTGGCCTCGCCTGCTCTCAAATCGCCTTGCAGGACGTCGAATACATTGCAACGTCGCTACAAGCGCCGCAAGATTTTTTGCGTACCATACAAGCACAATGGCAGCATGCGCAGTTTTTCCACATCGGCTTTGAGCAAGGTTCAAACAGCGCTACTTACAAACTCTATCTGGAGTTTTCACAGAGAGAAAATCTGCCGCTGTATATCGGCTACAAATGGAATCCCGAAGATCCGCTGCAATGCAGCGTGTCGCAATACTCCCGATTGACAACACCATCAGGCGATGAGGCATGGCGCGATGTGCTCACAGCTTTCTATCGTCAATCGGATAGAGAAGTGCTGCGCATTGCCTACGCCATTCTGCAACTTGCCAATCAAAGACTGACAGCCCGCAATGAAGGGGGATCGCCGTTGCTGGTCGAAGTGCACGACACGGATACTTCGCGCAAATCCTTTGATCTGAATCTGTATGAAAGTGGATTGCGGATAGCCGACATTACCCCACTACTCAAACAGTTGGGCACGCACTTAGGATTGCAGGAAGAAAAACTGGAAGAACTATTGAAACGCACCGAAGCGGACTTTGTTGGCCACATCTCCGGTGGTATCGATCGTCACGGGAGCGCGTTCTTGACGACTTACCACGCCCCCGCTACTAATCAGGAAGACAACGCTTAGTGAACGACCGCGTTACCTGCACCTTCATCAGCAGCAACTGCCGATGTAGCAGCGGCTGAAGTCAGGCGACGGACATCCATGCGGCGCGCCAGACGCGTCACATTGTTCAGCGACATCAGATGGGCATAGATCCATCCAAGATAACCGGTGCGAACCAGTTCCAGCATGGTCTTGTCGTCAAGCGCGTTGAGCTTAGCTTCATCGATGACCCATGCGCCTTCCAACGTCTGCTTGGACCCCTCGCGTTCGATGGTAACGACCTTGGACGTCAGCAAGCCAAGTTCTGCCATTTTTTCAGCGAATGCCGCAGTACGCTTCATTTCGCTGTGGAACAACACGAGAAACTCGATGACTTTTTTCAGATACTCAGTTTCGGTACCGTCTTCGTTGAACAAAGCTTCCCCTTGCTCTTCGTTCAAGCCTGGATAAGCCTCATCCACGCATACCGTCAACGATTCCGCACCTTCGCCACCGGCGAGTACGAAAGGATAACGACGAATAAATGCAGGAATATACGTATTCGTTTCCCAATGGCCGTTCTCATCGACCATCAGGTTATCTTTTTCACCGAGACCGACCAATGCTGCCAACGTGAAAGGACCGCCTTCCTTACCGACAAACACGATCGGATAATCGCGCGACGCTTCAGCAAATTCGCTACCGGCGACCAGTACCGAGTTGGTCTTCGAAGCGAAAGAAAAATGGTTGGCCTTCAACTGAAGCTTGAGCTTCTGATGACGCTCGCGATTAAGCGCGACAGCACGCTCATAGAAAATCATTGTTGTCATTGTTGTCCCTGATGATTCGAACGGCGGAAAAGACAGTGAAATCTTCACTGCGAAATTTGAAAAAGCAATGCATTGTGCGCTATAGCATTGCCGATGCGCAATGACTAAACAAGGACAATTCTTACCTTGAGAATTAGACGTCGCTTTTTTTCTACATCACATTCACAAGGATGCAATATCAATAATTTCCACGTGGAAATAAAAGTATTGCTAGCAAAATAGTTTTAATGCCATGCAGTCGTAATGCTTCTTTCGAAATTCTGCGCGGATACTCACTTTAAGTAGTAGAAAAGATTTAAGAGAGTACAAAAATCATAAGCGGCCGCGCGGCTTATTAAACACGCTTGAACGTATACTCACGCGCTTGAAATTACAACGCCTCGTGCTCAAGCACATCATCGAATCAATACACGGATTGATACACATCGGCTTGTCCCCAGCGATCCTCCCAATGCTGCAGATAGCGTCGCGCCAGTTGCGCATGATTCCACACAACGAGCACATTCTCGCTATTGCTTTTTGCGGCTGCCGCACTGTAGTTGAAACTTCCTGTCTGCACAGTCTTTCCATCAACGACAATGTATTTATCGTGATGCAGCGTATAACTCGCAATCGTTCTTGTTGGAATATCCGCATTAACAAGAAGATTCAATGCGGCGAAGTTGGCCTTGCGCTGATTCGCACTTTCGTCGACCAACACCTTCACATCGACTCCGCGACGTTTCGCCCGAATTAACGCACGCGCGACATTGGCTGAAGTAAAAGAGTAGGCGGCGACATATAAGCTCCGGCGCGCAGCGTCGATCACTTTCAAAACCAGTTGCTCGCCCCCCGCATCAGGCGAAAATGCTGATTCGATACGGGTATTATTTGTCGGTGAAAAAGCGTAATCGTTTTCTGCAGCCTTTGTGGAAGAAAGCAGCGACAGACACAACCAGAGGGAAAGCAACAGATGTCTCATGCGTGAATCTGGAACAAGACAAGTTCGTAATGAACGGTACACGGGAAGATTGGCGGAAGCGGTGAGATTCGAACTCACGGATGGGATTAACCATCGACGGTTTTCAAGACCGCTGCCTTAAACCACTCAGCCACACTTCCTTCTGGAATACCATCACCGGCAAGAGGCCGATGTGACGCTGCATGGTTAAGCAGCGAGCGACGAGCGTCGCATTCCAAGACGCGCATTATACCCAAGTCAGCGCAGCTTGCCGAATCAGTTTGCGTCTGGCAAAAAGAGTTGTTGCAGATCGTTGAGAAACCGCTGGCCAAGCATGGTCGGCTTGAGCGTTTTGTAATCGCGATACAGCAGTCCTCGTCGCTCAGCTTCGTTCAAGGCAGTCTCGATACGATTGAGCGCAAGACCGGTACGTTCGGCAAAGAGATTGGCTTCTACACCATCGGTAAGTCGCATGGCATTAAGCATGAACTCGAAGGCGAGCTCATCTCGCGCGACTTCGATCTCTTCCTGCACGGCGTTGCCCTGCCGCATGTGCTCCAAATATGACTTGGGCTGCTTGTAACGTGCCTGACGTATTACGCGATGTGGAAAGGAAAGCTTGGAGTGCGCACCAGCGCCGATTCCCAGATAGTCGCCAAATTGCCAGTAATTGAGATTGTGACGCGCCTTGCGGGTCGGCTGCGCATAAGCCGACACTTCATAATGGGCATAACCGGCTGCACTGGTGACCTCAGTGATCATGTCCTGCATGTCGGCACTTGTATCGTCATCCGGCAGTGAGGGCGGATATTTCGCAAAAACAGTGTTCGGCTCCATCGTCAGGTGGTAGAGCGACAGATGCGGTGGCGCACAGTAGATCGCAGTTTGCACATCCTTGCGTGCCTCCTCCAGCGTTTGCGATGGCAAGGCATACATCAGATCGAGATTGAAATTGTCGAAATGCGCATGCGCAATATCCACGGCACGGCGCGCTTCGTCGCCATCATGAATACGCCCTAACGCTTGCAGATGCAAGGGGTTGAAACTCTGGATACCAATTGATAGACGATTGATGCCGCTTTCGCGATAGGAGCGGAATTTGTCGCTTTCAAAGGTGCCGGGGTTGGCTTCCATCGTCACTTCCACGCTCGGATCAAACGGCATCAGCGTGCGAATGTCCGATAGCAGACGATCCAGCCCGCCCGCAGACAGCAGGCTGGGGGTACCACCGCCAATGAAAATCGTATGCAGCTTGCGCCCCCAAATCATCGGGAGCGATATTTCCAGATCGGCGCGCAACGCGGCGAGATATTCTTCTTCGGGAATTTCTCCGCCGGCCTCATGCGAATTGAAATCGCAGTAGGGGCATTTACGTACGCACCACGGAATGTGGACGTATAAGGACAACGGCGGCAATGCGGCGAGATTGAGCGCACCCGGCTTCAGATACGACATTGCGACACGCGATGGTTCGCTGTGATCCAGGTGATCGGCGATCTCGCTCTCAATCGGCTTGATCGGAATCATTGCAATTTT
>NZ_CAJYMD010000049.1 GCF_913776015.1 uncultured Oxalicibacterium sp. | reverse complement strand
AATCGACATTTCCATAAAAAAGTAGACAGAGAGAGCATGACTAAATTTGCATTCGTTTTCCCGGGGCAGGGTTCGCAAGCCATCGGCATGTTGAATGGTTTTGCCGACAATGCCGTAGTGCAGCAGACACTCGCCGAAGCATCCGATGCCTTGCAGTTCGATCTTGCCAAACTGATTGCCGAAGGTCCGAAGGAAGATCTCGATCTCACCACCAATACGCAACCCGTCATGTTGACGGCTGCGGTTGCCATGTATCGAGCATGGATTGCCGCTGGTGGCAAGGCGCCTGCAGTCGTGGCTGGACATAGCCTGGGGGAATATTCGGCATTAGTCGCTGCCGGTGTCATCGCATTCAAGGATGCGGTGCCGCTCGTGCGTTTTCGCGCCAAGGCAATGCAGGAAGCCACGCCGGTCGGTTATGGTGGCATGGCTGCCATCCTTGGTTTGTCGGATGCGGACGTTCTCGCGGCATGTACTGAAGCGGCGCAAGGCGAGGTTGTCGAAGCGGTCAATTTCAATGCGCCTGCACAAGTCGTGATCGCGGGCACCAAGGCGGCCATCGAGCGCGCTTGCGAAGCGGCCAAGGCAAAAGGCGCAAAACGCGCATTGCCACTGCCGGTCTCGGCACCATTCCATTCCTCGTTGCTGAAACCGGCTTCGGATCGTCTGCGTGACTATCTGGCGCCACTGTCCTTCAGCGCGCCGCAAATTCCTTTGATCAATAACGTTGACGTCGCGATCGTCAATGATGTCGATGGCATCAAGGATGCGCTCGTGCGTCAGGCTGCCAGCCCGGTTCGCTGGGTGGAAACCGTCCAGAAAATGGCGGCAGATGGCGTAACCGATGTGGTCGAGTGCGGTCCAGGCAAAGTGCTGGCTGGTTTGGTTAAGCGTATCAACGGTGAAATCGCCGGCCACGCTATCGTCGATCAGGCATCTCTGGAAGCTGTTTTGGAGGCAATCAATAATGGATAAGCAACTCGCAGGTCAGGTCGCTCTCGTAACAGGAGCCTCGCGCGGCATTGGTCGTGCGATCACGCAAGAACTGGTAAAGCAGGGCGCCAAGGTCGTCGGTACGGCGACTTCAGAATCGGGCGCTGCTGCAATTTCCGACTATCTTGGCGCTGATGGCAAAGGCATCGTGCTGGATGTGAATGATGCAGCGCGTTCGGCTGCTGTCATCGATGAAATCCAGAAAGAGATCGGCACGGTCACCATTCTCGTCAACAACGCCGGCATTACCCAGGACCAACTGGCGATGCGCATGAAGGACGAAGAGTGGGACAGCGTGATTTCCACCAACCTGACTGCGGTCGCGCGCCTGTCGCGTGCTGTCTTGCGCGGCATGATGAAAAACAAGAACGGTCGCATTATCAACATCACCTCGGTGGTCGGCTCGGCCGGCAATCCGGGGCAGATGAATTACGCTGCTGCCAAGGCAGGCGTTGCCGGCATGAGCCGTGCGCTGGCACGTGAAATCGGCAGCCGTAATATCACGGTCAACTGCATTGCGCCTGGCTTCATCGATACCGATATGACCAAGGTACTCACCGAAGATCAGATCGGCGCATTGAAGCAGCAAATTCCTCTTGGGCGCCTCGGTGAGCCGGAAGATATCGCTGCCGCCGTTGCCTTCCTGGCTTCACCGCAAGCCGGCTATATCACTGGTACCACGTTGCATGTCAACGGCGGTATGTACATGAGCTAAGTTGTATTGATTTAGGTGCTTTTGGCTGCTGTTTTAACTTTCTTCACAACAAAAGCCGAAAGTGAATTATCGGTGCGCAAACCTGCTAAAATGCGCGCACTTTCTGTAACCACTCATTGGAGTTAAACATGTCGGACATCGAACAACGCGTTAAGAAAATCGTCGCTGAACAACTGGGCGTCGCTGAAGCAGACATCAAGATCGAATCGTCTTTCGTTGACGATTTGGGTGCCGATTCTCTGGATACCGTTGAACTCGTCATGGCACTCGAAGACGAATTCGAAATGGAAATTCCTGACGAACAAGCCGAGAAAATCACCACTGTGCAGCAGGCGATCGATTACGCCAAGGCACACGTCAAAGCCTAATTCTGTTTTGCACGACTCCAGGAGAATTGCTTGAGCCGCTCTAGTAAACGTCGTGTTGTCGTTACGGGACTGGGTTGTGTGTCCCCGATCGGCAATACTGTCGATGAGGCATGGAAGACACTGATTGCCGGTCAATCCGGTATCGCCACCATTACCAAGTTCGATGCCTCGCCTTTCAGCACCCGTTTCGCTGGTGAAGTCAAAGACTTTGCTATCGATGACTATATTCCTGCCAAGGAAGCACGCCATATGGATACTTTCATTCATTACGGCATTGCGGCAGGCATGCAGGCTTTCAAGGATAGTGGGCTGGAAGTCACGGAAGAAAACGCTGAGCGTATTGGCGTCATGGTCGGTTCGGGTATCGGCGGGCTGCCGATGATTGAGGAAACGCACGCCGAGCTGAACAATCGCGGCCCGCGTCGTATCAGCCCGTTCTTCGTGCCGGCATCGATCATCAACATGATTTCCGGGCACCTTTCCATCGCGTATGGTTTGAAGGGACCAAATCTGGCCATCGTCACGGCGTGCACCACCGGTTTGCATTCGATCGGCGCTGCCGGTCGTCTGATCGAATACGGTGATGCTGACGTCATGATCGCAGGCGGTGCGGAGTCGACGATTTCTCCTCTTGGTGTTGGCGGCTTTGCGGCAGCGCGCGCGCTGTCGTCACGCAATGACGATCCGGCCACGGCATCGCGTCCGTGGGACAAGGATCGCGACGGTTTTGTACTCGGTGAAGGCGCTGGCGTCATGGTGCTGGAAGAGTATGAGCATGCCAAGGCACGCGGTGCGAAAATCTATGCGGAGCTGGTAGGTTTCGGCATGAGTGGCGATGCTTATCACATCACTGCTCCGAACATGGATGGTCCGCGTCGCAGCATGAGCAATGCGCTCAAGAATGCGGAAATCAACCCCGATCAGGTGCAGTACCTGAACGCGCACGGCACGTCGACGCCGCTGGGGGACAAGAACGAAACCGATGCCGTCAAGGCAGCGTTCGGTGATCATGCCTACAGATTGACTGTCAATTCGACCAAATCGATGACCGGTCATTTGCTGGGTGGTGCGGGTGGTCTGGAGTCGGTATTTTCGGTGTTGGCGGTACATCACCAGATCTCGCCGCCTACCATCAATATCCTAAATCAGGATCCGGAATGCGATCTTGATTACTGCGCCAATACGGCCCGGTCGATGCCGATCGAATATGCCATGAAGAACAACTTCGGATTCGGCGGCACCAACGGTACGCTGATTTTCGGCAAGCTCTGACGAAAATCCGATCCCTCGCAAGAAGGATCGGATTTTTTCTTGTCCAGGCACATGTCGATCGCTCTCAGTGCATTAATTAAACCATCAGGGCGTTTGTCTGTTCTGGTGGCTTGCATGCATGTGCTGGTAATTGCGGGACTGTGGTTGTTTGCTTATTCGTTTGCTGAGCCTTTTCCGGCATGGCAAGTAGCAATCGCGCTGCTTGGTACGATTGCATTGTCATGGTCTTATATGCATTGGCATCGTGCCAGAACGCACGTTGCATTGCATATTTCTGGTGTCGGGCAAATACGTTTCGTGAAGCTGGATATTACGAAATCGGGTGTAATGGATGGACAGGATAAGGGTGAGTTGGTAAGCCTGTTGCCAACGTCAACGATCTGGCCCCATCTGCTTGTGTTGCACTTGCAAAATGTACAAGGTAAAACGGAAGTAGTATTGATTCTACGCGACGCCGTTTCGCCGGAAGTCTTTCATGGCTTGCTGGTCGCTTGTCGCTGGATTTCAGCAAGAAAAGCCGAAACGGATACGCACGGGATACGACAAATTTAGTGTCGAAATCTTTGAACTAATCATGTTACGCCCAGTCAACAGCACGGACCGCGTGCATGTTGCAGCATTACAAGGGACCAAGATTGACGACAGAACGCGACATTGATCAACAGCTTGTCGAACGCGTGCAAAGCGGGGACAAGAAAGCCTTTGAGCTGTTGGTGATCAAGTATCAACGAAAACTCATGCGACTGGTTTCGCGGCTTGTGCGCGACCAGGCGGAAGCGGAAGACGTGGTGCAGGAGGCCTTTATCAAGGCGTATCGTGCATTGCCGCAATTTCGCGGCGATTCGGCGTTTTATACCTGGCTTTACCGCATCGGTATCAATACGGCGAAAAACTATCTCGTGACGCAAGGGCGACGCGCGCCGACATCAACAGAGGCAGATGTCGAAGAGGCAGAAACTTTTGACGATGGCGACCACCTAAGAGATATCAACACGCCGGAATCGCTATTGGCAACCAAGCAGATTGCCCATACGTTGAATATAGCGATGGGAGAGTTGCCGGAAGAGTTGCGCATGGCAATTACATTGCGCGAGATCGAAGGGTTGAGTTACGACGAGATTGCCGAATCGATGGGATGTCCGATCGGCACTGTGCGCAGCAGGATTTTCCGGGCGCGCGAAGCTATCTCGGAAAAATTAAGGCCGTTGCTGGATACGGCACTCGATAAACGTTGGTAAAAACAAAACTGTTTTACTTTTTGCGGGAAATATAGGGGTAGCCTTAATTTTTTCGAGGTTGTGATGAATACGATGAATATGACGCGGGAACAAATTTCTGCCTTTCTCGACGGCGAGCTGGATGATAGCCAGATCGATGCCGTGCTGGCTTCATTGCGCCAGCAGGAAGGCCGTGCCGCGTGGGACGGATATCACCAGATCGGTGATGCTTTGCGTTCCGATGAATTGAATGTGCCGCTGAGCGCCGATTTCAATCAGCGCATGTTTGCACGTCTGGATGACGAGCCCGTCATCATGATGCCGGCAGTGCATCAAGACGTTGTTGCTCGCAAGAGTGCCGCAAAGCGTTTTGCCATGCCTGGCATGGCTGCCGCTGCAGTAGCCGTCGTGGCATTTCTTACGGTGCCGAACATGTTGCCGCAGCAAACTGCAACGGTTGCGAGTGCGCCGCAGGCATCGCCAGTGGTAGCGCAGGTGGCCGCAGTGTCAGAACCAGTCGCCGCAGCGGCACAGGAAGGCGAAGTCCTGCGTGATCCGCGTATTGATGATTATCTGTTGGCGCATCAGCGTTTTTCGCCGTCTGTCTACAGCACTGCGCAATATGCACGTTCAGCGACGTTCGCTGTGGATTCGGAAAAATAATACTTATGCGGCAGACATTGGGCCTTTTCAAATTTGTAGTGCTGTTTTCGAGTTTGCTGGCTTTCACCGCTCATGCCGAGACGGTGGAGCCAGCCCACGATTCCCGTGAAGCGCAGGTCTGGCTGAAAAAAATTCAGTCTTCCGCCCAGAAACTGAATTATTCCGGCACCTTCGTTTATCAGCAGGGTAATCAGGTGCGTACTTCACGCATTTCGCATATCCGTAGCGGCAAGAACGAACTTGAAAAGCTGGAAATTCTCGATGGCAAGCCGCGTGAATATATCCGCAATAACGAAGAGATCGCGTGCTACATCCCTGAAAGCAAATCCATTCGCGTAGAAAAGCGCGTATCGCAGGACGTTTTTCCGGCCATTCTCGGGGCACATCCGAATGAATTGGTGGAACACTATGCGCTCAAGCAAGGTGAAAGTGGACGCGTTGCCGGCCACGACTGCCAGACCGTGATCCTGACACCGAAGGACAAACTGCGTTATGGCTATAAGCTCTGGATTGAGAAATCCACCGGGCTTTTGCTGAAGGCGCAAACTCTCAATGAAAAGAACGATGTGGTCGAGCAGATTGCCTTCACGCAGATCGTGATTGGCAATGTAGATCCGACATCGGTCAAGACAAGTTTCAAGAACACGCAAGGATGGCGCGTCGAGAATGCGGTCATGAGCGATGCCAATCTTTCCGGCTGGTCGGTTAAAGGTATTCCGCCCGGCTTCAAGAAAACACGTGAAGTCAAACGTCTGATCACGGATACGACCAATGAAAATGTTCCGCCTTCGCAACGCGAAGTGGCGCAGTTGGTGTATTCGGATGGTCTGGCTGCGATTTCCGTATTTATCGAACCCGGCACGCAAAGCCGTACCGAAGGATCGATGCAGCAGGGTGCCATGAATATCATTGGCAAGCGCCAAGGTGATTACTGGCTGACGATCGTCGGCGAAGTGCCTTTTGCTGCGATCAAGCAGGTCGCGAACTCGATCGAGTTCAATCCCTAATCTTTTTTCTGCGTGGTATGACAACGATGAAGCCTTTTCGCAAACACTTGACGGTTGCGCTGATGAGTGCTGCCGTTTTATCGTTCGCGCCTGCTATCGCAGGCTTTTCATCTCAGGCTGTCGCGGCAACGTCGGTCGCGGGCTTGCCGGACTTTACCGATTTGGCTGAAAAGGCCGGTCCTGCCGTCGTCAATATCCGGACGACTGAACGCGTCAAGATGAATCAGAGCGGCGCCTCGCAGCAGGATCAGGAAATGCAGGAGTTTTTCCGACGCTTCTTCGGCATGCCGTTGCCGCAACAACCGACACCACGGAATCGCCGACAAAATGCGCCGGAAACCGAGGAAGTCGTGCCGCGCGGTGTGGGGTCGGGTTTCATCATTTCGGCTGATGGCTACGTGATGACCAACGCCCATGTGATCGATGGTGCGGATGAAGTCTTTGTTACGTTGACCGACAAGCGTGAATACAAGGCCAAGATCATCGGTGCCGACAAGCGTACCGATGTGGCGATCGTCAAGATCGAGGGTAGCAATCTGCCGCGCCTGGCAATTGGCGATTCGGACAAGATTCGCGTCGGCGAATGGGTCATGGCAATCGGTTCGCCTTTTGGCCTCGACAATACGGTGACGGCTGGCATCGTATCGGCCAAGGCGCGTGATACCGGCGACTATCTGCCTTTGATCCAGACAGATGTGGCCGTCAATCCTGGCAACTCGGGTGGTCCGCTGATCAACATGCGCGGCGAGGTGATTGGCATCAATTCGCAAATCTATAGCCGTTCCGGTGGTTTCATGGGCATTTCGTTTGCGGTGCCGATCGACGAAGCCATGCGTGTAGCGGATCAATTGCGTGCTAGTGGCAAGGTGACGCGTGGTCGTATTGGTGTGCAGATTGGCGATGTTACGAAAGACGTGGCGGAATCATTGGGTCTGCCGCGTGCGCAGGGTTCGCTGGTGCAGCGCGTAGAGCCGGGTGGACCTGCAGAAAAGGCGGGTGTCGAAGCCGGTGACGTCATTTTGAAATTCAATGGCGTGACGATCGAACGATCGAGCGATCTTCCACGTCTGGTTGGCGGTACCAAGCCGGGTTCGCGTTCGACGCTGACGGTCTGGCGCAAAGGTGCCACACGCGATCTGTCGGTGAATATTGTCGAGCTGGAAGCCGATCAGGTGGTAGCTCAGACGCCGAAGCCAAAAGCACCGCGCACGGCCAATTCCCTGGGATTGGTTGTGAATGATTTGAACGCTGCGCAATTGCGCGAGTTGAAAATCGAAGGTGGCGTGTTGGTAGAGGCGTCAGAAGGTGCGTCGGCGCGGGCAGGCTTGCGGGCAGGCGATATCGTTTTGCGTGTCAACAATACGGATATCAAGGATGCGAAGCAGTTTAACGAGTTGGTGACGCGACTGGATGCCAAGCGAACGACCTTGCTGCTGGTGCGTCGGGGTGATTCGTCTCAATTCGTTCCTGTCAAACCGTTGTCGCAATAATTTCCTGTCAAGGCTGCGGACAACATCTGCAGCCTTTTTTCTTTTTGCCCGGTGCTGACTTTCACGCTTTATTCGCGCGCTTATTGTCATCTCTGTCATGAGATGCAGATGGCATTTGAGGGATTGAAACTGGCGGTGCCACATCGTTTGGATGTGATCGATGTGGATGCGCATCCTAAGCTGGTCGAGCGCTATGATGAACTAGTGCCGGTTCTGACTGGGGCACGGCCGAATCAACCGTCGGTTCAGTTATGCCACTATCTGCTGGACGCGGCTGCAGTGGAACGTTTCGTTGTTGAATCGAAATGACGTCGCTGCGTGATGCTGGTGTTGGCAGCCATGTTGCGAAGCGCTGCGCGCTTGGTGCCCAGATGCAATTAGCCGGCTGTTCCTCTCTGAAATCCGGTAGAATGCCGGGGTCCTCATCCATCTGTCACAAGGCGCTCGCCTGGGAAGAGTCTTCCCGCATGGAGCGCTTTTTTTGTAGTCTTTAATTGGTTAATGAACAACATCCGCAATTTTTCCATCATCGCGCATATCGATCACGGTAAATCCACGCTGGCTGACCGCATCATTCAACTGTGCGGTGGCCTGTCGGAACGCGAAATGGATGCGCAAGTGCTCGATTCCATGGATATCGAACGCGAGCGCGGCATCACCATCAAGGCGCAGACCGCTGCCTTGCAATACGAGGCGCGCGATGGTGAGGTCTACAACCTCAATCTGATCGATACGCCGGGTCACGTTGATTTCTCGTATGAAGTCAGCCGCTCGCTGTCCGCATGTGAAGGCGCATTGCTGGTGGTCGATGCCTCGCAAGGTGTGGAAGCGCAGACCGTTGCAAACTGCTATACCGCGCTCGATCTGGGCGTGGAGGTGGTGCCGATTCTCAACAAGATCGATTTGCCGCACGCCGATCCGGATAACGCCAAAAAAGAAATCGAAGACGTCATCGGGATCGATGCCAGCGACGCCACTGTCTGCTCGGCAAAAACCGGCCTCGGTGTCGAAGATGTTCTGGAAAGCCTGATTGCCAAAGTGCCGCCGCCAAAAGGCGATCCGGATGCACCGCTGCAAGCGTTGATCGTCGATTCCTGGTACGACTCCTACGTCGGTGTCGTGATGCTGGTGCGCGTGGTGAATGGCACCTTGCGTCCGAAAGACAAGATTCTGTTGATGGCGACCGGCTCACAAAATCTGGTCGAGAACATTGGTGTGTTCACGCCGCGCTCGGTGTCGCTGCCGCAACTGACCGCAGGTCAGGTAGGTTTCATCATCGCGGGTATCAAAGAACTGACGGCTGCCAAGGTTGGCGATACCGTCACGCTTGCCGGCAAGCCGGCACCTGCGCCATTGCCGGGTTTTAAAGAAGTGCAACCGCAAGTGTTTGCCGGTTTGTTCCCGGTGGAAGCAAACCAATATGACGCGCTGCGGGATTCGCTGGAAAAGCTCAAGTTGAACGATGCCGCGCTGATGTATGAGCCGGAAGTGTCGCAGGCGTTGGGTTTCGGCTTCCGTTGCGGCTTCCTTGGCTTGTTGCACATGGAGATTGTGCAGGAACGTCTCGAACGCGAATTCGATATGGATTTGATTACCACGGCGCCGACCGTGGTGTATGAAGTCGAGATGCGTGATGGTTCCATCATCCGTGTCGACAATCCTTCGAAGATGCCGGATCCATCGAAGATCAATGAAGTGCGCGAGCCGATTGTCGACGTCAATCTCTACATGCCGCAGGAGTATGTCGGCGCGGTGATGACGCTGTGTAACGGCAAGCGTGGCGTGCAGATCGACATGGCGTATCACGGTCGTCAGGTCAAGCTGCATTACGAAATCCCGATGGCCGAGATCGTGCTCGACTTCTTTGATCGATTGAAGTCGACATCGCGCGGTTATGCGTCGATGGATTACGAATTTAAAGAGAATCGCGCATCGGATGTGGTCAAGGTGGACATGCTGATCAATAGCGAGAAGGTCGATGCGTTGGCGATTATTGTGCACCGTGCCAATGCCCCTTATCGCGGTCGTCAGGTGGCTGCCAAGATGCGTGAGCTGATTCCGCGTCAAATGTTTGATGTGGCGATTCAGGCAGCGATCGGTGCCAACATCATCTCGCGCGAAAACGTCAAGGCGCTGCGCAAGAACGTGTTGGCCAAGTGTTATGGCGGTGATATTTCGCGTAAGCGCAAGCTGCTGGAAAAGCAGAAAGCCGGTAAAAAACGTATGAAGCAGGTTGGCTCGGTCGAGATTCCACAAGAAGCGTTTCTGGCCATTCTACAAGTGGAAGATAAATGACATTGCAAGACATTCTGGGCAATTTTTCGCTGATCCTCTTCATCCTGACGATCGCTACCGGCATCATCTGGGTGCTCGACAAGTTCTATCTGGCCAAGCAACGTCAGGCCAAGGCAGACGCCGTGCTTGCGGAATACGACGCACGCAATGCCAAACTCGCGGCAGAGGGTGTGCGGCCGGATGAAAGCGGTCGTGCTGCGCTCAAGGCCAATCTTCTGCGCCAGCCGACGTGGATCGAATATTCGGGCAGCTTCTTCCCCGTTATTGCATTGGTATTTTTCCTGCGCTCGTTTTTGTACGAGCCTTTCAAGATTCCTTCGACCTCGATGCTGCCGACATTGGAAGTCGGCGATCTGATTCTGGTCAACAAGTATCAGTACGGTATTCGTCTGCCTATCATCAACAAGAAAATTGTCGAGATCGGCAATCCGCAGCGTGGTGATGTGATGGTATTCAAGTATCCGGAAAACATGGCGCTCGATTACATCAAGCGCGTGGTCGGCGTGCCTGGCGATACAGTGGTCTACAAGAACAAGAAACTGATCGTCAACGGTGTGCCTGTCAAGTACGAGCCGCTGCCGGATTATCTGGATCAGGAAACGCTGAGTTATTCGAAACAGTTCCGCGAACAATTGGGCGAGGCAAGCCACGGCATTCTGAACAATCCGCGTGCGCCTTCCTATGTGCCGAATCCGCACGATTTCCCGAATCGTGAGTTGTGCAATTACGACGCCGAGGGTTTTGTCTGCAAAGTGCCGCAAGGGCAGTATTTCATGATGGGTGATAATCGCGATAACAGCCTCGACAGCCGTTACTGGGGTTTTGTGCCGGATCAGAATATTGTCGGAAAGGCATTTTTGATCTGGCTGAATCTGGGTGATCTGAGCCGTATCGGGCGTTTTCATTAATTCAGAGCAGTCAGGGAGGACTGATCATGACATCCACCTTGTGGGCACATCGCAAACAGCAGGGATTGTCGCTGACCGGCCTGATTCTGGCACTCGTTCTGATTGGTGGCGTTGCTGTTCTGGCAATGAAGGTCGTGCCCACGGTGACCGAGTATCTTTCGGCAAAAAAGGCGATTGCCAGTGTCAAGGCCGCCGGAGGCTCGCCGGCTGAAATGCGCGCGGCTTTCAATCGGCAGGCCGAAGTGGGCTATATCACTTCGCTCAAAGGCAGCGATCTGGATATCGTGCGCAACGGGGATAATGTGCAGATTGGTTTTTCCTATCAGAAACAAATTCCGCTAGTAGGGCCGGTAAGCTTGTTGATCGATTACGAAGCGTCGACAGACAGGTAGAACTTCTCAACCTGCGGTACCATGGGCAGGTTGAAAAATGCTTCAAATGCCGCTGCGGCGGGCATGAACACACGAATACATGATGGATTTGACGTTACTGCAAACCCGGCTGGGTCACACATTCAAGGATGCTGCATTGTTGCAGCAGGCTTTGACGCATCGCAGCCATAGTGGGGTGCATAACGAGCGCCTTGAGTTTCTTGGTGACTCCATCCTCAATTGCGTCGTTGCTTCGCTACTGTTTGATCGCTACGCGCGCATTGACGAAGGCGATTTGTCCCGCTTGCGCGCCAATCTGGTCAAGCAACAATCCCTGTACGAAATTGCCCAGCGGCTGGAGCTATCGCAGTTCTTGCGCCTCGGCGAAGGTGAACTGAAATCAGGCGGCTTCCGTCGCCCATCCATTCTGGCTGATACGTTGGAAGCGCTGTTTGGCGCGATCTACCTCGATGCCGGTTTCGATGTGGCGCGCACGGTAATCAGTTCGCTCTATATTCCCATTCTCGATAGCGTCGATCCGAAGACCTTGGGCAAGGATGCCAAGACCTTGTTGCAGGAATACCTGCAAGGCAAGAAGATCGCGCTGCCGCAGTACAACGTGGTGGCAACGCATGGCGCTGCCCATAATCAGGAATTCGAAATCGAATGCCTGGTGCCCAAGCTCGATATTCAGGTATTCGGCACGGGCGGCAGCCGTCGCGCCGGTGAACAGGCAGCAGCCAAGCTGGCACTGGAAGCCGTGCACGCTGCATTGGCCAAGGCACCGGCAGCAGCGCGCAAGAGTCGCCCACGTACTGCGCAATTGAAGCTGGCTGGCATCGCCACCGTGCAACAGGATCCGCAGCCGGACGATGTGCACCAGAAATCGGTACTCAAATCTGGCAAGGCCGACAAGGCAGGCAAGATCGACAAACCGGCCGAGATGGCGCACGACAATGTACCCGAGAGCGTGATTGACGACCGCCAACATACCTTGCTTGCCGAGCCAGAGCAGCACAACGATAGTGCGCCGGATACGGCACGCTCTTCTTCCTCACAAACGAAAACTGCATGACAGATTCCAACGCGCCATCCGACTTTCGCTGTGGCTATATCGCGATCGTCGGTCGCCCCAACGTCGGTAAATCGACGCTCATGAACCAGTTGATCGGTGCCAAGGTCAGTATTACCTCGCGCAAGGCACAGACGACACGCCATCGTATTACCGGCATTCAGACGACTGCTGATGCGCAATTCGTCTATGTCGATACGCCGGGATTCCAGACACGGCATTCCAACGCTCTCAACAAGACGCTCAATCGCACGGTCACGAATACCTTGACCGCATCCGATGTGATCTTGTACGTGATTGAAGCCGGTACCTTCGGTCAGGCCGATCAGCAGGTGCTGGATCTGATTCCCGCCGATGTGCCATGCCTGCTGGTGATCAACAAGTCGGACCGCATCAAGGATAAATCGGCATTGATGCCCTTCGTGCAGCAGGTCGCGGCCAAGCGTGACTTCACGGCCATCGTTCCGGTGTCGGCCAAATTGCGTTTTCAGCTCGATAATCTGCAAACTGAAATCGGCAAGCTGCTTCCTGAAAATCCGCCGATCTTTGGCGAAGACGATATTACCGATCGCAGCGAGCGTTTTCTGGCTGCCGAAATCGTGCGTGAAAAAGTGTTCCGCTTTGTTGGCGATGAGTTGCCTTACACCAGCACCGTCCTGATCGAACAGTTTCAACAGGAAGGCAATCTGCGCCGCGTATTCGCCGCGATTCTGGTGGAACGTGATACGCACAAGTCCATGGTGATCGGCAACAAGGGTGCCAAGCTCAAGGAAATTTCCACGCAGGCCCGCCTGGATATGGAAAAGCTGTTCGATGGCCCTGTCTATCTGGAAATCTGGGTCAAGGTCAAATCCGGCTGGGCTGATAACGAAGCCGGCTTGCGCGCATACGGTTACGAATAATCGGGCCAGATGGTTGCACTTTCTGCCGCCGACATGGTTTCTTCTTCCGACGATGGCGCGCCTGCGTCCGCTGAGCAGCCGAGCGCCAAGGTGCGCAAGGTACGCTCTGCCGAAAGGGAAGTGCGCATCCTCGATCAGCCTGGCTTTATCCTGCATAGTTATCCCTACAAGGAAACCAGCCTGATCGTCGATGTCTTTTCGCGCGATCATGGTCGTGTGGCGCTGGTCGCCAAAGGTGCCAAACGACCGCATTCCCGTCTGCGCGGCGCCTTGCAGACATTCCAGCCACTCTCGCTGAGCTGGTCGGGCAAATCCGAAATACGCACACTGACTGCTGCCGAATGGGTTGGTGGCTTGCTGCCACTCGAAAAATCGGCGCTGCTCTGCGGTTTCTATCTCAACGAACTGCTTGTCAAACTGCTGGTACGCGACGATCCCCATCCGGCGCTGTTCGATCATTACGTCAAGGCGCTGACGCATCTGGCGCATGATGAACCTGCCGCGATTGTGCTGCGCAAGTTCGAGCGTGCCTTGCTGAAGGAAAGCGGTGTCGCGGGCGACTGGGCGCGCTGCACGATGACGCGGGAACCGGTGCTTGGTGAAACCCTGTACGTCGTCGATCCTGAATCAGGTCCACGTCCTGCACGCGTCTCGGACAACTGGCCGCGTGTGCTCGGCAAGACCTTGCAGGATATGGATAATGAAGATTACGCCGACGCGGTCACGCAAACACAAAGCAAGTTCCTGATGCGCTTTCTGCTTGCGCATCACTTGCATGGCGCCACCCTGAATACACGGCAGATTCTGATCGATCTGCTGCAGCTTTAACGGGATATGAGATGAGTTTTCTGCAACCGAATCATCCGAGCATCGAACTCGGTATCAATATCGACCACGTGGCGACTTTGCGTAACGCACGCGGCACCGTTTATCCCGATCCTTTACAGGCAGCATTGCTGGCGGAAGAGGCGGGTGCCGATGCCATCACGCTGCATTTGCGCGAAGACCGCCGCCATATCAAGGATGCCGACGTCGAGTTGATTCGTCCGCAATTGCGTACGCGCATGAATCTGGAATCAGCCGTCACTAATGAGATGATCGATTTTGCGTGCCGCATCCGGCCGCAGGATGTGTGCTTGGTGCCGGAGCGCCGCGAAGAAGTCACGACCGAAGGTGGGCTGGATGTCGCGCGTTATTTTGCTGAAGTCAGTGCCGCAGTGCGGCAGTTGCAGGCGCAGGATATTCGCGTCAGTCTCTTCATTGATCCCGATGCGGAGCAGATCGTTGCGGCCGAAGAAACCGGAGCGCGTGTCATCGAACTGCATACCGGGCGCTATGCCGAAGCGCATGCGCAGACCGCGCAACAGGCTGAACTCGATCGCATACGCAACGCAGTGCTTGAAGGCATGCGACATGGTCTCAAGGTCAATGCCGGCCATGGTTTGCATTACACAAACGTGCAGGCCATTGCCGCCATTCCTGATATTGCGGAACTCAACATCGGTCATGCGATTGTGGCGCATGCCGTCTTTGTCGGCTGGCAGAATGCCGTACGTGAAATGAAGGCGATCATGGTTGCCTCCCGCCTGACTGCACGTGTGGAGTCAGCATGATCTACGGCATCGGTACCGACATCATCCAGATCAAGCGCGTGGAAGCTGCGTTAGCACGACATGGCGACCGCTTTGCCGAGCGCGTGCTGGGCGCGGAAGAACTGGCCAAATATCATCGCCGCAAGGACAAGGTGGAGGCGCGTGGTATCCGATTTCTGGCAACACGTTTCGCCGCCAAGGAAGCCTTTTCCAAAGCGATTGGTCTTGGCATACGCATGCCGATGACATGGCGGGCCATGCAGACCTTGAATGCGCCGAGTGGCAAGCCGTTGGTCGTGACGAGTGGCAGTCTCACGACCTTTATGGAAGACAACGGTCTGCATGCGCACGTGACGATTACCGATGAAGTGGATTACGCAGTTGCCTTCGTCGTAGTGGAGAAAAAATGAGTGTTGTGAAAGACGTGGCAAAAGCGCTGAATGCCGATGCTCAAACAGCAGGCAAGTTCGGCCCTGTCATGCTGGATGTGGTGGGAACCACGCTCAGCGAAGACGATATTCGCCGCATTCGTCATCCCTTGACGGGCGGTGTAATTCTGTTTGCACGCAATTACACGGATCGCCAGCAATTGACGGCATTGACCGCAGCAATTCATGCGGTACGTCCCGGCATCGTGATTGCCGTCGATCATGAAGGCGGTCGCGTGCAGCGGTTCAAGACGGATGGCTTCACGCATTTGCCGGCGATGCGCAAGTTGGGCGAGCTGTGGGATCGCGATGTACTGGAAGCCACGCGTGCCGCGACCGATGTTGGCTTTGTGCTGGCGAGCGAATTGCGCGCCTGCGGTGTCGATCTGTCCTTTACGCCAGTGCTCGATCTTGATTACGGTGAGTCCGGCGTGATTGGCAATCGTGCTTTTCACCACGATGCACGTGTCGTCACGATGCTGGCAAAGAGTCTCAATCATGGTCTTGCACTGGCGGGCATGCTCAATTGCGGCAAACATTTTCCTGGACATGGCTTCGTCAAGGCCGATTCGCATCTGGAGATTCCCGTCGATGAGCGTTCGCTGGATGCGATTCTCGCTGATGATGCCGCGCCTTATGGCTGGCTCGGTTTGAGTCTGGCCGGCGTGATGCCGGCACATGTGACCTATCCGAAAGTGGACAAGCATCCGGCAGGTTTCTCGCACAAGTGGTTGACCATGTTGCGCGAAAAATTCGGTTTTAAAGGCATCATTTTCAGCGACGATCTCAGCATGGAAGGCGCACGCGTCGCTGGTGATGTAGTCAAGGGCGCGCAGGCTGCATTGGCTGCCGGTTGTGACATGGTGCTGATCTGCAATTCGCCCGACAAGGCTGATCGTCTGTTGGCCGAGCTTGATTACCCGGCGAATGCAGCAAGTGCGGCATCGGCTGCACGCATTGCGGCACTGACCCCGCAGACGGCAGCGCTGGATTGGGATGCCTTGCAGCGCGATGCACGTTATCAGTCAGCGAAAGAGACTGCGTTGAAACTGGCGATGCCGGCAGGGCACTGATCGCATGGAGGAGCGCATGTCGGACCAGCCGGAACGTAGCGCCGAGGAAACACGTACGCTACTGCTGGAGACGGTCGCACGTTTGCCCAATCTGCCAGGGGTCTATCGTTATTTCGATGGCGATGGCAACCTGCTCTATGTCGGCAAGGCGCGTGAACTCAAGAAACGCGTTTCCAGCTATTTCCAAAAGAATCTCGCGAGTCCGCGTACGGCACTGATGGTCGAGCGTATCGCACGTCTCGAAACAACGATCACCCGCACGGAGGCCGAAGCGCTGCTGCTCGAAAACAATCTGATCAAGATGCAGCAACCGCGCTACAACATCCTCTTTCGCGACGACAAATCCTATCCCTATCTCAAGATCACGGGACAGGATTTCCCACGCATGGCGTATTACCGTGGCGCGGTGGACAAGAAGAATCAGTATTTTGGTCCTTTCCCAAGCGGCTGGGCAGTCAAGGAGTCGATGCAGATTCTGCAAAAGGTTTTCTTGTTGCGTACCTGCGAGGATTCGGTCTATGCCAATCGCACGCGACCTTGTCTGTTGCATCAGATTCATCGTTGCAGTGCGCCCTGTGTCGGCCTGATCGAGAAGGACGACTATGCGCTGGACGTGGAGAACGCCGCCAAATTCCTGCGCGGTCGGCAGACCGAAGTGCTGGAAGCCTTGCAGGCCAAAATGATGGCCTATGCAGAAGAACTCAATTTCGAACAGGCGGCGGTAGTGCGCAACCAGATCACGGCGCTGTCGCGTGTGCTGCAGCAGCAAAGTATGGATACGGGCAGCGAAACCGATATCGACATCATCGCCGTGGTGGTGCAGGGCGGTCGCGCCTGCGTCAATCTGGCGATGGTGCGCGGTGGTCGCCACCTCGGTGATCGCGCCTACTTCCCAACGCATGTCGATAGCGCGCCGGCTGAAGGTGAATCGCTGGCTGCGGAGGTGCTCAAGGCATTCATTGCGCAGCATTACATCGACAAGTTCGTGCCGGCTTCGCTGATCGTCAATACCGAATTCGACGATCCCGAACTGATGCTTGCCTTGATGGCGCAATGCGGGCATCGCATCAATCTGATCTTCCAGCCGCAAGGGCCGCGTCGGCAATGGCTGGAGATGGCGCATAAGGGCGCTGAAATTGCGCTCGCACGTCTATTGTCCGAGCAGGGCTCGCAGCAGACGCGCACCCGACAATTGATCGAAGTGCTGGGCGTCGAGGTCGAGGATATCGACAGTTTTCGTGTCGAGTGTTTTGACATCAGCCATACGCAAGGCGAAGCGACGCAGGCTTCGTGCGTGGTATTCCATCATCACGCCATGCAGAATGGCGAATACCGACGCTACAACATCAACGACATCACGCCTGGTGACGATTACGCGGCCATGCGTCAGGTTTTGCAACGTCGGTACGAGAAGGTCGCGAATGGCGATGGTGTGATGCCGGACGTCGTACTGATCGATGGTGGCAAGGGGCAGGTGGAAATGGCGCGGCAGGTATTTACCGAGTTGGGCCTCGATATCAGTCTGATTGTTGGCGTTGCCAAGGGAGAGGGACGCAAGGTCGGGCTGGAAACGCTGGTTTTTGTCGATGGGCGCTCTGCGCAGGAACTTGGCAAGGAGTCTGGCGCTCTGATGCTGGTTGCGCAAATCCGCGATGAGGCGCATCGTTTCGCTATTACCGGCATGCGAGCCAAGCGCGCCAAGGCCAGACAAACCTCGCGGCTGGAAGAAATCGAAGGCATTGGTGCCAAACGTCGGCAGAAATTGCTAACGCGTTTTGGCGGTTTGCGTGGTGTGATGGATGCGAGCATTGAGGAATTGGCTTCGGTGGAGGGCATTTCACGCCAATTGGCGGAAGACATTTACAAGCAATTGCATTAGATTACGGGGCAGCGGCCATGTGGCCGTTGCGGTGCACCGGAACAAGACGTTTTTCTCATGCCTTTCAATATTCCCATTCTGCTGACCTGGTTGCGCGTGGCGCTGATCCCGCTGATGGTTGGCGTTCTTTACATTCCCGATGCTTGGCTGGGTTCGTTCAACAAGACCCAGGGTTTGATCGCCACCATCATTTTCATCGTGGCGGCACTGACGGACTGGATCGATGGCTTTCTGGCACGCCGCTGGAACCAGACGTCGGCCTTTGGTGCCTTCCTTGATCCTGTAGCCGACAAGCTGATGGTGACTGGTGCCTTGCTGGTGCTGATCGAATTGCAGCGTGTCGATGCCATCATCGCCTTCATCATCATCGGTCGCGAGATCACGATTTCAGCGTTGCGAGAATGGATGGCGCGTATCGGTGCATCGAAGTCGGTTGCTGTCAGTTCGATTGGCAAGATCAAGACAGTCGCGCAGATGACAGCGATTCCTATGCTGCTGTATTACGAAGATGTGTTGGGTATCGACCTGCAATTCTGGGGCGACAAGCTGTTGTGGGTCGCTGCAGTATTGACGGTCTGGTCGATGTTCTACTATCTGCGCAAGGCATGGCCCTTGATCAAAGAGCGTGGCGGAAATTTGCTCTGAATATATCTTGAAGTTGCTTGACAAGTTTTCGCATTACTCTATAATGCACACCTGTCGATGCGGGAGTAGCTCAGTTGGTAGAGCGATACCTTGCCAAGGTATAGGTCGAGAGTTCGAGACTCTTCTCCCGCTCCAAGTTTCTAAAAGGAAGCTGAACAAGCTTCCTTTTTTAATCTGATGGATGCAACAACCCATCGATATCGCAAGTCATTGCGGGAGTAGCTCAGTTGGTAGAGCGATACCTTGCCAAGGTATAGGTCGAGAGTTCGAGACTCTTCTCCCGCTCCACATTCAGTGGAGTTTTAAAAACTTCATTTTGCAAAAAGGAGCCTTCGGGCTCCTTTTTGTTTTTGTCTTGCCTTCACATCCTGTTATTGCTTCCCGTATCACCCTCTATGTCGCCGCGAGATTGCGCGACTTTTCATTGTCCAACGCATCCATAGCAAATCTTTAATTACAAAAATTTGCACCAAAATAAATCTTATTAGCCGGTTGGCTGATCCGATATGCACTATTTTTGTGCTTGATTGGGTATATTACGTTCCTTTTATTGACGATTGCCCTTGGCGAGGTCTTCAGTCACGCGCGGGCAAATCGAATGTTATTTATCAGCAGAGGGAGTAATGACCGTGGGCTATAGCAGTGTTGACGATTTCATGAGTGCCGTTGCCAAGCGCGATCCGCATCAACCGGAATTTTTGCAGGCTGTTCGCGAGGTCATGCTTAGTCTCTGGCCTTTCGTCAGCCGTAACCCGCAGTACGCAAAAGCCGGTTTGTTGGAAAGGTTGGTTGAGCCGGAGCGTGTCATTCAGTTCCGTGTGTCGTGGGTGGATGATCAGGGGCAGGTGCAGGTCAATCGCGCCTTCCGTATTCAGCACAGCTCTGCGATCGGTCCTTTTAAAGGCGGCATGCGGTTTCATCCGTCGGTCAACCTCTCGATTCTGAAATTTCTGGCGTTTGAGCAAACGTTCAAGAATGCATTGACGACTTTGCCGATGGGCGGGGGCAAGGGCGGCTCCGATTTCGATCCAAAGGGCAAGAGCGAAGGTGAAGTCATGCGTTTTTGCCAGGCGCTGATGTTCGAGCTCTACCGCCACCTGGGTTCGGATACGGACATTCCCGCTGGCGACATTGGCGTTGGCGCACGAGAAGTCGGCTATATGGCGGGCATGATGAAGAAATTGTCCAACGACACGTCGGGCATTTTTACCGGCAAGGGATTGGCGTTCGGCGGCAGCTTGATGCGGCCGGAAGCAACAGGCTACGGCGCCGTGTACTTTGCCGAAGAGATGTTGCGTCGCGCCGGGAAATCCTTTGACGGCATGCGTGTTTCGGTTTCTGGTTCCGGCAACGTCGCCCAGTTTGCGGTTGAAAAGGCGATGGAGCTCAATGCCAAGGTGGTGACGGTGTCCGATTCTGGTGGCACCTTGTACGACAACGAAGGGTTTACGGAAGAAAAGCTGGCTGCGCTGAAAGAATGGAAAAACGTGGAGCGCGGTCGCCTTGATGTGTTTGCCAAGAAGCATGGCATGCAATTCGAGGCGGGTAAGCGCCCGTGGCATATTCCGGTCGATATCGCTTTGCCTTGTGCTACGCAGAATGAGCTCGATGGCAACGATGCCAAAACCTTGGTGGCCAATGGCGCAATCTGCGTGGCCGAAGGCGCGAATATGCCGGCAACATTGGAAGCGGTAGATGTTTTTCTCGAAGCACGAACACTTTATGCGCCGGGCAAGGCTAGCAATGCCGGTGGCGTATCGACTTCTGGCCTGGAAATGTCGCAGAATGCTTTGCGTCTATCCTGGCATCATGCTGAAGTAGACGAGCGACTGCACAGCATCATGAAAGAGATTCATGCGAATTGCGCCCATCATGGCAAGCGGGCGGATGGTTCAATCAATTACGTTGATGGTGCCAATATTGCCGGCTTCGTCAAACTGGCCGATGCGATCATGGCGCAAGGTGTGTATTGATGCGGGTAATTGCCCGGATGTGCAGTTGCATTTATGGAGGCCTGAAAGGGTTTCCATGCTTGCCGCCTGCTTTCGTCCGTGAGTGTTGCCAATGGCGTCTGATTACGTCATAATTGCATGGTTGTCGGGTAAGCGAATCGCTCCTGAAAACGCACCACATCACTTGTGTTCAGAATTTCCATAAGGAAGCTGATGCTTCCTTTTTTGTTCATGAGTGAGATCATTTACTGGCATTTACGTGCCGTAAGTGAAACCCCAAGGCGGGGTAGCAAAGTGGTTATGCAGCGGCCTGCAAAGCCGTCTACGCCGGTTCGATTCCGGCCTCCGCCTCCAGTTTTCTTAAAAGCGCCCACGGCGCTTTTTTTATGCTGTCTTACAATGGCGGCATGCCCTGATGGTGAAATTGGTAGACACAAGAGACTTAAAATCTCTCGCTCGAAAGGGCGTGCCGGTTCGATTCCGGCTCGGGGCACCAATCAACATGCGGTTCTTGTGATTTTCAAAGCGTTGATACGCTTTCCGCAAAATATCCGTTTCCTCCGCAAACCTCATTTTGTTGGCAAAACAAGCTTGCCTCGACGATGCTGCACACAGTCGGGATTCACCTTTGATGTGGTGTGCGCTGAGTTTTCCTCAGAATTGATCCTCTCAAGTTTCATCCCAGTTTCCGCTGACATGTGAGCGCTGGGATTCAGCCATGCAAGCCTTCAAATCCCAGCGCGCAAAAATCCAATACGTCTGCTTTAACTAAAGAAGTCGTCGAGAGGCGTAAACCGGTTCAATGGTTCCAGCACGTACATAACGCTTGACGGTGTTTCGAGAGATGCCTCTACGTGCGCAACTCACCGACAAACAGATCGCCAGGCAGTTAAAAACTAAAACAGGGAATGCAGTACTGGTGATGACGCGTGTCTATTGCTTTGCCAGTGGTGATTGTTGCGATTGCTCGGTTTTCTACTTTCAACCTGAGCGCCATGAATTTGTGGCGAGCTGCATATTCAAGACAACGTAGTTTTTTGTCCGCTTGGGTCATAGCAGATTCTTGAGCTAGACCTTGGGCATTTTCAGCGACTCAATGGGATGTTTCATGGACTGATCTATTTATCCCTTCTTTTGAGACTGGCTAAATACGATGGGTTGAGTCGTCCAAATGCAACGTGGTCGCCATGGCGGCGGCGGCAGAGCGTGTTTCAACACCTAGTTTTTGAAAAATATGCTCTAGATGCTTGCTCACTGTACGAGGGCTTAATTCAAGAATTTCGCCAATGTCTCGATTTGTCTTGCCCTTGGCTAGCCAAGATAAAACTTCGGTTTCTCTCGGAGTCAGGAGAAGTTTTGCTAGCCCATCAATATGCTCATGCCCTCCGCATTCGGCGATCATCAACATTACCTCTTGTCGAGAGGATACTGCAAGATGACGAAGACAGAGAAAGCCATTTTTCCCGGATATGTGGGAGTGCTGTCCTGGATCCGATGGAATCCAATCAAGCGGTAATGGCCGCTGGCTAATATCAATAGCAGCTTCAAGGAGGAGCCTTGCTGCGCGAGGTGATTGCCAGATCATGCGTCGTGTGTTGTCGAGCACGATCAGTCCTGCGCCATCAGCATCAATCGCTTGCTCAGCGACCCGTAAAGATTGCATCGTTGATATATGGGTTTGAAGTCGTGCGAGCAGCTCTACAGGCTGTACTGGTTTAACCACGTAATCCACGCCACCGGCTGAAAATCCTTGCAAAACATCAGACGTTTCGCTTAGCCCTGTCATGAAAATGATCGGGATATGTCGTAAATCCGGGTTGGCTTTGATGACTCTGCATGCCTCGAAACCAGACATGCCCGGCATCACTGCATCCATTAAAATCGCATCCGGAACAATGTTTTCCAGTCGCTTCAATGCAGTAGTCCCGTCGTTAGCGACGAGCACCGTATATCCGGCTGTCTCCAATGTTTCGTGAATCATGCCAAGGCTACCTGGCACGTCGTCAACCACGAGCACAATTGGTCCGTTATAAAGCAAGTTATTAAGATGGGGCACGTTGATTCTCCTCAAGAGCAAGTTCTAAGGCCGCCAACTCGAAGCGCTCTACTAAGGACTGCGCCAAAGCGCAAGATGCCTGACTTGATGGGTGCTCTTTCTCGATACGAGCAAGTGTTCGCCTGAGTCCACCTACATGGCCAATACGGCAGAGATGAAGCAATTCATCACTCACTTCAACAGGGAAATGCAATTCGTATAATCGGACTTCTACGGGCAATGTTTCCGGTCCTTCCTTGTCGTAAGACCACTCCAAGTGCAGGCATTGCTCTAGCGTTGATATAAGTTTCGATTCCAAAACTGGTTTGGCGATAAATGCCTGACATTCATATCGATTCAATTTTTCTGCATCGTTCTCGAATAAATCTGCCGACACCATGATGACTGGGATCTTTTCTGTGAATTGAGATCGTATTTTGGCGACCGTTTCCCATCCGCTCATTTCATCCATACCGATATCTAGAAAAACGGCATCTGGTACAAAAGCATTCGTGATGATATCGATACATTCCTGACCGCTCGCAGCTTCGTGAACATCAAAACCGATTGGCAGCAACATACCTGCCAACATATGGCGTTGCTCGGGTTGATCATCGACTACGAGAAGCTTGCGAGAGGGGCCAACATACCCAATCGGCTGTGGCCTAGCAGGTGACGTGATCTGATTTGTATATTGGAGAGGCAGTGTGACGGAGAATTCGCTGCCTTTGCCTAGTGCGCTGGACAATGTGAGTTTTCCTCCCATCAGTGCAACGAGCTTTTCTGTAATTGCCAATCCCAAGCCTGCACCTGGCTCTCCACGAAGACGTCCAGTTGCGCCTCTTTCAAACGGTTGAAAAATGCGGGCTTTGTCTTGCTCCGCAATACCAATGCCGGTATCTGACACACTAAAGGAGATCATTTTTTGGTCTGCTGTCACCTTGAGTATCACAGTACCTGTGTCAGTGAAGCGCACTGCATTTGTTAGAAGATTGAGAAGAACTTGCCTGATTCTTTTCCCATCAATCAGAAGAAATTTAGGCAGGTCCCCCGCATGTTCATATTGCAAATGTAGTCTCTTTGCTTCTGTTTGAGGCAGAACCATTCGTAGTAACTCATCAATCAAATCACCGAGGCAAACGGCTTCCGGTTCTAATTTCAGTCTGTCTGCCTCGATACGAGCCAGATCAAGCAACTCATCGACGAGACCAAGCAGATGTTCGCCGCTACGCTGAATCGTTTGGATTGCTGTGCGAGACCCAGCATCACCATCGTGGTGTTTAAGCAGTATTTGTGAATAGCCCAGAATGCTGTTGAGTGGAGAGCGTAATTCATGGGAGATACCGGCGACATATCTGCTTTTTGCTTGGTTGGCAGTCTCAGCAATTTCTTTCGCGCGGTGTAAAGCTGCGTCTGTCCTTTGATGGGCTTCAACCTCATGAAGGAGAAGTGCATTCTGTCTATTCAGGTCTTCCTGCGCGAGCTGCCTTCCCTCATTACTTAAGACAATCCACCAGCCTGCAATTGCTACAAGGATCAAAATAACTGCACCTATCCGTAAAAAAACGCCATCAATTAATAACAATGCTGCCTCTTCAGTCGTCGTGGTGACCTCGTGCATGTAAAGCATTCCAAGTGCTACGCAACCGACAGCACATAAAGCCAGGACGACAGCTAGATAGTTCCCAACACGCCGATTAACAAAATGTGAGATGCCCTTAGGAAGTAATTTGGTGATTCCTTGTTGAAGCTGTTCTGATATGCGCGAGTTCTTTTTACACATATCGTGGCAGCGTGACTCCAACGTACAGCACAGCGAACAGATCGTCGCGTCATAGGCAGGGCAATGCGCCATGTCTTCCAGTTCGAAGGTATTGCTACATACGGTGCACGACAAGGTTGTACTCGCTACGCTGATATTTTTTGGTGATCGAGCGAGATAAAAACGTCCTTGGGCTAACCAAGCCAGGCATGGGGAAACAACGCAAGCAGTCCCGATGGTAAGAAATGGTGAGAATGCAATCAGGGTATGGCCCAGAAAACCAGCAAATGCACTCATGCCGATTACAGATGCGATCAATAAGGTGCCAAGACCTACCGGATTGATGTCGTAGAGGTGCGCGCGCTTGAACTCAATGCCACGTGGGCTCATTCCCAATGGTTTATTGATCACCAGATCGGCAAATAAGGCACCAACCCAGGCAACGGCAACGTTGGAATAGAGCGCGAGCACATTTTCCAGGGCTTCCAGTACGCCTAGCTGCATTAGAAATAAAGCGAGCAGGGAGTTAAAGACGAGCCAGACAACGCGGCCGGGATGGCTGTGCGTCAGACGAGCAAAAAAATTAGACCAGGCAAGCGAACCAGCATACGCATTGGTCAAATTGATCTTTATCTGGGACACAAATATAAAAAGCATCGTCACCGCGACGATCCAACCTACGCTTTCAAAAACATATGAATAGGCCGTCAAGTACATTCTTGTCGGTTCACTTGCCTGTGCTGCTGGCACGCCATGTTCCATCACGAGGTATGCGAGAAAAGCGCCACCAAGCATTTTTAGCGCACCAGGAATAATCCATCCCGGTCCAGCGATGACAACAGCCGACCACCATCGCCATTTGTTGGCGGCGGTACGTTCTGGAAGAAATCGCAGAAAGTCGACCTGCTCACCAATTTGCGCAATCAATGAGAAACCAACCGTTGTGGCGAGCCCAAACATAATCGGATCGAATCCGTTGCTATTCGATGTGATTCCTATCATGTTGGTGAAGTCACGATAGGCTTGGGGCTGTTTCCACCAAATGACGATATAAGGCGTAATGAGAAGGAACAGCCATAACGGTTGTGTCCACATTTGTAGCCGAGAAATCAGGGTGATTCCCCTTGCCACAAGGGGCACGATAAATAATGAGCAGATTAAATACCAAACCCCGATTGGCCAAGGAATCCACATCTGCAAGGCAACGGCCAAGATGGCTGCTTCGAGTGCGAAAAATATGATGGTGAACGTCGCATAAATCAAAGAGCTTACGGTCGAGCCTAGGTAGCCGAAGCCAGCGCCTCGCGTCAGCAAATCCATGTCAACGCCATAGCGAGCTGCGTAATAGCTGATTGGCAGGCCCGTAATGAAGGTAACCAGTGCGACGATCGCAATCGCCCACATGGCATTTGCATAGCCGTAATTGATAGCAATGGCTGCGCCGATCGCCTCAAGTGCCAAGAATGAAGCCGCACCAAATGCTGTATTCCCTACACGCCATTCTGACCATTTGCGAAACCCTCGCGGCGCATATCGCAAGGCATAGTCTTCCAACGATTCATTGGCGACCCACCGGTTGTATTCACGACGAACGCGGAATATTTTTTGTTGCACCATGGGTTTTGAGAAATAAGCGGAGGTTACGGCATTTGATTTTCGATGTCGCCGAGCAAAGAAAAATTACCTGATGCGTCGTTGCTTAGCAAGAAGATGCGTTCGATATACGTCAATTGACGTATTTAGCATTTGCCATCGTCGGTCCATGATTGTCACGCAATTTGTCCACCGCCATCATTGCAGCCCTCTGCCAGCAACTGGTGAAGGACGTGACTATTAACCTTCATGGATCAAGGAGACACAGCATGGCCGATACCTTAATCAAGGTTGACCTTAACCAACCTGCTACCAGTAATGAGAATGTTCATAACCGCTGGCATCCTGATATTCCCATGGCGACATGGGTAAAGCCGGGTGATGATTTCATTCTGGAAACCTATGACTGGACCGGCGGCTTCATCAAGAATAATGACAGCGCAGATGACGTGCGTGACGTTGATCTTTCAACAGTTCACTATCTGAGTGGGCCTGTCGGTGTCGAAACTGCAGAGCCGGGCGACTTACTGGTTGTTGATTTGCTCGACGTTGGTGCCAAGGATGAGTCTCAGTGGGGCTTTAATGGATTTTTCTCAAAGAATAATGGTGGCGGTTTCTTAACTGACCATTTTCCTGATGCGCAGAAGTCCATTTGGGATTTCAAAGGCATGTTTACTTCATCGCGCCATGTGCCTGGTGTTGAGTATGCCGGCTTGATTCATCCAGGTTTGATTGGCTGTTTGCCAGATCATAAGCTGCTAGCCGAATGGAATGAGCGTGAACTTGGATTGATTGCGACTGAACCTGATCGTGTACCGCCTTTGGCCAATCCACCATTTGCCAAAACTGCCCATATGGGGAAAATGAAAGGGGAGGCGCGCGATAAAGCAGCTGCTGAAGGCGCGCGTACCGTTCCTCCACGCGAACATGGCGGTAATTGCGATATCAAGGATTTATCGCGTGGCTCGCGAATTTTCTTCCCTGTTTATGTCAAGGGTGCGGGTCTTTCTGTGGGGGATCTTCACTTTAGCCAAGGTGACGGTGAGATCACATTCTGCGGTGCTATTGAAATGGCTGGCTGGGTACATATGCGCGTGTCCGTTATCAAAGGCGGCATGGCGACATATGGGATCAAGAATCCAATCTTCAAACCAAGTCCAATCACACCGAACTACAAAGATTATTTGATCTTTGAAGGTATTTCAGTCGATGAAAAAGGCAAGCAGCACTACCTGGACGTGAACGTTGCTTATCGTCAGGCCTGCCTGAATGCGATCGAATACTTGAAGAAATTCGGATATAGCGGCTCCCAAGCTTATTCGATTCTCGGTACGGCTCCAGTGCAGGGGCATATTAGCGGTGTAGTGGATATTCCAAACTCTTGTGCAACGCTCTGGTTGCCAACAGAGATCTTTAACTTTGATATCAATCCAAGTTCTGCAGGACCGGTCGTTCAGAACTTCAAAGGTATTGATATGCCGATCTCTCCCGATCGTAAGAAATAGGAGTCTTTATGCCTACCTATGACTACGCCTGCACCGACTGTGGGACGTTTGAGGTGATGCGAAGCATTGCACAGCGTGACAAGGAAGCCGCATGTCCCGTCTGTGGAACGGTTTGTCAGCGCGTACTGATCAGTGCGCCACGGCTATCGGTGATGTCTTCTCAAACACGCCATGCCATGAGCACAAATGAACGAGCGTCTCACGAGCCGTACAGTTCAAAGTCGTATGCGCCCAAGACGCATCCTGCTGGTTGTAGCTGTTGCTCTGGAAAGAAATCAAAGGCAACCGTTACGGCACCTGATGGGAGTAAGGCATTCCCATCTAAAAGGCCTTGGATGATCAGTCATTAATCCGATGGCGGATACCCCTCATACCTGTAAAAGGTATGAGGGCTCAAGAATAAATAAAGCTGCCAGATCAAAGACAGCATCAAGGAGACATCATGCTTCTGGGACTCTCACTACTGTATGTCGGCGCAGTACTCTTTCTCAACGGACTATGGCTGCTAGAAAAAATTGGTGACCGTGAGATTTGGGTGATCAACATATTCTCTGGCTCCGTAACGCTCATCATCGCGCTTTATATGGCCTTGAATGGAAATGCAGATGCAGCGTCAATCAAAGGGGCTGCATTAACGCTCTTGTTCTCTTTTACGTATTTCTGGGTTGCGGTAAATCGCTTTAATAAGGCCGATGGACGCGGGTTGGGCTGGTTTAGCCTCTTCGTCGCCGTGACCGTTATTCCTGTTGCGTTTGACACGTTACATAACGCCAGTACCACGTGGGATGTCTGGTTCGGCCTAAGCTGGGCTGCCTGGGCGGTGTTGTGGTTCATGTTCTTTTTGCTGCTCGCAATGCAAAAGAATATCGCGCGTCTTACGGGTATGGTCGCCGTGGCATGCGGGATTGCAACGGGCTGGCTTCCAGGATATCTCTTGCTCGATGGCGTTTTGGTCTAGTTGTAGAACTGAATGCCAAATTTGAGCGAAAGGTTTATTCAACGATTCAGGTCCACTTGACTGGGTAATTTGCGTATCAATATAGGCTGCAATCCACTTGCTGAAGTAAGTGGGGAGGGAAGGACGGAATGATCGCCGCGGCACTACTTGGAATCATTTGGGGCCGGCAAGTGTCATGGCGTTGCTGCGTGTAATCAGGCGGATAAAGAAAAACGGGTTAGCGCTTGTGGCGCTAACCCGTTTTCTTACTGCTTGTTTGGTGCGGCTGGCAGGAATCGAACCCACGACCCCTTGGTTCGTAGCCAAGTACTCTATCCAGCTGAGCTACAGCCGCGAAAGACAAAATTATAGCACCATAAATTAGTTTGTGAATACCCTTTTGCAAGATTTTTTAATTTAAATCGGTTTCCAAGGGAATTCATCTTTTTATGAAGATATTGCTTTCTTGTCGAATGGTTGTCTGCATGAGAAGCATCGCATTGAGACATCATTTGCATGATCATTTTGATTCCGTTCAAACAGTGTCCGTCTTTCCCCAGCTTGCGATGAGTCGCACATAAAGCAGTTCGAACAAGAGTTCGATCAGTGTTTGCGTCACGATGATGGCCGGTAGGATCGGGATTGCGCCGGGAATCGCCAAGGCAAGCGGCAAGACGACCAGCGAGTTACGGGTACCGGCGCTGAATGCAATCGCCCGCGAGGCAGGCGCATCGAGTCGCATTTTTTTTGCTACCCACCAGCCACACAGCGGTGCAAAGACGGCATAGGCCAGATAGAACGGCAATACGGTCACTACGGCATGTTGTGCTTGCGCCAGTTGCGGTGCGACGGCCAGGATAACGATTAGCAATACCAGGGCGGTAGCAGGGACTGGTGCCAGTCCCAGAATGGTAGACGCCTTGTTCCAGCAAGCATGGCGTTTTGCCATGCCTTGCATTATTGCTGCCAAGGCGAGCGGTATGGCAATCAGCCAGATGAAGGCATGCAGGAACGGGCCGACTTCGATATGACGTGCCGCATCGCTGCCAAGAGAAATACTTAGATAGATGGGCAGCATCACCATTTGTACCAACAGCAGCAGGGGGGTGGCTGCCAGTAATAATCGTGGATCGGCACGACCAAGATGTGCAAAGGTCACGACATAGTCGATGCAGGGTGCGAGTAATACCAGAAGAACGCCGAGTCGCAGCAATGGATCGGTGAGAAAGAGGCTGGTTGCACTCAACACCAGAACGGGGAGGACGATGAAATTGGTAACGAGCAGGGCAAGCATGAAGCGGAATTGCGTGAACGCTTTCCCAAGTTCAGCAAGCGGGACTTGCAGAAAAGTGACGAACAACATGAAGGCCAGTGCCGGATTGATCGCTGACTCCATCGCCATGGTGCCGGGAACGGAGAAAGCGACAAGCATGCCGAGCACGACGGCGCCGAAGTAAATCAGGACTTGTTTCTGTTCCAGTGTTTCTCTGAGTTTTTCCATGTATGGCGGTGTGTGTTTTCAGTGCGAGGATGAAACTTCCCCTGCAAGAGTGGATTTTTTATTCCGCGCCTTCGTTTATATGAAGGCGATTGCCGAAGTACTTTGGATTGAGCAAGGCGTTACAATCCTGCGTCTTGCGTAAAGTGCGAGGGATATACATGCACGCTATTTTAATGGTGTGTTTCACTGGTAATGAGCGCATGCAGTCCGTTGCATGCGTACCTTGATCCTTCGCTAGAGTGACACGCTGCCCACACTTTTGCGATTTGTTGTGTTCGTTTTTTACATTAGCGATCGTTGTTCATGAAAGTCTATGATCTTTGCTGCGAGCATTCGCATCGTTTCGAAGGCTGGTTCGCATCCGAAAGCGATTTCCAGACGCAATCCGAGGGCGCGTTGATTGGTTGCCCGTTTTGCGGCAGCCATGGGATCACACGGCTACCTTCTACGCCACGACTCAATCTTTCCCAGTCAGCCCGGATGGAAGGCGGACAGGAATTGCAGAATCTGCAGCAGGCTTATTTGCACGCAATTCAGCAAATTCTGGCGAGCACGGAAGATGTCGGCACCGGATTTGCAGAAGAGGCACGACGCATTTATTACAACGAAGCCCCCGAGCGTGCCATCCGCGGCATTACTACCGTGCAGGAGCGTGAGGCATTGGCCGATGAAGGGATCGATGTCTTGTCCATTCCCATGCCAGATGTGGCCAAACAGACCTTGCAGTGAGCACGGCGAAGAATTCTTAGGTCCTATTGCTGCTTGATCGCGCGCAGACTTACTGTGCGTAAGGCAGGATCCGGCAAGAATTGCTGTGCTGATTTTCCCTGACGATCAAAACGATCAGGGAAACAAATTGGCCGGATTGCGTGAGATTCCGGTCTTACACGCTGATCGCATGAAATTGCTCTTGCGGCTCCGTTAATTGCACACGTTCCGTAATCAGGGGCAGATCGCGTTGTCCGGGCGCTGTCCTGGCGACCAGTGCATAAAGGCTGCTTACTGCCAGCGCGGTGGCTTCCTGCACGGGATGGCCCGTCAACAAGCGTCCCAGAAGAATGGCCGACAACACATCGCCCATGCCGTTCGGCAGTGGATCGCACTGTATCAGTGGTGTCGCGATGATCCACGCTTGGCTATTCGTTACAACCAGCGTGTGCAAGCGATCGTCAGGCAAATCTTCCGTGCGAAGACTGGTGATGACAACGGTCGTGGGGCCGCGTCGTTGTTTGCTGCCTAGCAAGGTGCGTGCAGTCTCAATGGTTTGCGGCACGCTTGTCACGGCGTGACCGCACAATAGTTCGAATTCGTAATGATTCGGTGTGATGAGGCTGGCTTCTGGCAATGCCTGATTTCGCAGGAATTCCGGAATGCCCGGGCGTACAAAAACGCCGCGCCCGACATCACCCATCACCGGATCGCACAGATAAATCAGATTCGGTTGCTGCGCGCGAATATCGCGCACGGCCGAAAGAATGACTTCGCCGATTGCGGCATCGCCGAGATACCCGGAGAGGACCGCGCAACAATTTTCCAGCACGCCTCGTGCACGCAAGCCGTCAAGCACGTCGCGGATATGGTCGGCAGAAAAGACCTGTCCCTTGAATTCGCCATAGCCTGTGTGATTCGAAAATTGCACGGTATGAATGGCAACCGGCTGTACGCCAAGCAGTTGCAGAGGCAGGACGGCTGCGGCATTGCCGACATGGCCGTAGGCTACGTGTGATTGGATCGACAGAACCAGCGGTGTCGATCCGGTTTTTGCGGCTTGTTCAGCGTTTGGCATATTGGGTCGCGCCATACAGCATCTCGCGGGCCTTGTCGTCGATGACGGTATTGCGCACATCAACAAACATCTTGGTGCCTTTCTGCACGGCGGGCCGCTCATTGATTTCGTCAAACCAACGCTTGAGATGCGGATAGTCGCTCAGCGTGATGCCTTGTTTTTCCCAAGACCGCAGCCATGGGAAAGTCGCAATATCGGCGATGGTGTAGTTGTCGCCGGCGAGGTAGGGCGTTTCAGCCAGACGGCGATCAATCACACCGTACAAACGCTTGGCTTCATTGGTATAACGATTGATCGCGTAGTCGATTTTTTCCGGCGCATACATGCGGAAGTGATGTGCCTGTCCGAGCATCGGGCCAACACCGCCCATCTGGAACATCAGCCATTGCAATGTTTCATATTTTTCGCGGTCGATCGTGCCCAGAAAGCGTCCCGCCTTGCTGGCCAGGTAGACGAGAATTGCACCGGATTCGAACAAGGACATTGGTTTGCCATCCGGCCCTGCATGATCGACGATGGCGGGGATCTTGTTGTTGGGAGAAATTTTCAGGAAGTCGGGCTTGAACTGGTCGCCCGTGCCGATATCGACATGATGCGGGCGATACGCGAAACCGCACTCTTCAAGCATGATGTGAATCTTGTGGCCGTTCGGCGTAGCGGTAGAGTAGAGATCGATCATAAATTCTCCAAGAAAAATCAGGTCTGGATGATGCAGGAAATCGTTGTTTGCTATTGCAGTGTCGCGCTGTGTCGAGAGATGTGGATTGGCCTAAAGCCCGCGTGATTTGCGGTAATGGTGCAACCCTTCTTCCATGCTGGTCAGGCGCGTATGCGTGTGCAAGGGACGTGGCGGCGTGTAGTTGATGGTGTGAATCAGCCAGTCATTGGGCTTGTGTCCGACATCGAGCACGTTGATGCAGCCTGGAGCCTGTTCCAGATTGCCAAGGAAAAGACGCTGGCCCGTGATCGCATACGATAACAGCGCGCGATTGACACCGCCGTGCAGGACCAGCAACACCGTATCCCATGCAGCATCGGCACGCAGCTTGTCGATGACGGGGTGAATTCGATCCATCAGTTCGCCTACGCTCTCGCCGCCGAGAAAGCGACAGTGTTCGCCAGCCATGCAGGAAAAGGCGCTGGTAAAGGCTTCTTCAAGTTCATCGTCAGCCAATGCATCCAGACGATGGCCGCGGACTTCGGTGAAATCGGGCCATGACTCGATGTCGATCGGTTGCCCGGTTTCCGCCAGTACCCTCTGTGCGGATTCGATGGTGCGCGGCAAATCGGAAGTGATCACACGATCAAAGCGAATCCCTTGTTCGGCAAAACTGCGTCCGGCTGCCGTGGTTTGTTCGCGCCCAACTGCGTTGAGCGGCACCACATCGTGTGCGTAGGGATGGCCGTTTTCATCGAAGTAGGTCACGCTGCCGTGGCGCATCAAATAGATGCGTCTTCTTTGCGCGTGCGTCATTTGTAATCCGGCGTGCGTTTGTCCAGGAAGGCGGAGATGCCTTCTTCCGCATGCGGATGATTGAGGCTTTCGATGAAGTGGCGACGTTCGGCCTCGAAATGGCGTGACAGAGAATTGTCGGTCGCTTCGCGCGCCAGCAGCTTGATGCGATCCATGGCGTTGGAAGACAAGCCGGCCAGATCGTCGGCCCATGTGAGGGCTTCGTGCAACGTCTGGCCATCCGGCACGAGTCGATTGATGACGCCGAGAGCATGCAGACGGCTTGCATCGACAGGTTTGCCTTCGATCATGAGTTCGGTTGCCAACTGGCGCGGTAATGCTTGCGACAGAAACCACGAGCCGCCGCCATCGGGCGTCAAGCCGACCTTGACGTAGGACATCGCAAAGCGTGTCGTTTGACCGGCGACAATCAGATCGCATGCCAGTGCCAGCGAAAACCCCGCACCGGCTGCGGCACCTTCGACGGCGGCGATGACGGGTTTGGGGCAATCGCGGATTGCTTCGATCCAGCCGCGCAGCAGGTCCACGCCTTCTGCCTGTTGCAGGGCATCCATCTTGCGATGATCGAGCAGGCGATTCAGGTTGCCACCGGCGCAGAAGAAATTGTCGGCACCGGTGAGAACGACAGCGCGAATCGAATCATCGCGTTCCGCCGTGCTCAACACTTCAATGGCAGCGGCGAACATGTCCGGGTGCAATGCATTACGTGCACCCGGATTGGAAAGGGTAAGGATCAGCGTAGCGTCTTGGCGTGAAGCCTGGATCTCAGCGGTCATGTTTCATGAGAGAGAAAGAGGGTGCATCAGACTATACAGCAAGCCTTTGCGGCTTGCGTGCAATGAGATGGCGCGAAGATAAGGCAAGGCAGCATTGCGCTGAGCGCATGTACGGTGGAATTGTCTGTTGAGCGATGCGCGGTTAGCTAGATAGCGATGCGCCATGGACCAAATACGTGCCCATGCACATATCTGCAGCGTTTCAACTGGAAACGCTGGGCTTCTCGCGGTGATCAGGCCGCAGTGCGTGATGTTTGATATTCGAGTTGACTTGCGGTCCAGGTTTCAGGCGTCAGGATGGCGAACAGGCCTTCCCGGCGTGTGCGTTTGGCTAACTTGAGCAGGGCCTTGTCCTTGGTAATCAACACCGCAGCTTGATGATCGCGGGCGACTTCGAGAAATTTCTGATCGTCCTTGTCCTTGCAGACGGGCAGTTTGAGTGCCTCTTCGGAAGAAGCGGGCAGGGAATGGCAACGGATCAGTGCATCGAATTCTTCACCGATCTTGGCGCGTTGCTCGGTATCGAGCTTCAAATGCGAATAGCCGAGCACAATCTGCCATTCCTTGCGACAGTCTTCGCGTGTAATCGCGTCAAGCTCACCGCTTTGCAAGCCTTGCAGCAGCAGGCTCCAACGTGGATCGCGGAAAACAAAGAGATCGAGACAGACGTTGGTGTCGATCACGATGCGGTTCGGTATCATTACCGTTTTTGTGTTCTGTACTGAATCAACAATGCTCATAGTTTTATCGCCTGCAAAGACCCTAGATTACGACACGTCCGCCACCACCAATGTCAGCACCAAGCCGGATTTCGTCAAGCGGTCCGCCGAACTCATCGAGATTTTGCGGCAGCAATCGCCGGCGCAGATCGGCAGTCTCATGAAGATATCCGACCAGTTGGCGACCTTGAATGTCAACCGTTATGCGGAGTGGTCCACGCGCTTTACCTCCGCGAATGCCAAGCAGGCGGTGCTGGCTTTCAATGGTGATGTGTATGAAGGGCTGGATGCTGGCAGTCTCGATGCTGGGCAACTCGATTATGCGCAGACGCACCTTCGCATTTTATCCGGTCTTTATGGCCTGTTGCGTCCCCTCGATCTGATGCAACCCTATCGATTGGAAATGGGGACGCGGCTGGCGAACCCGGCCGGTAAGGATTTGTATGCATTCTGGGGCGATGAGGTCACGCAGGCGGTGAAGGCGCAAATTGAGACGATCAAGGCGGAGGCGCTGGTCAATCTCGCATCGGAAGAATACTTCAAGGTCATCAGGCCGCGGCTTCTCGACGTGCCGGTCATCACGCCGACTTTCCTTGATTGGAAAAACGGGCAATACAAGATCGTTTCGTTTTATGCCAAACGCGCCCGTGGCTTGATGGCACGTTACGCGGCGGTTAAAAAGCTTAAGCGAGTGCAAGCCCTGAAGAAATTCGATATGGAAGGGTATACCTTCGACGAGATGCAATCCGATGCAACAAATTGGGTATTCAAGCGCAAACAGGAAAACTAACCGAAGAAAAAAGCGTATTTATTTTCCAAATGGAAATTTGTGACGCGCTGATGACACATTTGTTCACAATATTTTCAGAATAATTATTATTTGTAGGATAAGCGATCTCCAAAGTGACATATTTTCTGATTGAAGTTCGTAAGCCCGCGTAGATAAAGGGTTAGACAAGATTCCGCTTTAATACTTCAAGCCCAATTAATTTCCATGTGGAAATTAATTGGGCTTTTTTCTTGGCATTTATATTTTTATCGGTTGTGAGGCAGCAACTAAACACGAAGAGGATGGCGTATTAATTGCTTGATGGCATTTATAATTCTCTGAAGAAAATTTCTTCGAAAAGTAGTGTTTTTCCATGTCGATGTTTTGATAGGCATCGCAATGCAACAGCGTCTATGCACGCAGATGGTTCATGATCCGCATTTCTTTTCCAGATGTTTTACGTTGCGCCGTCTTGCTGACGATTTCGTCCGCGGTGATAGCGTCGTCCAATCCACGTTTTCCTGCACCACTTTCGTTAAGACTATCGCGCGATTCACTGAGCGTATCTTCAGCAAACGTTGATATGCCAGTCAAACTGGCGCAGTCTGATCCCGCTGTTGCAAACAACCGTGTTCCGCCAAATGGCAGCAACGCTGCCGTCGCTTCGCGACTGACCAATAAAAATGGCGAAGACGATGAAATCCTGCGCATGCTGCGCGAGGCAGATGCCGTCTTTGCGGGAACGGCGATCGCATTACCCGACACCTTGATGAGTGCGGACGGCCCGCTGCAGAGTTCCGTTTCCCTGGAAGAAGCGCTGGCGCGTACGCTCCAGAACAGCTATAGCTATACGGCTTCGTCAGCGCGCGCCGAAGGTGCCGTTTATGCAAAAAATGCTGCCTTGGGTCAACTCGGGCCCTCGCTCGATTTTCGTGGTCAGCGTGGTCGCGAGTATTCGGCACCGGCGTCGTTCGTCGACCAAACGACTGGACGCGCCGCTGCCAGCGATACGCATAACCGTTGGGACACCAGCGTTGTCTTGCGCCAGCCGCTATTCAGTCCGGCTTCCTATTTCGATTACAGAAAGAATGCTTCGCTGGCCGATGCAGCGGACATGCGCCGCGAAGACGCGCGTGAATCGCTGTACTACCAAGCCGTAAAGGCCTATTACGACCTGATCCGTGCCTACGCAGCAGTGACTTTTGCCAACCGCTATGCACAACGCATGGAAGGTTTGCAGGACTATATGGACAAACGGGTGCAGGGTGGTGGCGCGAGTCGCGTGGATTTCGAACGGGTGCGCGGTCGTGCGTTGTCGGCGAAATCGGCGGTGATCGAAGCGGAAGGTGCGTTGGAAAGCGCGCTGGTCACACTGACGCAATTGACGGGTGTACGGACACGCCAGGTGACGATTCCGCAAAAGATGATGCCTTTGGTGCCTGGGACTTCGCTGGCTGCGCTCGAAAAGATTTACGAAACCAATCCGGCCGTGCGTGCCGCACGTGAAGATGCCGCGGCGGCCAGTCAGGAATTGCGGGCAGCACGTTCGCGTTTTTCACCGACTTTTTCGGTCGAGATGTCACAGATTCGTACCAACAATGCGGGCGGCGATGGCGTGCTGACGACGGATAGACGCTACATGTTCGTCATGAACATGAACCTGCTGAACGGCGGTTCCGATTACTACTACCAGAAGGAAGTCGGTACGCGGTACGTGGATAAAGCCAATACCGCGTCGGATATCGAGCGCAAGCTCAAGGAGCAGATCGAAATCAACTATCGCACGCTCGATGCGGTGAAGAAGCGCATCCGTGTGGCACGCCAGGCATATGAAACCAATGCGGGCGTGGCCGATATTTTCCTCGATCAGTTGGCGACCGGCAGCAAGCAGTTGCTGGATGTCCTCGATGCGTACCAACAGGCATACCAGTCACAGGTAGATTTGGTGCAACTACTGTTTCTGCAGGCAGATATCAGCTATCAGATTTTGCGCAACACGGGCCGTGCTGCAGCGTCCTTCGAAGACCAGCATTAAGGCGATGGGATAAGAACATGGAAGGCGGAAAAGAACAGAATTTCTGGCCAGGCTTCGTGGATGCCTTGTCGAACGTTGTGCTGGTCATGATTTTTGTGGTCGTGGTTTTCGTGGTGACGTTGTTCTACTACTCGCAAAAGTTGACACAATTTCGTGCAGTAAAGTTTATTGAAAGACAGGAACAGCAAAAGCAGGACGTGACGCCGCCGACCAGCAATCCGGCGCTGACGGGGCAAAAGAAGGCAGAGCTTGGTAATCAACCGCCATCGGGTGAAAATTCGGCACAAGCAAAAGAAATTGCCGATCTCAAGGCACAGGTTGCCTCGCTAAAAATGCAACTGGCGGCCAACACGCAAACCATTTCCGGCAGCATGCGTAGCGCCGAAGGTGCTCCGAGCAAGGCAATTCAGGTCGAGAAAGACAAACCTGCGCAAGTGGTCGATGTGCTGCCAGGTATCGCGCTCGATGCGCAGGCCGACGCGATTACCTTGCAGTTCGATCGTGATGGTGTGGAACTCGGTAGCGAGGCGACCAAAAAGCTCGATGCCAACATCCGTCGTTGGGCGGATCGCATCAAGAGCGGGCAGGGCAAAGTGGTGGTGACGGGCGTCATCGGCACCGTGTCGTACACTGAAGGTCGTCGTCGCGCCTACTACCGTGCGATGGCCGTGCGCAATTATCTGATCGATGTCGGCGTGTCACCGTCCAGCGTGGTCAGTCGCGTCGTGCCGGGTGCCGAAAGTACGAATGGTGATGCGTCGGTCGTCATTCAATATGTGAGCAAGGCATCATGAGCACATCGGGCGATCCGCACAAGCCGCGTTTCATGGAGCGTGTGACAGCTGCTGTACGTCGCGCGGTGCCGAAGCTGGATCGCGGCCTGGCCGAGGCGCAACGCATGCCGCGCCCGCGCATGTTTGTGCTGGTCGTGCTGGGTTTAACCTTGCTTTTGATCGTCTGGTCGTGGTTTGCACCGATTGATATGGTTGTGCGCGGCCAGGGACGTATCGTGCCTTCCGAACACAATCAGATCGTGCAGCATCTTGAGGGCGGTATTGTTTCCGGCATTCTCGCGCGTGAAGGCACCAGCGTGCGCAAGGATCAGGTATTGATCACGATTCGCGACGTACAGGCTAGTGCAAATCAGGGTGAAGGCATGGTCAAGTTGCAGGGCTTGCGCGCACGTGTGGCTCGGCTGAATGCAGAGTCCAGCGGGGCCAGCAAGCTGGACATGCCGGCGGATTTGCCAGCCGATTCGCAAATCGTGCAAAACGAAGTGGCGACCTTTCAGGCGCGCCAGACCAAACTCAACGGTGAATTGAATATCTTGCGCGAACAGGCTGTGCAGCGTCAGGCCGAACTGGCAGAGAGCACGAGTCGACAAAAGAGTTTGAGCGAAGAGCTGGCGCTGGCTGAAAAACAATACCAGCTTGTACATGCGATGTACCTCAAGAGCGCAGCGTCACAATTAGAAGACATTCAGGCGCAATCGCGCGTGCAGGATGCGCGCAGCCGTCTGAGTGCGACCAACGCCATGATTCCGCGCCTGCGTGCTGCAATATCGGAAGCACAGGCCAAGGTAGGCGATGGCGTGTCGCGCTTTCGCGCCGAGGCGCACGCCGATCTGACGCTGGCCGAAACCGAACTGGCGCGTCTTTCTGAAGACATGAAAATTCGTAACGACCGCGTGTCGCGCTCGGAAGTACGCGCGCCCATGGATGGTGTGATCAACCGCATTTTCGTCACGACGGTCGGCGGTGTGGTCAAGCCGGGTGATCCGATTCTTGAAATGACGCCATTAGATGACAAGGTCGTAGTCGAAGCCGGTGTCAGCCCGACCGATCGTGCGCAACTAGCCATCGGCAGACCGGCACGCGTGAAAGTGACTGCCTACGACTATGGTGTCTACGGTTCGATGGCAGGCAAGGTGACCGAGATTAGTGCAGATACCGTGCCGGAAGAAAAGGGCGAGCGCAAATATCGCGTGAAGATCGAAGTGGCACGCAAGGTGGCCGAACTGAAAGATGTGGCAGACGGCATGCCGCTGTTGCCAGGCATGACGGCGACTGCCGATATCGTGGTCGGACGCCGTACGGTTTGGCAGTACCTGATGTCTCCCATCCATCGTTTTTCACAAACCGCTTTGCGGGAGCCATGACATGACATCGCTCCCCCACCTGGAACGGCAATTGCACATCAACCGAATCATTCATTCAATCATCACCTCGGACCCATCGGCATCATGAAAAACTTGCGCAAATACTATTTCCTTGCGGTGATTCCTACGCTGTTCCTGCTGACGGGCGGGATTCTGTTTCGCGATTTCGTACTGCATGCGATTCACATCAATCCGATGCTGAACCTGTTCATCATTTCGGTGGCGGTGTTCGGGATCGGCTTGATCATGTACGACATCTACAAGGTCAATTGGGAATACGACAAGCTGATGCTGTTCTACCAGCGTAGCAATGCTGGAGAAGAGCTGGACGTTCTGGTCAAGGATCCGGTATTTGAAGGATCCGAAATCGCCAAGGTGCTCGTTAGTGTGGCAAACACCAAGGGGCGTCTGACTTCCCGTATCGAGCAGGAAACGATCGAGCGCTCATTGGCCGATCTGCAATCGCATCTCGATGCACGTATGGAATTTCCGCAGTACCTCACCGGATTCATGATCGCGCTGGGTTTGCTCGGTACGTTCATTGGCCTGCTGGAAACCCTGGTCAGCACGGCTGACCTGATCAACGGTTTCGGTGCCGCGAGCCAAGGGGAAAACATGGATGCGTCGTTTGCGCATCTGGTGGCCGACCTGAACAAGCCGCTCGCCAGCATGGGGACAGCGTTCAGTGCCTCGATGTTCGGTCTGATTGGTTCGCTGGCTCTGGGTTTGACACTAGTCTGCTTGCGCGGCGCCGGCAAGCGTATGGTGGTCTCGGCACGTAATTGCATCAGCGAGATGGTCAAGCATGTCGTGCACGAGGCTTCCGGGCCTGGCGCCTCTCAGCGTCAGGGTATTTCCGAGTCCTTCCTCGCGGAGTTTCTCCACGATCTGATGGTGCTGCAACGTGAATCGGTGCTAACGTCGCGGAACAGTTCCGATGCGTCGCTGCAGGCCGGCATGAAGCTGGAGGCGATGAACGAGCGTCTGGCAGGAATTGGGCGCTTGTTTCAGGACAGCATCGATGAGTCCAAGGCAACACGGCAGCTCGTGGCGTTCGGTCCGCGCATGCACGAAGTCGGCCAGCAGACGCTGGAAGAAATCCGCAATCTGGGGCAATTGATCAACCAGAAACTGTCGTCGTCGCAAGACATCACGCAAAGCCTGTCAGTATTGAACGAACGCCTGAATCTCAATGGCGACATTGCGTTGCGCAGCCTTGATGTCCTGCCGCAGATCGTCAATACCATGCAAGTGGGGCAGAGCGCGGTGTCGTCGTCGCTCAACTCGCTGCAAGTGCAGCAATCCGAACTGGCCTCTTCGTACGAGCGTTCGGCACAGCATATGGCACAACTGCCGGGCTTGCTGACGCAGATCTCCAATCGCATGACGGATGAGCTGAATGCGATTCAGCATCAGGCCGATATTCACTCCAACGTGGCGACGCGTCTGGGACAGCTTGGTACTGTGATTGGCGAAAACTCCAGCAATATCACGCGCGATGCACTGGCAGCACGTCAATTGCAGATCGATCTGGCCAAACACATGGCGGCACAGAACGAACGCATCAAGGGACTCGAGGCGATTCCGCAGGCATTGGCTGGCATCAGCGAAGCACTGATGCGGCAGAATGTGCTGTCGCAAACCATCATTGAAGAGATGCGCAGCGGCCGCCAGACCATGATCAAGGATTTGCGTCTGGAACTGCGTGAAGCCATGCGTGAGCTTGCGACAAAAGCCGATCGCTAGATCGACAATGAAACAATCGATCGATAAACGACGACAGCCATGAGCCAGATTCCCGATTTGCCTGCCAGTGCCTTGCCGCCAGCCGAAGCGGCCGCTGCTGCGGCGACAGCCGGCATGCGGCCGAAAGGCGAGTTGCGTGAACTGGTTGGCGAACTCACGCGCGATCCACTCTACGTGACGATGTTGCGTGCCTACGGCAAGCGATTGGTTGAAATCGTCGTGGCGGGTTTGCTTATCAATCTGTTCGGGCTGCTGATGCCGCTCTATTCGCGTCTGGTATATGACAAGGTAATCGGCAATCACATCACCGAAACACTGTGGGCGCTGACGATCGGCATGCTGTTGTTCGTGGTGCTGGAATTCGTATTGCGCGTGATACGCACCTATTACGTCGAACAACTGGCCGGCAAGTTCGATCTCGAATTCGATCATGCCGTCGTGCAGAAACTGCTGGCAGCGCGTGTGACATGGCCGGTGGGCGTGGTCTTGGCGCGCTACCGTGACATGGCGAGTGCACGCGATCTGCTGTCTTCGAATTACATGCTGGTCATTATCGATCTGCCTTTCCTGTTGTTGTATCTGGTTGCACTCGGCTTGATCGGCGGCAGCATCGCATGGGTCGTGTTGGTGGGTGGCGGTTTTCTGTTGCTGGCGCAATGGCTGTGCAAGATACCGGCGATGGATTATGGCCGTATGGCGATGACAACCGGTGCCGCCAAAACCGACAAGCTGGCCGGACTGGTGTTCGGTGTGGAAACCCTGCGCACTTCCCCATTGCAAAAACGGATTCTCGGTCTCTTCTCAGCCGATGCGGAAGAGTCGGCCGTGGTACAGGCGAAGGGACGTTTCTGGTCGGTTGTGGGTTACACGATTTCGAATTTCAGCTATGCCCTGATCACGGTCGGTGTGCTCGTGGTCGGTGTGTATCTGGTAGAGGATGGCGGCTTGACGGTGGGTGCGCTGATCGCGTCGTCGATGCTGGCCTCGCGTGCTGGTTCGATGTTGTCATCCGTTGCCACGGTCGCAACGCGTATCGATGCATTCCGTCAGGCGAAAACGGCATTCGAATCCCTGTTCGTCGGAACCTCCGATATCGATAGTGCCTCCGGCGAAGTGGAGCGTGAACGTATTGACGGCCGCATTCAGGTCAACGGCTTGGCGTACAGCGTGCGTCCGGGTGAGCCCGCCATGCTCAAGCAATTGTCGTTTGCCATTCAGCCTGGCGAGAAAGTCGGCATCGTGGGGCGTTCCGGCTCCGGCAAATCGACGCTTTTGCGCTGTCTGGCTGGCGTATATCGCGCCGATGCCGGCCATGTGTTGTACGACGGCGTGGCGCTGGCGGCTTATCCGGATGCGGTACGCATGCGCGCCATCGGCTACAAGCCGCAGGAACCTTTTCTGTTCGATGGCACCCTGGCATCGAACATTTTTGCCGAAGACATGATCAGTACGCGTGTCTATCAGACGGCGCTTGCCGTCTCCGGCATGGATGAACTGATCGCGGGTGGCAGTTTGCGACTTGACCAGTTGGTGACAGCGCCTGGCAATCTGTCCGGTGGGCAGCGCCAGATGGTGGCGTTGGCACGCACGATTGCAGGCATGCCGAACGTGCTCCTGCTGGATGAGCCGACGACCGGCATCGATCAGGCCAGCGAAGCGCGCATCGTCGATCGCTTGCTGCAATTTTCGGAAAATCGCACCTTGATTGTGGCAACGCACAGCCCGTTATTGCTGCGGCGCATGGATCGCATCATCGTGCTCGATGACGGCAAGATCATTACCGATGGTCCACGGGCGCAAATATTGCAGTGATGAATCTTGATGCATCGTGAGATGCATCCTTGAGGCAAGGAAGCAGTTATGGCTAATACACCGATTTCCAAAACCGTCGCAACGCAAGTGGCGAGCGATGGCAAAGGCACACCGATCCGTGTCGTTACGCCCGATCAGGATGGAAATTTTCATCTGAAAGTCGGCAAAGGCGATGTGGCCAAGATCCAGATCGTCGATGTGGATATGGTGCTGGTGCTCAAGGATGGCACGCGGATGGTGCTGGCGGGCGGCGCGATTGGCGCGCTGGATGGCAATGTCCGTGTGGATTTCAGCAATGGCCCTGATACGGCGGCACGGTTGCTCGAGCAGGTCGGCAAGATCGAGTTGCAAAAATTCGATCATCCTCAGGTATTGAACTCCGAACCGATCAATCGCGGTGCTGCAGAAGACGATCAGCGCGGACCACGTGATAGTGAAACCAGTCATGATCTCGCCAGTCAGGCGCAGGCAGCTAACGCGACGCTTGCGGCGATCAGCCAGGCGTTATCGCAACTGGCGACCGTGGTGCAAAACAATGCACAGCCGCTCAACGATTTCACCACCAATAATCTGGGCGAGGTTGCCAAGCAGGCACCGACGCGTCAGATCTCGCAAGTGCCGCCGGAACGGCCGGGTAAGACACCACAGGAATATGTGGTTGGGCCGAATGAGCCGGCGATGGATATACGACTCGTCAATCTGACCGGCACCACGCAGGTCGGTAGCATTCTGTACGGGAGCGGCGGCAGTAGCGAGTTGAATTCCTCGGTCAATCCGTCCAACGTTGCGCAGATCGCGCCACAGATCATCCGTGCCGGCAACGATGTCACCACGATTTATGCGACTGGAACAGCGCCGGCAGTTGCGACACCCACTCAGCCAGACGGTACCTTTATCAAGATACTGGATGTAAAGATTACCGGTGATGGCAATGTGCAATCGCTGGTTGTCACTGGCGTGCCCAACGATATGACCATTGTCGGTGCTACGAATTTGGGAAATGGCGCTTACCAGATCAATGTTTCGCCGAATACCAAAGACTATCCAGTGCAGTTGCAGTACAACACGGTCGAACCCAATGCTGGAGCGCCGATCCATGCCGACTTCAAGCTGACTTTCAGCTTGAATGTGATTACGACAGACGGCGTGCAGACAGTGACATCGGTCAAGCAGGTTGTCGTCAAGGATGCCACCACAGCCAATGATCTGACTTATGCCAATCCGGTTACCGGGGAAAGCGTATTCGTGCTGCCGGCGCAAGGCCTCTCGCACATCGTATATGCGGGCGACAATGCTGGTACCACAATCTATGGCAGTAATGCCAACGATTATCTGTATGGCGGGACGGGTAACGATACGATTTATGGCGGCAAAGGCAATACCTATTTCGAAGGCGGTGCAGGTAACGACATCTTACATGGCGGTACAAACAGCGGTGGCACCAACGTCAATACCGTTGGTTACAAGGGCTCGACTTCCGGCGTGACTGTCGATTTGCATACAGGTACTGCGCTTGATGGTTTCGGCGGACAGGACATGCTGATCAATATCCACAGTGCAATCGGTAGTGCGCACGATGACGTGTTCATTGTCGGGGCCAATACGAAAACCATTGATGGTGGTACTGGTGGCAGCGACACGATCGATTACTCGGCATCGAACGCTGCCGTCACCGTAAATCTCAAGACAGGCACGGGTGCCGGTGGCTACGCACAGAATGTCACGTTCACAAACATCGACAATGTCGTCGGTTCGAGTTTCAGCGATACCTTTATCGCCGGTAGTGGCGCCAATTCGTTTGATGGTGGTGCTGGCGGTTCGAATACCGTGTCGTATGCTTCTTCTCCCTCAAGTGGCGGCACAAGCGGTGTGACGGTCAATCTGTTGACGGGCCAAGGTAGCGGTGGTGATGCTACCGGTGATCGTTACGTCAATATTCAGAATGTAATCGGTAGCGCCTATGACGACCTTTTTATCGGCAATGCCGATAAAAATCATTTTGAGGGTGGTGATGGCACCAATACCGTTAGCTACGCCGGCTCCTCGCAAGGGGTGACGGTCGATTTCTACCAAGGCAAGGGTTTTGGCGGCAATGCGGGGGACGATACCTATCGTGATATTCAGAATGCGATCGGCAGTGCGTTCGACGACACCTTCGTCGCCGATCCTTCAAGCAAGCACTTCGATGGTGGTAGCGGTGGGTTTGATACGGTGCAATACGATCGTTTTCTATCGGCGGTTACCATTGACGCTCAGCGGAATGTCGGTGGAGCCGTAACCTCTGTTGGTGATGCGAATAATCTACCGACATATTCGCAGTCCTATACCAACATCGACAAGTTCGTCGGTAGTGCCTACGGCGATTTATTCATAGCCAGTGATCGTGCAGATACCTTCGATGGTTTGGGTGGAGTGGATACGGTCACTTATGCAGCGGATACCGTCGGGGTTGTCGTTAACCTCGTGACGGGAGAAGGCTCGGGTTCCGGCAGTCTTGCCGACGGCGATCGTCTGCTCAATATCGAAAATGTGATCGGTGGCAGTGGTAACGATCTGTTTTACGCCAATGATGCTGCCAATGTCTTTAACGGTGGCAGCGGTGGCTCCAATACGGTGGATTACAGTTATTCCACCACAGGTGGCGTGATTGTCGATCTGTTTCATGCCAATGGCGTCGGTACCAGTGGTGGTTTCGCGCAGGGAGACCGGTTCGTCAACATACAGAATGTGATCGGTACGACTTTCGACGACGTTTTCGTCGCCAGCGCCGATGCCAATCACTTCGATGGTGGTATCGGTGGACGTAATCGCGTGAGCTACGCCAACGATACGGTTGGTGTGACTGTCGATCTGGCGAATGGCACGGGGTCAGGCGCAGGCAGCCTGGCAGCGGGAGACACCTTCGTCAATATCCAGGATGCGACAGGTGGTAGCGGTAATGACACTTTCATCGCGAGTAACGAAGCCAACCGTTTCGATGGCGGCAGCGGCAGCAATACGGTGAGTTACGCGGCATCGAATGCGGCTGTCACGGTCGATCTGATGACGGGCAATGGCAGTGGCGGGTACGCAAGTGGCGATGTCTATATCAATATTCAGAACGTCATCGGTAGCACATACGACGATCTGTTTTATGCAAATGCGGCGGCCAATGCATTCAATGGCAATGGTGGCAACGACACCATTAGTTATGCCAAGGCTAATGATGGCAACGGCGTGACGGTAGACCTGAACGCGGGCGTAGGTACCGGAGGCTTTGCCGAAGGTGACACTTATCAGGGTATTCAGAATGCGGTCGGTACGGCTTACGATGACACCTTCGTCGCCAGTTCCGTGGCAAATGTGTTCGATGGGGGGCTCGGCAGTAATACTGTTAGTTACGCACCATCGACCAGTGGTGTGACCGTTGATCTGCTTAACGGTAATGGCACGGGCGGTTACGCACAAAATGATCAATACACGTCGATCCAGAATGTGGTCGGTAGCGCGCATGACGATACGTTTATTGCGAGCAATGAGGTCAACCGTTTTGATGGCGGTGGCGGACAGAACCGCGTGAGCTATGCCGGCGATACGGCCAACCTGGTCGTCGATCTCGTCAACGGGACGGGGCAGGGTGGACGTGCGCAGGGCGATACCTATATACGCATTCAGGATGTGACGGGTGGCAGTGGTAATGACATTTTCATTGCCAGCAACGAAGTCAATCATCTCGATGGTGGCGGTGGACGTAATCGCGTCAGCTACGAAAACGATACGGCCGATCTGACAATCGATCTGCTCTCAGGTAATGGCACCGGAGGTATGGCGCAAGGCGATACCTATACGAACATTCAGGATGCAACGGGTGGTGCCGGTAACGATACTTTCATCGGTAGTGCCGATGCGAACCGTTTTGATGGTGGTGGTGGGCGCAACCGTGTCAGTTACGCGAGTGATAGTGCCGATCTGGTGATCAATCTGGCGGCGGGAACAGGCTCAAACGGCAATGCCGCAGGGGATACCTATATCAGTATTCAGGATGCCACCGGGGGGGCGGGCAACGATACCTTCGTCGCAAGTCTCGATGCCAACGATTTTGATGGCGGCGGTGGTAATAACACGGTCAGTTATGCCGCGTCGAGCGGTGGTGTCCGCATCAATCTGTCCGATATGACGATAGGCGGAATTGTTGCGCGTAGTGGCAAGGACAGCTATGCCGAGGGAGATACCTATACAGGCATTCAAAACGTGATCGGTAGTACGAGTGACGATCTCTTTATTGCCAGTTCGGTCGCTAACGTTTTTACGGGCAATGGCGGTAGCGATACGGTCAGCTACAAGGCATCCGGAGCGGGTGTTGTCGTCAATTTGTCCTCTTCGCAGCAGGAAGGCGTGCTCGCAGGGGGTGGTCAAGGCGGTTACGCACAAGACGATACGTATGGCGGCATCAGCAATGTAATCGGGAGTGACTACGATGACGTCTTCATGGCAAATGGCAGTGCCAACGCCTTCGATGGTGGCTTGGGTACCAACCGCGTCAGTTATGGTGCGTCATCCGGGGACGTGATCGTCAATCTGTCCGGCACGGCAATCATCGTCAATTCGGTGACCGTGGCCGCTGGCAGTGGCAAGAGTGGCGATGCGGAAGGTGATACGTATAGCAACATCCAAAATCTGACTGGCGGCGCGGGCAACGATATCTTCATTGCCAGTTCGCAAGTCAACGTATTCGACGGTGGTGCCGGCAGCAACACGGTGCATTACGGTGCATCGAACAACGGGGTGACCGTGAACTTGAGTTCTGGTATGCAAGGCACGTTGGCCAGCATGCAGGGCAGTGGTGGTTATGCCGAGGGCGATTCTTACAGCAACATACAGAATGTGGTCGGTAGCAATTTCGACGATACCTTTTACGGCGGTACCGCGAACAATACGTTTACTGGCAATGGTGGACGTGATCGCGTCAGCTATGCAGGCGATTCGTCTGACCTGATAATCAACCTGGCAACTGGTGCAGGCCTCGGCGGTACCGCGGCGGGCGATACCTATATCGGTATTCGCGATGCAACAGGTGGCAGCGGTAACGACACGTTTGTGGCGAGTAGCGAAGTTAATGATTTCGATGGCGGTGCAGGTAACAACACGGTCAGCTATGCCGCATCGACGGGAGGTGTGCGTGTGAACCTGTCGGATACGGTCCTTGGCGATATGGCTGCACGTAGCGGCAAGGACAGCTATGCCGAAGGCGATACCTATACCAACATTCAAAATGTGATTGGCAGTACGAGCAATGATTTGTTCATCGCCAGTTCGGTGGCGAATGTTTTTACCGGTAATGGCGGTAGCGATACGGTGAGCTATAAGGCATCGACGGCTGGCGTTATCGTCAATTTGGCTTCTTCACAACTGGAGAGTGTGCTCGCAGGCCGTGGCCAGAATGGCTATGCGCAGGGTGATACCTATGTCGGTATCAGCAACGTGATCGGTAGTGATTACGATGACGTATTCATGGCCAATGGCAGTATCAATACGTTCGATGGTGGCTTGGGAACGAATCGTGTCAGTTACGGTGCGTCTTCTGCTGGTGTGATCGTCAATCTCTCCGGTGCAGCGATCACAGTCAATTCGGTGAATGTTGCCGCAGGCAGTGGCAAGAATGGCGATGCGGAAGGTGATACCTATATCAACATCCAGAACCTGACTGGCGGCACGGGCAACGATATCTTCATTGCCAGTTCCCAAGTCAACGTATTCGATGGCGGTGCCGGCAGCAATACGGTGCACTACGGTGCATCCGATACGGGCGTGATCGTCAATCTGAGTGCAAATACACAAGGTACGGTCGCCACGATGCGCGGCAGTCTCGGCTATGCCGATGGCGATAGCTATACCAATATCCAGAATGTTGTCGGCAGTAACTTCGATGATATTTTTTATGGCGGTACGGCAAACAATACCTTTACGGGCAATGGTGGACGTGACCGCGTCAGTTATGCAGGTGATTCAGCAAATTTGACGATCAATCTGGCAACGGGTGCAGGACTTGGCGGTACGGCGGCGGGCGATACCTACATTGGTATTCGTGACGCAACGGGTGGCAGTGGTAACGACACATTTGTGGCAAGTAGCGAAGTCAATGATTTCGATGGCGGTGCGGGCAACAACACGGTCAGCTATGCCTCGTCAACGGGTAGCGTTCGCGTGAATCTGTCGGACACGTTGGTATCGGGCATTGCCGGACGTAGCGGCAAAGACAATTTCGCCGAAGGCGATACATATACAAGTATCCAAAACGTCATCGGCAGTGCCAGAAACGATCTGTTCATTGCCAGTTCCGTTGCCAATGTTTTCAACGGCGGCGGCGATGCGGGCGCGACGACAATTGGCGATACCGTCAGTTACGCCGCATCGAATGCTGCCGTGATCGTCAATCTGAATGCCAATACGCAGGGTTCTGTCGCCGGCCTTAGCGGCAAGAATGGATATGCCGAAGGCGATACTTATTCCGGCATTCGCAGCGTGATCGGTAGTGGTCAGGACGACACCTTCTATGCGCATGCCACGAACGTCAATACGTTCGATGGCGGAGGTGGTACGCATGATCGTGTGATCTATGCAGGATTTGCCAGCACATTGACGATCAATCTGTCGGATCAGACGGTTGCGGGCGTAGCAGCAGGTAAAGGTAACGTCGGCAAGACCACGACCGATACCTATATCAATATTCAGGATGTGACAGGCGGTAGCG
>NZ_CAJYMD010000048.1 GCF_913776015.1 uncultured Oxalicibacterium sp. | reverse complement strand
TGCAGGTCGGAACTTACCCGACAAGGAATTTCGCTACCTTAGGACCGTTATAGTTACGGCCGCCGTTTACTGGGACTTCAATCAAGAGCTTGCACCCCATCATTTAATCTTCCAGCACCGGGCAGGAGTCACACCCTATACGTCCACTTTCGTGTTTGCAGAGTGCTGTGTTTTTATTAAACAGTCGCAGCCACCAATTTTTTGCAACCCCTTCGTCCTTCTGGCGCAGGCCAGTCAAACTACAAGGGCGTACCTTATCCCGAAGTTACGGTACCAATTTGCCGAGTTCCTTCTCCCGAGTTCTCTCAAGCGCCTTAGAATACTCATCTCGCCCACCTGTGTCGGTTTGCGGTACGGTCTCGTTAGACTGAAGCTTAGAGGCTTTTCTTGGAACCACTTCCGATTGCTTCGCGGCACAAGGCCACTCGTCGCACACCCTTGAATTACGCTGCCGGATTTGCCTAACAGCCTTCTTCGATGCACAAACCGGGACATCCAACACCCGGACAACCTTCCGCGATCCGTCCCCCCATCGCATCTAACGACGGTGCAGGAATATTAACCTGCTTCCCATCAGCTACGCATCTCTGCCTCGCCTTAGGGGCCGACTCACCCTGCTCCGATGAACGTTGAACAGGAAACCTTGGGCTTACGGCGTGGAGGCTTTTCACCCCCATTATCGCTACTCATGTCAGCATTCGCACTTCTGATACCTCCAGCATCCTTTACAAGACACCTTCGCAGGCTTACAGAACGCTCTCCTACCATATGCTTACGCATATCCGCAGCTTCGGTGACTGGCTTAGCCCCGTTACATCTTCCGCGCAGGACGACTCGATCAGTGAGCTATTACGCTTTCTTTAAAGGGTGGCTGCTTCTAAGCCAACCTCCTGACTGTTTTAGCCTTCCCACTTCGTTTTCCACTTAGCCAATCTTTGGGACCTTAGCTGGCGGTCTGGGTTGTTTCCCTCTTGACGCCGGACGTTAGCACCCGACGTCTGTCTCCCAAGCTCGCACTCATCGGTATTCGGAGTTTGCAATGGTTTGGTAAGTCGCGATGACCCCCTAGCCATAACAGTGCTCTACCCCCGATGGTGATACTTGAGGCACTACCTAAATAGTTTTCGGAGAGAACCAGCTATTTCCAGATTTGTTTAGCCTTTCACCCCTACCCACAGCTCATCCCCTAATTTTTCAACATTAGTGGGTTCGGTCCTCCAGTGCGTGTTACCGCACCTTCAACCTGGCCATGAGTAGATCATCTGGTTTCGGGTCTACACCCAGCGACTGAACGCCCTATTCGGACTCGATTTCTCTACGGCTTCCCTATGCGGTTAACCTTGCCACTGAATGTAAGTCGCTGACCCATTATACAAAAGGTACGCAGTCACCCCACAAGGAGGCTCCTACTGTTTGTATGCACACGGTTTCAGGTTCTATTTCACTCCCCTCCCGGGGTTCTTTTCGCCTTTCCCTCACGGTACTGGTTCACTATCGGTCGATATCGAGTATTTAGCCTTGGAGGATGGTCCCCCCATGTTCAGACAGGATTTCACGTGTCCCGCCCTACTTGTCGCAAGTCTAGTTCCACAATACTGATTTCGCATAAGGGGCTATCACCCTCTATGGCCGCACTTTCCAGAGCGTTTTGCTATCAATACTGCTAAATCTTGCAGGCTGGTCCCATTTCGCTCGCCACTACTTTGGGAATCTCGGTTGATTTCTTTTCCTGTAGCTACTTAGATGTTTCAGTTCGCCACGTTCGCTTCGTTACCCTATGTATTCAGATAACGATGACCTTACGGCCGGGTTTCCCCATTCGGAAATCTGCGGATCAAAGCTCGTTTGCCAGCTCCCCGCAGCTTATCGCAAGCTACTACGTCCTTCATCGCCTGATATCGCCAAGGCATCCACCATGTGCACTTATTCACTTGTCCCTATAACGTTGACCTCTGTTGCCAGAGACGCTATAGAGTTTTTGAGTTTAGCGTTTGCCGTATTTCCAAAGCGAATCTTCTAAAACTTAAGATCACTTCGTAATACTTGGTTGATACAATCATTACCCATTGATATCTCTCAATAATGCTTGCGCCTTATCGATCAACATCAATCAATAAATAATCTTTACTTCTTCCAAATTGTTAAAGAACAAAAACAGCCAATGATCGTTAAACGATCAAACCTAAATCTAATCAATCACTTGATTGACTTAGGTTTGATGTCTTGGTGGAGGTTGACGGGATCGAACCGACGACCCCCTGCTTGCAAAGCAGGTGCTCTCCCAGCTGAGCTAAACCCCCAAATCCGGTACAACTTAATTCTTGGTGGGTCTGGTTGGGCTCGAACCAACGACCCCCGCGTTATCAACACGGTGCTCTAACCAACTGAGCTACAGACCCGTTCGGATCAGTACCAACCAGCATTGCACAGACTTCACTGCTTTGCCTGCACACTGCCGACATTCACTGTTCTTCTCTTACTTAACAGCCCGATAAGTGTGGACGCTTAACTTCCGTGACGACTCTAGAAAGGAGGTGATCCAGCCGCACCTTCCGATACGGCTACCTTGTTACGACTTCACCCCAGTCACGAATCCCACCGTGGTGAGCGCCCTCCTTGCGGTTAGGCTACCCACTTCTGGTGAAACCCGCTCCCATGGTGTGACGGGCGGTGTGTACAAGACCCGGGAACGTATTCACCGCGACATGCTGATCCGCGATTACTAGCGATTCCAACTTCATGTAGTCGAGTTGCAGACTACAATCCGGACTACGATACACTTTCTGGGATTAGCTCCCCCTCGCGGGTTGGCGGCCCTCTGTATGTACCATTGTATGACGTGTGAAGCCCTACCCATAAGGGCCATGAGGACTTGACGTCATCCCCACCTTCCTCCGGTTTGTCACCGGCAGTCTCATTAGAGTGCCCAACTAAATGTAGCAACTAATGACAAGGGTTGCGCTCGTTGCGGGACTTAACCCAACATCTCACGACACGAGCTGACGACAGCCATGCAGCACCTGTGTGCAGGTTCTCTTTCGAGCACTCCCAAATCTCTTCAGGATTCCTGCCATGTCAAGGGTAGGTAAGGTTTTTCGCGTTGCATCGAATTAATCCACATCATCCACCGCTTGTGCGGGTCCCCGTCAATTCCTTTGAGTTTTAATCTTGCGACCGTACTCCCCAGGCGGTCTACTTCACGCGTTAGCTGCGTTACCAAGTCAATTAAGACCCGACAACTAGTAGACATCGTTTAGGGCGTGGACTACCAGGGTATCTAATCCTGTTTGCTCCCCACGCTTTCGTGCCTCAGCGTCAGTGTTATCCCAGGGGGCTGCCTTCGCCATCGGTATTCCTCCACATCTCTACGCATTTCACTGCTACACGTGGAATTCTACCCCCCTCTGACACACTCTAGCCGTGCAGTCACAAATGCAATTCCCAGGTTAAGCCCGGGGATTTCACATCTGTCTTGCACAACCGCCTACGCACTCTTTACGCCCAGTAATTCCGATTAACGCTCGCACCCTACGTATTACCGCGGCTGCTGGCACGTAGTTAGCCGGTGCTTATTCTTCAGGTACCGTCATTAGCTCTGGATATTAGCCAAAACCGTTTCTTCCCTGACAAAAGAGCTTTACAACCCGAAGGCCTTCTTCACTCACGCGGCATTGCTGGATCAGGGTTTCCCCCATTGTCCAAAATTCCCCACTGCTGCCTCCCGTAGGAGTCTGGACCGTGTCTCAGTTCCAGTGTGGCTGGTCGTCCTCTCAGACCAGCTACTGATCGTCGCCTTGGTGAGCCTTTACCTCACCAACTAGCTAATCAGATATCGGCCGCTCCAATAGCGCGAGGTCTTGCGATCCCCCGCTTTCATCCGTAGATCGTATGCGGTATTAATCCGGCTTTCGCCGGGCTATCCCCCACTACTGGGCACGTTCCGATATATTACTCACCCGTTCGCCACTCGCCACCAGGAGCAAGCTCCCGTGCTGCCGTTCGACTTGCATGTGTAAGGCATGCCGCCAGCGTTCAATCTGAGCCAGGATCAAACTCTTCAGTTCAATCTCTGTTTTGCCATTGCTGGCTGATTCTTTCGAATCGGTCGCTCACTCAAAATACTGACAGATAATTTCTTACCTATATTTCTTTGTGAGCATTTAATTTTAAAGTTCTGACAGCTTGCGCTGCCGCACTTTCATTAAACGCCCACACTTATCGGCTGTTAGTTTTTAAAGAACTTTGCCTGCTTCACCATCACTTCGGCGTCGCTGCGAATCGTTTTGTTCGTCAGCAGCAGAGAAACGAGATTATGTAGGAAGTTTTTGTTGTCGTCAACACTTTTTTTTAAAAAGTTTCGTTTTAAATTTCTTCAAAACGACGCTGACTTTACCTACCAAAACCTCAACTACCACCTCCACAAAAAGACCCAACACCCTCTCGGTTGCCGCTTCTTTTTGGCCCCGTCTTGCAACGGGAGGCGAACTATAGCAACTCCCCCATCACCTTTGCAAGTACTTCCTGCAATTTATTTGAAAAATGTTTCAACATATTTACCCAATCTGCCGCAAAGCCTTGCTGTGCCTCGTTTCTTTGCTTCTACCAAGATGTAATGCCGTATGCGCACGCCAGAAGTCAGCTGATTTGCCATTCAAAGTCCATAAAGAAATACAAAACCTTTTTGTTTTGGCGCCATATAGATACTTCCTGTTTACATACGCACATCAAACAACCACCTAAACAAAAACACCAAGGCCCGCTTACGCGGGCCTTGGTGTTTTTCAGGGTTACGACATTTCTTACTAAGGGAAGTTACTCCACATGATAGGAAGTGACGCGCTCTACCTCATTCTTGGAACCTAGAAAAACAGCTACGCGCTGATGCAGTTTCTCAGGGTGGATATCAAGGATGCGCTGTTTACCATCCGTCGCCGCACCACCTGCCTGCTCAACCAGAAACGCCATCGGGTTGGCTTCATACATCAGGCGCAGCTTGCCTGGCTTGTCGGGATCGCGCGCATCGGCCGGATACATAAAGACACCGCCGCGCGTCAAAATACGGTGTACGTCTGCCACCATTGATGCAATCCAGCGCATATTGAAATCCTTGCTGCGGACGCCCGTGGTGCCAGCCAGCATTTCATCCACATAGCGTTTAACTGGTGGGAACCAGTGACGCGCGTTGGACGCATTGATTGCAAACTCCTTGGTGTCTTCGGGAATAGACATATTTTTTTGCGTCATCACCCAAGCGCCCATTTCGCGATCCAGGGTGAAGCTTTGCACGCCATTACCTGTCGTCAGCACCAAGACCGTTTGCGGGCCATAGAGTGCGTAGCCAGCCAACACTTGCTGCGTGCCCGGCTGCAGAAAATCGGCTTCGGTCGGATGCTGCATGCCTGCCGGCGCTTTGAGTACCGAAAAAATCGTACCGATCGAGACATTGACATCAATATTGCTGGATCCATCCAGCGGATCGAACAGCAAGAGGTATTCGCCCATTGGGTAACGATTGGGGATCGGATGAATCTGCTCCATCTCTTCCGATGCCATGGCAGCCAGATGACCGCCCCACTCGTTGGCTTCGAGCAAAATTTCATTGGAAATGATGTCGAGCTTTTTTTGCACCTCGCCCTGCACATTCTCGCTTTCGGCACTGCCGAGCACTTCACCCAGCGCGCCCTTGCCGACGGCATGACTGATGGTCTTGCAAGCACGACCAACGACTTCAGTCAGCAGGCGCAGGGATTCCGGAATGTTGTTATGCCGGCGCTGTTCTTCGATCAGGTATTGCGTAAGGCTGACGCGTTTCATGTGTTCCTTCGATTCAATGACGAAAAATTCGGTTTATTCAGCAGCCAGCGATTTGCCAACCACCTCTTTGGTATCTTTGGATAACGTGGCCGCATCCGCGACACGTTGCAGTGCTGCCCGCATTTTTTCCTGCAAGGCAGGCGCGTATTTGCGCCAGCGATCCAGACTGCGCGCCAAGCGGGCCGCCACTTGTGGATTCAATGCATCAAGCGCAATGACTTGCTCTGCCCAGAAGGCATAGCCACTGCCATCGGCCGCATGGAATTGCGCAGGATTGCCATTGCAGAAGCTGAAAATCAGACTGCGAGCACGATTCGGGTTCTTCAGCGAAAACGCCGAATGCGCCATCAACGCACGTGCGGCTGCGACATCCGTCGTGCGCGCCATGGCTTGCAGACTAAACCATTTGTCGATCACGAGCGGCTCACTGGCAAAATCATCATGGAAACGCTGCAAGGCAGTAGCCTTGCCCGGTGCGTTGCCATTGGCGAGCGCCGATAGCGCTGCAACGCGGTCGGTCATATTCTCGGCGCCATCGCATTGCGTCTGCGCCAAAGTGTGGGCTGCCGCATCATCCAATTCCGCCAGATAGGACAAGGCCAGATTTTTGAGGGCACGCTTGCCGGCAGCCTGCGCGTCCGGACTGTATGCGCCTGGCGTCTGATTCTTTTTATACGCTTCGACCAGATCGGCACGCAAAGCCTGCGCCAGAGAGAGGCGCAAGAAGCGACGCGCCTGATGAATGGCTTGCGGATCAATGACATCCATCTGTTCGGCGATTACCGTTTCTGAAGGCAGCGTCAGTGCAATTTCGCGGAAGGCTGGATCCAGTGTCGTGTCGTTGAGAATCAGACGCAGGTTATCGCTCAACACAGGATCGACCTGCAATGTCTCACCCGCCTGCACCGCTGCAACCAGCGCCAACAAACGACGCAGGGCCAGTCGCTGCCCAGCCTCCCATCGATTGAACGCATCGCTGTCATGCGCCATCAGGAAGCCCAGATCATCGTCACTGTAGTCATACTCAAGCACAACGGGTGCCGAGAAATCGCGCAACAGGGAAGGCACCGGTGCCTCAGGGACATTTTCGAATACGAAAGTCTGCTCGGCAGCCGTCAATTCCAGCACCAGGGTCGTGCCCTTCTTGTCGCTACCACGCAGCGACAAAGCCATATCCTTGCCTTCGCTGCTCAGCAAGCCAACCGCGACTGGAATATGGAAAGGCAGCTTTTTCTTCTGGCCAGGCGTGGCAGGACAAGACTGCCTGAGCGTCAAGGTATAGGTTTGCGCCCTTGCATCGTATTCGGCACGCGCCTGCACGCGCGGCGTACCGGCCTGACTGTACCAACGTTCAAACTGGGTCAGGTCGCGACTGTTAGCGTCACTCATCGCGGCACGGAAGTCGTCACATTCGACGGCTTGACCGTCATGCCGCGCAAAATACAGGTCCATGCCCTTGCGGAAGCCATCGCGACCAAACAAGGTTTGGTACATGCGCACGACTTCGGCACCTTTTTCATAAATCGTGACCGTGTAGAAATTACTGATCTCGACAAAGGAATCAGGGCGTACAGGATGCGCCATCGGGCCGGCATCTTCGGGGAACTGGGCCTGACGCAGTACGCGCACATCGTCGATACGCTTGACCGCGCGACCACTGTCCGTGCCGATCATGTCCGCCGAAAATTCCTGATCACGAAAAACGGTCAAGCCCTCTTTCAACGAAAGCTGGAACCAGTCGCGGCACGTCACGCGATTGCCGGTCCAGTTGTGGAAATACTCGTGGCCAACCACTGCCTCGATATTGCCGTAATCGACATCGGTCGCGATACGCGGATTGGCGAGGACGAACTTGGTATTGAAAATATTCAAGCCCTTGTTTTCCATCGCGCCCATATTGAAGTCGCCCACTGCGACGATCATGAAGCGATCGAGATCGAGTTCGAGGCCAAAGCGCTCTTCATCCCAGCGAATACTGTTTATTAGCGAATCCATCGCGTGCTGGGTCTTGTCGAGATTGCCCTCCTCCACCCACACCTGCAGCAAGACTTCACGTCCGGACTTCAGTTTGATGCGTTCTTCCTGGCACACCAGTTGTCCGGCGACTAAGGCAAACAGATAGGACGGCTTCTTGAACGGATCTTCCCACAAGGCGTAATGACGACCATCGCCCAGATCGCCTTCTTCGATCAAATTGCCATTCGACAGCAGGACAGGATATTTCTTCTTGTCGGCGCGCAGCATGACTTTGTACGTCGCCATGACATCAGGACGATCGGGGAAATACGTGATCTTGCGGAAACCCTCGGCTTCGCACTGCGTGAAGAAGTTGCCGTTGGAAACGTACAGTCCCATCAGCGAGGTATTGCTCTCCGGCTGCAGCAGTGTTTCGATTTCGAGCGTGACCTTGGCCGGTCCAGCAGGAATACGCAAAATGCCATCCTTGATCTGATACGCCTTGGCGCCAAGCGCCTTGCCATTCATACGAATCTGTACCAGCTCAAGCTCTTCGCCGTACAGCGTCAGTATCTTGTCGCTGCTTTGCGTATTGCGCTCCAGCGTCATGCGGGTAGCAACGCGCGTCGCAGCGGGGTCGAGATCAAACCCCATTTCGACAGTGCGAACCCAGTAAGCGGGCGGCGTGTAATCTTTGCGATAAATGGTGGGAGGTGTGTCGGTGCGCATAGGAGTGAGATGGGAGACTACGCAAAATGCCATTTTACCAATCCTGCTCGGCAAATAGGGTCTGGCAAAAATTATCGGGAAAAGCCGCTCCAGTTACGGTAAGCGGGCTTGAGGAAACGTGTCAGGAAAGCGCGATTCGCACATCAATAACGTTTTTTTATGCAAAGCGAATGGCAAGTTACAACTTGTAACGGCTGTTTGCAGGAAAGACGCTATCCTGTAAGCATCGTTTCAGGAGAATAAGAAAATGCGTCGCACTTTTTTGATGATTGTTGCTCTTTCCACGCTGCTTCTAAGCGGTTGCGCCTCGTTTGTGCGCAGCGACGTGATCGCTTTCCACGACTGGCCGGCGGATATGCCGAACAAAGTCTATGTATTCGACAACAAGCCGGGGCAGGAAAACAATCTCGAACGCCGCAATTATGAAAACCTGGTACGGACCGAGCTAACTCGCCTGGGATTCGTTGAAGCACAAAATCCCAAGTCTGCCATTCTGAAGGTGGCATTGAGCTACAAGATCGATGCACGTGATGTACGTGTCGTCGAACCGGTCGCCGATCCTTATTGGCCCTACTACGGGCCTCCATACTACGGACCACGTTGGCGCGGATACTACGGCCCGTTCTACGATCCGTTCTGGTACGGCCCACCATCGGTTTACTACAGGGAAGCACAATACGAAGTCTTCAAACGCCAGTTGAATGTACAAATCACGCAGGTGCGCGATGGCAAAAAGCTGTATGACGTAACGGTGGATAGTGATGGCGGCAATGGCTCGCTAGCGTTTGCCATGCCTTATATGGTCAAAAGCGCATTCGAGGATTTTCCCGGTCGTAGTGGCATTCCGCGCCGTGTGAAGCTAGAGATCAAGGAGCAGCCTCAACCTGTACCCAACACGCCCGCCGCGAAGTAAGGGGATCTGATCGTAGACGAAACCCAAGGCAGCAAGATGTCGGCAGATTCTCCAAGGCTTGCTTCGTAAATCGTAAGCAATACGGGGGAAAAGCATTTACTCCCAAAACACCGTGCATTACAAAAACAAAAAGCGACCAGACAGGTCGCTTTTTCATATGCAAGACAGGAAACAATCAGGTGTAATAGGCCAGCGAACCGAAGGTGAGCGCCACCACAATCAATAGACTAGCCGCCAACACGAGCAACAAACGACCGAACTTGGGTGTGCCATTCTCGTCTGCCGTGTGTTCGTCAACCTGATCCGCTCGATTAGCTTCGCGCGCAGTCTCGCCTTCAATCGCCATAGCCACCTCAAGGAATCAGGATGGAGGAACCCGTTGTCTGGCGGGACTCCAGATCGCGGTGCGCCTGTGCGGCATTGGACAACTCGTAGCGTTGATGAATGCCGATCTTCAGCTTGCCGCCTTCCACCATGCCAAACAATTCGGCTGCCATGATTTCCAGCTCTTCTCGCTTAGCCGTGTAGTGAAACAAGGAAGGGCGTGTGATAAACAAGGAACCGCGCGAAACAAGTTCCTTCAACTCAAATGCCGGCACCGGCCCCGAAGCCGCGCCATAGCTCACCATCATGCCCAATGGTGACAGGCAATCCAGCGAATCCGTAAACGTTTCCTTGCCAACAGAATCGTAAACCACCGGCACCCCGGCGCCATTCGTCAGTTCGCGCACGCGTTCGACGAAATTTTCCTTTTTGTAGTTGATGGTGTGTGTGCAGCCATGCGCCTTGGCCAATTCTGCCTTTTCGTCAGAGCTGACCGTGCCGATCATGGTCACGCCCAAGGCACGCGCCCATTGGCAGGCGATCAGGCCGACACCACCGGCCGCGGCATGAAACAGGATGGTTTCACCACCTTGCAAACGGAAGGTGCGGCGGAACAGGTACTGTACGGTCAAACCCTGCAGCATCATCGCGGCTGCCGTATCGAATTCGATCGAACGCGGCAGCTTGACGAGAACATTGGCCGGCAGGACGCGCGCCGAAGCATACGCTCCTGGCTGCCCGCCCGCATAAGCCACACGATCGCCGACCTGAAGATGCGTCACGCCCTCACCGAGCGCTTCGACCACACCTGCGCCTTCCATACCGATTCCGCCGGGCAAGGGCTGCGGGTACTGGCCGGTGCGGTAATACACATCGATGTAATTGAGTCCGCAGGCCATCTGGCGGATACGCGCCTCGCCCGGCGCCGGCGCAGTCAGCACCACATCTTCGTACTCCATCACCTCCGGGCCACCGACCCGGTGCATCCTGATCGCTTGCGTCATGCTGTCTCTCTCCTTGATTGACGAGGCGTGCCACCTCGCTCAGCGTAGAACGCAAATCCGCGGCACCGTTCAATACGTGCCGGGATAAGCGCCACCATCGAGCAGTATGTTCTGCCCTGTAATGTACCCTGCATGCGCGCTGCATAAAAATGCGCATGCCGCACCGAACTCCTGACGCGTGCCGAAACGGCACGCCGGAATCGCCATGCGCCGGCGTTCGCGAATGTCTGCGGCGCTGCGATCACTGCCCTGTGCCGCAGCATTAAAAATCGCCGTCAGGCGATCCGTATCGAATGCACCGGGCAAGAGATTGTTGATCGTGACACCTTGCGCCACCGTCTTGCGCGCAAGGCCGGCAACAAAGCCCGTCAATCCGGCGCGTGCGCCATTCGACAATCCAAGGCTGTCAATCGGCGCCTTGACCGAATTCGAGGTGATGTTGACGATACGCCCGAAGCCACGCGCCATCATGCCATCTACCGTCGCCTTGATCAGTTCGATGGGGGTGAGCATGTTGGCGTCGAGCGCGGCAATCCAGTCATCGCGCGACCACTCACGAAAATCACCAGCCGGCGGGCCACCTGCATTGGTGATGAGGATATCGGGTTGCGGGCATGCAGCCAACACCTGAGCGCGCCCTTCGGGCATCGTGATATCTGCCACAACCGGGGTGATTGTCACGGCGTATGCGGTACGCAAAGTCGCGGCGGCCTGTTCCAGCACTGCCGCGTTGCGCGCCACAATGGTCAGATGCACACCCTCGGCAGCAAGCGCTTCGGCACAGCCGAAGCCAAGACCGCGGCTCGCACCGCAAACCAATGCCGATTTACCGCGTATGCCCAAATCCATTCAAGCCGCCTTCTTTCGCGTCAATAAATAAATGCCGCACAGCACGAGTGCCGTGCCGCCGAGCTGGATGCCGGTGATCGGCTCGTCCAGAATTGCCGCTCCGAGAAACAGCGTGGAAACCGGGCCGATCATGCCAGCCTGCGAGGCACTGGCAGCGCCAATGCGCTGCACGGCAATCATCGTCAGGAACACTGGCAACACGGTACAGAACACGGCATTCACAATGGAAAGGCCATAAACCGCCTGCGGCTGGAGGAGAAAGGAAACCGGCCTCAACAAAAAGAATTGCAGGATGCACGCGGCACTGGCCACGCACATGGCATACGCCACCAGACGCAACGAGCCGACACGTTTGACCAGTTCACCGGAACCAAGCAGATAGATCGCATACGACACCGCGCTTCCCAGCACCAGAAGGCTGCCCAGCACAACATTGCTGCCGCCGAGCCGCACATCGTGCATGAAAACCAGGATCGTACCGAGATATGAAATCCCCAGCGCTGCCCATTCGATCCAGGCAATGCGCCGCTTCATCAGGAAAATCGACAGCAGCAGCACGAAGGATGGCGTGAGGAAGAGAATGAGGCGCTCTAACCCGACCGAAATGTATTGCAATCCAAGAAAATCGAGAAAACTCGACAGGTAGTAACCCAATATGCCAAGCACCACGATCTGGCCTTTTTCCTTGCCGCTCAGTGGCACGGCCTTGCGTGCCTGCCAGACCGCGATGGCGATGAAGAACGGCAGGGAAAACAGCATTCGAAACGCGATCAGCGTGACCGGATCGACGTGATAACGATAGATGAGTTTGGCGACGATCGCCTTGGCGGAAAACAAGATCGCGCCAATGATCGCGATACTCAGTCCGAACAGCAGCGCCTTGCGAGCGGCGCCAGCTTCATCGGGAAGAGCGGAAGGAGAGGACATGCAAGGATTGTAGCCACTTCACAAAAACGTCGCGTGAAGAAAACTGCAAGAAAGACGGCAAGAGATGAAAGTTCTGCGCGTCAGAACAGATGACCGAGCTTGACGGCCTTCGTCGTCAGGTAACGTTCGTTGAAAGGATTGCGTGTGATGACCAACGGCACACGCTCGGCAATCTGCATACCGATCTGCTCCATCGCCGCAATCTTGCGCGGATTGTTGGTCATCAGGCGCAAGCTGCTGATCTGCAAGTGCTGCAGCATCGGCAGGCACAGCCGGTAATTGCGCTGGTCGGCCTTGAATCCCAGTTGTTCGTTGGCTTCCACCGTATCTGCGCCGGCATCCTGCAACTGGTAAGCACGAATCTTGTTGACGAGGCCGATGCCGCGCCCTTCCTGACGCAGATAGAACAAGGCACCACGCCCATCTTCGGCAATCATGCGCAAGGCCGCTTCGAGTTGTGGGCCGCAATCGCAACGCAGGCTGAACAGGCCATCGCCGGTCAGGCACTCGGAGTGAATGCGCGACAGCACCGGTTTGCCATCTCCCACATCGCCCAGCGTGAGCGCAACATGTTCCTTACCGCTGGCCGGTTCGACGAACGCATGCAGGCGAAATGTCGCCCACGGCGTCGGCAGATCGCACGAGGCAACATAATCGAGAGCGGAATCGGAAACGGCAGCCGTGTCGGCAGCGGGAAGACTTGTATTCATGGACGATGTACTTCAATCAACGGAAAAAGCAGCCGACACCGACCGTCGGTAGCGGCTGCGTTTTTTCCCGAAAGACGAAGGATATCAGGCTGCGAGCAATTCGTTGATGGTTGCACTGGTTTGCGTCAGCGCCTTTTCCACACCAACCTCGCCCATTGCCAGCCCTTCGCTCGACACGAACGTGATATCCGTCAGGCCGATGAAGCCCAGCACGGTACGCAAATACGTGCCGAGGAAATCCATCGATTGCGCAGGACCGGCACTGTAGACGCCGCCGGCCGCCGTGAAGACATAGACTTTCTTGCCCTGCAACAGGCCGACCGGGCCGGACTCGCCGTATTTGAATGTCACGCCGGCACGCGCCACGTGATCGATCCATGCTTTGAGGCCGGAGGTGATCGAAAAGTTGTACATCGGCGCACCGATCACGATCACATCGGCATCGAACAATTCCTGCACCAGCGTTTCCGACAGCTTGGCGATGTCGGCCTGTTCTGGCGTGCGTTGTTCGGCTGGCGTGAAGAAGGCGCCGAGCGTCTGCTCAGTCAGGTGCGGCAGCGGTTGTGCAGCAACATCGCGTTCGGTCACTACTACGCCAGGTTCACGCGCCTGCCATTTCTGAACGAATTCGGCGGTCACTTTGCGGGAGACGGAATCGTTTTGGCGCACGCTGCTGTTAATAAGAAGAATCTTGGTCATGATGGGTTCTCGCTTTCTTTTCAGGCCTGATCGGGCAGGCAATTCATTTGAAAAACACGTCGGCTGGTTTGCCGCGTGTCGTTGAAAGCATCGTAGAACAAGACTACTATCTACAAAACCCACATTATTTAACTTTATTTAATCGATATTTTCGATAATAAATATGAGAGATCCTGGCCAGCCCACACTGGATCAATTGCGCGTGTTTGTCGCCGTCATCGATTGCGGCAGTTTTTCACGTGCGGCGGAAGAATTGCACCGCACGCAATCCGTCGTCAGTTACACCATTGCCAATCTGGAAGCGCAACTGAACGTCGCCCTGTTCGACCGCAGCAAGCGCAAGCCCAGTCTGACCGAAGCGGGCAAGGCCTTGCTGGCGGATGCGCGCATCGTCGGGTCCAAGGTCGATGCAATGCAAACGCGCGCCAAGATGCTATCGCTGGGGCTGGAGGCAGAAGTGTCGATTGCTGTGGATGTCATGTTTCCCAATTGCGCACTGGTCACGGCACTCAAGGCATTTCAAGAACAATTTCCCACGGTCGGCCTGCGACTGCGGATTGAAGCACTGGGTGCCGTCAAGCATCTGGTCAGCGAGCGCATCTGCCAGATCGGCATTACGGGCCCGATGCTGGATTACCCGGACGGTTACCAGCATCAGCAACTCGGCCATGTCAGCATGATTCCGGTGGCAGCGCCCACGCATCCGCTGGCCCTGCACGAAGGCGTGGTACCGATCGAAGCAGCGCGTGACCATACCCAACTGGTGCTAACCGACCGCAGTCAATTGACGAGCGGGCAAAATTTCAACGTCATTGCCGTGCGCGACTGGCGACTTGGCGATCTCGGTGCCAAGCACATGCTGCTGTTGAATGGGCTGGGTTGGGGCTCGATGCCGGAACACATGGTACGTGCCGATCTGGAACAGGGCCGGCTCGTGGAACTGAACCTTGCCCACATGCAGAGCATCGCCTACGCATTGAATCTCATCCACCGCAGCGACGATGCGCCGGGACCGGCGGGGCGCTGGCTAATGCAATATTTGATCGATCAGGCAAGAACGCCCGATAGCGACATGCACACCCCACCTGCGGACATCGTCATTTCTTCTTGAGGATGGAACCGAGAATGCCGCGCACGATTTCGCGGCCTACCGTTGAACCCATGGTGCGTACGGTCGATTTGATCATGGCTTCAACAACGGTATCGGTACGCCGTGCTGCCGTCTTGCCGCGGGTGCCCTTGCCATTCCCAGTGTTGCTGCCACCGCCAAAGATGCCGCCCAATACATCGGCAAAGCCGCCGCTCTGCTCGGCCTCTTCCTGCGTGACGTCTTCGGCCTGCTTGGCTTGCGCCGCCGTCCGTCCCTTGAGTTTTTCGTAAGCCGATTCGCGATCGACGGCTTTTTCATAGATACCGGCCACCAGCGATTGCGCGATAAGCGCACTGCGCTCGACATCTGTCAGCGGGCCGATCTGTGACGCCGGCGGCAATACGAACGCACGCTCGACCACGGCCGGGCGACCTTTTTCATCCAGGAAGGAGACCAGCGCTTCGCCAACGCCCAGTTCGGTAATCGCCTGTGCAGTATCGAGTTCAGGATTGGGACGGAAAGTCTGTGCCGCTGCCTGCACGGCTTTTTGGTCACGTGGCGTGTAGGCACGCAAGGCATGCTGCACACGGTTGCCCAGCTGGCCGAGCACGGTATCCGGAATATCGAGCGGATTCTGCGTGACGAAATACACGCCAACGCCTTTCGAGCGGATCAGGCGTACCACCTGCTCGATCTTTTGCAGCAGCGGCTTGGGTGCTTCGGCAAACAGCAGATGTGCTTCGTCGAAGAAGAAAACCAGCTTCGGCTTGTCCAGATCGCCCACCTCAGGCAGGTGCTCGAACAGTTCGGACAGCATCCATAGCAGGAAGGTCGAATACAGGCGCGGCGCGTTCATGAGTTTGTCCGCCGTCAGGATATTGACGACGCCCTTGCCATTGGCATCGGTTTGCAGCAAATCCTCGATGTTGAGCATGGGTTCGCCGAAGAAGCGATCGCCACCCTGCTCCTCGATGCCGATCAGACCGCGCTGGATGGCACCGATACTGGCGGCCGAAATATTGCCGTATTCGGTCTGAAAAGTAGCCGCATTATCGCCCACATGCTGCAGCATCGCACGCAAATCCTTGCTATCGAGCAGCAACAACCCCTGATCGTCGGCGATCTTGAACACCAGTTGCAGCACGCCCTGTTGGGTATCGTTGAGGTTGAGCATGCGCGCCAGCAACAGCGGACCAAGATCGGAAATCGTGGCGCGTACCGGATGGCCTTTTTCGCCATACACATCCCAGAATGCAACCGGTGCACCGGCCCATGCCGGCTCAGGCAAACCCAGCGTCGCAAAACGCTCCTTGACCTTGCCGGCACTCATGCCCGGCTTGGCGATGCCTGACAAATCGCCCTTCACGTCGGCCATGAAGACCGGCACGCCGATATCCGACAAAGCCTGCGCCAGCGTTTGCAAGGTCACCGTCTTGCCGGTACCCGTCGCGCCGGTAATGCAGCCGTGGCGATTGGCCAATGCCGGCAGCAAGGTCAGTTCATGCGCCTGGTTTTTGGCGATCAGAAGAGGATTGGGCATGGTGTGAAAGTCCGCAAATAAAGGGCGAGCCGCATCGCCTGAGGGTAATCGAGGGCGGCCTATATGTTAAAATCCGCGCCTCATTATAGCCAACACACCGGAAAGAAATTCGTCATGGCAGGACATAGCAAATGGGCCAATATTCAGCATCGTAAAGGCCGTCAAGACGAAAAACGCGGCAAGATCTGGACTCGCCTGATCAAGGAAATCACCGTGGCTGCCCGCATGGGCGGCGGCGACCCCGAAGCCAATCCACGTCTGCGCCTGGCGGTCGACAAGGCAGCCGATGCCAACATGCCGAAGGATAACGTCACGCGCGCCATCCAGCGCGGCACCGGCACGCTCGATGGCGTCGATTACGAGGAAATCCGCTACGAAGGCTACGGCATCAACGGCGCCGCCATTATTGTCGATTGCATGACCGATAACCGCGTGCGTACCGTGGCGGAAGTGCGCCACGCCTTTTCCAAATTCGGCGGCAATATGGGCACCGAAGGTTCTGTTGCCTTCCTATTCAAGCATTGCGGCCAGTTTTTCTTCGCCCCGGGTACCGACGAAGACAAGCTGATGGAAGCTGCACTCGAAGCCGGTGCCGAAGACGTCGTCACGGATGATGAAGGCGGTATCGAAGTGCTGTGCCCACCTCACGATTTCTCGACCGTCAAGACGGCACTGGAAGCCGCCGGCTTCAAGGCTGAACTGGCTGAAGTGGTCATGAAACCGGCCACTGAAACCGTCTTTGAAGGCGACGATGCGGTGCGCATGCAAAAACTGCTGGATGCACTTGAAAATCTGGACGACGTGCAGGAAATCTACACCAACGCCGTCATCGAGAACTAAGAACGAACACGAGGCGGACGGGAAAATCGAGCGTTCAATGAGCGCTTTCCCGATTTCCCTCACCTGCGACGACACCGCCCTGCAAGCGCCGCAAGCCCTTTTAGCAAGCACTTTACTCAAGCGATCATTACATGAAAATTCTGGTAGTCGGCTCAGGCGGCCGCGAACACGCCTTGGCTTGGAAACTGGCCCAATCGGAACGCATCCAAAAAGTGTTCGTGGCGCCCGGCAATGGTGGTACCGCTCTGGATGACCGTCTCGAAAACGTAGCGATCAACGATCCACAGGCGCTGGCTGAATTCGCCAAAAAGGAAAATATCGGCCTGACCGTGGTCGGCCCTGAAGTTCCGCTGGCAGCCGGCATCGTCAATATCTTCCGTAACGAAGGCTTGAAAATCTTCGGCCCGACCAAGGAAGCCGCGCAACTCGAAAGCTCCAAGGATTTCGCCAAGGCGTTCATGAAGCGCCACGCGATTCCGACTGCCGAATATCAGACTTTCTCCGATCTGGCCGGCGCACACAGCTATATCGATCAAAAAGGCGCACCCATCGTCATCAAGGCCGATGGTCTGGCTGCCGGCAAAGGCGTGGTCGTTGCCATGACGCTGGAAGAAGCACATGCCGCCGTGGACATGATGCTGTCGGACAACAAGCTCGGTGATGCCGGTGCACGCGTGGTCATCGAGGAATTTCTCGCTGGCGAAGAAGCCAGCTTCATCGTCATGGTCGATGGCAAGAACGTCTTGCCGCTGGCAACCAGTCAGGATCACAAGCGCCTGCTCGACAACGACGCAGGTCCGAACACCGGCGGCATGGGCGCCTACTCGCCGGCACCGATCGTGACGCCAGCGCTGCATGCGCGCGTGATGCGCGAAATCATTCTGCCAACCGTGCAAGGCATGGCGAAAGACGGCATCGTGTTCACGGGCTTCCTATACGCCGGTCTGATGATCGACGACAAGGGCAATCCGAAGACGCTGGAATTCAACTGCCGCATGGGCGATCCGGAAACGCAACCAATCATGGCGCGCCTGAAAACCGATCTCGTGACCGTGATGGAGCACGCAGTCAGCGGTACGCTCGATAGCATCGAACTCGAATGGGATCGTCGTACGGCGCTGGGCGTCGTCATGGCGGCAGCCGGTTATCCGGATGCGCCGCGCAAGGGCGACGTCATCACCGGCATCGCTGCCGAAACGCCGGACAGCGTGACCTTTCATGCCGGCACGACCTTGAACGATGGCAAGCTGACCGCCAGCGGTGGTCGCGTGCTGTGCGTGGTCGGCCTTGGCGACAGCGTCAAGATGGCGCAGAAGAAAGCCTATGAAGCCGTCGATCAGATTCATTTCGATGGCATGCAATTCCGCCGTGACATCGGCTGGCGCGCACTCAAGCGTTCCTGATACCTGCGCCTCCTTCGGCTGATTCGAAGGAGGCAACCATCGCTTTCCCGCCGCCCGCAGTCGCGGCTGTCAGTCTCCCTTGCCAACGGTTCGATACCGTCGGCCTTTCCTTCGCCGTATTTCGCCAGGGATCACACCTCACCATCATGTCGCCAACCGATCACGTCAAGCAATACCTGCAAGACCTGCAACAACGCATCGTTGCCTCGCTCGAAGCGCTCGATGGCAAGCCGTTCCTGCACGATAGCTGGGAGCGTCCCGAAGGCGGTGGTGGCATTTCACGCATCATCGAAAATGGCAACGTCTTCGAGCGCGGCGGTGTCGGTTTTTCGCATGTGCGTGGCAGCAATCTGCCGCCTTCGGCAGCCGCCAACCGACCCGAACTCGCCGGCCGCGAATGGGAAGCGATGGGCGTGTCGCTCGTGCTGCATCCGCACAATCCCTATGCGCCAACGGCGCACATGAACGTGCGTTTTTTCATTGCGAGTGCAGACGGCCAGGAACCGATCTGGTGGTTTGGCGGCGGCATGGACATGACGCCTTATTACGGTTTCGAGGAAGATGCACGTCACTTCCATCAGGCATGCCGCGATGCCGTGCAGCCTTTCGGCGACGACCTCTATCCACGCTACAAGCAATGGTGCGACGACTATTTCTATCTCAAGCATCGCAAGGAACCGCGCGGCATCGGCGGTATCTTCTTCGACGATCTGAACAGTCCGGATTTCGAGCAGTGCTTCGCGCTGCAGCGCAGCGTGGGCGATGCCTTTGTCGAGGCCTATCTGCCGATCGTGGCACGCCGCAAGGAGAGCGCCTATGGCGAGCGCGAGCGCGATTTCCAGACCTATCGTCGTGGACGCTATGTAGAATTCAATCTGGTGTTTGATCGCGGCACCTTATTCGGCCTGCAATCAGGCGGGCGTACGGAATCCATCCTGATGTCGATGCCCCCCGTAGTCACCTGGCACTATAACTGGCAACCGGAAGCCGGCAGCGCCGAAGCACGCCTGTACACCGATTTTCTGATTCATCGTGACTGGCTCTGACAACACGGCCGCGCGTCGCCCCTGCATCCTGCTGCTGGGCGGTAGCTTCGACCCCGTACACCGCGCGCATGTCGCACTGGCCGATTATTTCGTCCGGTTGTTCCAGCCCGATGTGCTACGCATCATCCCCGCCGGCAATCCTTGGCAGAAAAAGGGTTTGCAAGCATCGGCGACGAATCGGATTGCCATGCTGGAACGCGCCTTTGCCGGCACGACCGTGCCTTTCGTCATCGATACGCAGGAAATTCACCGCACCGAACCCACCTACACGGTGGATACCTTGCGTCATATTCGTACGGAAGTCGGTGCGGAGGCGACGTTGATCTTCCTGATGGGTGGCGATCAATTGCAGGGACTGCAAACGTGGCATGATTGGCGTCAGCTGTTTGCGTATACACACATTGCAGCAGCATCGCGCCCCGGTTTTTCGGTTGCCACGGCCGATCTCGATGCCAACGTGGCGCGCGAAATCCAGTTGCGTGCTGCTTCGGCAACCCAATTACGCCAGACCGCGCACGGTCATATCCTGATTGCGGACGATCTTGCCATCGACATTTCCGCCACAGAAATACGCCAAGCCCTGCAGGGCGGGCAACACACGATTTCTCAGCTACCGCCTGCGGTGCTAGACTATATCGAACAACATCATCTTTACAGAAACTAATGGATATCAAAAAACTGCAAGCCCTCGTCATCGATGCACTGGAAGACGTCAAGGCGCAAGACATTCAAGTGTTCAGCACCGAACACATGACCAGTCTGTTCGACCGCATTGCCATCGCTTCCGGTACCTCTAATCGTCAGACCAAGGCGCTTGCAGCATCCGTGCGCGACAAGGTCAAACAAAACGGTGGCGACATCGTCAGCATCGAGGGCGAAGAAACCGGCGAATGGGTATTGGTCGACTTGGGCGACATGGTCGTCCACATCATGCAACCGGCGATCCGCGCCTACTATCGACTCGAAGAAATCTGGGGCGAAAAGGAAGTCAAATTCGGCGCAGCCAAACGCACCGGCAAACGCATCACCGCATCTGAAGACGCGCCGACAGCGAAGAAAACCGCAGCACGTGCACCGGCGGTCACACAAGCCTCGCTCGACGATGAACCGAAAAAACCTGCACGCAAGACTGCAGCCAAATCGGCAAGCAGCGTTGCCGGCAAGACCGTTGCAAAGAAAACCGCCAGCAAGACACCAGCAAGCAAAGCCGTCGGCAAGACCGTCAAGGTCGCTGCCAGCAAAACCGTAGAAGCCTACAAGAAAGCGCCTGCGAGAAAAGTCGCTGCAAAGAAAGTGGCAGCGAAGGCTCCGGCAAAAAAGGTCGCCGCCAAGCGCACGACCAAGAAAACCGCTGACGAATAAGGCTGCGCCATGCAGCTGCTCATCGCGGCCGTCGGGCACAAGATGCCGGCGTGGATCGAAAGTGGCTTCAGCGAGTATGTGAAACGCATGCCGCACGATTGCCGCATCGTCCTCAAGGAAATCAAGCCGGTCGAACGCTCCGGCAGTAAAACGGCTGAAACCGCAATGGCGATGGAGCGCACGCGCATCGAAGCTGCGCTGCCCAAAGGCGCGCGCATCATCGCACTCGATGAACGCGGCAAGGACCTGACCAGCGTACAGCTATCGCAGTCGCTGACACAGTGGCAGCAGGATGGTCGCGATGTGGCTTTCATCATCGGCGGGGCAGATGGACTCGACCCCGAATTCAAACGCAATGCCGATATGCTGGTTCGCATTTCGAGCATGACGCTGCCGCACGGCATGGTGCGCGTGATGCTGGCTGAACAGTTGTATCGCGCCTGGACAATCACGCAAAACCATCCCTACCATCGCGTGTGAATCCATGAAAATTCCCGCCCCCAAGATATATCTCGCCTCGAAAAGTCCGCGTCGTCGTGAATTGCTGCGTCAGATCGGCGTGGAATTCGAGCTACTGATGCTGCGCGATCAATCACCACGTGGCCCCGAAGTCAGCGAAGTCGTGCTGCCGAATGAGCCTGCGGAAGACTATGTCGCACGCGTGACGCTCGAAAAAGCACAATTCGCACGCCAGACGATGCTGTGGCGCAAATTACCTGCACGCCCTATCCTTGCGGCCGATACCACGGTTGTGATCGATGGTCGTATCCTCGGCAAACCGACAGACGAGGCAGAAGCGATGGCAATGATGCAGCAACTTTCCGGGCGCACGCATCAGGTCCTGACCCACGTTGCGGTCTTGCACGATGACCGCACGTACCAGATCACGCAACGTTCGGATGTCACGTTTGCGACCTTGTCGGATGACCGGATTCGCCATTATTGCGCCACGGCCGAACCCTACGACAAGGCAGGCGGTTACGGCATTCAGGGGCAAGCCGCCCTCTTCATCACCGACATCGCCGGCAGTTATTCAGGCATCATGGGACTGCCCTTGTACGAAACCGGACAATTACTGAAACAGGCAGGATTGCAGATTCCATGAGCGAAGTCATTCTGGTCAACGTTACCCCGCAGGAAACCCGTGTCGCCCTCGTCTTGCAGGGAGCGGTGCAGGAATTGCATGTCGAGCGCACGCTGTCGCGCGGCATGGCAGGCAACATCTATGTCGGCAAGGTCGTGCGCGTCTTGCCCGGCATGCAGTCGGCGTTCATCGATATCGGCCTCGAACGCGCCGCCTTCCTGCATGTGGCCGACATCTGGAGCGCACGCCCCAATGATGGCCTGCCAGCGACGCAAATGCCGATCGAGCGCATGCTGCACGATGGACAATCGATCACCGTGCAAGTCATCAAGGACCCGATCGGCACCAAAGGCGCACGCTTGTCCACGCAGATTTCAATCGCAGGCCGCATGCTGGTCTATCTTCCGCAGGAATCGCACATCGGCATTTCGCAGCGCATCGAAAACGAAGCCGAGCGCGAACAGTTGCGCAGCAAGGTGCAGGGTCTGATGCAGCCGGGCGAAAAGGGCGGCTTCATCATCCGCACGATGGCAGAAGATGCTTCAGAAGAAGATCTGAAAGGCGATATCGATTACTTGCGCAAGACGTGGTCCAACATCACGCAAATGGCCAAGACCAAGCCGGCACCGAGCCTGCTCTATCAGGACCTCGATCTGGCGCAGCGCGTATTGCGCGACTTCGTCAATGAAGATACGCCGCGCATCCAGGTCGATTCGCGCGAAAACTATCAAAAGCTGGTTGCCTTTGCCGAACTTTACACGCCGTCGATCCTGCCCAAGCTCGCTCACTATCCCGGCGAGCGTCCGCTGTTCGACCTGTATGGTGTGGAAGAAGAAATCCAGCGTGCGCTCGGTCGCCGTGTCGATCTCAAGTCCGGTGGCTACCTGATCGTCGATCAAACCGAAGCCATGACGACCATCGACGTCAATACGGGCAGCTTCGTCAATGGCCGCAACTTCGACGACACCATCTTCAAGACCAATCTGGAAGCCTCGCATGCGATTGCGCGCCAACTGCGGCTGCGCAATCTGGGCGGCATCGTAATCCTCGATTTTATCGACATGGAAAACGAAGAGCACAAGGCAGCCGTACTGGGCGAACTCAAGCGCGCACTGGCACGCGACCGTACCAAGGTGTCCGTGTCGAACTTCTCGGCATTGGGACTGGTGGAAATGACGCGCAAGCGCACGCGTGAGTCGCTCGCACACATCCTGTGCGAACCCTGCCCGGCGTGTCAGGGCAAGGGCCAGGTCAAGACGGCGCGCACCATCTGCTATGAAATCCTGCGCGAGCTCACACGAGAAGCCAAGCAATTCAACCCGCGCGAATTCCGTATTCTCGCGTCACAAGTCGTGATCGACATGTTTCTCGAAGAGGAATCTCAGCATCTGGCGATGCTGAGCGCCTTCCTCGGCAAACCGATCTCGCTGCAGGTCGAAAACCTCTACCATCAGGAACAGTACGACGTAATCCTGATGTAGGCGCCGCGTTCTGCGTGCCGGCCCGATCACCTCGTTGACCCGGCCATTTCCTTTCTGCCCTATCCACGAACACGCCATTAGTTCGGCGCGTCACATTGCTGTCATACAACATCGCTAACATGCTTTCCGGCAGGCAACCGCCCGTCCGCGTTCCTTTTTTTCAAAGGCATGTTTGTGAAAGCAGCGTCCGCCTTCCTTTCGGATTTCTCGGCATTCGGCCCCGTTCACACGATGCAGGCAGCCAGGCTCGCCATGCAGGTACCGACCATCGCATCGAACCTGACGAATGCGCATGTGCTCGAAGTATTCACCAAATACCGTGACTTGATCAGCTTGCCGGTACTCGAAGGCGAGACCCCAATCGGACTCATCAGCCGCAATATTTTCATGTCGCAGATGTCCAAACCTTACTACCGCGAACTGTATGAAAAGAAGACCTGCATTGCCTTCATGGACAAGGCACCGCTGATCGTGGACAGCAAGATATCGGTAGAAAAACTTGCCGAACTTGCCGTGGAATCGGGCGACAAGACATTGGCCGACGGTTTCCTGATCGTGGATGACGCGCGCTTCGCGGGCCTCGGCTCGGGCCTGGATCTCATGCGCAAGATGGTCGAACTGCAAACCGAAAAGAATCATCAGGTCATGCAGAGTATCGACTACGCCAGCACCATCCAGCAGGCCATGTTGAGCACGTCCGATACGGCAATGAAAGCCATGCTGCCCGACGCCTGCCTAACCTGGCAGCCGCGCGATATCGTCGGCGGCGACTTCTATCACTTCGAAAGCTTTGAGCACGGCTGGTTTGGTGCATTGGCCGATTGCACGGGGCATGGCGTGCCCGGCGCATTTCTGACCGTGATCGCCTCATCGGCACTGCAACAGGCCTTGCATCAGTTCGGCCCCGCCGATCCGGCGCGCCTGATGGCCGAAGTCAACCGCAAGATCAAGGCGCGACTTGGGCAGTCCGCCCGAGGACGCCTTTCCGAATCGGATGATGGCATGGATGCCACTTTTTTCTGGTTCGACAAAACGACACGTAACCTGACCAGCGCCAGCGCGCGCATGCCCTTGCATTATTTTCTGCCCGGCACAGCGGAAGTCGTTTCAATTCCCGGCGAGCGCATGGGCATCGGCTATGTCGACACCGATGAGCATACGGTGTGGCGCAACACCATTACACAGCTACCAACAAACAGCATCCTGTTCGGCGCGACGGATGGCCTGACTGATCAGATTGGCGGCACCAAAAATATTGCCTTTGGCAAGCAGCGTTTGCGCAATCATCTTTTGCAACACAAGCAGTTGAGCATGGAGAAACTGGTGGCCTCGCTCCTGCACGAACTCCATGACTACCAGGGTCAGCATCAGCGACGCGATGATCTGACGTGTTTTGGATTCCGCCTCTAATGACCATGATGCACAACCACTCGCCGCAGGATCTGCACCAATTTTGCCAATGCGCGGAACAACGCGACGTTATCTTTTATTACGTCGGTTATTTCTCGCAACCGATCATCGCTGCCATGGCGGAAGCTGTGAAAACGCGCGTCGAGCAAACCGGCGCAGCGGCATCCGTGCGACGCAAGCTGTTCTCGTCGTTTGTTGAAATGGCGCAGAACATCGTGCATTACTCGGCCGATCACTCGCCACAGACGGAAGTGCGCGATGGCGACATGCGACATGGTTCGGTCAGCATAGCGTTAAGAAACGGGCATTACCACCTGCATTGTGGCAACCCCGTACAAATGCATGCAGCAGAAGAGCTGCGCATCAAGCTCGAACATTTGCGGGCGCTAACCATGGATGAAATCAAGCAAGAATACAAGGAAGCACTGCGCGCGGAAACGCCGACAAGCAGCAAGGGTGCCGGGCTTGGTCTGCTTACCATGGCACGCGATGCCAGTGCTCCCCTCGAATTCAGGCTTGCGCCCATGGACGAGGCGACCATGATGTTCTGCCTCAAAGCCATGATCTGAAAAAGACGCCTCCGCAGAAACATGATTTGCAAAGAAAAAATGGACAACCTCTTTATCGCCGCCACTGCCAGTACTCCCGAAGTCGACTTTCGCTTCGATCAACATTATCTGTCGCTGCGTGGTGAAGCCTATCCTGAGAACGCAGCGGCATACTGGGGCAATATCGTCACCATCCTGCGAGATTACCTCGACAGCGTGCCCGTGGAACAGACGATCACTTTTCATGTCGCCCTCGCCTATTTCAACAGTTCCAGCACCAAGATGCTGTTTTCGCTCTTCAGCATGCTCAATGACAAGGCTGAAGCAGGCACATCAATCGCGCTGCATTGGTACCACGATGAAGAAGACGACACCATTTACGAATTCGGCCAGGAGTTGCAGGAAGATTTTGTGCATCTCACCTTTCTCGACCACGCGGTGAAAAACTGATGACAGACAGCGACCTGTTTGCCGATGAAGTCGCCGCATTGGCCAGTGCCAATGCGCTGGTTTGTCGCAACGATGCCACCGACGCTGAATACAGGGTTGCGCTGGAGTTGCTATCGAAAAATTACGAACGGCTGATGCGCGAAACGCGACGGCTGATTGCGCGTAGCGATCGCACCGAGCTCGAACTCAATTTGCTCAACAGTCGACTGCATCAATTGAGTGTCGAACTTGAACACAAGGCGACGCACGACAATCTGACGGGGGTATTGAATCGCGGGGCGATCTTCGAGCGCGCCGCCTACTTTCTCAAGGACATGCCTATCGCCCTGGTCGTGCTGGATATCGATTTTTTCAAGCGTATCAATGACGAGTTCGGTCATCCCGTTGGCGATGCGGTTTTGAAGGAAGTGGTCGTCAGACTCAACGATACCCTGGGTGAATTCGGTGAAGTGGGACGGGTAGGCGGGGAGGAATTCACGATCCTGCTGCCGCACATGGAGCCGGAAGAAGCGCTGAACGTCGCCGAAGGTGCGCGCAGCGCCATCGCGAACCATCCTTTCGCAAGCATCCCTTTGCAGGTATCGGCCAGCTTCGGGGTCAGTTGGGGACAACAAGGCAGCGATTTTGAAGATATCTATGGACTGGCCGATGCGGCGCTTTATCAGGCGAAACGCACGGGACGCAATCGCGTGGAAATAGCCCCTGGCTGCATCACGCCATTGAATGTATCGACAGGCTGGACAGGAAATTCTGCCATTCCGGCAAACTGAGCACGCTTACCCTTCAGACGTCGCTGGAGACAAACCACCTTCATGTTGAAGACGTGCGCTGCCCTGCTCGTTGCCGCTCTCACTCTTTCCAGTAATCCACAATCCACGGTGCCTTGCGCACATAGCGGAATGCACGGTTGCGCCGGCCTTCCAGTGCATCCGGCGGATTGACTTCACCGTGAAAGATCACGATCTTCGTTCCTGACGGCACAAACGGCTCGCGCCAGTAATTGGTCGGCCACGGCGGAATGCAGTGATACTTATAGCTGCAGCACCACGAGGCCGGCCAGTACGCCAGCTTGCCCTGCTTGTGCAGCACGTCTGACAAAAATGCCTGCTCATTACGGAAATTCGCGCGCGCTTCCGCTTGCGTCGCGCGGAACTGCGCCAGCACATCGGCATGCGCACCGAGACGGAACCGGTAAACGGAAGAATTCCCGGTCACGCGCCATGGGCGCTTCCAATCGTGAATGATCAGGAATTCGCCCGGATGTTCGAAGAAAACATCGATGCTATCGGTGATGACGATATCGATATCGAGAAAGAGTGCCGTTCCCTTCAAGCCATGCAGATCGGCCTCGAATGTCGTGAGTTTTTTCCAGCCGCGCTCAGGCAAGCCATCGGGCAACCGCAGATCGGGAATCGGCAGGCACTCCACCTCGGCACGGATGCCGCTGCTATCGTCGGTCAGACAAACGAAACGAAAATCGCCCTGCAAATTGCGACGCACCATGCCGTATAAACGATTGATGTATTCGGGGCCATATTTGGTACCCCATTTCATGCAGAGGATGACTCGATCGTCTTCACTGGCGAGTCGTGCGTTGCTATTCATGTTGTCGGTTTTTCCCTGTCGCTGCGATCTTCAGATTTATTCGTTGCCCAGCACATTCGCCACCATTTTCCTGAGGAAACACCCATATAATGCAAAAGCAAATTGCATGAATGGACGGACCAGTCGCGTTTTACGTCGAAATGCTTGCAAACCGCCATGGTAAAGCGATTCGATGCGGCATGCCACTATTCATCAGGGATGGGCATGCCGCTTTTCGAGGTGCCCACATGAAAAACAATGCGCGGACACACCGCCTTCTTAGGGGCTCGGCAAAGACATGCAGCCTTCTCTTGATGACATCACCGTCATCGTCGTTACCTTCAACAGTGCCCATTGCATTCCGGCGCTGACGCCGACGCTAGGCGTGCTGCCACATGTCATCTTTGTCGATAATGCGAGCAACGATGGGACGATTGAGGCTGTCCATTCAGCACTCCCTCATGCCGATATCATCGCCAACAAACGCAACCTGGGTTTCGGCGCCGCCAACAATCGTGCGCTCGAAAAGACGAAGACCCGCTTCGCTCTTCTACTGAATCCCGATTGTCTTCCTGAAATCGATGCACTTCATCAATTGCTGGCCGCAGCAGCCGAATTCCCCGATGCCGCCATCATCGCACCACATCTGATCAAGCGAAACGGCGGTATAGAAGTCAGTTATCGCTGGCCACACAATCGCTGGCTATCTTGCGGGCCTGCTGCCGAAGGACCATGCTGCGTCGGTTTTGCCTGTGGTGCCGTTCTGCTACTCAACATGCAACAGATGCGCGATGTGGGATATTTCGACGAAGCCTTTTTCCTGTATTACGAAGACGAAGATTTGTGCCAACGCGCGTTCGATGCGAGGAAACAGATCGTCATTGCACCATCGGTCGGGATCTGTCATCTTTCGCGCGGTTCGGTCAAGGGGAATACACCGCTGAAAGCCGAATTCGGACGTGGCTATCATCACGCCCAATCGA
>NZ_CAJYMD010000047.1 GCF_913776015.1 uncultured Oxalicibacterium sp. | reverse complement strand
TCTTCCCGATGCACTTCCTGGGTCTGGCCGGCATGCCACGTCGTTATGCCGACTATCCGGCGCAGTTCACGGATTTCAACATGATTGCCTCTATTGGAGGCCTGGGCTTTGGACTGATGCAGGTGTACTTCCTGTTTGCCGTCGTGTTGCCATCGATTCGTGGCGGGCAGCCTGCATCGGACAAGCCTTGGGAAGGTGCGGAAGGGTTGGAGTGGACAGTGCCAAGTCCCGCGCCTTTCCATACCTTTGAGACGCCGCCTACCGTGAAGTGATCACAGCCGACTTTCATTCGAGGAAAGAGGATGAACTTGACCGACGACCAGAAAAAACGCAATGTGCGTACTGCGCTGATTCTGGCGTCGATTGCGGCGATGTTCATGTTTGGCGTGTTTGCAAAACGCATGTGGTTCATGTGAGGTGAGATGGAAGAGCAAGAACATTCGTCGATCCGCCTGCTGAACAAACAGATGTTCGGCAAGCTGTGCATCATCGCTGTGATGATGTTCGGATTTGGCTATCTGCTGGTGCCGCTGTACAAACAGATTTGTGAAATCACCGGCATCAACATCCTCGCTTTTCAGGAAGGCGAAGGCATGAAGGTCAAGCCGATCGACAATTCGCAGATCGATCGCAGCCGTACGATTACCGTCGAGTTCGATGCCAATGCGCATGGGCCGTTTCGCTTTCGTCCGACGGTCAACAGCATGACCGTGCATCCGGGCGAGATGGCGCAGGTATTGTATGAAGTGGTGAATACGCAGCAGCACAGTGTCGAGGCGCAGGCGATTCCGAGCTATGCGCCGCAGCAGGCCGCGGCACATTTCAAGAAGGTCGAATGCTTCTGTTTCCAGCAGCAGACGATGTCAGCAGGGCAGGCAAGGCAGATGCCGGTGGTGTTTTACCTTGACCCGGCACTGCCAAGAGACGTGAAGACGATTACCTTGTCTTACACCTTTTTTGACGTAGGTGGGTTTGACAAGAAGGCGGAAAAACCGAAAGACGACAAGGTTGATAAGGCAGCGGTAGCTACGGCGGGTTGACCAAAAACAGATGAGGCTGGTTGCATCGGCAATCGGCAGACAAGACAGGATTATCAGCGGCAGAGCGTAACAACGTTTGCACGGCTATTCGTGCAGCATGTCCGATCGGGAGACAGAGATGAGTACTCAACAAAAGGATGCTCCGTACTATTTCGTGCCGGGTCCGTCGCGTTGGCCGATGATGGCGGGCATTTCGCTGCTTGTCATGATGGCGGGCGCCTCGGCGTGGGTAAATGACGTCGGCTGGGGTGCTTATGTGAATCTGGCTGGCTTGCTGGGTTTTCTGTTTGTGCTCTATTTCTGGTTCGGCGATGCCATCAAGGAATCTGAAGGCGGGCTTTACAGCAAGCGCATCGACGTGTCGTTCCGCTGGAGTATGAGCTGGTTCATCTTTTCCGAAGTCATGTTTTTTGCAGCATTCTTCGGTGCTTTGTTCTATGCACGCAGTATCAGCATGCCGTGGCTAGCCGATCTCGATCACAAATTGCTCTGGCCCGATTTCAGCGCGCATTGGGGCGGCGTTGGTCCGGCGAATACGGTCGAATCGTTTTCCACCATGGGGCCGTTCTGGATTCCCACGATCAATACGGCACTGCTGCTGACTTCCGGTGTGACCTTGACGATTGCGCACCATGCGATTCGTGAAGGCAAGCGCAGCCAGACGGCAATCTGGCTGGCTGCCACCATTTTGCTCGGTGCCGTTTTCATGGGTTTTCAAGCCTATGAATATATCCATGCTTACCGCGACCTGAACCTCAAGCTGACATCGGGCATTTACGGCTCGACCTTTTTTCTACTGACAGGTTTCCACGGCTTCCACGTTACGATGGGGGCGATCATGCTGGCGGTCGTGCTGTATCGCGTTCTGAAAGGACACTTCACGGCGGATAACCATTTTGCCTTCGAAGGGGCTGCCTGGTATTGGCATTTCGTGGACGTGGTCTGGCTGGGCTTGTACGTCGTCGTGTACTGGTTGTAACGACGCGGTTTTCCTTAAAAAAAAGCCGCTTTATGCGGCTTTTTTCATGGAGGTGGGACAACTTGTCCGGCGCGAAAATCAGCGAATTCCGGTAGGCTGTATGTAGCCGAATCGCCAGGCCAGCAATACCAAAACGAATAGCGTGATCGAAAAGCCGACACGCCAAGCCAATGCCTGTACCGTGCGATTGCTTTTCCCTTTGTCGCGCATCAGGTAAAACAGGGCCGAGGCCAGACTGCCCAGTATCAGGATGAACGCAATGGCAACGAGGATTTTCATATGCTGAACATGGCAAGAATCGCCCGGGACACGCATTGCGTTTGATGGAATAACGGAGCCATGCAGATTTCCTTTCGTTTCAGGATTGTGCCGTTCATCGTGTCGGTGATTCTGGTCGCCATTGGCCTGTCGCTGGCGCAATGGCAAACGCGTCGCGCCGATGAAAAGCAGGCCATCGAAAACTTGCTGCTGACGAGGCAGTCTGCGCCAGTTTTGCCGCTCGGGCAAGTGCCGGACGACCTACAGGACTTGCTGTTTCGGCGTGTGCAGCTACGCGGTCATTTCATTGCCGGTTGGCCGGTCTATCTGGACAATCGTCCATATCAGGGGCGGGCCGGATTTTATTTGCTGATGCCGTTTAAAATGGCGAACGCATCGTCTCATGTCCTCGTGATGCGCGGCTGGTTTCCCCGCGATACGGCTGACAGAACAAGGTTGCCTGCGATTGCCACGCCGGTTGGCGAGACAGTCATCGAAGGCATTGCGCGTGCGGATGTCGGTCGTGTCATGCAATTGGGGCAGCCCGATGCCTTGCGACCCGGTGCAATCTTGCAGAATCTGACGGCACGTGAATGGTCGGATGCCAGCGGCCTGCCATTTTCTTCGCTGGTTGTGGAAGAAACGACCGCCACTGCTGATGGGCTGGTACGTGATTGGCCCAAGCCTTCGGTCGGCATCGACAAGCACCGCGGCTATGCTTTTCAGTGGTATGGGCTGGCGGGAATGGCGACGTTATTTTTTGTTGTGACAGGATTTCGACGTGGAAGATCGTAAGAAAACCATTGGGCGATGGAAGTTGCTGGCCATTCTGCTGGTATGCGCCTCGCCGATCATCATTTCCTACCTGACGTATTACGTGATCAAGCCGGAAGGCAGGACCAATTACGGTAGCTTGATTGATCCGCGTGCCTATCCGCTGCCGGTGCTGGAAACGCGAACGCTGGATGGTCAGCCTGTCACGCTGGACGCATACAAGGGCAAGTGGGTCATGCTGCTGGTTGCCGGTGGCGATTGTCTGGCTTCGTGCGAGAGGAAACTGCATGCGATGCGCCAGTTGCGGCTCTCACAGGGCAAGGAAATGAGCCGCATCGAACGCGTCTGGCTGATCACGGATGATCATCCGATCGATACCATCCTGATCCGCGAATTCGACGGTACGCACATGCTGCGCACCAGGACCGAACTGGTCGAGGCGTGGCTGCCGGTGGAACAAGGCACCACGGTGAGCGATCATCTCTACATGATCGATCCGCTCGGCAATCTCATGATGCGTTTCCCCAAGGATGCAGACCCCAACAAGATCAAGAAGGATCTGAACAAACTCTTGAAGGCGTCCTCCATTGGATAATTCCGCGCTGCTGTTTCAACTGGCGAGCAAGGGTTTGCTCGTCGCCCTGCTTTTTGGTCTCATCGTCTGGTCTTCCAAAGACACCAACAAATACCGCAAGCTGGTGTGGGTCACTGTCTTCCTGACCTTTGACGTCATCATGTTCGGGGCCTTCACACGTCTGACCGATTCCGGGCTCGGCTGCCCAGACTGGCCCGGCTGCTACGGGCATTCCAATCCCTTGCAAGCGATGGAGCATATCCGCGCCGCTGAAGCCTTGATGCCGGATGGTCCGGTGACGGTGATGAAGGCATGGATTGAAATGATCCACCGCTATCTGGCAATGGGGATTGGCGTGCTCATCATTGCAGTTCTCGTGCTGTCGTGGCGTTTCTGGCTGCGTAGCGGCAAGACGCAGTCGCAGTTTTCACCCTGGTTCCCGCTGGCTTTGTTCTTCTTCGTCTGTCTGCAAGGCGCATTCGGCGCCTGGACCGTGACGATGAAACTGCAACCCATCATCGTCACCATCCATCTGTTGCTCGGCATGACCTTGCTGGCGATGCTGACGTGGGTCGGTGCACGGCAAAACATCCACGTACCGGTTGCAGCCGCGGGCAGGGGATTGCGCTGGCCTGCGCTATTGGGCTTGCTCGTATTGACGATGCAGATTGCGTTGGGCGGCTGGGTCAGCACCAATTACGCCGCGCTGGCCTGTCCCGATCTGCCGCTGTGTCATGGTGCCATGGTGCCGGAGATGGATTTCGAACATGGCTTCACCTTGTGGCGCAGTCTGGGCATGACGGCCGGCGGCGATTATCTGCCTTTCCCCGCGCTGGTGGCGATTCACTGGACACATCGCATGTTCGCCTTCGTCGTGGTGGCGCTACTGGGCTGGACGGCATGGCGCGCAAGCCGCATCGATGGCATGCAAAAAGTCGGTCGCGGTTTGTTGGCAGCACTGGCGTTGCAAATCCTGATCGGGCTGTCTACCGTGTCGCTCGAATGGCCGCTGGCGTTGGCGGTTGCCCACAATGGCTGTGCGGCGCTGCTGGTGCTGCTGACGGTCATGGTAAACTACAAGGCTCGCATCGCCGGTCAGCCGCGCGATTTGTCTTCTGCGAATCGGATCGATTCGCGCACTTCCGCTGTTTCGAACGATTAACGTGACTACCTTGACCGCTTCCCCCAATCGCATTGCCCAGTACTGGGCGCTGACCAAGCCGCGCGTGACGCAGCTGGCGGTGTTCTGCGCCGTGATCGGGATGTTTCTTTCTTCACCAGATTTGCCGGATTGGCATCTTGTCGTTGCCGCAACCGTCGGTATCTGGCTGCTGGCCGGTGCGGCCTTTGCCGTCAATTGCCTGGTCGAACGTGAGATCGATGCACGCATGGCGCGCACGGCACGCCGTCCGATGGCGCGTGGCGAACTGACCGTCACGCAGACGCTGATTTTCTCCGGCGTGATCGGCGGTGCCGGGATGTGGGTGCTGTACAACTTCGTCAACGCACTGACCATGTGGCTGACCTTCGCCACATTCGTTGGTTATGCCGTGATCTACACGATGATTCTCAAGCCGGCGACGCCGCAGAACATCGTCATCGGCGGGCTGTCGGGCGCGATGCCGCCGGCGCTGGGTTGGGCCGCGATTGCCAATGATGTGCCGATGCAGGCCTGGATTCTGGTGCTGATCATCTTCGTCTGGACGCCGCCGCATTTCTGGGCGCTGGCGCTGTACCGTCGTGACGAATATGCGAAGTCGGGTTTGCCGATGCTGCCGATCACGCACGGCATGGCCTTTACGCAATTGCAGATTCTGCTGTATTCGGTCGCGTTGGTGGCGTGCACGCTGCTGCCATTTGCGGTCGGGATGAGCGGCTGGGTTTATTTGGCCGTGACGCTCGTGCTCGATGCGATTTTCCTCTGGTATGCGTGGCAGGTGTATCGCCATTACACCGATTTGATCGCCCGCAAGATGTTCGCCTACTCCATCGTCTATCTGTCGATTCTGTTCGCCGTATTGCTGGTCGACCATTACCTGAGTTTCTGATGCCGATAACGTTTCCGCGCCGTCTCCGTTCTCTCGCTGTCGTTTGCGCAACCGTGCTGGCCCTCGCTGCATGCGGTGAAAAAGCGACGCCACCTGCAGCGAAATTCAGTAACACCGACGTTACCGGATTGGCTTACGGCAAGGGATTCGAACTGCTGGATCATACTGGGCAGAAGCGTACGCTGGCGGATTTCAAGGGCAAGGCCGTCGTCGTGTTCTTCGGCTTCATGCACTGCCCGGATGTCTGCCCGACGACGATGATGGAAATGTCCAACGTCATGAAGCAGCTTGGGCCGGATGCGGACCGCGTGCAGGTCATTTTCATCACGCTGGATCCGACGCGCGATACGCCGGATCTGTTGTCGCAATACGTGACGGCCTTCGATCCACGCTTTGTCGGCTTGTATGGCACGCCCGAAGAAATCGATCGCACCGCCAAGGAATTCAAGGTGTTCTATGAAAAAGTGCCGGGCAAGGAGCCCGGTAGCTACACGATCGATCACACTGCGGGCAGTTATGTCTTTGATCCGACAGGACGTATTCGCCTCTTCATTCGCCACGGACAAGGCGTCGACAGTGTTGTGCACGATCTGAAGCTTCTGTTATCCGGAAAATAATGATGCGGTATAGCAGGCGGGTCTATCGCTTGCCCAAAGAAAAAGCGCTCCGAGGAGCGCTTTTTTATTACAAGGCGTTTGGCCGATCAGGCGTATGCAGCCAGCGAACCCTTCATTTTCTTCAAGGCGACTGCCTCGATCTGGCGAATACGTTCAGCCGAGACGCCGAATTCATCAGCCAGTTCATGCAGGGTTGCACCCGAGCCATCGTCGTTAGCCAACCAGCGCGCTTCAACGATGCGACGCGAACGCGGATCGAGCTTTTCCAGTGCGGTGCTCAAACCTTCGGTCTGCATGCGGTCGTAATCCTGCGATTCCAGGACACGCGTCGGTTCCTGTGCTTCGGAAGACAGGTAAGCGATAGGCGCGAACTTGTCATCTTCATCATCGGATGGCGCTTCCAGAGCAATATCACGGCCTGACAGACGCGTTTCCATTTCGATGACTTCTTCGCGCTTGACGTTGAGCGTCTTTGCCAGCTCGTTCACCTGGTCCGGCGTCATCGAATCCAAGCCGCTCTTGTGGCTGCGCAGGTTGAAGAACAGCTTGCGCTGTGCCTTTGTGGTGGCCACCTTGACCAGACGCCAGTTCTTCAGGATGTACTCGTGCATCTCGGCCTTGATCCAGTGCATGGCATACGACACCAGACGTACACCTTGATCGGGATCAAAGCGTTTAACGGCTTTCATCAGGCCAATATTGCCCTCTTGAATCAGGTCGGCATGCGGCAAGCCGTAACCCAGATAGCCACGTGCGATCGACACCACAAGGCGCAGGTGCGACATGATCAGTTGCTGGGCAGCGCCCAAGTCGTTTTGGTCGCGCAGACGGCGAGCCAGCGAAACTTCTTCTTCCTGCGTCAGCATGGGCAGGCGATTGACTGCCGAAATGTAAGCGTCAATATTGCCCAGCGCGCCTGAGAACCCGAGCGCCATAACGTTGCTCGAGGGAATCATTGCGTTGGATGCAGTTGCAGCTTTCATGTTTTCTCCTTGCTTGCGACTTCAGGAAAAGATGGGTTGTTATCCCACGGTTGAGGCCTATATTAGCACTCTATTCCAATGAGTGCTAATTGCGCTTTCTGAAGGCGGTCATAGCCAAAATGCTATTGCATTTGGTGCAACCATTTAAGTCGCGTTCAAGGTTTTAGAGCAGATTTCGGGCGTGAAGTTGCGCCAGAATGCGTTAGAAAAGGCATTCCTTGTTTGAATTGTTTGTGACCAAACGTAAGAAAAAGGCCTCTCGTTTGAGAGGCCATTTGACGGGAATCAGTCTTGCAATCGTTTTAATTGCCGCGAGACGGAAAGCAGCGCACCCAGATAGCCGAGTAGGGCGCTAATGCCCAGCAGCGTCAGCATCCACAGCGGGTCAAGATTGCCCAGACGGAATTCGGACGCATACAGCCGTGCAAAATCGGCAATCGCTGTATTCAGCGGATTCAGGCCGACCGCGACAGCAATCAATGCGACGCCGCCCGCGATCAGCCCCAGTAAAGCACCCGTGTAATAGAACGGACGGCAGATGAAGGCATCGGTCGCGCCGACGAGTCGGGAGACTTCGATTTCCTCGCGCTGCGTCATGACTTGCAGGCGAATCGTGTTGAATACCACGGCCACGACGACGACTCCCAGCGTGATCGCCAGAAAAGCCAGAATTAGGCGCATGACCTGCAACAGTGCCGCCAGTCGCTCCACCCAGGCCGAATCGATCTGCACATATTCCACGCCATCCAGTTCGCGCAGCTTGGCGGCAATTTGTGTAACGACCTTGGCATCGCCATCATCCTGAAACCCGGCCATCTTGACGACATAGGCATCCGGCAGCGGATTGTTGCCGAGAATTGTGATCGCTTCATCGAGACCCGTCTTGTTTTTCATGGTCGTCAATGCCTTCTCGCGCGGGATGAATTCCAGCTTGATGCCATGCTTGGCCTCCTGCGCGATGCGGCGAATCTCGGGGCCGACCGCGGTGGCGCGTTCGCGCGAGGCATCGACTTCCATGAAGACGCTGATTTCCGGCTCGACCGCCAGTTGCTCCGATACGGGGCGCACGTTCTCGATCAGCGTCAGGCCGGCAAAGGGCAGCGTCAGTGCAATCGCGACGACCAGTACGTTCAGGATGAAGTTGCCAGGCGTTTTCAGCAGGTGGCGGAAGGCGTCGGAAATCGCAAAGCCGTGGTGACGAATCCAGCCGTTCATGCTTGCACCTGTGCGTTGTTGCCGACTGGCGTGGTGCGACGCCAGCTTTCGAGAATGCGGCCGTGGTCGAGATAAATCACGCGCGTGGCGGTATCGAGGAATTGTTCGTCGTGCGTCGAGATCAGGCAGGTCACGCCGACGGCATGAAATGCCTTGAGTGCGTCGAGTACCTTGTTGGCAGCTTCGCGATCCAGATTGGCGGTCGGTTCGTCAGCCAGAATGATCTGCGGGCGATTGACGATGGCACGTGCAATCGAGACGCGCTGCTGTTCGCCGCCCGACAGGCTTTGCGGCGACATGGGTGCCTTGTCCAGCAGGCCGACCTTGTCGAGCGCGGCACGGGCACGGCGCTCCGCATCGCCACGCGTGGCGCCACAGACGATCAGTGGCAGCATGACATTCGCAAGCACGGTGCGGTCTTCGAGCAGACGCTGTTGCTGGAAGATCAGGCCGAGGTTGCGGCGCAAATAGGGCAGACCGGATTGCTTGATGCGTCCGACATCGTGGCCGCTGACCGTGACCGTGCCTTCGCTGGGTCGCTCCATGGCCGCAATCATCTTCAACAGCGTGGATTTGCCGGCACCTGAGGGGCCGGCGAGGAACACGAGTTCGCCCTTGTCGATCTTGAGCGAAATATCGGAAAGTGCCGCGATGTTCGGCGGGTATTGCTTGGAAACCTGATGGAATTCAATCATCTATCTTGATCAGCCCGGACTGTCGGCTCTGCCTCATCCTAATATCGCATCTACAAATGCCGATGCATCAAACGGCTGCAAATCCTCGATTTGCTCGCCGACCCCGATGAAGTAGACAGGAATCGGACGGGTTCGTGCGATGGCCGCCAGCACACCGCCCTTGGCCGTGCCGTCGAGCTTGGTCACGACTAGGCCGGTGAGGCCCAATGCATCGTCAAACGCCTTCACTTGCGTGAGCGCATTCTGGCCAGTGTTGCCGTCGATGACGAGCAGCACTTCATGCGGCGCGCCATCCGACGCCTTGCCGATCACGCGCTTGATCTTCTTGAGCTCTTCCATCAGATGCAATTGGGTCGGCAGACGGCCGGCGGTATCGACCATCACGACATCGGTGCCGCGTGCACGGGCCGATTGCACGGCATCGAACGCAACGGCGGCCGGATCGCCGGATTCCTGTGCGATCACGGTGACGTTGTTGCGCTGGCCCCAAACTGTCAGTTGTTCGCGTGCGGCAGCGCGGAAGGTATCACCCGCGGCCAGCAACACCGATTGCTGGTGCGCCTGCAAGTGCTTGGCCAGCTTGCCGATGGTGGTGGTCTTGCCGGCACCGTTGACGCCCGCAATCATCATGACCAGCGGCTTGTGGCGACCCAGCACGAGGGGCTTCTGCAAGGGCGTGAGCATGTCGATCAGCAGCGTGCGCAATGCCTGCTTGACCTGCGCCGCATCCGTTAGACGGTCGGTTTTGACCTTGCGCTTCAGGCCGTCCAGCAGAAATTGCGTGGCATCGACACCCGCATCGGCCATCAGCAGCGCGGCTTCGAGTTCATCGTAGAGATCGTCATCGATCTTGGCGCCGACGAACAGCGTGGTCAGGTTGGACGAGGTTTTGGATAGTCCGCTTTTGAGGCGCGCCATCCACGATTGCTTTTGCGCGGCCGGGGTTTCGACAGCGACGATTTCGTGTTCGGTGGCAGGCGTGGCGATTTCCACAATCGCGGGTGTTTCTGTGACGGTAGGCGCTACAACCACAGGGACGGCAACCGCAGGAACCGGTTCGGCCGGCGCAGGCACATCCGGCGCGATCTGCGGTGCCGGTATTGATGCAGGCGCAGCTTCGGGTTGTGGCGGCGGGGCCGGCGGCTTTTTCTTGAAGAAACTAAACATCGGGAATGGAGTCTGATCAGCGGTTGGCGATCCGACCCTGGGCAGCATGCGCAGGGCAGGCGCTACAATCGCCGTATTCTATCAGAGCACACGATTATGAAATTGCGTATCAAGGCCTTGCTGGCCGCTGTCCTCCCCGCTGCCGTACTGTTGCTGGCACCGACTTTCGCTCTCGCCGTCCCTACCGAAGAATTCACTCTCCAGAATGGCATGAAGATCATCGTCAACGAAGATCATCGTGCGCCGACCGTGGCACACATGGTCTGGTACCGTGTCGGCTCGATTGATGAGCGCAATGGCACCACGGGCGTGGCCCACGCGCTCGAACACATGATGTTCAAGGGTACCAAGACGCTCAAGCCGGGTGAATTCAGCCGCCGCGTGGCGCAGATGGGCGGACGCGAGAACGCCTTCACCAGCAAGGATTACACCGCCTATTTCCAGCAGATAGAGAAATCGCATCTGGAAGCCGTGATGGCACTCGAAGCGGATCGCATGGCGAATCTGCAATTCGACAAGGACGAGTTCGCTCGCGAAATCCGCGTCATCATGGAAGAGCGCCGCCTGCGTACCGACGATCAGCCTGCCGCACTGCTTTACGAAGCCTTGACGGCAACGGCCTATGCCGCGCATCCATATCGCAATCCGATCATCGGCTGGATGGACGATCTCGAACATCTGACCGTGGACGATGTGAAGGCGTGGCACGAGCAATGGTATGCGCCCAACAATGCGACGATGGTCGTCTCCGGCGATGTGGATCCCAAACAGGTGCATCGCCTGGCGGAAAAGTATTTTGGCAAGCTCAAGCCCAAGACGCTGGTGCGTACCCGTCCGCAAAACGAGCCAGAGCAGAAGGGCATCAAACGAGTGACCGTCAAGGCGCCTGCCGAGAATCCCTATGTGATACTGGCGTTCAAGGTGCCGGCGCTGCGCGATGCGGCCAAGGATGAAGAACCGCTGGCACTGGATGTGCTGGCTGCCGTGCTCGACGGTTATGACAATGCACGTCTGACGGCGCGTCTGGTGCGCACCGAGCGCGTGGCTAATGAAGTCGGCGCGTCGTATTCGGGCGTGGCACGCGGGCCGGTGCAATTCATTCTCGACGGCACGCCCGCTGCCGGCACGACGACCGAGCAGCTCGAAGGCTACCTGCGTGCCGAAGTGGCGCGCATTGCCAAGGAAGGTGTCTCCGAGGATGAGCTCAAACGCGTGAAAACGCAACTCATTGCCAGCCAGATCTACAAGCGCGACTCGGTCTTCGGGCAGGCAATGGAAATTGGTGCGATGGAAATGTCCGGCCATTCGTGGCGCGATATCGACCGCCTGATTGAACGCCTGCGACAAGTCACGCCGCAACACGTGCAGGCGGTGGCACAGAAATATTTTGGTGACGACGCACTGACCGTCGGCACGCTCGTGCCGTTGCCGATGACCGACAAGCAACCGGCTGCACCGGCCTCGGCACTGACCGGCCCGCTGCGCTGATCCCAACCTGACCAGATTCGTTCGGAGTTTTCCATGTTCAAACTCATTGCCGGAACCGTGTTGGCGTTTGCCTGCTCGGTCTCGCACGCTGCTCTCCAGATTCAATCGTGGACGCTCGCCAATGGCGCGCGCGTGCTGTTCGTCGAAAACCACAGCATCCCGATGCTGGATGTGAGCGTTGATTTCGACGCTGGTACGCGGCGCGATCCGGCTGGTAAAAGCGGCACCGCCGCCATGACCAATACGATGTTGTCGCGCGGTGTCGTCGCAGCGAATGGCCAAGCGGCACGCAACGAGGCACAGATTTCCGATGCCTTTGCCGACCTCGCTGCGCAACGCGGCAACCGGATTGACAATGATCGTGGCGGCATGACCCTGCGCACGCTGACCACCGAACGCGAACCAGCAATTGCAATGCTGGCGCGCGTGCTTGCGCAACCGGCTTTTCCGGCCGATCTGCTGGCGCGTGACCAGATTCGCACCATCGCCAATCTCAAGGAAAACCTGACCAAGCCGGAAGTGATCGCCGATCGCGCCTTTACTTCGGCGCTGTACGCTGCGCATCCGTATGGCGCACAGATCACGGAAGCCTCGATCAACGCCATCAAGCGTGACGACCTCGTGGCATTTCATCGTCAATACTATGTTGCCAACCATGCCGTCATCACGTTAATTGGCGATGTCACGCGCAACGAAGCCGATGGCATTGCGCGTACACTCACGGCCGGTTTGCCACAGGGGGCTGCACTGCTGGCATTACCTGCAGTCACGACCGGCAAGGGCGGCGAGCAACGCATCGCGCATTCCTCGTCGCAAGCGCACATCCTGATCGGCATGCCGGCCCTGCAGCGCCCGGATCCGGATTTCTTTCCGCTATTGGTCGGCAACTATGTGCTCGGCGGCGGTGGCTTTGTCTCGCGCCTGATGAATGAAGTGCGTGAAAAGCGTGGCTTGACGTATGGCGTCAGCAGCTACTTCGAACCTATGGCGCAGCCGGGGCCTTTCCAGATCGGTCTGCAAACCAAGAGCGAACAGGCAGACCAGGCATTGAAGATCGTGCGCGAAACCGTGGATGGCTTTCTCAAGCAAGGGCCGAGTACGGCTGAACTCAAGGCGGCAAAGGACAATCTCGTCGGCGGCTTTGCCTTGCGTATCGACAGCAACAAGAAGCTGCTGGAAAACATCGCGATGATTGGTTTCTACGGCTTGCCGCTCGATTACCTCGACACCTGGACCGCCAATGTCGAGCGTGTCACGGCAGAGCAGATTCGCGATGCCTTCAATCGCAAGCTGCAGACGTCGCACTTCACGACAGTCGTGGTAGGAGCGCGCTAAACGCTGCTGATTACGCATGCGCTGCAAGTGCCGTGCTGATGACTGGTAGCAAAGCAACGAAGCCCGCAGGCACTGGCGTCTGCGGGCTTCGCTGTTTACAATCCACGCTCTTTCCTTTTCACGGCATGGCCGTCGCCCATTCATGACCCGACCTCACGGCAAATCGGCAAGCGTCAAACCGCGCAACGCACCACACCAGGTACGCATCATCGGCGGGCAGTGGAAACGCACGCCATTGCCCGTTACCGATGCCACGGGTTTGCGGCCGACACCAGACCGCGTGCGCGAAACCGTCTTTAACTGGATCACCCACGTCATCGACGGTGATTGGGAGCGTATCGCGTGTCTCGATGCCTTTGCCGGTACCGGCGTGCTCGGCTTTGAAGCCGCCAGCCGCGGTGCACGCCATGTGGTGTTGCTGGAGAATTTCGGTCCCGCCGTACGACAACTTGCGCAGATGAAAGACAAGCTGCAGGCCAGCCAGATCGACATCATGCAGGGGGATGCGCTGGCGAAGATGCAAGGGTTGCAGCGCAGTCAAACGCAGTTCGACCTGATCTTTCTCGACCCACCGTATCATCAGAACTGGCTTGAACGCGCCGTGCCGCTATGCGAGGCGTTGCTGCGGCGCGACGGTCTGCTTTACGTGGAATCAGAAGTCCCATTGACCGCAGAATCTGCGCCCGCATGGCTGGCAAACTGGGAAATCCTGCGTGCCGACAAGGCCGGTACGGTTTTCTACCATTTGCTGCAGGCCAAAAAAGTGCCTCAAATTGAGGCATAATGCGCATTCTGTTATTTGCGGTGCCGCATGTGTCGCGCCGCGCAAAGCGAAGTATCCAGCACAAGTCTTGAGCCAAGCACTCATCCTGCCACCCACAGGCACCCGCGCCGCTTACTTCTTCCGCCCGTCGACACGTAGCCACCACACAGGGAGCCAATATGGTCACAGCCATCTATCCGGGAACATTTGACCCGCTCACACGCGGTCATGAAGACCTGGTCCGCCGCGCATCAGGCCTGTTCGACAAACTCATCGTCGGCGTTGCCGACAGCCGCAACAAGAAGCCGTTCTTCACGTTGGAAGAACGCCTGACGATTTCCAATGAGGTGCTCGGGCATTACCCAAACGTCCACGTCGAAAGCTTCTCCGGCCTGCTCAAGGATTTCGTGCGCCGCCATGATGCCCGCGTGATCGTCCGCGGCCTGCGCGCCGTCTCCGACTTCGAATACGAATTCCAGATGGCCGGCATGAATCGCTATCTCTTGCCGGACGTCGAAACGCTATTTCTCACGCCATCCGATCAATACCAGTTCATCTCCGGAACCATCGTGCGCGAGATCGCGACGCTGGGCGGCGATGTTTCCAAGTTTGTTTTTCCTTCGGTTGATCGCTGGCTCAAGGAAAAGATCGCCGCGCAAAAGGGCGGTAAGTAATCCTTTGTATGGATGGCATGGCGTTGATGATTACGGACACACGTTGTCGGAAATTCGCAAAGCATTGCTTTGCGCCGAAACGTGCACCAATGGCTTGCAAGCCATTGGTGTATTCGTCGGTGCGCGGAAGAGGGTGATGCAATGGCTTTAATGATCACCGACACGTGGACTGGGGTTTTGCAAAGTATTACTTTGCGCCAGTCCTCGCAGCGATCGCATGCAAGCGATTGCTGGATTCGTCCGTTGAGGGGCATGTAATGGCCCTCATGATTACGGACGAATGCATCAACTGCGATGTCTGTGAACCCGAATGCCCGAACGATGCCATTTCGATGGGCGCGGAATTCTACGAAATCGATCCGCATAAATGCACGGAATGTGTCGGCCACTTCGACCAGCCGCAATGTCAGGAAGTCTGCCCCGTCAGCTGCATTCCCTTCAATCCTGAATGGCGCGAATCGCGCGAAGCGCTGGAAGTCAAATCCGAACGCTTGAAACAGGAAGCCGCCGCCGAGCGTGGCTGATGGCATAAAGCAAAGGGACCATTCGGTCCCTTTTTCATTCATCCCCGCTGATCACGCGATTTCGTCCTGCCTTCTTGGCGCGATACAGTGCGGTGTCTGCCCGCGACAGCAAAGCCTGTGCAATCGGTAACGGCGCGTCCCTGCGCTCCAGTTGCGCTGCCGTCGCCACCCCAATCGACACCGTCGCGTGTACCGTCTCGCCCGAACTGAGGAGCAGGGACTTGCCATCCACACTGTGACGAATGCGCTCTGCCACCGCCATTGCCACCGCATGCGGTGCATCGATCAGTAGCACCACGAATTCCTCACCGCCGAAGCGGCCCAACGCATCGCTGAGGCGCAATTCGTTCTGAATCCGCTTGGCAACTTCGCGTAGCACCTCGTCACCGCCCTGATGCCCATAGCGATCGTTGACGGCCTTGAAGTGATCCAGATCGATGTACATGCACGACAGCGGGTACCCGTGGCGCTGCGTACGGCCGACTTCTTCCAGCAACCGCTTTTCCACATAGCGCCGATTGTTCACACCCGTCAGCGGATCGGTCAGGCCGATATGCTGCAAGCGCTCGTTGTTGATCACGTTCTCCACACAGATCGCCACGATGGATGCACGGTGCTGCAGGAAGTCGCTCGCCATGTGTACCGTAAAGCGTTGCGCATCCAGACTGCCCAAACTCAGCCAGCCAATCAGTGTGTTGCGCCGAATCAGCGGCAGGATGGCTACACTTGCCGGCTTCAATACGGCATCAGGGAAAAGACGGCGATGAAGCAGAGGATTGTAGGCACCCAGCATCGGTTTACGCGAAGGCAGGGCGGTGTCGTCAGAGTTGTCTTCGATGAATAGCAGATTTGGATAATCGCTGATGTCGATCCGCAGATCGCTCAGAATGCGCCGGATTTCATGCTCGGGATCGATCAGCGCCAGCGTTACGACATCCAGCTCTGACGCTTCGGTCAGCGTATCGAACACGCTGTCGATCAATTCCTGAAAACTGTTGGCACCGATGAACTTCAGGTCGAATGCCTGATAGCGCTGCATGATGTCCTGATTGCGGCGGGCCTGCTCCAGCAGTTCGGATAACTGCCGTTGCAGACGGGCGTTTTCTTCGGCCAGGTGAGAGGACATCGAAAGAATCGGTAAGCGCAATAAGGCGTAGAGCGGGATGGCCTAGGTTTGCAGCATGGTACCTTGCGGCAATTTTTCCTGCAATTTGTCTGCCATCCTTGATCGGATAGCAAAAAGCCCTCTTGATGAGGGCTTTGAGACATTCGTCAGGGCTTTAGACATTGAAGATGCACCCCAGAGTTTTACAGTATGGACAGTCTATTAAGTATCTGATTCTACAGTTTTTTTCAGAAAATCACTTTGTCCATAGTTAACGGAACATTTTGATTATGAAAAGATTTGTTTGTCCATATGAGTCACGCTAACTTGAAGTTCTCGACGAAGTGCTGCCTAGCAATCGAATTTGGAAGTGATGATAGTCGAGTTTTGAGGGGGCACAAAATTTAATACTAAGGGTTTAAGAGCGCGTATTTCTATTTTTGTGAACTGACCTTCTCTGTCGAAGTTCTGGATTTCCTTTACCGATTTGAACCACCCTATTAAGCCGAGATATAAAGGCTTCTGCTGGAACACCAAGGGCATCTAACCATGTCAAGAATTCAAGAACATCAATACGCCGGTCACCTCTCTCGCACTTACTTATGAAAGTTTGAGTTACATCCATCCTTTCGGAAAGCACAATTTGACTAACTTCGAGCTCTTCCCGCATCTCCCGAAGAAGTCTAAGTATCGCTTTGTAATTTTCTGAATTTAACGGTTTTGTCATCGGCGCCTCGTTTAGACGCCATCATGAAGTCTGTTTGAGAATACTCAAAAATGGACTAATCCATGTTAGGATAGTCTAAATTAGACTACTGGTATACCGTCAATCTCGCTTTCCGTACAAAAGACTCATCAATAGCAACATCGATTGACGATGGCAAATCAACTGAATCTGGATTTTGAGCGAAAGGGTTTCAAGCGAGGCAGTCTTGTACAAATTGCCATATGGATGAGAGATTTCCCCAGACTTAGCTATCAATTATCCAAATTGAGTATTCAGCACCCAATGCCTCCTCATTGGCAGAGCGGGTGCAATGTCGACGAATACGCGGCTCTACTTGCGCAACACAGGGCGACAGTCGAAAAGATTTTCTCTCTGAATGCGGTGCAAATTGCTACGCAAATTGCCGAATCGAGCAACCAAACAAGGGATAGCTCTAGGCCTAAACCTTTCAATTTCCAAGTTAAAAAACGGTCAAAAAGAAGAATTTGTGCGCCCGTGCAAGCTTTGAACACACATCGCCGCAAGAATCGTAGGAAGGTAAAGCAATTGAGGAAGACGATATCTGGGGCTCTAGCATGAGTAAGGATGTCCCAAAGTTTGGAAGGCTTATATGGCTCGACTTTGATGGCTGTTTGCATCCTGACGGTGTGTTCATCCATCCGACTAAAGGAATTTACCTTCGTGAACCCGGCCATCAACTTTTCGAATGGATGCCCATCCTAGAGGCCTTGCTTTCGAGCCATCCAGAAGTAGGCATTGTTCTGTCGACCTCCTGGGTGTTCAGGAAAAGCTTTAGCTTTGCCAAAAGTCAGTTGAGTTCTTCACTTCAGGACCGTGTAGTTGGCGGAACCTTCCACAATCGTCACACAGATAAGGAGTTCTTCGCCCAACAGACTCGTGCTGGCCAAATCTTTGCTGATGTATATCGACGAGGTATCAGAGAGGAAGATTGGATAGCCATTGATGACGATGCAGAAGGATGGCCGTTCATGTATGCCCGAAATTTAATTCGGACAAATGGTGCAACTGGTATCAGTGCCCTTGAAGTACAAGCAGAGATTAAACGCTGGCTAGATAAGTGGGTGAAAGCATGATGCCAAGATATTTGAGACGATTTTACATTGCCTTTTACGAAGTCTTGGCTGACCCGAAGCGGAGTCACGACTTGTTAGTCATTCTTGGTTTGATTGCGAGTGCAATAGCAGCGACAACCGCCCTGATTGCCACCATTCTTATCTCATAGCCGGAGTTATTGTGAGTAAATTTAGTAGATATCTATTCACACCTGCTGGGCGTGACAGGCTGATGCACATCATCTGCCGTTCCACGGTAATAGGCGGATTGATTGTGTCAGCAGTCTTGATAGTTGCGGCAGTATTTCTTTGAAGCGGATTGCAGTGTCAGAGCGCCTCGAAAATCCACTCCCAAATTGATAATAGGCTGATGGGCATGCAGAAACTTAAAGTGCAATTTGAGGGTTGGGGGCTTTCTAAACACCTTGGCACGCTGGCTAGTAACGGAAGCACGGTACTTTTCGAATACTCCAAAGAAGCCTTGGATGATGGAGTTGAATTCTCCAGTATCCGGATGCCTCTTGATGTCAAAACGTATCAAAACTTCCCGCGAGAGCAGTACCAGTTACCGGGGTTGATTGCGGATGCCCTGCCGGATGGTTGGGGCTTACTGCTGATGGACCGTTACTTTCGTACAAATACCGAGAAGGCGGCTCGTCAAATATCGCCGCTTGACCGTCTAGCGTTTACCGGCAGCCGAGCAATGGGGGCACTGAGCTTTTACCCAGCTGACGCGATTGACTTGCCGGCAACCGACTTAAGGCTTATCGACCTAGCCAATGGAATCCAACAGGTGGCATCCGGCCAGGAAAGTGCTGAAGCACTAAAGCAACTTATCTTGGTGGGTGGCGTGCCGCACGGCGCCCGACCGAAAGCACTCGTGCAGTACGATGAGGACAATGGTGCAATTAGCACGTATTCCGACGCACCAGGCGTGCCATGGCTAGTGAAATTCCCAAGGCAAAACGAGCATAAAGAAGTGTGCGCTATTGAACATCTCTATTGTGAAATGGCGCGCCGATGTGGATTAGATTTGCCAAAAACAGCTTATTTCGACATAGATGCGACGCGTGCGGCATTCGGCATTGAACGGTTCGACCGATGCCAAGGCATGCGTGTGCCTATCCACACCCTAGCCGGCGCATTGAACATCAACTTCCGCGTTCCAAACGCTAGTTACCAAACGCTACTACGCGCCACGCGCGGTCTGACACTCAGCGAGCTTGAAGTGCGGAAAGCATTCGAGCGATGTGTATTCAATGTTGTGTTCAATAATCGTGATGACCATACAAAGAATTTTTCTTATCGCATGACCGAACAGCTTGAGTGGAAACTCTCGCCTTGCTATGACCTTACATACTGCACCGGTCCGGGTGGATACCATCAAATGGATATAGACGGAGAAGCATTGCATCCAACCGTTGGACATTTGGTGAAGCTAGCGACGCTTGATGGAATTTCAGAACCGCGCGCTGTCGAAATCATACGGCGCATAGTGGATGTCGGATTGGCATTCAAGAATGAAGCTAAGAACTATCCAATTCGGGCAGCTACGCGCAATGAGATTGCAAAAGCGATAGAAGGAAATTGCGACCGTATGCGAAATGAGTCCACTTGAAAAGGCTGCCAACTGGCAGCTTTTTCTCAGAACAGCGGCGTCTGCTACCGGCCAGAAGCGGGCATCGGAGATGCCTTGTGATAGTTTCGCTATTTGCAACGTCTCATGCCCCCGAGATTCCTCCTGATACTTCATAACTAGGTTGAGCATCATGACAAGTCACTCTGTTACCTGCAAAAGCTGTGACACCGAAATTCATGGTGAGTTATATCACCTCGGCTTCAGTAATATGGACTGTATGTACTGTGATTCTTGTCCAAGCGTCTTACTTCTTAAAGACCATCAGTTGGCGACAAAAAATGGAATCAAATGGCCTAACTTGCAGCCAGGTGATTCTGGATGGGAGTATTACAACCGGCACTTGCTGCCTTACTACGCGCGCTTTGAGGCTTTGTTTAAGCCATGTCCATGTGGAGGACATTACAGAGCAAGCGCAGCCCCTCGGTGCCCAACATGTAACGGTCTGCTATTTGAAAATGCGCCCCCACTTGATAAGCCCTCTATGTGGCACAAAGGTCATGTATTTGTAACCGCGAGTTCAGTTACTGATTCCGAATGGTTAAGAGCTGCCACATGAACTCGCCAGCGACTGCTTTGGGTCGAAAGCCGACGTCCGCTATCGGCCAAAAGCGGACATTCAATAAAATAAGAAAATATCCCTGTGACCAAACAACGTTTACAAGAAAAATATCGACATGAATATTGAGACTACACGGCAAAGAGTACTTAGCGTTACTCGCTTACTTCGGCTAAACGGCTTTAAAGAAGAAGCGCTTGAGCTCGATACGTTAGTAGATAAAATTGAACGTACAAATGATGATATTGACACTTTGATTTCGAGAATACGAAGGATGTGTCATATCAAATATTTAGGGGACCTTCATGTAGAAGGGGTGAGCTTTGACGAATGGCTGGGCTTGCTCGAATCAGTGAAATCAAGTCTCCCACTCACAGAAAACGAATAGGTCCGCTATCGGCCAGAAGCGGACAAACTAAATTTCTTTTCTGAGTTCGCTAAGCATAAACAGCGCTGCATCACTTTCAGAAGGAAATACCCTTAATGTCGTTTCTTTTCCCCGTTCTATGAAATAGACGTCCCATCGGCCACCTCGTTGCTCAATGCACAGGCGTTCGTCGGCGGGTCTGCCAATCGAATAGACGCGACGTGGTACACCTAGCTTTTCTAACTCTAATTGAAGGTCTTTGATAAGCATTTGTTGTGTCTAGAGTTGCCTACATTATGCGGTTAACTCATATATGGTCCGCTTTGGGTCGTTAGGCGCCGCTGGGTGTACGGCGCCTTACTTTTTTAGACCTCTGTCTGTTCCGCTATTTCGAGAGCGTCATCTACTTCTATCCCAAGATAACGAACAGTGCTTTCTAACTTGGTATGCCCAAGAAGCAGCTGAACTGCGCGAAGATTTTTAGTTCGTCGGTATATCAAGGTTGCTTTTGTCCTGCGCATCGTATGCGTTCCGTAAGCTTCAGGATTTAGGCCTATTGACGCAATCCAAGACTTTACTATCCGAGCGTATTGACGTGTCGATATGTGGCTAGAAGACGTTGTCCTACTTGGAAAAAGGAAGTGACTTGATTGCAGATTGGCTTTCTTGGCCCATTCTTCAAGAGAGCACCTAGTTTGCTCAGTGATTTCAAACTGCACGGGCCGTAAAGTCTTCCGTTGCATCACAATCGCCCGTGAGAGAACCGCACTACCGAGAGCAACGTCAGCCACACGAAGACTGATAAGGTCACATCCACGCAGTTTGCTATCTATAGCCAAATTAAACAACGCCAAATTTCGTATCTGATGAGAAAGCTGGAGTCGTATCCTGATACCCCAGATTTCTTTTAGTTTTAACGGCGCCTTTTGGCCTACTAGTTTATTTTTATTCCAAGGGCGGGTAGGGTTGGAGGACGTAAATGTCGCTTGCATGATATCTCCTCAGTCGAATAGGAGATTTCAGTTTGCCGCGATTTAGAGAACTTCTTGTTCCGGCCAAGGCTACCCTTGGCACTTGCCATTTAGATTAGGCATTTGTCGTGGTCATTTTCAGAGAAATAGTGAGCGTTGTACGACCGGGTGAAGACTGGACTTCTAGAGTTCCGCCTACTGCTGCGATACGCGCATGCATACTGCGCATGCCTACGCTGACACCAGCTTGCCTTACAGCGTCCATATCGAATCCGACACCGTCATCCTCAATGACGAGCATTAGCCTATTGGCTTCTGGCTGCCACATTTTCAGTCCCACATTATGGGCACGGCTATGCTTGAAAACATTGGTGAGCGCTTCTTCCACCAGACGAGTCAGCGCCAAACATTGCATGGCGTTCGGTGGCGTCAGCCATTTCTCCGGTACCTCCCAAGTGGCGTTTAATTCAATATCATCAAAGAGCTGCATAAAACGATGTCTAAGAGGGGCAATCCATTCATTCGGCGATGCAGGTACTCTCACATCATTGCTTGACCCGGCATCGATGGTTTGCCTCAGGTCGTCTCGGATTTGCTTTAAGAGCGATAGAACCTGCTGGTTTTGAAGTGGTGATTTAGCTTGCTGGACGATGGCAATCATGCGTACTAGCGAGCTACCCAATCCATCATGTAAATCGCGTGAGAGTTTCAATCGTTCTTTGAGTACTGAATTTGTGAGCACGAGTTCATGTTCACGCTGCAACGTCGAGCTGAGTTCAGTGCGTGCAAGGCCTATGCCTTTTTCCAGCTCGATATTAAAATTTTCGATGCGCCACATATTGCGTGCATGTCTCAAACCAAGCACGCCTGACAAGCACAGGGTCGTGGCGATACTTGTGAGTGGCATTAGGGGATTGCCGGTTTTAATTACGTGAAGAAGAAGCAATAAATCATAAACGCCAACAATCATGAAGCTCAAAAAGCAGGAGGCAATAATAAGATGTTCAGCGCTCGGCTTTTTTAAGGCATGTGCAGCTGCAAAAAGAAGATTGGTAAAGAAAATGGCTACTGGCACAAATATCGCCAAAGCAAGCGTCTCTTTAAGCGTGTTTGCTTGCGCAGTAGCCGTTATCACGATGAGAACTGTTGCCACGCTCCATAGCGCCTTTGTAAATCGAGGCATCGACAGCTTCAAGAAACGCCATGTGAACATACAAAATGAGGCGACGTAGAGCACGAAGGCAATCGCATTCGCTTTTGCTGCCATGACAGTATCGGAAAAAGGAAAGGGACTGATAGCAACGATATTTGTCGCAAATAAAACCCAGAAGAGAGCTGTCAACGCATACCAGCCGTAATCGGTTTGCTTCCTGTTAATGAGCCAAATAATGAGGAAGACCGCCCCCATAACGGCCGAGATGGTGAGATTGATAAAGAACAAAGTCCGATTGCGCCATACCAAATCGTCGTGCTTCTTTTGAAGTACTTGAGCTTCGCCAACACGAACAGGGCCCAATCCTGGTGTTTGGCCAGCAACGCCCACGACTTTGATTAAAAGGGTGTTCTCGCCATCTCGCACGAGCGGATAAGACAAACGCCAGAACCTTGGCATGTTCCAGCTCCGCGACAATGGCTCAATGAGGCTCATGTCACGCCAGATACGATTTCCATTCACGTAGACTTCTCCAGCCATGACGATGGATTCAATCAGCAGGCCTAGTTCTGACTGGTTGCATTCAGATTGCCAAGTAATCCGATACCAGGCCGAACCGCTGTAACCAGGCCAACGTTCTATCCAGTTGTCGGGAAGCGTGACGGTTTGCCAGTTGCCTTCTGGAGGAAATTCATTGTTCGGATTGGCGCGCACCGCTTGTACGGTAGGCATCGTTACATGACAACTTGGGACACCTTGCGCGAGATTCTCCGCATGCGCTGGTTCTATCAACGCTGACGCAAAAAATACGAATGCCCAGACTACGGTAGCAAGCCTAGTGTGCGTGCAGCGTAAACGGCGCGCGTACGGGAGGAAACGGCGAGCTTGGAATAGATATGCTTGATATGACATTCGATGGTGTTGCGTGATAGTCCGAGTTGTTCAGCAATTTCCCTGTTATTAAGTCCTTGTGCGACGAATCCTAAGATTTCAGACTCGCGGGATGTCAAAGTATCATCAGGGTAGATAGGCGTTTTAGGCGTGGCTTGCGGGCGCATTTCATCGATGATGCGGCGAGCGATGAAAGGGTCAATGGGCGCACCGCCGCGGATAGCACTTCGGATGGACAACGTAATTTCGACATCGTCGCGTTCTTTCAGTACATAGCCTGTAGCGCCAGCGCGTAACGCAGACAGAATCGCGTCTGCAGTGCAATAGGCGGAAATCACAAGAATGGCGACGCTTGGGTCCGCAGCACGCAGTTCCGCAATTAAGTCGATGCCGCTGCCATCAGGAAGACCGATATCCACTAAGGCCAAAGCGACGGGCTGATTTATAAGACGTGAGCGAGCCTGTGCCAGTGACGACGCAACGATAACAGCGTCTGATGTGTAGCCTAACTGTTCCAACAAACCTTGGAGTCTTGAGCATATAAACGGCTCGTCTTCCACTAAGAGAACAGGCGCTGGCAGAATGGAATCAGGTGAAAGCATATGACTAGGCCTGAAGAGTTTTAAGATGCATTTTCGTTATCCGTGAGAGTGTCGCCGATGGAGAAGTGAAATGTCTCGCTCGGAAGTTTTCAATGCAATTATCCTTGGTATTTGTTGCAGACATTGCCGTTTCCCAAACAGAAAAAGAGAAAAAGGCGACCATTTGGTCGCCTTTGGTATTCATCTCTTGTCTAATCAGAATACCCACTTCGCGCGAACCGACGCTGTGTGATTGAGATAGTCTGAACGACCTTCTGCACCATAACGGAAATTGATTTCCGTGCCACTCGCGCTGGTCATGGTGTAGCCGATACCACCACGCACGAGCCACGGTGAATGGTCAATACCAGTTGTCACAAACGATTGGCCTGGCGCGCCCGCATAAGTGGCAACGATATTGCCTTGTTTATTGATAGTGTCGTA
>NZ_CAJYMD010000046.1 GCF_913776015.1 uncultured Oxalicibacterium sp. | reverse complement strand
TGTACAGCAGTTGTGTGTATTCGCTGCGACCTTCGACGCGGTTGTGCGTATAGGTCAATGGATCGCCGAAATCGTGCGAAACATGTTTGTAGAATTCCTTGTACTGCTCGGGCGTGATCTCGTTCTTGCTGCGTGCCCACAGTGCGCTGGCCTGGTTGATGGTTTCCAGCTCATCCTTGGCGACCATCTCTTTCTTTTCTTCGTCCCATTCTTCCTTCTGCATGACGATCGGCAGCGAGATATGGTCCGAATACTTGCGGATGATGGATTTGAGCTTCCATGCCGACAGGAACTCGTCTTCGCCTTCGCGCAGGTGCAGGATGATGTCGGTGCCGCGATTCGGCTTGTCGATGGCTTCCACCGTGAATTCGCCCGCACCTTCAGATTCCCAGCGCACGCCTTCGCTGGCCGGCAGGCCGGCACGGCGCGTTTCGACCGTAATGCGGTCGGCAATGATGAAACCCGAATAGAAGCCAACGCCAAACTGGCCGATCAGCGCGGCGTCCTTTTGCTGGTCGCCCGACAGTTTCGAGAAGAATTCCTTGGTGCCCGATTTGGCGATGGTGCCCAGATGTTCGACTGCATCGTCGCGCGACATGCCGATGCCGTTGTCGCTGATGGTGATGGTGCGTTTGGCGGCGTCGAAGCTGACCTTGATCTTGAGATCGGCATCGTCTTCGAACAGGGCGGCATTGTTGATGGCTTCAAAACGCAGCTTGTCCGACGCGTCGGACGCATTGGAAATCAGCTCGCGCAGGAAAATCTCCTTGTTGGAATACAGGGAGTGAATCATCAGTTGCAGCAGTTGTTTTACTTCCGCCTGGAAGCCAAGGGTTTGCTTTTCGGATGCAGCCATTTTTTCCTCAGAAAATCAGTTTGATGGAGTGTGGCATGGCCATGTGGCCGGTTGCCTTTGAAGCGAATTGCGCATTGTAAATAAATCAAGCCGCGCAGTGGCAGGACGTGTCTTCTACCTGCCTTGCGCAGCTATCTGGTGTCGCAAGGATGTTTTTCAAGCCTTGTCGAGCGCTTTTTGCAGAAAACGCACGATGCCTGGATCGTCCATGGCGGCGATATTGAAGCGCATGAAGCGCGACGGGAGTTGGTTGGGCGAAAACAGGCTGCCGGGTGCCAGCAGGTAACTTGCCTCCAGCGCCGTAGTCGTCAGCACGTTGGTATCGCAGCCCATGTCGGCCCACAGGAACATGCCAGCCGGCGCTTGCACGGGAATTTGCAGGCCGATGCGTTCCATCTGCCGCACCGTGCGGTCACGCACGGCATCAAGCTTGCTGCGCAGGCGATCGGCATGCTTGCGGTAATGGCCTTCGGAAAGAATGCGGTACAGCACACGCTCGGTCAGTTCAGTGGTGGTGAGCGTGGAAAGAATCTTGCGATCGGACAGATGGCGTACCAGTTCCGGCGCGGCCGCGATGAAGCCGATGCGCAGGCTGGCGGCCAGCGTCTTGGAAAAGCCGCCAAGGTAGATCACGCGCTGCAACTGATCGAGGGTGGCGATGCGCGTTGCAGGTTGAATCGCGTGGCCCGGATGCATGTCGCAGTAGATGTCGTCTTCCACGATCATGAAGTCGAATTGCTCGGCCAGCTTGAGCATCTGGAACGCCTTCGCCGCCGATAGCGAGGTCGAGGTTGGATTGTGCAGCACCGAATTGATGACGAACAGGCGCGGGCGATGCAGGGCGGCCAGCTCCGTCAGTCGCGCAATGTCTGGGCCATCGGGCAGGCGCGGAATGCCGACCACGTTGGCGCCCAGCATGGCAAAGGAACCAAACATCAGGAACCACGCCGGGTCGTCAACGAAGACGGTGTCGCCGGGCTGCACGAAATGGCGCGCCACGATATCCAGTGCTTGCGTCACACCTGTCGTAGTCACGATTTGATCGGGCGTGGCGGCGATGTCGAGTTCGGCCAACTTGCGTTGCAATTGCTGGCGCAGCGGCAGAAAGCCTTGCGGTTCGCCGTATTGCAGCAGATCGATGTTTTGCCGCGCCACGGAGCGCAGCGCGTTGCCGACCAGTTCATTGTCCAGCCAGTTGCTGGGCAGCGAGCCGACGCCAGGCATTTGGTGTGTCGCGGTTTGCCGGAACATATTGCGAATCAGCCAGACTACGTCCAGCGAACGCGGGATGGTGGGAGCCGTGCTACGGACTTGCGGCGTGACAACGGGGGTTTGATCACGCACATAAAATCCTGAGCCGCGCCGCGATTCGAGCAGGCCGCTTGCGACCAGGCGGTCATAGGCTTCTACCACGGTAAAACGCGAGACACCATATTGTTCGGCAAAGCGGCGAATGGACGGCATGCGGATGCCGGCGCGCCAGACTTTGTCTTCAACACGGCTTGTCACTAGCTGAACGATTTGTTCGACTAATGTCGCGGCATATTCGCGCGACAGTGGCGTGGCGGCGGAAATACTCGTAGAAATCGGCGTATTGGTCATCTGGCCATGACAGTAAAAGAATTATCTGCAAAGTGTATTGGTACTGTATTGGTTTTGTCCATTAAGATCTAGGCACGCACCTCTTAAGCCATTTCTTCAGACGATGACCACCTTGCTCCCCTTTTTGCTCTTTGCGTTCGTGTCCTCCATCACACCTGGGCCCAATAACATTCTTCTGACTTCGTCAGGAATTCGCTTCGGCTTTCTCCGCTCGATTCCGCATATGTTTGGTGTGATTGCAGGTTTCGGCGTGATGCTCGCGCTATGCGCGACCGGTGTCGGCAATCTTGTTATGGCCATGCCGTCGGCCGATTTTCTGCTGCGCGTAGTCGGCTCCGGTTATCTGATTTATCTGGCTTGGCAATTGCGTAACATGCGTGCAGATGGTCAGGATGAAGGGGGTAGCCAGCCAATGTCGTTTGGGGCTGCGGCGCTTTTTCAGTTTGCCAACCCCAAAGCCTGGATCATGGGCATCACGGGTGCGGCTGCCTTTCTACCGCCTTTGCAGCCTGCATGGCTGGCTGTTGGTGTGTTCTGCCTGCTATTCAGTGCGGTCAACCTGCCGTGCCTTGGCGTATGGGTGGCTACTGGTGCCGTTTTGCGTCGATACTTGCGGCAGGAGCGATGGCGTCGTCTGTTTTGTGCCTTGATGATCGTTGCCACGCTCTATGCCGCCGTCTCGATCTGGTTGCGTTGAATGCGGCTATCCAACATGTCTGAACAGATAGTTCGGTGGCGAGGGCGCGGATTTGAGATAATCACGGGAATTCATTGGCGGCAGCGCTCATGCGCTTCGTTGTCCCGTATCGGGCACGGGCACTTTTTCTGAAGAAGTGTCCTGTTTTTTCTGGAGCATGCATGTCTTTTTACGACAAACTGAAAGCACTGAATATCGAACTGCCGGCTGTAGCCACACCGGCTGCATCTTATGTGATGTACGCGCAGACGGGTAACACGATTTTCCTGTCCGGCCATATTGCCAAGAAAGATGGCAAACCGTGGGTTGGCCAACTCGGCAAGAACCTGAGTACCGAAGAGGGCAAGCAAGCCGCGCGTGGCGTCGCCATCGACCTGATTGCGACGTTGCAGGCGGCCTGCGGTGGCGACTTGAATCGCGTCAAGCGCATCGTCAAAGTCATGAGTCTCGTCAACTCCACGCCTGACTACACAGAACAACATCTGGTCACGAATGGCGCGTCCGATCTGTTTGGCGAAGTATTCGGCGAACAGGGCAAGCATGCTCGCTCCGCATTCGGGGTGACACAGATCCCGCTTGGTGCCTGTGTCGAGATCGAACTGATCGCCGAGGTCGGTTGATCCTTCATTCCTTGCCGGAGCAGGGCTTCGGCACTTTCTTTCGTTCCGTCCCATCAGGGCGCGGGACAACGCTCTCCAGAATCATGAAAATCGAAAATCCGACACCGATCAAATGGCAGTTTTCCCAACGCGCCGAACAACTGCAGAGCTCGGTCATCCGCGAAATCCTCAAGGTGACGATGCGGCCCGACATCATCTCGTTCGCGGGTGGCTTGCCTTCACCGGCCACGTTCCCGGTCGAGCATATGCAGCAAGCGTTCGACAAGGTCTTGTCGGAGCAGGGCAAGGTCGCCTTGCAATACGGCCCGACCGACGGCTACGCGCCGCTGCGTGAATGGATTGCAGAATCGCTGTCGATCGATGGCGTGACGATTTCGCCTGATCAAGTGTTGATGGTGTCCGGTTCGCAGCAGGCACTCGATCTGTTGGGCAAGGTATTGATCGAAGATGGCAGCAAGGTGCTGGTCGAAACGCCAAGCTATCTGGGCGCGCTGCAGGCGTTTTCCGTCTATCGCCCCAACTTTGTCTCGATTCCGACCGATGAAGAAGGGCTCTTGCCGGAGAGCGTCGAAGGCATCGCCGATGGTGCCCGTCTTCTATACTCGCTACCGAATTTCCATAACCCGACCGGTCGTACCATGCCGCTCGAACGCCGTGAAGCACTGGTCGAAACCTGCGCACGTCTCGGTTTGCCGCTGATCGAAGACGATCCGTATGGCGCGCTCAGCTACGCTGGCGAACCGTTGCCGAAAATGCTGACGATGAATCCGAATGGCGTGATCTACCTGGGGTCCTTCTCCAAAGTGCTGACGCCTGGCATACGCCTCGGCTATGTGGTTGCGCCAGCAGTGCTGATCCGCAAACTCGAACAAGCCAAACAGGCTGCCGATCTGCATACTTCGCAACTGACGCAGATGGTTGTCTACGAAGCGGTCAAGGATGGTTTCCTGTCGCAACATATTCCATCGATCCGCAAGCTGTATGCGAACCAATGCCAAGTCATGCTGGACGCGCTCGAAGAATTCTTCCCGGTTGGCGTCAAATGGAACAAGCCGGCTGGCGGCATGTTTATCTGGGTCACGCTACCCGAACATATCGACGGCATGCAATTGCTGGACGAAGCGATTGCGAAGAACGTGGCCTTCGTACCCGGCGCGCCGTTCTATGCCAACGAACCGGAAACCAATACCTTCCGTCTCAGTTTCGTGACCGTACCGCCGGAACGTATTCGCCAGGGCGTACAGGTTCTGGCCGGATTGATCAAGGACAAACTGCGCTAAGCCTTCCTCTTTGGCATGCAGCAGAAGGACGGCAATGCCGTCCTTTTTTTATGCAGCGTGTTTGACGAAACCTGGGTGAAAACATGTTGCGATTGCTGGTTTGATGCTAATGTCACGCGCGGTATGCAAAAGAGCCTATAAGGCCGATCCTGGAATCCGGGAAAAGAAGCATTTATTTCATTTAGGGAGAAGTCATGGTATCGAAGAGTTATATCGCCGCAGTGGCTGTTCTGGGGCTGGCATTGACCGGCTGCGCCAGTCAGCGCCCGGCATCGACGGTGGAATCCACCGCCCTACGCAGCACGGCGGCTGAGCCTGTCGCAGCGCAAGGGCAGGCGCGCATTGTCAAATCCACCAACGGCCAGTTCGAAGGCGAGATCGTTGGTACGCCAGCACCAAACAGCAAGTTTTCCAAGGTCAAGATCGGCATGAAGATGCGTGAAGTGTCGGGCCTGATCGGCGCACCGGACGATATGTATCGTCACGAAACCGGCAAGCGCTGGATTCCCTTCTATTTCGGCAACGATTCGCAGCGTTTGCAAACGCTTTATAAAGGCGAAGGCTGTCTCACGTACACGGGCGGTAACGTGTTCGGTGGCGGTGAAAACGAGTTGATCCGTGTGACGGTTGATGCCAGCGGTCGCTGCATGGAAGATTGATTTTTGAATCGATCGAGAAAAATGAAACGGCGTCTTCGGGACGCCGTTTTTATTTGCTTGTCTCGCTGAATGCCAGCGCCTTGCCGGACGCATCGAAGCGCGTCGTTTCGCCATGTTTCAGTACAACGAATGCATCCTTGGCTAATCCGGCTTTTTTCGTTTCTTCGGCCAGCACACGTGGTGGTTCGTCGAGCGATTCATCGGCAAGTTCGAACGTGCCCCAGTGAATGCCGATCGAATGTCGGGCTTTCACCGTTTTGTGAATCTTCACGGCATCGGCTGGATCGACGTGCTGGGTGTGCATGAACCAGCGCGGGGCATAGGCACCAATCGGAATCAGGGCGAGATCGAAGCTGCCGAAGCGTTTGGCGATCTCTTCAAAGTCTTTCGAGAAACCGGTATCACCGGCGAAGAAGATCGAGAACGGTGCTTGGTCCGATGGCTGCGTGTGGATGGTCCAGCCACCCCAGAGCGTTTGCTGGCGATCGGTCAGGCTGCGTGCTGACCAATGTTGCGCCGGCACCAGATGGAAATCGAGTCCCTTGGCGGAGGTTGCATCCCACCAGTCCAGTTCCTGCACATTCGTGATGCCCAGTTCTGCCAGCCACGGCTTGATGCCGAGCGGGACGAGGAACAGCGGTGCGCCACCGGGTTGCCGGTTTAATTGCTCGACGGTTGCGCGATCAAGATGGTCGTAGTGATTGTGGGAAATCAACACCACGTCGATGTGCGGCAATTCGGTCAGCGCGAATGGTACTGGCACGCGGCGTTTCGGCCCCATGAAGGAGACGGGCGAGGCGCGCTCGGACCAGATCGGATCGGTCAGGATATTCGTGCCACGCACTTGCAACAGCATCGTCGAATGGCCGATCCAGGTTGCGCTGGTTTCGTTCTTGTTGGCGCGTAGCCAGGCGATGTCCGTCCGCACAACGGGAAACTGGTAGTTGTTCTCGGGCGGCTTGGGCAAGCCTTGTGTGATGCGCTGCCATTGCCACTTGAGCAGACCGTCCGGCTTGCGATCGAGGTAGTTGTTGCGGAAACCTTCCGGCGTATGGTGTGGCTTGGCGGGGTCGTAATACGGATTGTGATTGCTGCAGGCGGTGAGTGTCAGCGAGACGGCAAGCGCAACAACCAGTGCAAGCGACAAAGGCAGTTTGCCGAAGCGTGCCTTGGTCCTTGCAGTGTGCCGTGTCACGGAAGCTTGTGTCATGATTGCCGCGTCATTGCTGAGGCGTCAGGGTCGTCGCCTTGATTTTTGATTCCAGCGCCTTGCCTTTGCGGGCGCGCTTGCCGATATGCACAGCCAGGCCAGAGGCCGACAAGGCCACTTCCTGCGCCTTGCCGCCACGCCCCACACCGCTGACGATTACGCCGCGCTGGCTGATCGGCTGGGCCGCGATCAGGCGTTCGCCTTTTTCGAGCTCCATCAAAATCACGCCACGGCCGCCAGCCGACAAGGTCTTGATTTCATCGAGGCCGAATACCAGCAGACGGCCTTTTTCCGAAAGACAGGCAATCGCGCTGGCATTCGCAATCAGTGGACGTGGCAGCAAAGGCAGATCGCCATCGTCCAGCGTGATGAAGGATTTGCCACCACGATTACGTGCCGTCATGTCGCCCGCCTTGGCAACGAAACCGTAGCCGGCGGTCGATGCCAGCAGCAGCTGCGTATCGCCCGGGCCGGCAAAGTAATGCTGAATCGTCGTGCCACTGGCGAGTTCGATCAGCGTGGTGATCGGTACGCCATCGCCGCGCGCACCCGGCAGCGATGCCACCGGCACCGAGTAGATGCGGCCGTTGGAGCCGAACACCAGCACGTTATCCACGGTGCGGCATTCGAATGCACTGTACAGGCTGTCGCCCGCCTTAAAGCTGAACTGTGCCGCATCGTGGCCGTGGCCCGTGCGTGCACGCACCCAGCCTTTTTGCGAAATGATGACGGTAACCGGTTCATCGATGATCTTTTGCTCGACGCTGGCGCGTTCGGCTTCCTTAATCAAGGTGCGGCGCGCATCGCCAAACTGCTTGGCATCGCTCTCGATTTCCTTGATGACGAGTCTCTTCATCGAAGCCGGATTGTCGAGCAAGTCCTGCAGCGTAGATTTTTCGTTGCGCAGTTCAGCTAGTTCCTGCTGGATCTTGATGGTTTCCAGACGTGCGAGCTGACGCAAACGGATTTCGAGAATGTCGTCCGCCTGACGTTCGGACAAACGGAACGCCTCGATCAGCGCCGGCTTCGGTTCGTCCGATTCGCGGATGATGCGGATCACCTCATCGATATTGAGCAGGATCGCTTCACGCCCTTCAAGGATGTGGATGCGATCATCG
>NZ_CAJYMD010000045.1 GCF_913776015.1 uncultured Oxalicibacterium sp. | reverse complement strand
ACCCAGTGCCGCGCCGCAGGCAAAAAAACCGAGCAGCAGCAGAACCAGCGGGCCGCGCAATTCATAGCCCATGAAAAACTGCAACGCCACTTCCTGCGTATTCTTCAGCGCAAAGCCGAAAAACACGATGAAAAGAATGGCCGCAAGGATTCTAAAGACGATTTTCATGGGCAGCTTTCCTGATGCAGGCATACGCATCGCGCATGCCCTCGGTAAAGAAAAAGATTGCCGAAATTGTACGTGAAAAAAAACGGCATCCGAAGATGCCGTTTCATATTCATTGCAAACAACTCAGTCTTCAATGATTGGCTGCCCAACCATCGCATCCACCCGTTCACGCAACTGCTTGCCGGGCTTGAAGTGCGGCACCCGTTTTTCCGGGACCATCACCTTATCACCCGACTTCGGGTTGCGACCGATACGCGGCGGGCGGCTGTTCAGGGCAAAGCTGCCGAATCCACGAATCTCGATACGCTGTCCGGTTGCCAAGGCATCGGACATCGCGTCGAGAATCGTCTTGACCGCGAAATCCGCATCTTTTGCTACCAGTTGCGGATAACGCTCGGCCAGACGGGCAATCAGCTCCGACTTTGTCATTGACGCTGAGATCAGTTCTTGTTGTCGAGCTTGGCCTTGAGCAGTGCGCCGAGGCTGGTCGTACCGGAAGCAGCATTGGAGTCAGCCGACATCTTTTGCATTGCTTCCTGGGTTTCAACATTGTCTTTTGCCTTGATCGACAGCTGGATGCTGCGAGCCTTGCGATCGACGTTGATGACCATGGCTTCGACGTTGTCGCCGACTTTCAGGTGCGTACCGGCATCTTCCACGCGATCGCGCGAGATTTCGGATGCACGCAGGTAGCCTTCGACTTCATCCGACAACTGGATCACGGCGCCCTTAGGCTCGACCGATTTCACAGTGCCCGTTACCAGCGAACCTTTGTCGTTCATGGCAGCGTAGTTGTTGAATGGGTCACCTTCCAGTTGCTTGACGCCGAGCGAAACGCGTTCACGTTCCACGTCGATTGCCAGCACGATGGCTTCCAGCTCGTCACCTTTCTTGAACTTGCGCACAGCTTCTTCGCCAGCTTCGGTCCAGGACAGATCCGACAGGTGAACCAGACCGTCGATGTTGCCGGTCAGGCCGATGAACACGCCGAAGTCGGTGATCGATTTGATCGCACCGCGGACTTTGTCACCTTTCTTGTGGTTGACAGCGAAGTCATCCCAAGGATTGGCCTTGCATTGCTTCATGCCGAGGCTGATACGACGACGTTCTTCGTCGATTTCCAGAACCATGACTTCGACTTCGTCGCCCAGTTGAACGACTTTGTTCGGCGCAACATTCTTGTTGGTCCAGTCCATTTCGGAAACGTGAACCAGACCTTCGATGCCTTGTTCGACTTCAACGAATGCACCGTAGTCGGTCAGGTTGGTGACTTTGCCGAACAGGCGCGTACCTTGTGGGTAACGACGCGACAGACCGGTCCATGGATCGTCGCCCAATTGCTTGACGCCCAGCGAAACGCGGTTTTTCTCTTGATCGTACTTGAGGACCTTGGCCGTGATTTCCTGACCAACGGTGAGCACTTCCGATGGATGACGCACACGACGCCATGCCAAATCGGTGATGTGCAGCAGACCGTCGATGCCGCCGAGGTCGACGAACGCACCGTAGTCGGTGATGTTCTTGACGACGCCGTTGACGATGGTGCCTTCTTTCAGGGTTTCCATCAGCTTGGCGCGTTCTTCGCCCATCGAAGCTTCGATGACGGCACGACGCGACAACACGACGTTGTTACGTTTGCGATCGAGCTTGATGACTTTGAATTCGAGGGTTTTGCCTTCGAATGGCGTGGTGTCCTTGACAGGACGCGTATCGACCAGCGAACCCGGGAGGAAAGCACGGATGCCATTGGTCAGAACGGTCAGACCACCTTTGACCTTGCCATTGACGGTACCGGTAACAATCTCGCCGGACTCCATCGCCTTTTCAAGCGAGAGCCACGATGCCAGACGCTTGGCCTTGTCACGCGACAGGATGGTATCGCCGAAACCGTTTTCGAGCGATTCGATGGCGACGGAAACATAGTCGCCGACGTTGACTTCGAGTTCGCCATTGTCGTTCTTGAATTCTTCGATCGGGATGAAGGCTTCGGATTTCAGGCCTGCGTTGACGATCACGAAGTTGTGGTCGATACGAACGACTTCAGCCGAGATGACTTCGCCCGAACGCATGTCCTGACGCGACAACGATTCTTCGAACAGAGCGGCAAAACTTTCCATGCCAACGGAATTTTCTTGGGAGCTAACAGCAGTAGACATAATGTGAGAGGGTTTATCCTGCATTCGCGTTGCGACCGGTTGCACCAGCAAACGATCATCGAACCAGGGTTAGGTTTTTCAACATCCATCGGGCTTTGCGCCCGACAGACACCGGTACTTCTGGATACTTCTTTTCAAATCAAGCGGACTACTTTTTTACTGCGGCATACCAGCCAAGCACCTGCTCCACCGCCTGATTCACAGTCAGATTGGAGGTATCCAGCAAATACGCACCCTCTGCGGGCTTCAGCGGCGCAACGGCACGATTGGCATCGCGCGCGTCCCGCTCGTTCAAATCCTTGAGAAGGTCGTTGATATTAGCAGAAAATCCCTTGTCAATCAATTGCTTATAGCGGCGTTGCGCGCGCGCCTCGGCGCTGGCAGTCAAAAATACTTTCAGGCAAGCATCGGGGAAAATCACGGTCCCCATATCGCGACCGTCAGCAATCAGGCCCGGCGCCTCGCGAAAGCGCAACTGCAGTTCGACCAAAGCCTGCCTGACCGCTGGCAAGGCTGCGATTTTTGATGCCGTATTACCAACTTCCTCGGCGCGAATCGCCATCGACACACTGTCGCCATCCAGATACACTTCGCCGCCCTCAAAACGGGGACGCAAGGAAGAAGCCGTCTGCGCAAGTGCCGCTTCATTATCCAAGGCAACCTGCTGACGCAATGCGGACAAGGCTGTCAGGCGATACAAGGCACCTGAATCCAGATAGTGAAAATGCAAGGTATCCGCGACCAACTGGGCGACCGTGCCCTTACCCGATGCGGTTGGGCCATCGATCGTGATGACGGGAATGGAATTTACGGAATGCGTCATAAGAAAAATAGAAGTCGCCTATGGGCAATAAAGCGATTAGTCATGCGTAGCTCGTGCCGGCCACACCATCAGAACAAGCTATCTTCAGTCACCTTGGCAAAAGCATCGAAATAATCCGGGAAGGTCTTCGCCACACATTGCGGATCGTTGATACGAATCTTGTTGCCGCGCCGCGCTGCGCCATCAAGCGTTGCCAGAGAAAAACACATTGCCATGCGATGGTCGTCGTAGGTGTCGATCGCGGCGCTGGCGATTTCTACCGGCGGCGTCACACGCAGATAGTCGCGCCCTTCTTCGACGTGTGCGCCCAGTTTGCGCAACTCGGTCGCCATGGCGTAGATACGATCGGTTTCCTTGACACGCCAGCTTTCAATGTTGCGCAAGGTGCTCGGGCCATCGGCATAGAGCGCCGCCACGGCAATCGTCATTGCCGCATCAGGGATATGGTTGAAATCGGCATCGATGGCTTTCAGCACACCGTTCGATTGCGCCTCGATCCAGTTGTCGCCCATCGTGATAGTCGCGCCCATCTGTTCGAGCGCTTCCACGAAACGCACATCGCCCTGGATGCTGTTATTGCCGACGCCTTCGACACGCACCGGGCCGCCTGCAATCGCGCCGGCCGCCAGAAAATAAGAAGCTGAAGACGCATCGCCTTCAACGTGAATCACGCCGGGACTGCGATAGCGTTGACCGGTCTTGATCGTGAAAGCCTGCCAGCCATCGCGCTCGACCTCGACACCGAAACGCTGCATGAGATTGAGCGTGATCTCGATATACGGCTTGGAAATCAATTCGCCGATCACATCGATGTGCACGTCATGCTCACGCGCCATCAACGGCGATGCCATCAGCAATGCCGTCAAGAACTGCGACGACACATTGCCGCGTACCTTGAGGCGTTCTGCACGCAGCAAACCACGCTGGATGTGCAATGGCGGGAAACCCGGCTCGCCCGTGTAATCAATACGTGCGCCAATCGCATTGAGCGCATCGACCAGATCGCCGATCGGCCGTTCATGCATGCGCGACACGCCGTGCAACGTAAAGTCGCCGCCCAATACAGCCAGTGCAGCCGTCAACGGACGAATCGCGGTACCGGCATTGCCCATGAAAAGATCCGCATGATGCACAGGCAAGACAGCATCGATGCCGTGCACGGTGTAATCTTGCGATTCACCGATCTGCTCCCATTGGATACCCAACTTCTGCAGAGCCATCAGCATGACATGCGTGTCATCCGAAGCCAGCAAATCCTTGATATGCGTCGTGCCTTCGGCCAGTGCCGCCAGCAACAGCGTACGGTTGGAAATACTCTTCGAACCCGGCAGCCGCACCGTGCCCTTGGCATGCATGGCAGGTTGCAAATCCAGATGATGCGGATAACGTTTCATGCGTCGCGATCCTGTTGAGGTTGGGGTTCGGCCTTTTCGATACTTTGCTGCCACGCATGGCGCGCACGTTGTGCATTGGCGAACACGGATTCCAGTGCTGCCGCATCGCCAGCTGCCAGCGCAACGCGCAAGCTGCTGAGTTGATGCATGTAGGTATCCAGTTCGAGCAGCACGGCCTGCTGATTCGTCAGCGCGATGTCGCGCCACATTTCGGGAGAGGAGCCGGCGATACGCGTGAAATCGCGAAAACCGCTGGCCGCATAATTGAACAGAAGATCGGCGTTGTCGCGGCGCGCATATTCATCTACCAGCGCAAACGCCAGTAGATGCGGCAAATGGCTGACTGCGGCAAACACGGCGTCGTGTTCCTGCGCGCTCAACAGATGCACGCTGGCACCGCATTGCTGCCAGGCCTCGCGTACCAGCGCAACATGCGTTTCTGCATTCTGCGGCAAAGGCGTCAGCACGACTTTCTTGCCGATATACAAATCCGCCACCGCAGCATCGGGCCCAGTCGTTTCACGCCCCGCGATTGGATGCCCTGGCACGAATTGCACAATCCGGTCGCCAAGCGCGTGTTGAGCGGCAACAATCACCTCACCCTTGATACTGCCCGCATCGGTGATAACGGTCTGTGGCTGTAGATAGGGCTTGATGGTTGCGAGGATCGCTTCGGTCTGTGCCACGGGTACGGCCAGCAAAACCAGATCCGCATCGCGCATTGCCTCTTCAACGGAGGATGCAATCGTATCGATCAGGCCAAGTTCCTTTGCACGCTCCAGCGAATGCAGGCTACGCCCGACACCGACAATCTCACCGACCGCATTTGCCTTGCGCAATGCCAGTGCAAACGAGCCACCGATCAGGCCCACACCGAAAATGACGATCTTGTTCAGCAAGATGGCTCCGGGTCCGTAAATTCTAGGTATTCAGTATTGAAATGCCGTCTGATCAGACCAACGCTTTTTTCAGTGCAGCGAGGCACTGAGCGTTCTCGTCTGGCAGACCGATGGAAATGCGCAACCACTGCGGCAAACCATAATTGCCGACCGGACGCACAATCATGCCCTGCTTGAGCAAGGCCAGATTCACACGTGAACCGGCAGCATCATCATTGCCGACTTTCACCAGCACGAAGTTGCCGGACGACGGCACATATTCCAGTCCCATCTCGTCAAAAGCCTGTGTCAACTGACGATAGCCGTCTGCATTCATCTGCGCACTGCGTGCAACGAAGTCATCATCGGCCAGTGCGGCAATCGCGGCTGCCTGTGCAAAAGCGTTGACATTGAACGGCTGACGAATGCGATTGAGCAGATCGGTGATTCCTGCCTGCGCGATACCGTAACCGATACGCAAGCCGGCCAGGCCATACACCTTGGACATCGAACGCGACACCAGCAGATTCGGATACTTTGCAACCCACGCAATCGAGTCGTACTGTTGTTCGGCGCTGAGGAATTCGGTGTAAGCCTCATCCAGCACGACCACGATGTGCGATGGCACACGCTTGAGAAAGGCTTCGACCTGCTCACCAGGAATGAAGGTCCCCGTCGGGTTGTTTGGATTGGCGATGAAAATCAGGCGCGTATCGTCTTCGATCGCGGCCAGCATCGCCTCCAGATCATGACCGTAATCCTTTGCCTTGACGACCAGCGAACGCGCACCGACCGCCTGGGTTGCCAGCGGATACACGGCAAACGAATATTCGGCATACAACACGGACTGGCCGGTCTGCACGAAAGCGCGCGCCGCCAGTTCGAGAATATCGTTGCTGCCGTTACCAAGCGTGACCCATTCGGCTGGCACACCATACTTTGCTGTCAGCGCCGCCTTGAGCTCAAAGCCGTTTCCATCGGGGTAACGACCTGCATCAGCCACGTGCGCCATCGCCTGGCGTGCCGAATCGGGCATGCCCAGCGGATTCTCGTTGGATGCCAGCTTGACGATCCTGGCTTCATCAAGACCGAACTCGCGCGCCACTTCCGAGATGGGTTTGCCGCCTTGATACGGCGCGATGGCACGGATGTAATCTGGGCCGAATGGATGAGACATGACGTTTTCCGGATAAGGCGCATGCACCACGCGCCACGTTAAAGAAACAATATTGCCGACGATTCGTGCAAGCGACGTACGTGCACTGCTGTTTTACAAGCTCGACGGATAGGAACCCAGCACTTTGAAGAAGGCCGCGTTGTCTTTCAATTCACGCAAGGCATCGGCCACTTTGCCATCGCTCTGATGCCCTTCGACATCGACATAAAAGTAGTATTCCCACTTGCCCATCCGCGCCGGACGCGATTCAAAGCGCGTCATCGAAACGCCATGCCTAGCCAGCGGTGCCAGCAAGTTGTATACCGCACCCGCCTTGTTGGGCACCGACAGCACAAGCGAAGTTTGATCCTTGCCGCTGGCCGCCGTTTCCAGACGACCAACCACGGCAAAACGCGTGCGATTATGCGGATCGTCCTGCACGTGTGCCTTGACGACTTGCAGGTTGTAATTCTTGCCGGCGATCTCGCTGGCAATCGCAGCAACGGTCGCATCTTCGCTTGCCATACGTGCCGCCTCGCCGTTGGAGGCAACGGCACGACGTTCGATATGCGGATGATTCTGATTGAGCCACGACTGGCATTGCGCCAATGCCTGCGAATGCGCACAAATAACCTGCACGCCATCCATGCTGCCGGCGCGCGTCATCAGGCTGTGATTGACCGGCAAAGACACTTCGCCGCTGATGATCAGTGTGGTTTGCAACAGCAGATCGAGCGTACGATTGATCACGCCTTCGGAAGAATTCTCGATCGGCACGACACCAAAATCGGCCGTACCGGCTTCCGTAGCGCGAAACACTTCATCAATCGATGCGCAAGGCATGCCTTCGATGGCGCGACCGAATTGCTGGTAAACCGCCTGTTCGCTAAAAGTGCCGATCGGGCCGAGATAGGCCACCGTCACGCGCTTTTCCAGCGCGCGGCAAGCCGACATGATTTCGCGGAATACGGTTTGCACATCGAGCGACAGCATCGGCCCCGGATTGCGCTCTCCCACGCTACGCAATACCTGCGCCTCCCGCTCGGGCCGAAAAACCGGCGCATTGGTTTCAGCCTTGACGTGGCCGACTAGTTGCGCCACCTGCGCGCGCTGATTAAGCAGATCGAGAATCTGCTTGTCGATTGCATCAATCTGCTGGCGCAGAGGCTTGAGCTTGTCATCCATCGTCATGGCTGGCGCATTCGTTGAATCGTTGAAAATCGCGTCTGGCTCGATCAGCCGTACTTCTTCTCGAAGTCTTTCATGAAATCGACCAGTTTCTGTACACCCTCGATCGGCATCGCATTGTAGATCGAAGCACGCATGCCGCCGACTGACGCGTGGCCTTTCAACTGCACCAGATCCTGCTTGTTGGCTTCTTCGATGAACGTCGCGTTCAGCGACTCATCACGCAGGAAAAACGGCACGTTCATGCGCGAGCGGAATTCAGCCGGCACACGGTTGGTGTAGAAATCGGTGGAATTCAGATAGCTGTAGATCAACTCGGCCTTCTGGATATTGATCTTCTCCATCGCAGCCACACCACCGAGGCGGCGCACATGCTGAAACACCAGGCCTGCAATATAGATGGGATACGTCGGCGGGGTATTGAACATCGAGTCGTGCTCGGCCACCAGTTTCCAGTCGAACGCGGATGGGCAGATCGGCAAAGCATGGCCGAGCATGTCATCCCGCACGATGACGATGGTCACACCCGACGGGCCGATGTTCTTCTGCGCACCGGCATATATGACGGCGTACTTGTTGATATCGAATTCGCGCGACAGGATATTGGAAGACATGTCCGCGACCAGCGGCACATCGCCCACTTCCGGCGTGTAGTTAAACTCGACACCGCCGATGGTTTCGTTGGTACAGATGTGCACGTAAGCAGCATCCGGCGTCAGGTTCCAGGTGTCGCGTGCGGGAATCGTGGTGAAACCGGCATCTTCCGACGACGCGGCGATGTTGACGCGCGCATATTTGTGCGCCTCTTCGATGGTCTTGACCGACCAGTGTCCGGTGTTGACGAAATCGATGGTCGCGGGTTGCTGCAGCTTGCGACCGACCAAATTCATCGGCACAACGGCATTTTCAGCGATGGCACCGCCTTGCAGAAACAGCACGTGGTAATTGTCGGGGATTGCCAGCAAGGCACGCAAATCGCTCTTGGCATTGGCGAGAATCTCGGTAAATTCCTTGCCGCGATGGCTCATCTCCATCACGGACAAACCGCTTCCGCGCCAGTCCGTCATTTCATCTGCTGCCTGCTGGATCACTTCCTTTGGCAGAGCAGCCGGACCTGGCGAAAAGTTGTACACCACGCGCTTCATTATTCTTCTTCCTCCAAGCCGGATTGATCTTCTTCCACATCTGATTCCAGGATGCGCTGCAAACCGCTGAGGGTCGTACCGTCTTCGACCGCAATCAGCGTCACACCTTGCGTGGCACGTCCCATTTCACGGATTTCAGCCACACGCGTGCGAATCAGCACACCACCCGTGGTGATCAGCATGATTTCATCGTTGGCATCGACCAGCGTCGCTGCCACGACCTTGCCGTTACGCTCACTGGTCTGGATCGCGATCATGCCTTTCGTGCCGCGCCCGTGGCGCGTGTACTCGGTAATCGGCGTACGTTTGCCAAAACCGTTTTCAGTGGCCGTCAGAACCGATTGCTGTTCGTTCTCAGCGACCAGCAAGGCGATGACCTGCTGCCCTTCTTCCAGATTCATGCCGCGCACACCGCGCGCAGTGCGGCCCATCGGACGCACATCGTTTTCGTCGAAACGCACGGCCTTGCCGGCATCCGAGAACAGCATGACGTCGTGCTTGCCATCAGTCAGCGCGGCACCGATCAGGAAGTCACCTTCATCAAGATCGACCGCGATGATGCCAGCCTTGCGTGGATTGCTGAAATCAGGCAGCGAAGTTTTCTTGACGGTACCCAGACTGGTCGCCATGAAGACATAACGATCTTCAGGGAATGTGCGATTTTCGCCAGACAATGGCAATACAACCGTAATCTTCTCGCCATCCTGCAGCGGGAACATGTTGACGATCGGCTTGCCACGCGAATTGCGCGAGCCTTGCGGCACTTCCCACACTTTCAGCCAGTACAAACGACCGCGATTGCTGAAGCACAGGATGTAATCGTGCGTATTGGCGATGAAGAGCTGGTCGATCCAGTCGTCTTCCTTGGTCGCCATTGCCTGCTTGCCTCGTCCGCCGCGCTTCTGCGCACGGTATTCGGAAATCGGTTGCGATTTCATGTAACCGCTGTGCGACAACGTCACCACCATATCCTGCGGCGTGATCAGATCTTCAGTCGCCAGATCGGTCGCATTGTGTTCGATGGTCGAGCGACGCTCGTCCTTGTTGCCAATGCCGTATTCGTTTTTCGCCAGCGTCAGTTCATCATTGATGATGACGGTCACACGTTCCGGCTTGGCCAGAATGTCGAGCAGATCGGCAATCTGCGCCATCACATCTTTGTATTCGTTGACGATCTTGTCCTGCTCCAGACCGGTCAGGCGTTGCAAACGCATTTGCAGGATTTCCTGCGCCTGATCGTCCGACAGCTTGTAGAGGCCATCCGTTTGAATGCCGTAATGCTTGGGCAGGTTTTCAGGACGGAAGGCGTCCGCACCACCGACCGTGCCTTCACCCGTACGCGCCAGCATTTCACGCACAACGGACGAATCCCAGGCGCGCGACATCAGTTCCATCTTCGCCACTGGTGGCGTCGGTGCAGCCTTGATGATGGCGATGAAATCGTCAATGTTCGCCAGCGCAACGGCCAAACCTTCCAGCACATGACCGCGCTCACGCGCCTTGCGCAACTCGAACACGGTACGACGCGTGACCACTTCGCGGCGATGCGAGAGGAAGCATTCCAGCATCTGCTTAAGGTTCAGCAGTTTTGGCTGACCATCTACCAGCGCCACCATGTTCATGCCGAACGTATCTTGCAACTGTGTCTGCTTGAACAGATTGTTCAGCACGACTTCGGGTACTTCATTGCGCTTGAGTTCGATGACCACGCGCATACCCGATTTATCGGACTCGTCGCGAATATCCGAAATGCCATCGAGCTTCTTGTCACGCACGAGTTCGGCGATACGTTCAAGCAGCGACTTCTTGTTAACCTGATACGGCAACTCATCCACGATGATCGCCGAGCGGTTTTCCTTGCCGAATTCTTCAAAATGCGTCTTCGCACGCATGACAACACGGCCACGCCCAGTGCGGTAACCATCGCGCACACCCGACACGCCATAAATAATGCCCCCGGTCGGAAAATCCGGTGCCGGAATGATTTCGATCAATTCATCAACCGTGCACTGTTCGTTGCGCAGCACGTGCAGCGCGCCATCGATGATTTCGGTGATGTTATGCGGTGGAATATTGGTCGCCATACCAACGGCGATGCCAGAAGAACCATTGACCAGCAGATTCGGAATGCGCGTAGGCAAAACCGAAGGCTCTTTTTCCTTGCCGTCATAGTTGGGAATGAAGTCGACGGTTTCCTTGTCCAGATCAGCCAGCAACTCACCTGCGATCTTGTCCAAACGGCATTCCGTATAACGCATCGCCGCCGCGTTGTCGCCATCGATGGAGCCAAAGTTACCCTGACCATCGACCAGTGTGTAACGCAGCGAGAAATCCTGCGCCATACGCACGAGCGTGTCGTAAATCGACGCATCGCCGTGCGGGTGATATTTACCCATCGTCTCACCGACGACACGCGCGCACTTCACGTAAGGCCGATTCCAGACATTGTTCATTTCATGCATCGCAAACAATACGCGACGATGTACCGGCTTGAGTCCATCCCGCACATCTGGCAACGCACGCCCCACAATCACGCTCATCGCGTAATCGAGGTAGCTTTTGCGCATTTCTTCTTCGAGCGAAATCGGGATGGTTTCTTTTGCGAATTGATCCATTGGCGGGCTCGTTTGTCCTAGGCGGGGATAGAAATCACCGGAATACTGCGCAATCCGGCAAAGCTGAGAATTTTACCACGTCAGGGGCTGGACTTTCCCATTTCATAGGCCCGCGCCGGATACCGAGTCATGCCAAACCGGCAACAAAAGATCAGGAAGCTACTTTGTCAATTGAAACAGGCCGGCACAGAGTTCAGTAAAAATATGTATTCGTTTGAACGCGAGCCATATACAACTTCACCCCTCTATCTAAATAGAGGACTATTGACGCATGCCCCACGGACAATCTTGAGTGATTCAAAACCATACACGGCGCGCAGTGATGGTAGAGAAACAACAATGACATCTCACCGTACTATCCGGAAATCGACCCACAGATTGCATTGTGCAAAATGCAACCTAATTTCCACAAGCAATTTACGGTCATTACGACATCATCCTAAATACAAGATCCATATGTCCACGTTGCATTTCTTGCACCACATCGGCGCATCTTCCACACCACGATTGTCCAAAAAAGTGATTCAAGAAAAAATTTCCGCACAAACAGAGAACGAATTTGATGTCCAAAGGTCAATGTTTTGCCAGCGGAAACATTGTTTTGCTTCTCGTTGTGTATACACAACGGATTTCAAAAAACGTTAATTAGCTTAATTGTCAACGTTCGCGATGGTGCATTGGCTGTGGCAGAATAAGTGGCAGCCCACTATTGCATGCGAACAATTTGTTTCATGTGGTTTTTGAAGCACGTGATACTATCCAACCCCGATGTTTTCACGTTATTAGCGCAGTTTATCTGCGGATATCTCACCCGAGAGGAGAAAGAAATATGAATAAATTAGCAAAACTCGTCTTCGCTGCATCCGCGGTCGTTGCCATGTCTGCGCACGCTCAGACCGATATCAAGGCAGCTAAACCAAACAGCGCTTATGCACAAGATGCAAGCGGCAACATCGTTCGTAACTCGACCGGACTGTGCTGGCGCACCGGTTACTGGACGCCTGCTGATGCAGTTCCAGGTTGCGACGGTGCTTTGGTTGCCGCGGCGCCAGCTGCTGCTCCAGCTGCTGCTCCAGCTCCAGTCCCTACCGCTGAAAAAGTCACGTTCGCTGCTGACGCTTTCTTCGATTTCGACAAAGCAACGCTGAAGCCAGAAGGCAAAGCCAAGCTGGATGATCTGGCTTCGAAACTGGGTAGCCTGAACCTGGAAGTCATCATCGCTGTTGGTCACACCGACTCGATCGGTTCGGACGCTTACAACCAAAAACTGTCGGTTCGTCGTGCTGAAGCCGTCAAATCGTACCTGGTTGGCAAAGGCGTTGACGAAAAACGCGTCTACACCGAAGGTAAAGGCGAGAAGCAACCAGTTGCAACTAACAAGACTGCTGCTGGCCGCGCACAAAACCGTCGCGTGGAAATCGAAGTCGTTGGTACCCGCAAATAATCTTTGCGACAATGAACAAACCCCGCTTCGGCGGGGTTTTTTTTCGCCTTTCAAGGGCTGCACCTGCACGCCGTGCGTGGTCGTGCTCCACTTTTCCGGCTATCATTCGAGACATGAACGCAGACCCATTAGAACTCAAGAAATTCAGCGATATCGCGCATCAATGGTGGGACCCGACTTCGGAGTTTCGTCCGCTGCACGAAATCAACCCGTTGCGACTGGAATGGATCAATAGCCAAGCGCCATTGACGGGTAAAACCGTGGTCGATGTCGGCTGCGGTGGCGGTATTCTGGCCGAATCGATGGCGAAAAAAGGAGCAAAAGTCACCGGCATTGATCTTTCGGAAAAAGCACTCAAGGTCGCCGATCTGCATAGCCTCGAATCGGGCGTGCAAGTGCGATACGAATTGATCGCTGCCGAAGATCTCGCAGCGAGAGAAGCCGGGCAATTCGATGTCGTAACCTGCATGGAAATGCTGGAACACGTTCCTGATCCTGGAGCCATCGTCAAAGCCTGCGCCCAACTGGTCAAACCGGGTGGCTGGATATTCTTTTCAACCATCAACCGCAATCCGAAGTCTTATCTGCATGCGGTAATCGGTGCTGAATACATTCTGCGCCTGCTGCCAAAGGGCACGCACGACTACGCCAAGTTCATTACACCAGCAGAGCTTGCGCAGTTCATGCGTTTTGCGGGGTTGGAACTGTCCTCGCTCAAGGGCATGGGATTCAATCCGCTGACCAAGATTTATTCGCTCAACAGCGATACCAGCGTCAATTATCTGGTCTCTTGCAGAAAACCTCTTTGAGCAATCTGGACGTACATTGCGTACGTCCTGCCTCGCACTCTATGAAGCGCAAACCTCAAGCTATTCTTTTCGATCTTGATGGCACGTTGGCAGATACGGCCCCCGATCTTGCCGGCGCCGTCAATCTGATCCGAATTTCACAGGGTCTGCCCGCCGTCGATTACGAGATTCTGCGTCCCGTTGCTTCAGCCGGCGCACGCGGACTCATCGGTGCAGCATTCGGTATTAGCCCAGCAGATAGTGCCTATCCTGCACTGCGAGATGCCTTTCTGGAAAACTACACGCATCACATTGCCGAGCACAGTCGATTATTTGACGGAATCGACACACTGCTCAACCAAATCGAGCATGCTGGCATACAGTGGGGCATTGTCACCAACAAGGCTACGGCACTGACAGAAAAGCTGGTCCCGCAAATCGGCCTGAACGGAACTGGATGTGTCGTCTGTGGCGATACCACCCCCCATCCAAAACCCCATCCCGCACCGTTATTCGAAGCAGCACGTCGCCTCGACGTCCCCCCCGAAGCTTGCTGGTACGTAGGCGATGATCTGCGCGACGTACAGGCTGGCAAGGCTGCAAACATGGTTACCATCGCTGCCGGCTGGGGCTACTGTGGCGAAACACAACCAACCACATGGGATGCGGATGAAGTGAGCGAATCGCCCGCCGAACTTGGAGAATTGCTTCGCGATTTTTCGTAGAACTGCCCCACAGACTCTTGAATCCGCACTCCAGCGACCTATCTATTGCGGTACAATGGCAACGCTTTGGGGACGACCTGGTTTCGACAGGGGTTGCAAAGCAGCGCAGGGCATACCGAGGACTGGTCACCTCGTTAATCCAGCCGGAAATGCTTAAATGCAAACGATGAATCTTACGCTCTCGCAGCGTAAACCTCTAGGAACCTAAGAACTTTCTAGCTCTACACCACTTGTTCCCTGGAGTGGGCTGGCAACAGCGGTAGAGTCATACACAGGGAATCGCGTCGTGTCGGGCCACTTGGCATGGCGTTAAACAATAGGTGACTCGCCTGTACGCAGCGTGCGCGTCCGCGTCGTGCAGGTCAAATCAAATGACAACGCTAAGTATGTAGAACTGTCTGTAGAGTGCTTCTGGACGCGGGTTCGATTCCCGCCGTCTCCACCAAGAACATGTATTAAGATGTCCAAAGTAGTCCAATAACCCGCGCCAATCCTAGTGATTACGCGGGTTTTTCGTTTTATACCGTCCAACCCGGTTTATTGACATCCAGCACTTCTGAGGGTGTTGATTTGCACCGAAAACTGACCCACTTAACAGGGTAATTTGCATCCAAAACTGACCCACGTATAGACCACAATCCTACTTACTGAAGTGAGTGGGGAGAATGGAGTGATCGACGTGGCATTACTTGGAATCATTCGACGCTGGCACCTACGTGACCAGGTCTCATTAAGAGAGATCGCAAGACGATTAGGGATCTCTAGAAATACCGTCAGACGCTACTTAAGGGCTGAATCAGTAGAGCCCACCTACGCTAGCAGGCGATCCAGCACATCGCTCGACACCTATGCACCCAAACTATCGACTTGGTTAAAGACCGAGGCGGTGAAGTCGCGTAAACAAAAAAGGTCGTTGAAACAGATGCACATCGATCTGTGCGCACTAGGCTATGAAGGGTCTTACGATCGCGTCGCTGCCTTCGCTAGGCAGTGGAAAGTGGATCAGTTCGAGAGGGTCAATTCAGCAAGCAAATCTACACTGAGAACAACACTATGGATTTCCCGGCACATCAGCATTAACTGAACATCAACAAAAAGCCCAGCATGCGCTGGGCTTTTTTACTGAAACAGGTGTCCGCTTTTGGCCGGTTGAATCCGCCGCCGATAGCGGACATATTCTTTAAGAACACCAACTCATACAACTGAATGCTCAACACAGTAAGATCTATTTATTCCTACTCTTCCGTCTTTTCACCAAGCCATCCACCACCCAGTGCCTTGAACAGATTCGCATAAGCGATCTGTCGTTGAGTAGCCACTTCTATATACGCCATCTGATTGGCGAACGCGCTACGTTGTGCTTCCAGGTAACGTAAATGACTATCAACGCCGCTGCGATAACGCGCCTCTGACAAACGCTGCGCCTCCGTGCTTGCCTGCGCCAAAGCCAAGCGAGACCCCTCCTCGCGCCGCAAAGTACTGGTTGAAGCAAGCGCATCCGACACTTCACGGAAAGCGGCCTGAATTGTCTTCTCATACTGGGCTACCGCCATATCTTTGCGCACCGTAGCCAAATCCAGATTCGCCTGATTACGCCCACCCTGGAAGATCGGCAGATTGATCTGCGGCATGAATGCCCATGCGCGCTGACCGCCTTCGAACAAATTGGACAAATCAGAACTGGAGCTACCCAAGGTACCCGTGAGCGAAATGCTTGGAAAGAATGCTGCACGTGCTGCGCCGATGCTGGCGTAGCGGGATTTCAGCTGATATTCCGCCGCCAGAATATCAGGACGATTCATCAGCAACTCTGAGGGCGCACCTGCGGCAAGATTCTGTATCACCGGACTCCCCGCTGACTGCTCAGGCAGACCACGAATCGCGTGTGGCACACCGACCAATAATTGCAGTGCATTATTTGCCAACTGCAGTTCACGGTCGATACGTTCATACTCTGCCTTGGCTTGCTCGGATAAACCCAGCGCCTCCTGATAATCCAGTGCCGTTGCCGCGCCGGCCTGACGCCGCTTACTCACCAGTTCCAAAGACTGCATGCGCGACTCCAACGTTTGCTGTGTCAGCGCTTTCCTTTGTAAAGCACTATCACGCGTCAGATAAGCCTGAATCACTTCAGCAATTAAACTGATGCGAGTGTTGCGTGCATTCGCTTCTATCGCAAAATATTCTTGCAATGCCGCTTGCTACAGACTTTTTACACGACCGAACAGATCGATCTCAAATGCGGTCAGTGCCAATCCCGCCTGGTAGCTGCTTTGGAGATCCGAAACGCCGCTCGTACTTAAATCACCAGGCACACGCTGGCGCGTTCCTGTGCCTTGAACATTGATATTTGGTAAACGCTCTGCGCGCTGAATACGATACTGCGCACGCGCAGCTTCGATATTAAGCACGGCCTGCGCCAGATCGCGATTGTTGTCCAAGGCAGTACCGATCAGCTGGCGCAGACTCTCGTCTGTCACGAAGCTTTGCCAATCCATCTGGCTGGCAATGGAAGGATCACTCATGGCGCCTTCCGTAGCAGACTCGTTCCATGTTGCTGGCATTGGCGCATCCGGCCGCTGGTACTTGGGTGCCATCGAACAAGCAGAGATCGACAAACCCATTATGGCGACTGCCAAGACTTTCAGCGTCAAGCCGTTGTGCAACTTGCGTTGCGGACTAATCAAGTTATTTTTCATGCTCATTGCTCCGGCACCTGTGGTTCCGCACTTTTCTCGATGCTGCCCTCATCGTTCTTCCCGAACCTGGAAAAACGCGTGAGCACCCAGACAAAGAAGATCGGCACGAAAATCACGCCAAGCGCTGTTGCACTCAACATACCGCCGATGACACCAACACCAAGTGCACGTTGACTTGCCGCACCCGCCCCTGTTGCCAGCGCAAGCGGTACCACACCGAGAATGAACGCAAATGAAGTCATCAGAATCGGACGAAAACGCAAACGCGCTGCTTCCAATGCCGACTCCATTAGGCTATGCCCTTGCGCACGCAGATCCTTCGCGAACTCCACGATCAGAATCGCGTTCTTCGCCGCAAGCCCGATGATCGTGATCAGACCGACCTTGAAATACACATCGTTCGGCATGCCCAGAATCGTGACCGCGAGAATCGCGCCCAGCGCACCGACCGGCACGATCAGCATGACCGAGATAGGAATCGACCAGCTCTCATACAGAGCTACCAGCAGCAGAAAGACCACGATAATGGACAAGGTCAGCAGAAATGGGGCTTGTGCACCAGCTAGCTTTTCCTGATACGACAAGCCGGTCCATTCATAGCCGATACCATCAGGCAGCTCGCCGATGATGCGTTCCATCTCAGCCATCGCCTGACCGGTACTGTGTCCCGGCGCTGCATCACCAGCGATCTTGAAGGTTGAATAGCCGTTGTAACGCGATTGCTGAACAGGTCCGTTTTGCCACACGGTAGTGACGAAGGAGCTGAATGGCACTTGCAAACCCTGGTTGTTGATCACATTCAAGCCATTTACGCTTTCGGGCGTCATACGCGCCTTCACATCGGCTTGCACGACTACACGACGCAGACGACCGTCATTTGAGAAGTCGCTGACGGTGGCCGAGCCGAATGCTGTCGACAAAGCATCGTGCGCCGCTTCGATACTCACACCCATAGCCTCCGCTTTCTGGCGATCGATATCGACACGTAATTCCGGCGCATCCTGCAAGCCTTCCATCATGGCGTAAGCAATGATGCTGGACGAATTGGCTTTGGCCAGCAACTCGTCACGCGCTTTCACGAGTGCTTCGCGTCCGAGGTTCGCGCGATCCTGCAGACGCAAGGAGAAACCACCTGCGTTACCCATACCTTCGATCGGCGGCGGCATCACGGCCATCACCGTACCGTCACGCACGGCCCCGAAGTTTTCGTTCATGGCAGCCGTTTCCTGCTCAGCTGTCTCCTTACGATCCGACCAATCTTTCAATGATGGGAACAAGATACCGGCGTTCTGACCCATGCCGGAGAAGCTGAAACCCATGACCGAAAAAACATTATCCATGGACCCACGCCTCATCAGGAATTCTTCCATCTCGCGAATCGTGGCATCGGTTCGCGCATGCGTCGCGCCAGGCGGCAACTGTGCATCGACGATGAAGTAACCCTGATCTTCCGTCGGTACGAAGGATTCCGGCAAACGCACATAGAAGAACGCCAGCACCATGACGATGCCGACATAGATCAGCATGTAGCGACCGCTCTTCTTGACCAGCTTGCCATTCAGGCCAACGTACTTGTCGGTCAACTTGCCGAACTTGCGGTTGAACCAGCCGAAAAATCCCTTCTTCTCTTCGTGATGCCCTTTCGGAATCGGTTTCAGAATGGTCGAGCACAAGGCTGGCGTCAGTGTAAGCGCAAGGAAACCCGAGAACAGAATCGAGACAGCCAGTGACAGCGAGAACTGCTGATAGATCACGCCGACCGAACCGCTCATGAATGCCAGCGGAATGAATACGGCCGACAGCACGAGCGTGATGCCAACGATGGCGCCTGAGACTTGCTTCATGGCCTTGATCGTCGCTTCTTTCGGCGACAAACCTTCTTCCGCCATGATGCGCTCAACGTTCTCTACGACCACGATTGCGTCATCGACCAGAATACCGATCGCCAGCACCATACCGAACATGGTCATCATGTTGACCGAGAAGCCGAGCACGGACATCACCGCAAACGTTCCGAGCAAACAAACAGGAACGACAATCGTCGGAATCAGCGTGTACCGAATGTTCTGCAGGAACAGGAACATCACAAGGAAGACCAGCACGACCGCTTCGATCAGGGTATGAATAACCTTTTCAATGGCGACGCTGACAAACCGCGAGGTGTCATACGGCACCGAAACTTCCACATCTGGGGGGAAGTTGACCGAGAGTTCGGCCAGACGTGCTTTCACATTTTTTACGGTTTCGATCGCGTTTGCACCCGGAGCTAGCTGTACCGCCCCCGCCACTGACTTCTTACCGTTCAAACGTGTTTCGAAGTTGTAATCCTGCTGGCCGACTTCGATACGCGCCACGTCTGACAAGCGTACGGACGAACCATCACGATTCGCGCGCAGGATGATGCGACCGAATTCTTCCGGTGTATCCAGAGTGCCCTTCACGATCAGCGTGCCAGTCAACTCCTGATCGGAAGAACCCGGACGTGCACCGAAACTGCCTGCCGGTACTTGTACATTTTGCGCAGCGACAGCCGCATTCACTTCAGTAACGGAAAGACCATAGCCTTGCAGCTTCTTCGGATCCAGCCAGACGCGCATGGCAACTTCGGAACCGAAGTACTGCACCTTGCCCACGCCTTTAACGCGGCGAATCTCGTTGTTGATGTTACGCGTCGCGTAATCGGCCAGACCGACCTCTTCCTTCTGCGAGTCATCGCCTTTATAGGTCAACGCATAGATCATCAGGAAGCCGGCATTGGCCTGCTCGACCTGCAAACCTTGTCGCATCACGGCAGCTGGCAAACGTGCTTCGGCTTTCTTGATACGGTTCTGCACGTCGACCTGTGCCAGATCCGGATTCGTGCCCGGCTCGAAGGTCACGGTAATTTCGGCCATGCCGTTGGAATTGCTCGTCGAATCGAAGTACAACAGATGGCGCGCACCATTCAGCTCTTCTTCGATCACATTGGTCACGTTCTCGACTAATACCTTGGCGGAAGCGCCGGGATAGATCGCGGTGATCGTGATTTGCGGCGGTGCGACCACCGGGAACTGAGCGACCGGCAACGAAGGAATTGCGAGCAGGCCTGCAAGCGCAATAAAGATAGCAACGACCCACGCAAAGTTGGGACGCGCAATAAAGAAATTAGGCATGAAAATCCTCTAGTACGTACGCGCGCGGCTTATTGTTTTTGCTGAGGCTGCTGCGAATCCTGAGCGGCGGCAGTGGCAACCGGTTTCGGTGCCTGAACGGTCACTTTGTCAGTGGGATGTGCGCTACCGCCGACGATGACGCGATCGGCTGCGTTCAAGCCTTTGATGATGTGCCACTCGCTGCCATGCATGGCGCCGGTTTGCACCAGACGTGCTTCCACCAGGTTATCCTTATTCACGACGAGAACTTGTGGCTTGCCGTCCGTACTGCGACCAACGGCACGTTGCGGTACGAGAATGGCTTGCTCATCGACACCCTGCTCGGTCTGCACGCGTACATACATGCCTGGCAGCAAGACGTTGTCGCTATTCGGAAAGCGACCGCGTAGCGTGACTTGATTGGTGGTCTGATCGACACCGATATCGGAAAACAGCAAACTGCCTTCGCGGACATAATTGGTGTTTTCGACTTTGGCCTTGATCGCTGCGCCACCATCCTTGCTCTTCGCCAGTCGACCATCTGCCAACGCTTCGCGTGTTTGCAGCACATCACCAATCGATTGCGTAAAATCGACAAAGATCGGATCCAACTGTTGAATCGTGGCCAATGGCGTCGCTTCGCCCTGGCCGACCAACGCACCTTCCGTCACCATGGCACGACCGATACGACCGGAAATCGGGGCGCGTACGGTTGCGTACTCGAGGTTCAGCTTGGCCGTTTCTACATCGGCTTGTGCCGAGATTTGCGCAGCTTGTGCACTCTTCAGCGTCGCTTCCGCAGAGTCATAATCCTGACGGCTAACCGCTTCGATTTCGACCAGCAAACGGTAGCGCTTGGCAATCGCTTCGGCATCAAATGCAGCAGCGTTCGACTTGGCCAATTCACCTTGCGCACGCGACAGTGCGGCCTTGAACGGTGCCGGATCGATACGGAACAAAACATCGCCCGCCTTTACATCTACGCCTTCTTCGAACTCGCGTTTCAGCACGATACCGGCAACCCGCGCACGTACTTCTGCAACACGCACAGGCGTGACGCGGCCAGGTAACTCGGACGAAATTGTAAACGCGCGAGGTTGTACCTCAATGATTTCCACCGACTTTGCTAGAGGCTCGCCTGCTTCCTTTTTGTTGCCACAAGCACTCGTTAAAGCGACGACAAACATCAAAGGAATCATTAAATGCTTGGGAGCTGTGAGCGGTCTCATGTGCAACTTTCGGTGAAATTGATCAATAAATCATAAAAGCACCTAATGATATCATTAACAAACAAATGAATCATAAGTGATTCATAAAATTCTAAAATGTTTTAATTTGTAATCAAGCTGTGGAGATTGACCCTACGGCTAGTACACTGGCGCCCTGAATTCAATGCAGGATGTATTTCATGGAAAAAGAAAACGTCTCTCCCACAGAGTCGGATGAACGCTATCTGCCCGCACTGGCTTTGGCGCTGGTCGATCATCCGCGGGCGACTTTAATGGAGCTGGCAAAGGCAATCGGCGTCAGCAAAGCGACGCTTTATCGCTTTTGCCGCACCCGTGACGAACTGATCGAGCGTCTCGTGAAACACGCTGGTGGTTTGTATGCTCAGTCGCTTGCAGATGCCAAATTGGATCAAGATTCTGCTCAGGAAGCGTTGCAACGATTAATTGAATGCCACCTTAAGCATAAGGAAATTCATGTTTTTTTGATGTACTACTGGCGTCCGGAGTTTTTACACGAATCTCATCCGGATCAAACATGGGTAAAGGGACAACGCACTTTAGACAATTTCTTCTTGAAAGCGCAGCAAGAAGGTAAATACCGTATCGATATAAGTGCAGCAGCGATGACTGAACTTTTCTACTCCATCATGATTGGCTTAATCGATGCCGAACGTCGGGGCCGTGTACCTCGCGCAGGTATAGCACAGATCGTAGAACTCTCGTTCACCAAAGGTATCAGCACGTAGTTATAGGTGGCTGATTTAGCCAATATCAGAAATTCGGCATCAACCCAAAGCGGACATGCCGATATAGACGTGTCTAATAAACTCTGGGCGATTCAAACGAAACGGGGTGGCTTTCTGTTTTCTTAAGGCAACTAGAAACGGAGGCCGCAAACTCATGGGTTGCGATCCCTGACATGATGACAATGAGACCGATCAATCATCTTGCAAGCATTTGTTCTCCGTTTGAAAGCTAAAACGCCAAAGACTTCATTCATCACGATAGGTGCAAAACAAAAAGCCGGCTAGCGCCGGCTAAAGGAATGCTTCTTTGTCTGTGTCAGAAGCTGTAACGTGCGCCCAACGAGAACGCATGCGTTTTCAGCTGAACATCATTTGTACCGATAGTTTCTTTGACTGTTTTGCCGTAATTTTCATACTCGGCAACAACCGACCACGATCTGGACAAGTTATATTTCGCACCAAAACCGAACATTGGCGAAGTACGCTTTTTCGATTCAGTACCTTGGAATACGCCATTTTCTTTCCAGCTAACACTTAGACGATTCGCCGATAAACCTGCCTTGGCAAACAACGAAAACTGCTCATTAATTGGCAGCGTACCAACACCCGCCAGATAAATGGAACGAGCCTTAAGCTTGGAAATCGTCAACAAAACCAGGCGTCGTGAAGGATACATTCAAGGTCCCCAAGTGCGCATAGCCGCCTTCGATAGCAAAATTGTTGTTAAAGTTGTAGCCACCATAGAGCTTATAGCTGGTGAAGTCGTCTTTTGCGGTGATGCCTTCAAACTTGGCTTTTTGCGTTGCCTTCCCCGCATTGAGGCCTACGTACACGTTTTGCGCGGAAGCCATTGCCGGCAGTCCCATCACAGCACCAACCAACACCGCTAACATCTGTTTTTTCATTTTTACTCCATTGAATCGAATTACGACAAAGTTGCAAGACGGCATAATGGTCGCCGCTACCCATTGAGTCGCGTATTTTTAGCACCAATTTGGAGCGCGATGTGATTTATTGCTTTAAATGAAACCATTTTTTAGCAAGCCAAAACCTGCTCGATGATTTCCGGCCTGCCATTTCCTGCTTACGGCCTTAGCGACCAGTACGACCACTATATCGGTAGATTTGCTCGCTAAATTGACTCTCTCGAACTGATCCAATTTCTACTGCCTAGCACAGGTCGCGACGCGATCGTAAAACACTTCGTAACAGAGTGCGCACAGATAAAGTGCAAATGCAAAAAGCCCGGCATCGTCGGGCTTTTTGGTGCTCGAATAAATGTCTGCTTCTGGCCGATAGCGGACGCTTATAGTCAATCCGAGCGTACAAGTCTAATTTGCTGTCTACTAAAGAACATATTCATATACTGTTTTTATATACAGTATAATCCTATCAAGCTGGACTATTTTGTTTTGGAGTCCACGCAGTGATTGATAGGTGATTCATGAATGATTCAACTTGGCACAAACTCTGGATTCTCGCGTTGCTCGCTCACGGTTTTAGCACACGAGAAGCACATCATGCCTTTTATGTTTTGCATGGCAATCAACCTATAGATCTGAAAAGAGATCCGATTTCAGATGCATTGGTCTTACTGCCTGAATGCTCGCTTGGATTGACACGTCACTCTGTCGTCGAATGATTCGAACGTCTGTTAAGAAGCGAAGTTTGCTGATTCCAGTATTACCGTTGAATAGACATGGCCTCGGTTCTTGCTAAATCTTGTTTACCGAATCCATTCTATTATTTAGATAACTTCCAGCGTGTGTTGGACTGGATCGCCCAGCGCTACAGTGATCTGTTGACTGCCGAGGAGCAGGCGTTTATCGATTGCTTTGGCACACTGCCGCAAGCGTCGCAGGCTTTGCTGGTGCGCTTGGTCATGCGAAAAGGCACGCTTTTTCGGCGTAGCAAACTTTGTTATGCAGAGATTGGCCGCCTCGATGCCGCCGTACAGCCACTGATCGAACAAGGCTGGCTGGTGCACGATCCTTTGATCTGCATTGATGACCTATTCGGCCTGCTCAAGAAAGCAGAAGTTATCAGCACTTTCGACTTTAACGCGCACGCCAAGTCGCTACGCAAAGCCGAACTGCTTGAGCAAGTACATGCTGCGTTTGCAGATTCCAGACCGTTCTCGGTGTGGGCCAGCGAGTTGGAAGACAGCATCTACCAGATACGGATTGCCGATTGGTGCGAACGACTGCGCCTGATGTTCTTCGGTAACCTATATCAAAACTGGTCAGAATTTGTGCTGTCTGATCTGGGCATCTATCGCTACGAACAAGTCGAATTTTCGTCTGCCGCGCGCGGGTTCATGTCGCGGCAGGATGTGGATGACACTCTGCATTTGCACCGCTGTCGCGAACGCTTCGATCAGGGTGAAGCGCTGGACGATATCCTGCGCGACATTCCCTCAATCGCTTTCACCAATCCATGGATCGAAGGTCGGCGCAACAAATTGCTTTTCAAACTCGCCTACCAGTACGAACGCCGCGGCGAAAGCGATACCGCTCTGGACCTCTATCGGCAATGCAGCTATCCCGAGGCAAGGCTGCGCCAGATTCGTGTGCTTGAACGCAGTGGAAATATTGACGACGCCTATGCGCTGGCGCAGCTCGCCAGTCATACACCAGAGAGCGAGGCCGAGCAACAAGCTTTGCTGCGTATCCTGCCACGTCTGACCAAAAAAATTGGTCTCGCCAAACCGCTGCCGATTAAACGTACAGCAATTGAACGCATCGACCTGACCTTGCCCTGCCCCACGCAATCCGCCAGCGTCGAACATCTGGTGTGCACGCATTATTCCTGCGAACAGGCACCGACGCTGTATGTCGAAAACACACTGATCAATTCGCTGTTCGGCCTGTTGTGCTGGCAAGCGATCTTTGCGCCATTGCCCGGCGCATTCTTCCATCCGTTTCACCAAGGTCCGGCCGATCTGCACAGCCCCGACTTTTACCCGCGCCGCGCCGACCTGTTTGCTACCTGCCTGAGACAACTCGACAACGATGCGTATAGGGACACGATTCTGCAAACCTTTCATGCCAAGCACGGCATTCAGTCCCCTTTCGTTTTTTGGAATGCGATCGATGAAGCGCTTTTGACGCTGGCACTGACCTGCCTGCCCGCTGCGCATCTGAAAAAATGGTTCGAGCGCATCCTGCAAGACATTCCATCCAACCGCTCTGGCTTTCCCGATCTGATTCAGTTTTGGCCGCAAGAAAATCGCTATCGCATGCTGGAAGTAAAAGGCCCCGGTGATCGTCTGCAGGACAATCAGATCCGCTGGCTGGATTACTGCGTCGCGCATGCAATGCCGGTTGCCGTCTGCTACGTGCAATGGGAAGAAGCGTCATGAGCAGCGTAAGCGATACAAAAGTCCGCAAAAGGGACGGCGCAACGGATGACGGCATGAGTCCGACCTACACCGTCGCCGTACGCGCTCTATGCGAGTTCACGGCAAAACAGGGCGATCTCGACCTGCGCTTCACGCCCTCGCCCTCCGCGCTGGAAGGCATTGCCGGTCACGCCACCGTCACCTCGCGCCGTGCCAAGCATTACGAATCCGAAGTCAGTCTCTGCGGCGACTACAAGCAACTCCACGTGCGCGGCCGTGCCGATGGCTATGATCCCAAACGCAATCGTGTGGAAGAAATCAAAACCTTCCGTGGCGATCTGCAAAAGATGCCGGACAACCATCGCCACCTGCATTGGGCGCAAGTGCGTATCTACGGCTGGCTGCTGTGTCAGTCGCGCGGCCTTACCGAGATCGAGACCGCGCTGATCTACTTCGACATCGATACGCAGAAGGAAACGGCACTGATCGAAACCTGCACCGCAAGCATGCTGCAACAATTCTTCGAGCAGCAATGCGCGGCCTTCATCGCCTGGGCAGAGCAAGAGGGGCAGCATCGCACTGCGCGGGATGCGGCGCTGACGACCCTGACCTTTCCGCATACGGATTTTCGGCAAGGCCAGCGGCAACTGGCAGAGGCCGTCTACAAATCAGTCGTTACAGGGCGTTGCCTGATGGCGCAGGCATCGACCGGCATCGGCAAGACGATCGGCACGATCTTCCCTTTGCTCAAGGCCAGCGCTACGCAAAAGATCGACAAGCTTTTCTTCCTCGCCGCCAAAACTTCGGGCCGTGCGCTGGCGCTGGATGCAATTCACCTGATCCGACAGCATCAACCTTCCTTACCTTTACGTGTGCTGGAACTGGTCGCCCGAGACAAATCCTGCGAGCATCCCGACAAGGCATGCCACGGCCAGTCTTGTCCGCTGGCCAAGGGCTTTTATGATCGCGTCGGTCGGGCGCGGCAGGCAGCAGTCAATGTCGGTAACCTCGATCAGGCCAGCCTGCGCACCATCGCACTTGACCATCAGGTCTGTCCCTACTATCTCAGTCAGGAGCTGGCACGCTGGAGTGACGTCATCATCGGTGACTACAACTATTACTTCGACACCACCGCCATGCTGTACGCGTTGACGATCGAGAATCAATGGCGCGTCAGCCTGCTGATTGACGAAGCGCACAACATGCTCGAACGTGCACGCAAGATGTATTCAGCCGAGCTGGATCAACAGCAGTTTCGCTTCGTGCGGCAGGAAGCACCCAAGTCACTAAAGTCTGCTCTTGATCGCCTTAATCGACAATGGCAGGCCCTGCACGTCGAACAGACCGGCGACTATCAGGTTTACGCAGAGATCAACAGCAAGTTTTTATTCGCGCTCCAGCAAGCCAGCACCGACATCGCCGACTTCATCGCAGATAATCCGGAAGGCGTGCATGAAGACCTGCAGCGCTTCTACTTTGATGCCCTGCACTTCACACGTCTGGCTGAATGTTTTGGTGAGCATTCTCTGTTCGACATTACCAAGACCAGCGCACAAGGCGGTCGCAAGGAGGGCCGGCTTTGCCTGCGCAACGTGATCCCCGCACCGTTTCTGCAGCAGCGATTTACTTCTGCCCACGCATCGACACTCTTCTCAGCCACGCTCAGTCCCTGGCATTTCTACGCCGACACATTGGGCCTGCCTGACAACACTGCCTGGATCGAGGTCGATTCGCCATTCAAAGCAAACCAGCTCTCCGTCCACATCGCCCACACGATTTCCACCCGCTATCAGGATCGCGACCACTCGCTGTCCGCCATTGTCGATTTGATCGCGCAGCAGTACAACGCACAAACCGGCAACTACCTCGCCTTCTTCAGCAGCTTCGACTATTTGCACAAGGTCTGCACCTTGTTCATCGAACGCTATCCCGACATCCCGATCTGGCAGCAATCGCGCCGCATGGCGGAGGACGAGCGCAAGGTATTCCTTGATCGCTTTACGCCGGAGGGAAAAGGCATCGGCTTCGCCGTCCTGGGCGGTGCATTTGCAGAAGGTATAGACCTGCCAGGCACTCGTCTGATCGGCGCCTTCATCGCCACGCTCGGCCTACCGCAAATCAACGAGATCAACGAACAGATGCGACATCGTATGCAGATGATCTTTGGTAATGGCTATGACTACATGTATCTGTATCCGGGGCTGCAAAAGGTTGTACAGGCAGCCGGACGCGTGATCCGCACGCAGCAGGATCAGGGTGTGGTGCACCTGATGGATGATCGATTCGGGAGGGAGAAGGTGCTGAGGTTGTTGCCGGTATGGTGGGGTATGTAAAACACTCCTACTCATAGTTGCCACAACATGGAAAAAGCAAATCCAAGGACACAAATAACATGCGAGTGGTGGACAAAACTTTCAAATTGCGGCGGGAGATAGCTGGCCGATTTGTAAAGCGTTTTGATGGTGAGGCAGGTCGGCTGTCGCGCCAAAGCAGGCATGAGTACAACTCGTATTTTAGTAATTAGTACATCGACGCCCTTAGAAATACAAAAACTAACAAGTTTCAGTGATGCGCCATAAAACTGGCCATGTCATATTTCTTCCGCGAAATATTCCTGCTTACTTCCCATTCCGACACAAGGTGCGTTCTGAGGCGCTTGTCAGGAATCGTCGGTAAGTCCGACAGACACGACTAGTAACTAATTATCTTCATGAACCTCTGCTTCAAGTCCGTTTTCAATCGCCGCACAGGCACCTGGCAAGTCACCTCTGAGAAAACACGCAGCGCGGGTAAAACCGGAAGCTCAATCAGCAAGGTCTGCGCGGCTAGCGCTTTGAGTTTATCAGTTGGATTAGCGTATGCAGTCCCAAGCACTATCGATAATGGTGAGACTGAAACAGTAACCTCACAACAGGTTGTTGAAGGTTTTAATTTCTATATCGGAGATTACGGTTCCGGCAAACTAAATATCGAAGACGGAGGTAGTGTTTATAGTCCAACTACATATATCGCCAGACTTGCTGGAAGTGAAGGAACTGTCACTGTGTCAGGTCCGAATGCAACTTGGACGAACGCATTGGGCATGACCATCGGAAATCAAGGAACGGGCACCGTGACTGTCACGAATGGCGGCAAAGTTAATATCGGGGCTGATTTAAATTTAGGGACTTTCGGAATTGGTAGGGGTACCCTAAATGTGATTGGGCAAAACTCTGCCTTTGTAAGTGCAACGGACTTATACATTGGCAATTTCGGTAGTGGCACCGTAAATATTGAAGATGGCGGCGCAGTTCATAGTCGGTATGTATTTATGGGAGTGGAGATTAGCGACACTGCCAGTTTAACTACAAACAATGATAGTTCAGCCACAGTAAGGGGACCAGGTTCGGTCTGGACTAACACTGGCTCATTCACCATTGGCTACCAGAGGAATGGCACTCTGCTTATTGAAAATGGCGGAAAAGTGAGCAGTGGTTCCGTCATTCTTGCCGAAGAGTCAACTGCTGAGGGAACACTAACCGTCAAGGGCTCCGGCTCACTCTTATCAATGACTGGCGCGCTTAATGTTGGTAAGTTTGGCAAGGGTGTTCTTTCAATTGACGACGGCGGAAAAGTTGTCGCTGGCTCAGTCAGACTTGGACAAGATGGAAACATAGGCGGTCGCAGCACCGTATATCTTGACGGCACCAGTACCGCACGCGGCACCCTCTCCACCGCTTACCTAGCGAAGCCTATGTTCGGTATCGCCAGATTCAATTGGAACGGCGGTATTCTGCAAGCAACAAATAACCAAAACGATTTTTTCTACCAATTTGCTAGTTCGGATATGTCGATTGGCAATGAAGGCGCGTATTTCGATACCAATGGATTCAACGTCGGCATCACGACAGCAGGCCTCTTGAACGGAACGGGTGGGCTGACGAAGCTGGGCGCCGGTGAACTCACTATCGCAGGTGGCAACAGCTATGCCGGCAATACGACCGTCTCTGCCGGCACTTTGACACTCGATACCTACACACAGTCTGCCAATCAAACCTTGGGTATCGGTGCGACAAGCGCTAGCGCGAACGGTTATGGGAAATTGAACGTCAAGGGCGTGGCGTCGTTTAATGACGATGCCAACCTTACCGTGGATGTTGCCACCATCAACACGCTCGCCAAAGACCAAAAGCTGTCTGGCATCGTACGTGCCGTTACCTTGAACGCCACCACCTTTAAGGTGATGGACAATTCCGCTCTGTTCAACTTCCGTGCAGTCACCAATCTCGACACGGTTGACCTCGTCGTTGAAGCCGTCAGTGATGGTGTTCGTAATGCCACGAGTCAGTATGGATATTCTTCCGCATCGGGCGCGGCGACTGTCCTGGACACGCAAATCCACAATGGCGCAACCGGTGACATGGGTACCGTCGTTACTGCGCTTGGTCGGTTGAAGAACCGAGATGTGGCAAGGGCCACTGCGCAAACGTTGCCCGTCATTTCAGGTAATCAGGCTATCCAGGGGGCGCTTTCCACCTTCCAGAATCTGGTTCAGCAACGTAACGGCATCATCGGGACAAGCGGGATGTCATCCGGTGACGAGCTGTCGAACAAAAATGGCTGGGGCAAGGTCTTTGGTTCCCGAGCCGACCAAAACGACCGTAGCGGAGCGGCAGGATTCAAGGCCGACACATGGGGTCTGGCACTCGGTGCGGATGCTGACGTCTCGCCTGGTGCACGCTTTGGTGTGGCTTACGGTTATGCCAAGACATCGGTCAATGGCAATACCGACCTGAGCGGTACCACCCAGCGGGCGAATATCGACTCGCATGTCGTTTCTGCTTACGGAA
>NZ_CAJYMD010000044.1 GCF_913776015.1 uncultured Oxalicibacterium sp. | reverse complement strand
ACATCCCGATCGGCAATACGCACCGACTGGAGAATCCGGGCAAGCTACCGCTGCATCTGATCGAGGTGCAATCGGGGGCGTATCTGGGTGAGGATGACATCGTCCGGTTTGATGATGTGTACAAGCGCAATTGAGTGAACGCCTATAGCGCATAAAACAAAAAGCTGCCATGGAAACCATCGCAGCTTTTTTCATATTTATATGCAAGTGCAGGCAATAGATCGTAGCGATTTTGGCTGCGTATCTTGCCGCTACTGATGGCGTTGCGGATTGTCTTGGTAGGGAAAGCTGGCCTGCCCAGCAGGAGTCGAACCTGCGACCTACGGCTTAGAAGGCCGTTGCTCTATCCAACTGAGCTATGGGCAGTACATTGCATGACGGACCGTACGGCGTTTGCAGGTGCCATGCAGGAAGGTGCTGCATTATGCCGCTTTTGCCGCACCGTTTCAATCTGCCGCACTAGTACTACTCACAATGGCGAAGTCACCGACGAAGAAGATTAGCGATCTTCTTCAAGCTGATCGACGAGTGCATAGCCTTTTTCGAAACCTGCGGCAAGTGCTTCTTCTTCACTAGCGTAGTCGCCATCGTCGCCGGAGGCTGTCAGCAAGTCACTTTGCGCGGAGGAGTCGGCGGCAGGTTCACAGATACGCACGGTGTAATCCCACAAGTTGCCGGTCTTTCTTTCCTTTTTCAGAGGCGCGACGTGTACTTCCAGCCCCTTGTAGAGCTCGGTACTCCAGTTTTGCTGTTGTTCCATATTGCTCTCCTTGGTCAGGAATGTTGCGAATAAGGCTTGGTTTTTTCGGGATTGGGAGAGGGAACCGGATCTTCCTGCGGCACCGGATGTTCGCCGGGCAGTGGCGGATCTTCGATGGGTGCGGGTGTCGGTGCGCGATGCATGAACAACGGTGGCAAGGTGGGCAAAACGGCGCGGGTTGCGTGTGCGGGGATCATGCTGTTCCTCCTTTGGCGAAAGCTGCGTTGATACAGAACTGTCGTGAAGGGAAGACTCGCACACGCAACGGAAGTTCAGCAAGTCCTTGTGACGTTGCCGAGTAAGTCTCAGAGCATGTCCAGCCGATAACCGATGGTATAGATGGTTGTCAGGCGTACCTGATTATCGGATTTCAGTTGCAGCTTGGTACGTACTTGCGACATGTGCGTATCCAGCGTGCGTGAGGTCATGACAAGTTCCCGTCCCCAGATGCTTTCCATGATGCGTTCGCGCGAAATCAATTGACCGATGTTCTGAAAGAACAAAATGGCAATATCGAATTCCTTGGGTTTCAGATCGACGGGCTGACCGCGCAGCGTCGCTATCTTGTGAAACAGGTCGAAACTGTAGACGCCGATTTCCAGTGTGGTGCTGACGGTCGAACTCGTGGTCTGGCTAGCGCTTGTTCGTATGCGTTTGGAAAGCGCATGGATGCGGGCAGACAGTTCGGCTTCCCGAATCGGTTTGGTCATGTAGTCATCGGCACCCGCCATCAAGCCGGCGACGATATTTTCTTCCAGCACGCGATTGGTCAGAAACATGACGACGATCTCTTCACCCAGATGCGCGCGTACCCATTCGATGACATCGCGGCCTGTCATGTCGGGCAAGTGCCAGTCGAGAATCAGCATGTCGTAGCAGGGATCGGCTTTCAGGGCATCGATCAGATCTCGCCCATTGCTGAAGATGGTGCATTGGTGCCCAGCCTGTGTCAGCACTTGATGAATCAGTTTGGATTCGATCGGATCGTCTTCGAGCGAAGCGATGTTCATTCTTTTTGTCCTTCCTGTTTTTCGATGAGAGGGCAGTCGTTGTGATCTTCGGAAGTGCAAGGGAGCAGGACGGTAAATGTCGCTCCCTTGCCGGGGATGCTATGCACACGCACACGGCCGCCATGCCGTTCGATGACCATCTTGACGAACGGGAGGCCCAGACCAATGCCGTCTTGACCATGATCGTTGGCACGGCGGAACGGTGCAAAAATCATGGCTTGCTCGGCAAGCGCAATACCCGGACCATGATCGGCAATGCTGCAGGCGATATGCGGACTTTGATCGATGATGATGACGTCGGCACGACATTCGACGGTGGCACCTTCGGGACTGAACTTGATGGCGTTGGAGAGCAGGTTGCCGAGCGCACGAATCACCAGTGAACGATCGACATGCAGCCAGTGCTCGGCGACATCAATGTCCACGACGATCTTTACGGAGCGGCTGTGCGCAAAAGCCCACATGTTGTCGACCGCTTCATCCAGCAGCGAGGCAAAATCGGCATCCTGCAACTGATAGGCCGGCGATTCTGCCTTGGCCAGATGCACGAAGCTTTCGGCGAGCTTCAATGTGGACTCGACGGATTTTTCGACGCGCGACAGGAATTCCTGCATCTCGAACGCTGTCGCCGGATTTTTCTGTAACTGGATCAGGGCCAGGATCGAGGACTGCGGTACGCGCAAATCATGCGAAATGAAATTCAGACTTTCTTCGCGACGCCGCTCTGCCGCTCGCAGGGACGAAACGTCGATCAGGGAAATGATCCAGCCCAGCATCGCACCATCCACCATGCGCGACGATGTGGACTTGATCAGGAATTCACGCCCCTCGTGATCACGCGTTTCGATTTCTACCGCTTCGCCAGATGGCGTTTGCAGCAAGGTGTTGTACCAGATGCGGTCGTACAGTGGCGAACGTGGCGGTGCTTCAAAATGGGCAAAAATCCGGGCTAGCGAAAGCGGCTGGTCGCTCGATAGGCCGAGCGATTCGAAATAAGCCTTGGCAGTGCGATTGCATACCAGCAGTTCGCCTGATTGGGACAGCACCAGCGTGGCATCCGGCATATTGTTGAGGCTGTCGCTGACGAACTGATGCATGTGGCGATAGCGATCGGCACCGATCTGAATGGCGGCGATTTGGCGATCGAGAAAATCGGCATCTTGCTTGGTCAGTAGTGCTGGCTCCGGCCGCAAAACGATATGGGTTTCGCGATTGAGTCGTGCCATCTCGTCATTGAGATACAGCAGCGTTGCCTCCAGGCGGCGCCAGCTCCACAAGGGATAAACGGCCGCAACCATGAAGATGGCGGCAGCAGGTGGAATCCAGATTTCCATTGTCATCAGCGCATAGGTACCGACGCAGAGCAGTAGTTCAAGTCCGACAGTGACGGATAAGGCGCTGAAAGGCGACAGATACAGACAGGCAAACAGGGCGAGGCAGGTAATGGCGATCGTGCAAAGTGCTGTCAACCATCTTGTGGCTTCAAATATGCCGCGTTCTTCCAACAACCCCGCCAGTACGTTGGCATTGATTTCGACGCCAGGCATCACTTGCTGCGTGGTTGTCACGGGTGTGGGGAACATGGTGGCGACGCCGGATGCGGTGGCACCAATCAACACATAACGGTCATCGAAGAAAGAGGGAGGGACACGACCTTGCAGAACGTCGATGTACGACACTTTCACCATGTGGCCAGGTGGCCCGGCAAACGGAATGCGCTCGCGCACGTCACGCGGCAGCGCGGTGTTGGCAGGCATGCCTAGCCCTGTGAGGTAGATGGCGCGAGAGAATTGCGGCCAGGCGATCTGCCCGAAAGTCTCCTGCATAAGAATGCTGCGTACCACACCATCGGCATCGAAAATGAAGTGCGTATGGCCGACACCGTGTGCGGCTGTTGCCAGTTGCGGTAGCGGTGGCGTTGCTTGTGCGCCGTTACGTGTATGGTCGGCAAAAATTGGCAGGATGACGCGACCATTCCTGCGGATGGCATCAGCCAGCCGTGCATCGTTGCCGGTCTGGCTGTCGGGCTCGGAAAAAATGATGTCCATGCCGATTGCCTTGGCCCGGCTTTGCGAAAGAATGTCGAGCAGATCGGCATGGATGCGTCGGTTCCACGGCCATCGTCCCAATTGTGCAATGCTGGCGTTATCGATCGCAATGACGACGACACGTTCATCCGCAGGGCGCTCCATGCCCTTGATGAGCATGTCGTAGATGAAGCGATCCGGTTGTCCAAGGCCATTGGCGTAGCCGAGCAATCCCGCGCTGATCAGCATCAGCAGGAAGAAGATGCGCCACTCGGTCTTGAGTGGCGTCTTGCGCCGGAATCGCGAAAGGATCATCGATATGCTGATGGCTTAGAAACTCGTGCCCAGTGGCTGACCTTGTCCATCCAGCGGCGTGCCATAGTCGGTTTGCCACAGCAGCGGCACCACGAATCGTTGCGCAGGCGAATAGGTACCGACGAAGCCATCACTATCGATCGAACGCACGCGTGCGTAATAAGTGCCCGCCTGCGGGCGCGGCAGTTTGACTTCAGGCTGCTCCGTCGTCACGTCATGCACGAGCGTTGTGAAAGAGGGATCGGTGGCCAGTTGGAAGGTAAAGCGTTGGCCAGGTGCACTCGCACTCCAGGAGAAATGCAGTTCCTTTTCGTTGACAGAGCCAGCCGGAGCGGCCAGTCCGGCCAGGACTTGTACTGCGCGTGCATCGGTAAACGGCCCTTGCTTGCCGGCGCCATCGATCGATGCCACGCGCCATTGATACGCACCTGGCTGCAGGCTGACAGCGAGATGTCCATCCTGCTCGCCGGCAGCAACGACTTGATCGACAAGCCGCTGTTCAAATTGCTTGTCGCCGGCAATTTGCAGGCGATACGAAACGATATTGCCGGACAAGCTCCACCGCATGGTAATGGGAACATGGGCAGTGCTATCTGCGTTGCCTTGATATTTCGCCTGCGGTGCGATTAGGAAGGGTGCAAAAGGACGCGCGGCGACCTCGAACGGTACCGTTTGTTGCAGACCTGCAAGGCCGTTGGCATCAACTGCATGTACGTGGGCAAAATAGTGACCGTCTGGCAGATCGGCCAGACGCGCCAGTGCCTTTCCTTGATCGGCCTTGACCGAGACTTCCGCAATGTTGTTGACGCCTTGCGCATCGGTGGACACGCGCAACTGGAATGATTGTGCTGCCGTTTGCGTTAGTACAAATTGCAGTGGCAGGCGTTGCTGGAGGGCGTAGCCATCGGCAAGAGCGGGTGCTGGCAGCAGGGCGATCGGGCGTGTGGCGCGTTGTTGTCCTACGACCGAGCCGTAGCCGGCGGCGACCAATTGCGTCACACGATCTGCGTCGCGGCTTTGCGGTTTTACGGCGACTTTGCCGCTCAACACTTCGTTGAAGGCGCGATCTTCGCGGTATTGCACACGAAAGCGTGTTCCGCGAACACCGGAAACGGCAACGGGGCTCAGGACTTCATAGCGACTGCCATGCTTGCTGAATGGCGTGACGCTGGATTCGACGCGGCCCTTTTCGAGAAACAACTGAGTGCGCGGGCTTCTCACATATTGTGTGGTACGCAGTGTCCGCAGATTCAGCGCGCTATCCGGCGGCAGTGTGATCTGTGAGCCATCTTCCAGTATCAGCGAGAGAAAGCTTTCGGCCATGGTCGCAACGGTATCGCCTTCCTTGAGCATGGCATCGATGCGGGTTTCCAGGCGGTTGCCTGCCTGATCGTGAATCAGGACGTCACCGAAAAAGCTACCGATGCGAGCAAAGGCGGCAACCGGCGCGAGCAGCGTGGCGGGAATCAGCACGACGCGTCCGACTGGAATGGTGCGGTCGTTTTCGATACGGTTAGTGTTGCCGATCTTTTGCCAGTGGCGGATATCGCCTGTGAATTTCAGAGAAATCGACGATAGCGTCTCATTGCGAGAAACTGTGTAGTACACGCCTTCTGGCGTGATGCGTACGCCTTTCTCCGTGGCATGTGCAACGGGAAGGGAAAAGAAAAGGGCGGCGGCAAGACCGACAGACCATTTTTTCACTGCAGACCTCTGTAATTAACGAGCTTGATCTGCATGATTTTCGCATCTCTACGGCAACTTTCACGGCGTTGCTTGCCAGAATGTAACGGAATGCGGCGAAAACTTGTTAATTTTTGCAAACATCATCGATTGCTTGCCGCAAACGAAAACCGCTCCAACGGCATCCTCGGAGGAACGTTTGGAGCGGTCGGGGCAGGTGCCGCACAAGTGCGGTGGCGTTGATGGCGCCGCGGCCTAGCGCATCTGTTTTGCGTGTTTATTTGCTCAGGCCATTTTTATTCAAACGCGTTTGTAGATTGCCGCATCTACGCTGGATTTGAAGCTGCCGTCGGGCAGTTTCTCGGCCGTGCCATTCGTATCCTTGACACGGTAGCCAGTGAAGTTGCCGGGCAAGGTGGTGTAGCCGTAATCAAGATAGGTTTTGCCTGCGACGATGTTTTGCAGCGTAAGGGTCTTGCCGTTACTGGCCTTGACAGTGAACTCTTCGTTTATTTTCATTCGTGCCTCCATGAGTGGTTTGCCGAAAGAAAAGTGAAGACAGGAAAACCATAAGATTTTGCTGTGTTCAGCGCATGTTATAGCACCAGTCAGGCAAATCTCCAGTCAGTTCTGTCATGCCGAAAGAGGCTTTGCCTGCAGACAGGTTTTTCGGCAAGAGAGGCTTCGGCCGATGGAAATGGGCACGATCCTTCAAAATCGGGATGGCAACGCACAAATCGGTTTATCCCGGATGCTGCCTGCAAAAGCAGGCGCATCGCCCTTCACGAATTGGTGCTGGTATGTTTCCCGACCGCCAGCCCCGGTAGTAGCATGCTTCGTCGTGCTAGGACGGCTCTACAAGAGCGGTTGCCATCATAGCGGGCCCTTGTGACAGCAGTTTGACATGCATCAAAAATGGCGCGGATCGTACGAAGGCATCGCCCGCTTGTTATGCCTGGCAATGCAAGGCGTGTCGCTCCTCTAATCTTCGCGCCTTGCGTTCGGCCTGTTCTGCGCTGCGGGCATTGCGCATGGGGGCGCGGTTGGCGTCTTCTCGCGCCCATTTGGCGCGCAAGGCCATATCGGCGCATTTCTGCTTGCGTGCGGTTTCGGTCTTGTGGGCCTTGGCACGTGCACGCTGTTCAATGGCTTGATCCTGTGCGCGTTGTTTCTCCAGTGCGTGCAATTGTTTCTTTTCATGTGCTGCGCGTTCATGGGCGGCGTCATCTGCTGGTGGCGGATTTACGGTAAGCCGTTGCATATCCTGATTGTCGGGGCTGCATGGCACATCGCTGTAAACCGTGCCTTTGGATGAGCTGCATTTGTAAACGGCCCAGGATGGCGTGGCAAAACCAAGTAACACAAGAACGAGCAGCAAGGCTGGCATGGCAATCCCGTGAAGTTGGTCGGACGTGGTCGTTACAGTACCTTGCCCGGATTCATGATGTTAAGCGGATCGAGCGCTTGTTTAATGCTGCGCATCAACTGCATCTCGACAGGCGATTTATAACGCAGAATCTCTTCCCGCTTCAAGGTGCCAATTCCATGTTCTGCGGAGATTGAACCGTCAAACGCGTGAACATTGTCATGCACGATGCGGTTGATGGCGGATTGATGCTTGAGAAAATCTGCAGGCGCTTCACCCGCAGGCGCAGCAACGTTGTAGTGGAGGTTGCCATCGCCCATGTGGCCGAAGGTCACCATGCGGGCGCCAGAATAATGGCGTGCAATCAGCGCATCGGTGGCAGCGATGAAATCGGCAATGCGCGAGATCGGCAGCGAAATATCGTGCTTGATGTTGTGCCCCTCGCTTTTTTGCGCGGGGGGAATACGTTCGCGCCATTGCCAGAGTGCGGCGGATTGCGTCAGCGAAGTGGCGACGATGGCGTCGCTGGCGATACCGTTTTGCAGCGCTTCTTCGATCAGATTTTCCAGAAGCGTTGTGGCATGGGTGTCGGATTCGTGGTCCGATAGTTCAAGCAATACGTAATACGGCGATGCGATGTCCGAGAACAGGGGCGTCATCTCGGGGAAATGACGCTGTACGAGCGTCAGGCATAGCGCGGACATCAGCTCGAACCCGGTCAGACCTGCGCTGCAACGTTGCTGCGCAAGATTCAGCAATTGCAAGGCGTGATGCGGCGATGGTACGGCGACGCAGGTGGTCCGTATGGCCGCAGGTTGCGGAAAGAGTTTCAGCACCGCAGCGGTGATGATGCCTAATGTGCCCTCCGCACCGATGTAGAGATCGCGCAGATCGTAACCGGTATTGTCCTTGCGCAGCGCACGCAGGCCGTTCCAGATGTCGCCTTGCGGCGTGACGACTTCCAGCCCCAGACAGAGTTCGCGGCTGTTGCCATAGCGGAGCACCGCAGTGCCGCCTGCATTGGCAGACAGATTCCCGCCAATCGTGCAACTGCCTTCCGAGGCCAGCGAGAGTGGATACAGTCTTCCGACGCCAGCCGCCGCTTGCTGCACATTCTGCAAAATGCAGCCTGCTTCGACGGTCATGGTGTTGTTGACGCCATCGATCTCGCGAATGCGATTCAAGCGTCGCAGCGACAGAATTAGTGCCGTGCCGCTTTCGTCCGGAATGCTGCCGAGCACCAGGCCGGTATTGCCGCCTTGCGCGACGATCGGGACACGATACTGATGGCATAACCGGACAAGCCGGGCGACTTCCTCCGTGGTTGCGGGGGAGGCAACTGCCAGTGCCTTGCCCGTCGCACGACCACGCTGCTCCTGCTGGTAGGGGAGCAGTGCATCCGTGTCGGTCATCAGATGCGTGCTACCAACTGCCTGGCGACAGGCTGCAAGAAAGTCGTTCATGGAAGACATGGCGAGGCATCCTTCATTTCTGTTCTGCCGACAAGCTACGTGCCTTGGCGCGTGCAGCTTTCTTGTACGGGGACAGATAACTGATGAGGCAAATGAAGCAGAGCACGACAAGCGCGACTTCGGCCCAGCCCAGCAGCGCCGAGAGACCGGTATCGCTCCAGCCGCGCACGATGCCTTCCATGAAGTAAAGCAAAATCATCATCGACGACCACTGCATCGTGTACAGATTGCGACGTAGCAGGCCACGTAAAGGGAGCAGCAGCGGCAGCGCTTTCAGCGCCGGCCAGACGACGCCTTCGCGTACCGGAGCCAGCACGGTTTCCCACGCAATGCAGAGGATGATCAGCGCGATCAGGCTGACGATGGCACCACCATGCAGCACGCGCTGGCGTACGGATGGCGGGTGCGCAGCGTTCATGCAGTTTGCCGAAGCTTGCGTGCGGTTTCGGCGAGACGACGGCCTTGTGCAATCGCCACACTGCGTGTGTCACAGGAAATCGCCTGGTTGCCATTGACGCCGGACCAGTGCGACGCGCCATAGGGCGTGCCACCAGTGCTGGTCGTCATCAGTTCTGGCTGAGAGTACGGAACGCCGAGAATCAGCATGCCGTGATGCAGCAGCGGCAGCATCATCGACAGCAGCGTGGTTTCTTGGCCGCCGTGCAGGCTGCCTGTCGAAGTGAAGACGCAGGCCGGTTTGCCAGTCAGTGCGCCGGACAACCATTGCGACGTCGTGCCATCCCAGAAATACTTCATGGCGGATGCCATATTGCCGAAGCGCGTGGGCGAACCGAGCGCCAGCGCTGCACATTCTTCGAGATCGTGCAGTTCGACATACGGAGCGCCACTGGATGGCACGTCTGGTTCGGTGGCTTCGGTCACGGTCGATACCGATGGCACTGTGCGCAGGCGCGCTTCGCAGCCGGGAACGCTATCGATGCCTTGGGCAATCAGCTCGGCCAGTTTGCGCGTGGCACCGTGGCGGGAGTAGTACAAAACGAGAATGGGAAGAGGAGAGGCGCTCATGCTTGTTATTATAGGGCGCTTTATCTTTCATAAAACGACCGTTTCGGCGGCATGCAATACCGCATGCATGCGCACGGTTTCCTGATCGTCAGGGAACAAGCGTCGCCATTGTCCGTTTTCACACAAGAGAGGCGTTGCATGAAGCTTCCGCGTTTGACTTTCTTTCGCGAATTATCCTGGTCGCAGATGCGTGACCTGTTCCGTTTTGCCGCACGCCGTTTAGGCGAAGAGCAGTTGCCGCAAGTGGCGGGCAGCCTGACCTTCACGACCGTGCTGGCGCTGGTGCCGGTACTGACGATTGCCTTTGCGATCTTCACGACCTTCCCGCTGTTCAATACCTTTCGCGCTTCGCTCGAAGCCTACTTCGTGCAAAACCTCATGCCGAAGGGAATTGCCAACACCATCCTCGGCTACTTGACGCAGTTCTCCAGCAAGGCGACACGCCTTTCGGCTTTTGGTGCGGTGGCGCTGATTGCGACGGCAGTGGCGATGATGCTGATGATCGACCGCGTCTTCAATCAGATCTGGCGCGTGCGTACCACGCGACCGATCGCGCAGCGCGTGCTGATCTACTGGGCAATCGTCACGCTCGGTCCTTTGCTGATCGGTGCCTCGATTTCGCTGACGTCGTATCTGTTCACCGCGACCAACGGTGTGGTGCGCAGCGTACCGTTCATCGGCGGTTTTTTCTTTTCGTCGATCTCGATTCTGCTGACGACGGCGGCCTTCGCCTCGCTCTATGTCGTCGTGCCCAACAAGGTGGTGGACTGGCGCGATGCCCTCTGCGGCGGTTTTCTTGCCGCGATTGCGTTCGAGATCGTCAAGCGCCTGTTCGCTGCGTTCATCAGTAATGTGCCGACCTACACCATCGTCTATGGCGCAGTGGCGGCGTTTCCGATTTTCCTAATCTGGATCTATCTGGGCTGGTTGATCACGCTCGGCGGTGCGGTGTTGACGGCGGCGCTACCTATCGTCAAGTACGAACGCTGGTGGCATGTGCCGCAGCCCGGCAGTGCTTTCGTCGATGCCATTGCGTTGTTGCGCGTGCTGCACGATGCACGTCAGTCGGCGGATTCGGCGGTGGTTGATGCCAAGCTCATGCGCAAGCAGACGCGACTGGGTTATGACGAAGCCGAAACCTTGCTGCAGCAGATGCTCGATGCCGGCTGGGTCGGGCGCATCAAATCCGAACAGCCGCGCAAGCTGCAATTCGGCAAGCGCATTACGGATGGTCTGGATAGCTGGGTGTTGCTGGCCAATCTTGACTACCTGACGCTGGCTGACGTTTATCGTCTGTTTGTTTTCAGTGCCGCCGGTAATGCTTCGCTGGCGCGTGAAGTGGAAACCGCGGTCGAGGCGGGGTTGACACAGAGTCTGGCGTCTTATTTCTCGCGTTTGGATGCCAAAGGGGAAGCTTGCCTGATCAGCGACAGCGCGTGAATCGGATCAATTTCCCTATGGAAACGTAAAAGCGCGCAAGACTTGAATTTATTCGGGTAAGGATTGTCATAACAATAATCCTGATCTGCAGCAGGCATTGCAGATTGTCGTTTTTCGACAAGATCGGAGATGGCTTTTTTGCAGCGCTGGGATTAGAGTGAACAGGTCCGAAGTATAACCATAACGTGCGAGGACAGTCCCATGAAAGTATCCGAAATACTCAAGGTAAAAGGAAACATTCTCTTCACGGTGACCCCCGACAGCCCGATTCTCGACGCTGTCAATGCCATGGCGGAGAAGGACATTGGTTCGCTGGTTGTCATGGAAGGCGGCAAGCTGATTGGCATGCTGACATTCCGCGAAGTGATCGCCACCCTGCATCAAAACAATGGTGCGCTGGGCCGCGAAAGTGTGCGCAACCACATGAATGACAAACCGATCATCGTATCGCCCGATACCGATCTCAACGAGGTCCGTCGTCTTATGCTGGAAAGGCACGCGCGTTATGTGCCGGTCATGGATGAAGGCGGCAGCCTGATGGGCGTGATGTCGTTTTATGACGTGGCCAAGGCGGTGTTCGAAGCGCAAAGCTTTGAAAATCGTATGCTCAAATCCTACATCCAGGACTCACCGGTCGAAGCACAGGAAAACTAGGTTGCGAACTGATTCAAGAATGATCTAGGTTCGCACTGCGTCCAGAAGCCGTTCGCTTTGCAATAACTTTGCAATAAGCGAACGGTTTTTCTTTGCTGCTTGCATCCTTTACAATCCGCTTGTCTGTAACTGGCGGCTGATTGTGCCGAATTCCTTGCCTCATTCCGAAAGCCGTTTCCGTCTTTTCTTTTCATGCGCAAATCCAGCCAGTTCGTCCTCCTCACGCAGCGCCGTTTCGCGCCTTTTTTCTGCGCCCAGTTTCTCGGCGCATTCAATGACAATGTTTTCAAGACCGCGCTACTGACGGCATTGACCTTCGATGCACTGAGCTGGACGACGCTTGATCGTGGCTTGCTCAACAACCTGATTCCGGGTTTGTTCATTCTGCCATTCGTCCTGTTTTCCGCGCTGTCCGGCCAACTTGCCGACAAGTTCGAGAAATCGCGCATCACGCGCTACGTCAAGTTGCTGGAAATTGTCATCATGGGCATCTCCGCCATCGGTTGGATGACGCAGAATCTGTGGTTGTTGATTGCCGCCGTGGCGGGGATGGGGTTGCATTCAACGCTGTTCGGTCCCGTCAAATACGCCTATCTGCCGCAAAAGCTAGCGCCGCATGAACTGGTCGGTGGTAACGGCCTTGTTGAAATGGGGACTTTTGTTGGTATCTTGCTGGGGGAGGTGCTGGGTGCCTTGCTGATTTCGCAGCGGCCGTGGGGCATCGAACTCGTGGCTGGTGGCGCAATTGTCATTGCGATTGCAGGCTGGCTGTTTGCGCGTGCCATGCCGATGTCGCCGCCGCCAGCGCCCGAATTGAAGATCAACTGGAACATCGCGACCGAAACCGTAGGTAACCTGCGCTTCTCCAGTCGCAACAAGCCGGTGTTCATTGCGATGCTGGCCAATTCCTGGTTCTGGTTTTATGGTGCGATCCTGCTGGCGCAATTTCCGCTCTATGCCAAGGAGTATCTGCATGGCGATCACAGCGTTTTCGTTTTGTTGCTGACCATTTTTTCGCTCGGTGTGGGAACGGGTTCGCTGCTGTGCGAGCGTTTGTCGAACTATAAGGTTGAAATTGGCTTGGTGCCGCTCGGTGCCATTGGCCTGACGATTTTCTGTTTCGATCTTTCTCTGGCGTCGGCGGCTTACAGCGCCGTCGAGCAGGTGAATCTGTCGGCTTATTTCCAGCAAGCGGGCAGCGTACGCATCGTGTTCGATTGCCTGATGATCGGCATCTTCGGTGGTATCTACATCGTGCCGCTGTTCGCCATGGTGCAGACGCGTTGCGAACCGACGCATATGTCACGCACGATTGCCGGCATGAACATTCTCAACGCGCTATTCATGGTGGCGGCGGCCTTGCTGGCCATGGTGTTGTTGCAGGCGGGTCTTAGCATTCCCCAACTGTTCATGGTGACAGCCTTGCTCAATGCGGTTGTGGCAGGCTGGATTTTCTGGGCGATGCCGGAATTCGTGCAACGTTTTCGCGCATGGTTTCTGCGACAGCGCGATGAACCGTGACGATTGATCAGTGCGTTGTGCGTGCCGCGCAAGTGTTGCGATTGCGGCGTAGCCACTCATCGAGACGGTCGGCCGTCAGCGGCCCGGCAAACAGATAGCCCTGGCCGTAGGCACAGCCGAGCTGCGACAGGATGTCGGCCTGTTCCTCGTTTTCTACACCTTCTGCGATCACGTCAAGTTCCAGGTTGCGGCCCAACTGGATGATCGCTTCGGCGATACTGCTGCCGCGCGCGGAATCGGTGATCTCGCTGACAAAGGCACGATCGATCTTGAGACGATCCACATTCAGTTTCTGTAGATGGCTCATCGACGAAAAGCCGGTGCCGAAATCGTCGATGGCCACGCTGACGCCAGTTGCCATGACGCGATCGAGCAGCTTGATGAGCGCATCGGGATCTTCCATCGCCATCGATTCCGTGATTTCCAGTTCGATGCAATGCGGTACGGCTTGGGTTTCGTACAGGGTGCGTTCCAGCATGGCTAGGAATTGCGGATGCCGGAACTGTACCTGCGAGACGTTGATCGAGATCATGAAGTGCGTGAAGCCGTTGCGGCTCAGATGCACGGTTTCTAGACATGCCTGACGCAAAACCCATTCGCCGAGCTCGACGATCAATCCCGAGTATTCCGCAATCGGAATAAAGCGCGCCGGAGAAATCATCATGCCGTCTTCATTGCACCAGCGCAGCAGGGCCTCGGCCCCAACGGCTTCACCGCTGCGCAAATCGATTTGCGGCTGATAGACGACATACAGTTGCTTGTCTTCGAAGGCCTGTCGCAGCGCATGCATCATGTTCACGCGTTCACGAATATCGACGCCCATATTGCGCGAGAAATACAGGTGCCCCGCACGTTGCTGCAACTTGGCGCGCTTGAGCGCGATCTGCGCATTTTTCAACGCTTCAGCACCGCTACCTTCGTGTTCGGCCAGTCGCAACAGACCGACCGTGGCCGATAGCTGTACCTGCTGCGCATCGATGCCGAATGGTCGTTCGAATTGCGCAAAAATGGCATCGGGCGTGATTTGCATATCGTCACCAAGCACCGCAAAGGTATCGCCACTGACACGCGCGACGATCAGGTGATGGCCCAGTCGCGATTGCAGGCGTGCCGCAACGGCAAGCAGCAAGTGATCGCCGAACTGGTGACCGAGGGTATCGTTGGTTTCGGCGAAATGATCAATATCGATGAGTGCCAGCGTGGTCGGCAGCGAGACCGGTTGACGCAGAGTCTCGTCGAGAATTTCCTTGAGACGTTCACGATTGGGCAGGTTGGTCAGCGAGTCGTAGAACGCCGAACTGTGCAGGCGTGTTACCAGCAGAATGTTGGTTAGGCCGATGGAAACGGTGCTGCAGAAAACTTCGAGCAGGCGTGTTTCGATCTCGTCGAGTACGCGCGGATTGCGCAGCAACGCCACCAGGCAGCGTGAGGCTTCGCCAGCGAAATACAAGGCAGTGAATTCGCCGGTGTGGACCGTGTTGCGCTGTTCGACCGCTTGCAGTACGGCTTTATGCATGGCAGGTTCGAAGTTCGAGGCTGGATGATTGATCAGCTCGGTAAACGAGCCCGTGGCGGCCACCACGAACAACTCGTTCTGTGCATTGTGCAGGGTCTCGCGTATGCAGATCAGGCCATCTTCCGGCACGGCCAGCAGATCGCTGAGAAAGCGCAGTACGGCCGTGGCGAATTCTTCCATTGAGCCCAATTCGGGCAGATGGCGATTGGCTTGCAGGATTTTTTCCAGCCCACGGTTACTCATGTGCAGTGCACGCGCCTGTCGGTAGGCATGCAAGGCGGTGCCAAATACATCGGCACAATCACTGCGATCTATTTCGCGACCGATCAGCCAGGCGTGAATGTCGAAGCCGGCCAGCAGACGATGTGCCTCATGCTTTTCTTCTTCGCTGGTGCGGATGATGAGACGCGCATCGTTGAAGCGTGCATGCAGGGTGGCAATCAGTTCGATTATTTCATGCGTGTCGAGCGAAAGGGCGTCCAGCAGGATGACCGCCAGTTCCGTCGCCTGTTCCGGCAATTGCGTGGCTTGCCATGTCGAATGGGCATGCAGAAAATGCAGCGCAGTGCCGGGCAGAGCTTGCGGTGTCAGTGCAAAGCTCATAGCCGAATGGAAGTCGGCATCGGCACCCACGATCAGAACATGCCAGCCCGGCTGACGGATCGTGCCACAACCTTTCGCCTCGCTGCCGTTCTTGCGCTGGGCAGTCACTTCGCGTGAGGGGTGACTGAAGGACTGGCCCATCGTTGCATGTTCTCCGTGAGGTGGCGGGTAAATCGATGCGGTAGTTTGCCCATCGACTTGTCGGTGCGCAATGTTTTTTGTGTAAGTGTGGGGTTTATTGCACTGGTAGAATGACACTTTTACTCGCTGATCATTTCTTCCCATGTCCGGCAATACTTTTGGCACTCTTTTCACTGTTACAACATTCGGCGAATCGCACGGCCCTGCTATCGGTTGCGTGATCGATGGCTGCCCACCAGGTATGGCCTTGTCGGAAGCTGATATTCAACTGGATCTTGATCGACGCAAGCCAGGTACGTCGCGCCATGTGACGCAGCGGCAGGAGCCGGATACCGTCGAGATTCTGTCGGGAATTTACGAAGGCAAGACGACCGGTACGCCGATTGCACTGCTGATTCGCAATCAGGACCAGCGCAGCAAGGATTACAGTAATATCTCGGAAAGCTTCCGTCCCGGCCATGCCGATTACACCTACTGGCACAAATACGGCATTCGCGATCCGCGTGGTGGCGGTCGTTCGTCGGCACGCTTGACGGCGCCTGTCGTTGGCGCCGCAGCAATCGCCAAAAAATGGTTGAAGGAACAATACGGCACTATTTTCCGCGGCTACATGAGTCAGCTTGGCGAATTGGTCGTGCCATTCGAAGGTTGGTCGCATGTCACGGAAAACCCGTTTTTCGCCGCCAACGTCAGCATGATTCCGCAACTGGAAGCCTATATGGATGCGCTGCGCAAAAGCGGCGATTCATGCGGCGCGCGTATTGAAGTTGTCGCCGACAATGTGCCGGTTGGCCTGGGGCAGCCGATCTACGACAAGCTCGATGCCGATATCGCTTACGCGATGATGGGGATCAATGCGGTCAAGGGCGTGGAGATTGGTGCCGGGTTTGCTTCTGTTGCGCAAAAGGGTACCGAGCATGGCGACGAGCTGACGCCGGAAGGATTCGCCAGCAATAACGCGGGTGGCGTATTGGGCGGTATTTCCACCGGTCAGGCGATTACGGCTTCGATTGCGATCAAACCGACCTCGAGTATCCACACGCCACGTCATTCGATTGACAAGGCGGGCAAGCCGGTGATGGTCGAAACGCATGGTCGTCACGATCCGTGCGTGGGCATTCGTGCCACGCCAATCGCCGAAGCCATGCTGGCGCTGGTGTTGATGGATCATGCATTGCGCCATCGCGCGCAGTGCGGCGACGTGTCCGTCGATACGCCACGCATCCCGGCACAGCTTCCTTGAACTTTTGGTCGCATGTTCGACTCTCTTTGAGCGCGTTTCAATCAAGAGGAAAAAAAATGAAAAAAGCCCTGCGTTCCTGCCTTTCCACATCCGTCATCATCGGCGCCGCCTTCCTGACTACTGCTTGCGAGACGGTTCAGACCACGCAAGGCGGTGCTGTTGGTATCGACAGACAGCAACGCATGGCCGTGTCGGCACAGGAGCTCGATCAGGCCGCCAACAAGCAATATTCGGCGTTATTGGAAGAGCAGCGCAAGAAAGGCGCGCTCAACACGAATGCCGCTCAAGTCAAGCGCGTGCGTGCGATATCGGATCGCCTGATCGCGCAGACAGGCGTATTTCGTCCCGACGCACGTAACTGGAAGTGGGAAGTGAATGTGCTGACTTCCAATGAGGTCAACGCCTGGTGCATGCCCGGCGGCAAGATTGCCGTCTATACGGGTCTGATCGACAAGCTGCAGGCCACCGATGATGAACTGGCCGCCGTGATCGGGCATGAGATTGCCCATGCCTTGCGTGAGCATGCACGCGAACGCGCCTCCGAGCAGGCAGTCGCCGGCGGTCTGATTTCGATCGGCTCGGCCATCCTTGGGGTGGGTGACTTGGGGCAGCAGGGTGCGCAGTATGCCTACATGGGCCTGGTTGGATTGCCGAATTCGCGCAGCCATGAAACCGAGGCCGATCGTATTGGCGTGGAACTGGCTGCACGTGCCGGTTATGACCCGCGTGCTGCCATCAGCCTTTGGCAGAAAATGGCCAATGTCGGCGGCAGTGCGCCACCAAAGCTGCTTTCCACTCACCCATCGAATCAGGATCGTATTGCCGATCTGACTGTTTATTCGCAACGCGTGATGCCGCTCTACCAGCAGGCAAAACGCTGATTGGCGTAGCATCTTGACAATAAGGCGGGCAATTGCCCGCCTTTTGCATTGCGCGCCGGAAAAGCGACGCCATATGGAAAAAGCAGGCTTGGCAGCATGCCAAGTCGCACGGCGCCTCAATATCCCTATCGCAAATATGGCATAATCGAGAGCTTTCCAGACGAGGCGCGATATGGCCTTGTCGCTGACTACATTTCACGCGAATCATGGCTCAAACGCTCTACGACAAACTCTGGCAGTCGCATGTCGTCGAAACCGCCGAAGACGGAACGACAGTGCTCTATATCGATCGTCACCTGCTGCACGAAGTGACTAGTCCGCAGGCGTTCGAAGGGCTACGCTTGGCAGGGCGTCAACCATGGCGCAAGTCGGCCAATTTGATGGTGGCCGATCACAACGTGCCGACCACCGATCGTACCGAAGGCATCGCCGATCCGACCTCGCGCCTGCAGGTAGAGACGCTTGACAGCAATGCCCATACCTTCGGACTGACCTATTTCAGCATGCGCGACAAGCGTCAGGGGATTGTGCACGTGATCGGCCCTGAGCAGGGGGCGACGCTGCCGGGCATGACGGTTGTCTGCGGCGATTCGCATACCTCGACGCACGGCGCCTTTGCGGCGCTGGCGCACGGCATTGGCACGTCCGAAGTCGAGCACGTGCTGGCGACGCAAACGCTTTTGGCGAAGAAGTCCAAAGCCATGCTGGTGCAAGTCGATGGCGTGTTGCCGAAAGGCGTGACGGCCAAGGATATCGTGCTGGCCATTATTGGCAAGATCGGCACCGCTGGCGGTACCGGTTATGCCATCGAGTTTGCCGGTTCGGCGATTCGCTCGCTGTCGATGGAAGGCCGCATGACGGTCTGTAACATGGCGATCGAGGCGGGCGCTCGTGCCGGCATGGTTGCTGTCGATGACACGACCATCAATTACGTCAAGAATCGTCCTTTCTCGCCAGTCGGCCCGCACTGGGATCGCGCCGTTGACTACTGGCGCACGCTGCATTCCGACGCCGGTGCCAAGTTCGATATGGTCGTGACGCTGGACGCCGCCGAAATCAAGCCGCAAGTCAGCTGGGGCACTTCGCCCGAGATGGTCGTGGCGATTGATGATCGCGTACCCGATCCCGACAAGGAAAAAGATCCGGTCAAGCGCGATGGCATGGAAAAGGCGCTGGTGTACATGGGCCTGAAGCCGAACACGCCAATCGAAGACATTCGTATCGACAAGGTGTTCATCGGTTCATGCACCAATTCGCGTATCGAGGATTTGCGCGCCGCCGCTGCCGTGGTGCGTGGCAAGCACCGCGCTTCCAACGTCAAGCTGGCGATGGTGGTGCCGGGCTCCGGTTTGGTGAAGGAGCAGGCCGAACGCGAAGGGCTGGACAAGATTTTCAAGGATGCCGGTTTCGAATGGCGTGAACCGGGTTGCTCGATGTGTCTGGCGATGAACGCCGACCGTCTGGAGCCGGGCGAGCGTTGCGCCTCGACCTCGAACCGCAACTTCGAAGGTCGTCAGGGCGCAGGCGGCCGTACGCATCTGGTCAGCCCGGCGATGGCGGCAGCGGCCGGTATCGAAGGTCATTTCGTCGACGTACGCAAGCTGTAACGAAGCATCCGGCGAGATGCGCGACAGCGTGCAGCTCGCCATTCAATGGTAGAAAAACATGGAAAAATTCACAGTTCTCGATGGCCTCGTGGCGCCGCTGGATCGCGCCAATGTCGATACCGATGCCATCATTCCCAAGCAATTCCTGAAGTCGATCAAGCGCACTGGCTTCGGCCCCAATCTGTTCGATGAATGGCGTTATCTGGATGTCGGTCAGCCGGGTCAGGACAATTCGCAACGTCCGATCAATCCCGATTTCGTGCTGAATCAGCCGCGCTATCAGGGCGCCTCGATTCTGCTGACGCGCAAGAACTTCGGCTGCGGTTCGTCGCGCGAGCATGCGCCGTGGGCGTTGTCGCAATATGGTTTCCGCGCCGTGGTGGCACCGAGCTTTGCCGATATTTTCTTCAACAACTGCTACAAGAACGGCTTGCTGCCGGTCGTACTGACCGAATCGCAAATCGATCATCTGTTCGATGAGGTCAAGGCCTTCCCGGGTTTCCGTCTCGTCATCGATCTGGAAAAGCAGTTGATCGGTACGACTAATGGTGCAACCAACTATCCGTTCGAGATCGATGCCTTCCGCAAGTACTGCATGATGAACGGCCTCGACGATATCGGTTTGACGCTGCAGAAAGCGGACAGCATTCGCGCCTTTGAAGAGCGCCATTTGCAGGCGCAGCCCTGGCTGTCGAACACGATCTGATCGGCGCTGCTCCTAAAAGATTTCTTTTTAAAACTCTCTCGTTATTCATCAAATGAAAATCGCAATTCTTCCCGGCGACGGTATCGGCCCAGAAATCATGAATCAGGCAGTCAAGGTGATGAACGCCTTGGGTGAAAAGTTTGAAACCGAAACCGTGCCGGTCGGTGGTGCGGCTTATGCTGCACACGGCCATCCGCTGCCGGAGTCGACCCTGAAGGTCGCCAAGGAAGCCGATGCGATTCTGTTTGGTGCGGTCGGCGACTGGAAGTACGACACGCTGGAGCGCTCGCTGCGTCCAGAGCAGGCCATTCTCGGTCTGCGCAAGCACCTGTCGCTGTTTGCCAACTTCCGTCCTGCAATCCTGTATCCAGAACTGGCTGGCGCTTCGTCGCTGAAACCGGAAATCGTCTCGGGTTTGGACATCATGATCGTGCGCGAATTGACGGGCGACATCTATTTCGGTCAGCCACGCGGTGTGCG
>NZ_CAJYMD010000043.1 GCF_913776015.1 uncultured Oxalicibacterium sp. | reverse complement strand
TTTTGAGGTGAAGCAGCTCAAGGTTGGAGTGCATGAGATTTTGTATTAGTAAAATTCAAGATTATTCTTAAAATATATCGTTTGAATCATATTGCAAGTGCCGTCAAGATGCCAGCTTCCGAAATTTGATTGATCGTTACTGGAGTTGGCATGGCAAAGGCACACATTCTTGGTTTTCCGCGCATTGGCGCGCAGCGCGAGCTGAAGTTCGCTGTCGAGGCATTCTGGCGCGGCGAAAATGACCTGGCTGCGTTGCAGAAAACGGGCAAAACCTTGCGCGCCCGTCATTGGGCGACTCAGGCCGACGCCGGTCTGGATGTCGTCACCGTGGGCGATTTCGCCTGGTATGACCAAGTGTTGAATACGCTGGCTTTGCTGGGTGCGGTGCCAACGCGTTTCGGCTTCGATCCGAAAAAACTGACGCTGGCCGATTACTTCACGCTGGCGCGCGGCAATGCCGATCACTTCGCAATGGAAATGACCAAGTGGTTCGATACCAACTACCACTATCTGGTCCCAGAATTTACGGCTGACGTGCGTTTCGATGGCGGTGTGGATTGGCTGTTTGAAGAAAATGCCGAAGCCGTTGCGGCCGGTCACAAGACCAAGGTCGTGCTGGTTGGCCCCTTGAGCTTGCTGTACCTGGGCAAAATCAAATCCGGCGTGGAAAGCAAGTTTGATCTGTTGCCGAAAGTCTTGGCCGGTTATCAGCACGTCTTGCAACGCTTGAAGGCTGCGGGTGTGGAGTGGGTGCAGATTGATGAGCCGATTCTCGCGCTGGAGCTGGATCAGGCGTGGCGCAATGCCTTCCAGCCAACCTACGAGGCCTTACAAGGTGATGCGCCGAAGCTGTTGCTGGCAACCTATTTCGATCGCGTGCAGGAACACGTCAATTTGCTCAGTAGCTTGCCGATCGCGGGTGTACATCTGGATCTGGTACGCGGTGCCGATCAGTTGGCCGCTTTCATCAAGGACTGGCCGCAGGACCGCGTACTGTCGGCAGGTGTGATCGATGGTCGTAACATCTGGCGCGCCGATCTGGATGCCACGCTGGCAACGCTGCAGCCTCTGCAGGAAAAACTTGGTGACTGCCTGTGGGTCAGCGCCAGTTGCTCGCTATTGCATGTGCCGGTTGATCTGGCGAACGAGCCCAAGCTTGATGCTGAAATCAAGACATGGCTGGCATTTGCGACGCAAAAGATCGATGAGATCGCGACGCTGACGAAGGCACTGAACGGAGGTGCTGCGCAAGACGCTATTGCGCAAAAATTCAAGATAGCGGCATTGGCCGCCGCCAGCCGCAAGACCTCGACACGCATCCACAATCCGCTGGTGCAAAAACGCATGAGTGAACTGGCCCAGATTTCGGCATCGCGTCAATCGGTGTTTGCAGAGCGGATCGTCAAACAGCAGGCGCGTTTCAATCTGCCGGCTTTCCCGACCACGAATATCGGTTCCTTCCCGCAAACGGCTGAAATTCGTCAGGCCCGCGCGCAGTACAAGCGCGGCGAACTCGGCCATCTGGATTACCTGAATCGCATGCGCGATGAGATTCGTCATGTGGTGCAAAAGCAGGAAGAGATCGGCATCGACGTCTTCGTGCACGGCGAGCCGGAGCGTAACGACATGGTCGAGTATTTCGGTGAACAGCTGTGGGGCTACGCGTTTACGGCGAACGGCTGGGTGCAAAGTTATGGTTCGCGTTGCGTGAAGCCACCGTTCATCTACGGCGATGTCTATCGTCCAGAAGCGATGACGGTGGGTTGGAGTGAATTTGCGCAAAGTCTGACCGCCAAACCGATGAAGGGCATGCTGACCGGCCCTGTGACGATGCTGCAATGGTCGTTCGTGCGTGACGATCAGCCGCGCGACCAGACTGCCTTGCAAATCGCCTTGGCGTTGCGTGATGAAGTGGTGGATTTGGAAAAAGCCGGCATCGGCATGATCCAGATCGACGAGCCGGCTTTCCGCGAAGGCTTGCCGCTCAAGGCGGCTGACTGGCCGCATTATCTGGACTGGGCGGTCAAGGCATTCCGCTTGAGCGCTTCCGGCGTGCAGGACGATACGCAGATTCACACGCATATGTGCTATTCGGAATTCAACGACATTCTGCCGTGGATCGCGGCGATGGATGCAGACGTGATCACGATCGAGACGTCGCGTTCGGACATGGAATTGCTTGATGGTTTCGGCGAATTCGAATATCCAAACGATATCGGCCCCGGCGTATACGACATCCACTCGCCACGCGTGCCGAAGGTCGAGGAAATGCAGCGCCTGCTGCGCAAGGCACGCGGCGTGATTCCTGATGCACGTCTGTGGGTCAACCCGGATTGCGGCCTGAAAACCCGTGGCTGGCCGGAAACCATCGCTGCACTGGAAAACATGGTGACGGCAGCGCGCAGCTTGCGCGAAGAAGTCGTGACGACGAACTGATCCGGTTCACCATCATCCTCACCAAACGCCTGCAGCTAGCTGCGGGCGTTTTTTCTTGTTGCAAATGAAAATCCGCAGGAGTGGGGGCAGGTGGTCTTGATAGAATGACGACATTCCTTTTTCTGCTTCCGGCAGGATGTCCCTTTTCTTTTCCCGAAAGTCCTTCTTATGCTGAGTTACCGCCATGCCTTCCATGCAGGCAATCACGCCGACGTGCTCAAGCATCTCGTCCAGATCCAGTTACTGTCCTACCTGAACCAGAAGGACACGCCCTATATGTACATCGACACCCATTCCGGTGCGGGCGTGTATGCGTTAGATGGCAATTACGCCAGCAAGAATGCCGAATACGAAACCGGTATTGCAAGGCTATGGGATCGCACCGATCTGCCGCTTGCCGTGGCTGATTATGTGAACTTGATCAAGTCGCTCAATCCAAGCGGCAAGATGCGTTACTACCCCGGTTCGCCATACTGTGCCGAACACATCCTGCGTGAACAGGATCGCCTGCGCTTGTTCGAACTGCATCCTGCGGACAGCAAGCTGCTGGCAGATAATTTCCGCAAACTGGAAGCGCATGCGGCCGAGCAGGGCCAGCGTACACCTGCGCGCGGCAAGCGCGTCATGATTGATCGCGCCAACGGCTTCCAAGGCTTGAAAGCATTATTGCCACCGCCATCGCGACGCGGCATCGTGCTGATTGATCCGCCGTATGAAGACAAGAGCGATTACCGCAGCGTCGTCGATACGGTGAAAGATGGTTTAACCCGCTTTGCCACGGGCGTCTACGCGGTCTGGTATCCGCTGCTCAATCGCATGGAGTCGCGCCAGATGCCCGACCGACTCAAGAAAATTCCTTCCAACGGCTGGCTCAATGTGACCTTGACTGTTTCCACACCAGCACCCGATGGCTTTGGCTTGCATAGCAGCGGCATGTTCATCCACAACCCACCGTGGACGCTTGAGCCTCTACTGCGTGAGGTGATGCCTTACCTCGTTTCCGTGCTTGGCACGGATAGTGGCGCGGGCTTTACATTGGAATCCGGCTCATCAGAGGCGCTTGCAAAACCGCGCCGCAAGGCAGAATAAGTGGTTGCATTTCAACAACTGGCGTTGAGTTAACAAAAGTTCATACTTGCCTTTAGGGAATGACGGCAGAATAATGAATGTACGCCTGTGCACATACCCAATACATGGGATTTATAAGGCTTCAATAAAGATGCCATGCACAGCCGTAAAGGAGGAGCACGCTGATCCGGTAAGGTCAGGGTTGCCGCTATATGCATATAGGATTGGCTGATCGCCCTGTTTTGCCACTGTATAGAGAGATTTTCAGTTAATGATCACCGATCTCGCTCAGCAACTGCCGGATGACTACCCGCGTGTCAAAGAGTTCTTCTTGGCTCGGCAACCCATTTTAAATACCCGTGAAGATGTCATTGCTTACGAATTGCTGTTTCGTCGTGCATTGAGCGGTCCCGCTGATGTCGTGGACGATCTTTCCGCCACGGCATCCGTCATTGCGCATGCCGCCGAATTGGGTATTGGGAATGTCATCGGTGGATCGTTGGGGTTCTTCAACGTCGATGCAGCCGTTCTGAATTGTGACTTTGTGAATTTTCTGCCGTGCGACAAGGTCGTGCTGGAAATTCTCGAGACGGTTAAAGTCACGCCGGAACTGGTAAGCCGTGTGGCTTCCCTTACCGAGCAAGGTTTCAATTTTGCACTTGACGATGTTGTGTGTCAGGACGAGGCGTTGAAGCCACTGATGCCGTTTGTGAAAATCATCAAGATCGATATCACCGGCATGAAAGTGTCCGACATTGCGCATCTGACGGCCTATTTCAAAGAGCAAGGTAAATTGCTGCTGGCAGAGAAGGTCGAAACTATCGAGCAATTCAAGGATTGCCTGGAAATCGGGTTTGACTATTACCAGGGATATTATTTCGCTCGGCCTGTCGTCCTCACGGGCAAAAAGCTCGCTCCTTCGCAACTCGCTATTTTGCGGTTGATGAGTCTGATCGACAGCGATGCCGATACTTTTGATATCGAGCAGACGATCAAGAAGGAAGCATCACTTGCCATGAATCTTTTACGCCTCGCTAACACGCCAGGTATGGGTGTCACCACGCGTATCGAGTCGTTGGGGCAGGCACTCAATATTCTGGGGCGACGCCAGCTCAAGCGCTGGTTGCAAATTCTTCTTTATGCGGAGCACGGTAAGGGCAGCAGCTTTTCCTCGCCATTGCTGCAATTGGCGACCACGCGTGGCAAGTTGCTGGAGTTGATCGCGGAAAAGTTGTTTCCATTGCAGCGCTGTATGGCCGATATTGCCTTTACTGTCGGCGTGATGTCGTTGATGGATACCTTGCTGGCACAATCGATGGATCAGATCGTGCTGCAAGTGCCGGTCAGCGATGAAGTACGTGATGCGCTTTTGTATCGCAAAGGCTTTTATGGTGACCTGCTCAAGCTGGCGGAATATATCGAGCGCATCGAACAGACCGGTGCCATGTTGATGCCAACCATGAAACGGCTCGACCTTTCGATTGAAGATCTGTATGGCTTGCAGATTCGTGCCTTCGAGTGGAGCAACAGTATTTCACGTGGGATGTGAACTGCATCGAGCTTCAATGAGCACGCTACAATAGCGGCCATGAATCAAGGCTCGAACAATCCAGCAGATGGCGATGACGAAGAAAGTTTCGGCGCGCCACCCATTCCTCCCGGTTCCAAAAACTACATGACGCCCCAAGGTCACGCCCGCATGAAGCAGGAACTTTTAAATCTGCTCGATGTGGAAAGGCCTGATGTGGTGCAGGTAGTGTCGTGGGCGGCATCGAACGGTGATCGTTCAGAAAATGGCGATTATTTGTACGGCAAACGTCGCTTGCGCCAAATCGACAGCCGTATCCGTTTCCTGACCAAGCGTCTGGACTTGGCAGAGGTCGTTGATCCATCCGTGCATTACGGCAGCGACCAGATATTTTTCGGTGCCACGGTCTGCTATGAAACGCAATCGGGCGAGCAGCATACGGTCACAATTCTTGGTATCGATGAATTCGATCCGCTGAAAGGAAAAATTAGCTGGATTTCACCTGTTGCCCGCGCCTTGACCAAGGCGCGCGAAGGCGATGCCGTCATGCTGCGTACACCGGGTGGGCTGGAAGAATTGGTGGTGCTGGAGGTATCTTATCCGGCTCCGGGGGAAGCCGGTGAGACAAGTTAAGCAGCTAAGTTTGGGAAGCTCAGCCCTTGGCGCGCAGCAAACGCGTTACGCCATTGATGCGGCGCAGATTGCGCATCAGTCGTGCAAGATGGACGCGATCTTCGACTTGAACCGTGAAGTGCAAATGCGTCATCAGATTATCCTTATCTTCGTCCATGCCCACATGGGTGATATTGGCATCGGATTCGCCAATCTCTGCCGCCACGCGTGCCAGAATGCCTTTCTCACTACGTGCAAGCAGGGTGATACGACAGTCGAATCGACGTTCGATATCAGCACCCCACACCACATCGATCCAGCGATCCGGTTCCTTATTGCGTTGACGACGTGCGACATCGCAATCCATCGTATGCACGACCAAGCCCTGGTCACGCTTCATCTGCGCAATGATGTCATCGCCTGGAATCGGCGTGCAGCATGAGCCCAGTTGAACAGAAACGCCTTCGCTGCCATAGATGACGACAGGGTCGATCTTCTTGGGCACGAGTTCGCCATGACGATCGACATCAGGATGCACGACGACGGTTTCGTGCTCGATCAGTGAAAGGATATGGCGTGCCACCAGTGCCGCCATACGCTTGCCGACGCCGATGTCGGCATACAGATCATCCAGCGATTTGGCACTCGATTCGTTGAGCAAGCGTTCGGCAAGCGCCGGTTGAATCTCGGCGGGCAGATTCAGTGTCACCAGTGCCTGCGACAGCAAGCGACGACCTAGCTCGATCGATTCGGTCAGATTGATGGTGCGCAGGTGATGGCGGATCGCGGAGCGTGCCTTGCCGGTGCGTACGAAACTGAGCCAATTCGGATTGGGGCGCGAAGTGGGTGCCGTGATGATCTCGACGATATCGCCATTGCGCAGTTCGGTGCGCAGCGGAACCTGTTCGAGGTTGATCTTGACGGCGATGGTTTGGTCACCGACATCGGTATGAATCGTATAGGCGAAATCCAGTGCCGTGGCACCACGGGGCAGGGCGATGATCTTGGACTTCGGCGTGAACACGTACACGGAATCCGGGAAAAGATCGACCTTGACGTGTTCGAGGAATTCGGCGGAGTCGCCAGTTTGCTTCTGGATATCCAGCAACGATTGCAGCCATGCATGCGTGCGCTGCTGCAAATCGGAAAGATTGTTTTCGTCGTCTTCCTTGTACAACCAGTGCGCAGCAACGCCCGATTCGGCAACGCGATGCATTTCCTGGGTACGAATCTGGAATTCGACGGGGGTGCCATACGGGCCAATCAGCGTCGTATGCAGGGATTGATAGCCATTGAGTTTGGGAATGGCAATGTAATCCTTGAATTTGCCTGGCATCGGCTTGAACAGCGCGTGTAGCGTCCCCAAGGCGACATAGCAATTGGCAAAGCTATCCACAACGATGCGGAAACCGTAGACGTCCAACACCTGCGAAAACGACAGGTTTTTGTTGACCATCTTGGTATAGATGCCGTACAGCGTCTTTTCACGGCCGTACACTTGCACCGGAATACCGGTGGCTTCCAGCGTGGAACTGACGGATTCAAGAATCTTGCTGACCACTTCACGGCGATTGCCTCGCGCAGCGCGAACGGCTTTGCCCAGCACGCGATAGCGCATCGGATACAGATGCGAGAACGACAACTCCTGCAATTCGCGGTAGATGTTGTTCAGACCGAGGCGATGCGCAATCGGCACATACACTTCCATCGTTTCACGCGCGATACGGCGCTTTTTCTCCGGCGCCATCGAACCGAGCGTGCGCATGTTGTGCAGGCGGTCGGCCAGCTTGATCAGGATGACGCGCACATCGCGCGCCATTGCCAGCAGCATCTTGCGGAAATTCTCGGCTTGCGCTTCGACCTGGCTTTGGAACTGCAGTTTTTCCAGTTTGGAGAGGCCATCGACGATATTCGCCACTGGTGCGCCGAAGCGCTCGATCAGTTCGTCCTTGCGTACGTCCTGATCTTCCATGACATCGTGAAGCAGGGCGGCCATGATGGCTTGCGCATCCAGCTTCCAGTCGGCGCAAATTTCGGCGACTGCGATCGGATGGGAAATATACGGTTCGCCAGACATGCGCATCTGTCCCAGATGCGCTTCGTCGGAAAAACGGTAGGCTTCCTTGACCTTTTTAAGCTCGGCCGGCGTCATGTATTCGCCGAGACGATTGGTCAGGTGCGTGACGGATGCCACGCCGGGCTGTACAGGCGGTGTACTTGCAGACTGATGGGGCGAACGATCAGACGCCGCCCGGCTACTGGGTGCGATGGGAAGTGTCGAATCTGTGTGGGTCAGGTTCATGCCGATCGCTTACCGCCTGAATTGAGAAAAGGGACTTACCCCAATCAGCTCGGGACCTTTTTCAGCATTTCAAGACCGACTTGACCGGCAGCGATTTCGCGCAGAGCCAGTACGGTTGGCTTGTCCTTGGCGTCGACTTTCGGCGTGTGGCCTTGCAGCAATTGCCGTGCGCGATAGGTCGCTGCAAGCGTCAATTGAAAGCGGTTCGGTACCTGTTTCAGGCAATCTTCGATGGTAATGCGGGCCATGTGTAACTCCTAATATTGGATCAGCTCAAATTGGGATGAATGCCCAATTGGGCAAACAGGGAAGCGTTGCGGGTTGACTGTTGCGCGAAGCGGCAACGCGTGGCTTTTACGATCGCGCTCAACTCAGACAATGCGACTGTAAACTCTTGATTGATAATAACATATTCGAACTCTGAAGCGTGGGCGATTTCACCGCCTGCCGCGAGCAAACGTCGTGTGATGACGTGAGGTTCATCCTGCCCGCGTTTCTTCAATCGTTCTTCCAGTACATCAATCGAAGGCGGCAAGATGAAGATGCCTACCGCATGCGGAAACTGCTTGCGAATCTGTTGCGCGCCTTGCCAGTCGATTTCGAGCAATACATCGGTACCTGCTGCCATCTGGTCAGCGATCTGGATGCGTGAGGTGCCGTAGTAATTGCCGAACACTTCGGCCCATTCCAGAAATTCGCCGGCATCGCGACGTGCGAGAAAATCCTCTGCACTCGTGAAGAAATATTCGCGTCCGTGCTCTTCACCGGGGCGGGGTGCGCGCGTCGTATAGGAAATCGACAGCTTGATCGCGGGCTCCTGCTGCAGCAGCGCGTTGACCAGACTCGATTTGCCAGCGCCTGATGGAGCGACGACCAGAAACAGGCTGCCGGATGAAGGGGAGTGTTCAAACTTCTGCATACGCGAAAATCAAAGTAGGGGAATAGTGCAAGTGTATCCGTCGGCAAAGACTTATTCCAGATTCTGCACTTGTTCTCGCATTTGTTCGATCAGTAGTTTCATCGCCATCGATGCATCTGTGAGTTCTTTGGCGGCAGCCTTGGAACCAACGGTGTTGGCTTCCCGATTGAGTTCCTGCATCATGAAATCGAGACGTTTGCCGACCTGGCCGCCTTTTTTCAGGATAGCGCGGGTTTCCGTCAGATGTGCAGCCAGACGCGACAGTTCTTCCGCGATATCGATGCGAATGCCGTACAGCGTGACTTCCTGGCGAATGCGATCCAGTGCTTCTTCGCGGCTCACGGTTGCTGCGGCGTTATCGGCACGCATTGTCACCCCCAGCGCTTCCTGCATGCGTTCCGTGGCTTTTTGCTGAAACTGCGCAACGATTTGCGGGATTAATGGTGTGAGTCGTTCAACGATTGCTTCCATCTCGGTCACGCGTGAGAGCAACATACTCTGCAAGGACTGCCCCTCGCGTAACCGACTTTCCACAAAAGCCGCTAGTGTGGTTTGCATCGCTGTTGCAGCTTCGGCTTGCAGAGTTTCCTGGCTGATGTCGGCTTCTTCGATCACGCCGGGCCAGCGCAGTAATTCATTGACGGAAAGCGGACGAGCATCGGCAAACGTTTTCGTGATGTCTGTTTGCAATCCGCTGAGTGTAGCGAGCAGGGCGTGATTCAGTGCAGGTGCCGCAACATTGGCAGCTTTGCGACCGAAGCTGACGCGACATTCCACCTTGCCGCGCAAAATACGGCCCATGATGGCTTCGCGCAACAATGGTTCGAGTGCGCGCAGATCGTCGTTGATGCGGAATTGCAGGTCGAGAAAGCGGGAGTTGACGCTTTTCAGTTCGATGGTCAAAGTACCGCTACCAGTTTCGTGCGTGGTAACGGCATAGCCAGTCATGCTGCTGATGGTCAAGATGCGGTCCTTGGTTCTTCTTTACAAAGCGGCGATTTATCCACACAATCCTCAACGCGCGTCGTCTTGCAAGCGTTGACGACAAGGCAAGACAATACTGCAGAAACCCACGTCGCCGTTTCAGTCAAGCACTGCGGCCAACCCGGAATAGCGAAAGCGTCGAACTTCATGGCTGCGCAGAACAATGCACCCTTGCCGGATGGATTGCAAATCGCTGGATATCGCATTGTAAAGAAGATTGCGTCTGGCGGGTTCAGTATCGTCTATCTGGCCTACGACGAAGACGGTAACGCGGTTGCCATCAAGGAATATCTGCCGAGTTCGCTGGCATTGCGTCAGCCGGGTGAATTGGTGCCGGCAATCTCCCCCGAAAACTTGCCGGTGTTTCGCATTGGCCTCAAATGCTTCTTCGAGGAAGGTCGTGCCTTGGCGCGTATCTCGCATCCGAATGTGGTCAGCGTGGTGAATTTCTTTCGTGCCAATGAGACTGTCTATATGGTCATGGGTTACGAATCAGGCAGATCGTTGCAAGATCATATTCTGCGTCGGCGCGAGAAAGGCGAAAAGCCGTTGGTGTCCGAGCGCTTCATCCGCAAAATGTTCAGCCATGTGATGAATGGCTTGCGCGAAGTGCACACCAACAAGTTGCTGCATCTTGATCTCAAGCCAGCCAATATCTATTTGCGCGTGGACGGTACGCCCATCTTGCTGGATTTCGGTGCTGCTCGTCAGACGTTGACCGCTGATCTGCCCAAGCTCTACCCGATGTACACCCCCGGTTTTGCAGCGCCAGAGCTCTATGTGAAGAATGCGAATCTTGGGCCGTGGACCGACATCTACAGCATCGGCGCCTCCATGTTTGCGTGCATGGTTGGGGCACCGCCGCAGCCGGCAGATCAGCGCAAACTCAATGACAAAATGGATAGTCATTTCAGCCGGCTCGAAGGTGTGTATTCGGCCGATCTGATCAAGGTCATCCGTTGGGCGTTAATGGTCGATCCGTTGGAGCGGCCGCAAAGCGTGTTCGCCTTGCAAAAGGCATTGCGTGAACCTGTGCAAGAAGAAGTGCAGCCGGCTGGTGTGCAACAGCTTGCCCGCAAGCTCAAGAAAATACTGGGCGGTTTCGGCAAGCGATCGTATGGTGGCGACACGACGATTCAGGAACACACGCGCTGATCGCAGCGTTAGATATCCACTTTATTTTTCGATTCAGTCTATGCGTTTCTCGGTTTATCAGGAAAGCCAGATCGGTGGTCGCAAGACCAACCAAGACCGCATGGGCTACAGCTTTACACGCGATGCCTTGTTGCTGCTCGTGGCGGATGGCATGGGCGGTCACCTGATGGGCGAGATGGCAGCGCAGATTGCGCTGCAAACCATTGCATCGCTGTTTCAGGAAACGGCCAACACGTACGTCAAGAAGCCCGAACGTTTTCTCGAAGACAGCTTCCTTGCTGCGCATCGCGAAATTCATCGTTATCGCGCAATTCACAGTCTGCCGGAAACGCCACGCACCACGATTGTCGCTTGCCTGATCCAGCACAATAGTGCGATCTGGGCGCACTGCGGTGATTCGCGCCTGTACTGGATGCGACAAGGGCAGATTCTGGCACGCACGCGCGATCACTCGCGCATCGAAACCCTGATCGCGCAAGGCAAGGTTGACCCATCGGAGCGCGACACGCATCCCGAACGTAACAAGCTGTTCAATTGTCTCGGCGCACCGAACATGCCGATTGTTGAAATATCGCGCCGCGCTAGCTTGCAGGCGGGAGACTTGATGTTGTTGTGCTCGGACGGATTGTGGTCGGTTTTACCCGATCATGAGCTTGCTCATCGTTTGCACAGCAATACCATCGTGCGTGCGGTACCGGAGTTGCTATCTACGGCAACGGCGATTGCAGGCAAGACGGGCGACAACGTCACAGCGCTCGCCATGATGTGGGAAAGCAGCGATGGCTTGCAGGACAACAGCACAATCACGACCAACACCTTGCCGATCGGCAGCGTGACGACAACGATTCAGGCGCCGCGCCATGTCGATGCCGAGCCGACAGACGCGTACAATGACGCCGAAATCGAAAAAGCGATCGAAGAAATTCGTAACGCGATCGAAAAGTCTTCCAAAATCACTTCCAGGAATTGATCCCATGTCGTTCGAAACACGTCCCAGCGGCCGCGCCGCCGATGCGCTGCGCGCCATCAAGCTTACGCGCCATTACACCAAGCATGCCGAAGGTTCGGTGCTCATTGAATGCGGTGATACCAAGGTCATTTGCACGGCGAGTATTGAAGATCGCGTTCCCGGCTTTCTCAAAGGAAAAGGACAGGGCTGGCTGACAGCTGAATACGGCATGCTGCCGCGCTCCACGCATACGCGCATGGACCGCGAAGCAGCGCGTGGCAAGCAGTCTGGTCGCACGCAGGAAATCCAGCGTCTGATCGGCCGTTCGTTGCGTGCCGCTTTCGATCTGCAAGCATTCGGCGAACGCACCTTGCATCTGGATTGCGATGTGATTCAGGCCGATGGCGGCACGCGTACGGCATCGATTACCGGCACCATGGTTGCGGCTTATGATGCATTTGCCAAACTGGTCGAGCAGGGCGTTATCGATGCTGTTCCTCTCAAGCATTTTGTGGCGGCTATTTCTGTGGGTGTGTATCGCGGTCAGCCTGTGCTCGACCTCGATTACGTCGAAGATTCCGATTGCGATACCGACATGAATATCGTCATGACTGATGCAGGACAATTCATTGAGGTACAGGGAACCGCAGAAGGTGCTGCCTTTGATCGCGCAGCCATGAACCAGTTGCTCGACTTGGCGCAAAACGGCATTCGCGATTTGATCGTCATGCAAAAACAGGCATTGGGTCTCGCCGCGTAAAATAGCGGTTTCATTTATCTGTTTTCTTGATGCGGTTGCTATCTGTGGCGATCGTATCAAGCATGCTTATCGAATCTTTCCGCCTGCCATGCCGCAATCCATCGTTCTCGCTTCTAATAATGCCGGCAAACTCAAGGAGTTCAACGCTTTGCTGGCACCACTCGATTATCAGGTGCACACCCAAGGCGAATTCAATGTGCCTGAAGCCGAAGAGCCGTTTGTCACGTTTATTGAAAACGCCATCACCAAGGCGCGTCATGCGTCGCGCCTGACCGGATTGCCCGCGCTGGCTGACGATTCTGGCGTGTGCATCAATGCGCTTGGCGGCGCACCCGGTGTCTATTCTGCACGCTATGCAGGCGAGCCCAAATCAGATCGTCGCAACAATGAAAAAATGCTGGCTGATCTGGCACCGCATGCTGATCGCTCGGCCTACTACTATTGCGTGCTTGTGTTCGTGCGTCATGCAGACGATCCGCAGCCGGTCATTGCAGATGGCCGCTGGGAAGGCGAAATGATCGAAGAAGCACGCGGTGAGGGCGGTTTTGGCTACGATCCGCATTTCTGGATTTCGTCCTTGCAAAAGACTGCGGCTGAACTGAGTGCAGAAGAAAAGAATCGTCTCTCGCATCGCGGGCAGGCATTGCGCGCATTGATTGAAAA
>NZ_CAJYMD010000042.1 GCF_913776015.1 uncultured Oxalicibacterium sp. | reverse complement strand
CATGAGTCTGGACAACGTGCTGGGTGTCGCCGCAGCAGCAAACGGCAATATCACGCTGCTGATCATCGGCCTGGCCATCAGCGTGCCGCTGATTGTGTTCGGCAGCGCCATCGTGCTGAAGCTCATGGAAAAATTCCCGATCATCATCACGCTCGGTGCCGGCCTGCTTGGCTACCTTGCCGGTGAAATGCTGTTCTCGGATACGGCTGTGCAGCCGTGGATCGCCAGCCATATCCCGCACCATGACATCGCCCTGTTCGGCAGCAGCCATCTGAGCGTTCCTGGTCTGGTTCTGGCACTCGGCGTGATCGCCGTCGGCACTTGGCTTGCCAAGCGTCACAACAAACCGGCCGAAGCTGCCTGATCGCGCAAAAACCGTACACTCAGCGGTTCTTGTAAAAAGCCGGTTCTCACTAGAACCGGCTTTTTTATTGGTACCTCTGCAATGATCAACGCTTTGGCATGCGGAAATCGTGATCGACGACCAGACTGGTCGCAGACAGCAAGGGACTCAACCCCAGCAACAGTTGCGTCAATAAATCAGACGGCAGAAGCCATACCTGCCCGTTTGGCGCGTCAATCCCGGTGGCTGCCGTCAGCAGAGGCGCTACCCATTCGGCCTCTTCGGGTACATCGAGTAGCACCACGCCTTCCTGTGTTGTGTGCAAATACAACACACCACCTGCTTCAAGCATGAACGCGATGCCGCAACGTTCAGGACGATGTTTACCAGCCACGGATTGCAGGTAGCGATTCTGGTGTTCTATCCACATTTCCACGTCATAAGTCGTCTTCAGTACGATCCAAGGACGCGGGTTCAAATTGGTATCAAATTGGTCATCAAACGCAACCATTCCCTCTTTCCTTTTCCATGTCATTGAGGCGGAGGCAAACGCCGTGCTATCCTGCCGCCTGAATTACCTGGCCCACATAGTTTCATGACAACCAACGACTCCACGCCAAGCACCGCTCCCAACGCACGTACGTTGCTCAAGGATTTGCAGGATACCTTCCCCGTCTTCGGCGAATTTCAGCCCCTTGCCATCGGCATCGACAAGCAGCTTTTCGCACAACGGCCAGATGTCAGCCGCAAGATGCTGCGCACGGCACTGGGCATTCATACCAACTCGCTACGCTACCTGAAGGCGATGGAGAAAGCGACGGCCCGCTTTAATCTGGACGGCACCCAAGCCGATGCCGTGACCGACGAACATCGTTCGCACGCGGCAACCACGTTGAAAGAGCGCTTCAAGAAAAATGCAGAAGCGCGCAAGGCACAGCGTCAGGCAGAAGAAGCGCAACGCAAGGCAGAGGAAGCCGAGCGTCAGCGGGCGGACAAGCTCAATCAACTGGCCGCCAAGTTCTCGCGCAAGAACTGAATTCGCAGCGCTTCACCAGTACGTCCATAGCATCTTTGCCGCCAGCACATACAGCAGGCAGGCGAAGATGCGTTTGAGCGTCACGACCGGCAGACGATGCGCCAACCGCGCGCCGAGCGGTGCCGTGAATACACTGCCGCACACGATCCCAATCAGCGCCGGCAATAAGATGAAGCCGACCGAGTACGGCGGCAAACCCTCCACGCGCCAGCCCGATATCGCATAACCGATCGTGCCCACGATCGCCAGCGGAATACCCATCATGGCGCCGGTGCCGATGGTCTTCTTCATCGGTACGCCACACCACATCATGTAAGGCACGGTCAAAAACGCCCCGCCCGCCGACACCAGACCGGCAATGATGCCAAACACGACACCGATCAGGAACAGCGGAAAAGCGGAAGGGAGCGTACGCGAAGCAGAAGGCTTGCGATTGAGCATGATCTGCGTCGCGCCCAGCATCACGATCACGGCAAAACTGAGTGCCAGCAGACGCTGCGGGATCCATGCCGATACCGAAGTCGCCAACAGACTGCCGACCAGCAAACCCGGCGTCATGCGCTTGACGATACCGAAATCAACACCGTCGAACTTCAGATGCTCGCGCACGCTGGAACTCGACGTGAATACGATCGAAGCCATGCAGGTAGCCAATGCCATATGCACGATGTGATCTGGCGCAAAATGCTGGGCTGCGAACAATGCTGCAATGATGGGGACCAGCGTCATGCCGCCGCCGATTCCCAGCAGTCCGGCCAGTACACCGACGAAGGCACCGGCCATCACATAGGCAGCAAACCAGATCATCGACAGCCTTTCCGCATCAACGGCCAAAGAAAATAAAAGAAAGTAATTAACATCACGGCCTTACTGTTCAAGACAATGCTTTTGACAAGACACCATTGAAACCGTGAGAAGAACGACGCAACGAAGTGGGCGATTATACGACCGCCACTCCAATTAAAGCATGTCAAAATCTTGGTTACGTCAGGCACTGAAGTACACTATGTCCCATCCAATTTCCTGAACTTCCCGTCCGACCAAAATTGTTGCCACCTGCACACCAGAACCGCCTCGAAAATAAACGTCCGCTGTTTGGTACAGTCGCGACTCTCATGTACCTGATTGCGATTTCACTCATCTTTCTGGTGGTGTGGAGCGTCTGGCAGACACGGGTGCAAACTCTCGAACAGAGCAAGGGCGCTACCGCGAACATGGCGCGCGCCATGGCGCAGCAGGCAAGCGACACGATCAAGTCCACCGACAACATCCTGCGTGGGATCGTCGCAGAAATGGAAAGCACGGAAACCCATCGTCTAAAGCCACCCGCACTGCACCGATTGCTGACAGAGATCATGCAAGATCAGCCGATGCTGTCCAACCTGTCTGTCTACGATGCAACGGGTGCGGTGATCGCACATTCTTATCCGGATCGCTCGCGCTTGGCCAGCATCAGCGATCGTGACTATTTCCGTTTTCACGCACAGTCCCCCGATAGGGCACCGCATGTCGCTGGACCGATCCTCGGCCGTATTACGAATGAATGGGTCATCACCATTTCGCGTCGAGTCAATGACCAATCGGGTCGATTCGCTGGTATCGCGCTGGCGACTATCCGTGTCGATTTCTTCCGAAACTACTATAAAGAATTCAATATAGGTAACTTCGGCACGATTCTGTTGGCAACTGACAAGGGTATTTTGTTAGTCCGTCTGGCGCAAAAAGAAACTGCGGTCGGCTACGATATTTCGAAAGGTCCTGTATTCCGCGAATACATGAGCAAAGGGCCAGTTGGCACGGCTATGCTGGTAGCCAATATCGATGGCACTGAGCGTCTGTATAGCTATCGACATCTCGAACAATATCCCTTGCTGGTCGCAGTCGCTTTATCCAAGGAAGATATTTTCGCCACTTGGCAAACACAAACCTATCAAATCATTTTCCTCACCACTTTATTACTGCTATTGCTCGGCATTATCGGTGTACGACTGGTCTACATGATCAATGCCAAGGATGCTGTCGAATACGAACTACGCGATGCCAAGGAAAAACTGGAGGATCTCAACAGCGAGCTTGAAACGCAGGCTTCCATCGACGTTCTGACAGGCTTGCCCAATCGGCGCAAATTTGAAGCGACCTACAAAATCGAATTTCAGCGCGCGGCACGCAACCAGAGTCCGATTGCCATCATCATGCTCGACGTGGATCGCTTCAAGCAATACAACGACCGCTATGGCCACCCGGCTGGCGATGAATGTCTTAGCCAGATTGGACGCATGTTGCGTGAAAAGGGCCCCAACCGGGCAACCGATCTGCCAGCGCGTTATGGCGGCGAGGAAATGATCGTTCTGTTACCAGACACCGATCTGACAGGCGCTATTGCCATTGCCGAAAAAATCCGACTTGCGATTCGTGCGCTTGGCATTGAACATACTGCAAACCCGGACAGGATTGTCACCATCAGTGCGGGTGTCGCGGCCTGCACGCCAAGTCAAGCAGATCCCAATCTTGCCGCGCATCTCCTGAAGTCTGCCGATAAGGCGCTGTACGCAGCGAAAGCAGGCGGACGCGATCGGGTGTGTTGCGAAGACGACTAAAAAAATACATTTATCGCTCGGATCGATAAGCGATTGATCCGAGCAAAAAATCCGGGAACAAAAGGCAAAAAATCGAGGTAAGGAATTCTTCCTAGCTCAGTCAGCCGTTCAACGTGTCGGCCGGCGCATGTTGCATGTCGTCGGTAAAATCGTATCTTCTGTAGCCAAACGTCGTTCTGTACGAAAACCATAACCGCTGCCTTCATTATCGAAACGAATGCTGCCATCACTCACGCGCTGCATAACGGAGACATACAAGGGCTGCAACAACTGATGGTCAGCCGCTCGCATGGTCGCATCATGGAAAGCATTGCGATAGTGTGCTCCTTCGAACGCGAATGCCACCGCCCTCGCCTCGGTTGAACCAGCCTGTTCGATGGCCTGCACCAGCATCTCGATCATGACGTGCATGCGCAATAGCGGATAGTCGTCCTGCGGCTGCGGATAGCGTTGATGGAAGGCGCGGTAGAAACCATCGCTGGCAGTTCCTGCCTGCATACCGCCCGCATTCGGATGCCATTCCGCCACTGCACGCACACGGCCGACACCGGCATCGCCGATTGCCGCCGGCGCACCGAGACTATTGCCATAGAACGTATAGAACTTCGCGTCCAGACCATATTCGCGCGCAGCCTTGACCAGCAAGGTCAAATCATTTCCCCAATTACCGGTAATGACGGTATCGGCACCGCTAGCCTTGATCTTGGCGACGTAAGGTGCGAAATCCTTGATCTTGCCGATCGGATGCAGCTCGTTGCCGACAATCGCGATATCGGGCCGCTTGGCGGCCAGTTGCGTGCGTGCCGCTTCCGCCACCATGCGGCCGAAGCTGTAATCCTGACCGATCAGGTAGACACGCTTGGCCTGCCGATCGTTACGAACGACTTCCGTCAACGCATGCATGCGCATGTTGGCATCGGCATCGAAGCGAAAATGCCAAAAGCTGCATTGCGCATTCGTTAACGCCGGATCGACTGCAGAATAGTTGAGGAACAGGGCGCGATTGTCGGGCGAACGACGGTTGTGCCGCTCAACCGCATCCACCAAGGCGGCCGCCACTGCGGAACTATTGCCCTGCAAGACAAAAGGAATTCGCTTGTCGGTAAGCCGTCGCAATTCGATCAACGACTCTTCCACGCCCTGCTTGTTGTCGAAAATTTCCAGCCGCAAGGGATGGCGCCCGTCTGGCAAACGCACACCGCCGCGCGCATTGACGGTATCGATCGCCATGTGCAGATTGCGCGCCACGGCCTCGCCGGCATTAGCAAATGGCCCTGACATCCCATCGATCATGCCCAAAGTGATCGGCGTGGCAGCGTGCGCCGCACACACCATGCCAAGACACACGAAAAGAAGCAACTTCCTGATCGGCATTCTCAAGATCCACTTATTAAAAAAAACGTCATTCTACGTCTGCCATGCCGGGTACCCCTGCGCAAGATCAAGTCTTGCCGCTACACTAGCGCGATGCACGATTCGGCAACCTCTTCGATACCTTCCCGGCCTGTCCTTCGAGGCCAGCGCTGGCTGCCGATCTTGCTGCTGTCTCTGCTTCTGCACACCATATTGATCGTTGGCGTCAGCGACCTTATTCCATTACCCACACCTGCCGCCTCGCACGATTACAAGCAGGCCGAAGTGGTCGCTGCCACGCTCATCACGCCACCCGCGATGACGACGCCAGCCCAACCCACGATAGCGGCAAAACAAGTCATGAAAAAGCAGCCTGTGCGACAAAGCAAGCCAATGCCGCAAACCGAACCAACCATCGAACGCGCAACTGCTGATGCCACGACAACACCTACAGTCGCGTCAACCGAAGAAAAAACGGCGACCTCTCCGCAAAGTACCAGCAGCGAGGCGCACGCCGCCGAAGAACATGCAGACGCCAGCACACCAAACTATCGCGTGAGTCTGTTGCCATCCGCCTTGTTGCGCTTCGATGTAGAAAAAACACCAGCGAATGGCTCGCCCATGCACGGTAGTGGCACGATCTGCTGGCAAGCCGACCCGCACCGCTACGAAATCGAAGGCGAGTTCGGCGTCCTGTTCATCACGGCCTTGCGCTTTACTAGCAGCGGTAGTATCGAAGACACTGGTATCGCCCCGGAACTGTATGCAGAGAAACGCATGCGCCGTGCCGAAACCAATACGCACTTCCATCGCGAACGCCAAACCATCAGTTTTTCCGCTTCCACCAACAGCTACCCGCGTGCCGGTAACGAGCAGGATAGAGCCAGCATCATCTGGCAACTGGCAGGCATCGGTCGCGGCGATCCCACCCTGATACAACCTGGCGCAAGCTTGCACATCGTGGTTGCCGGCACGCGTACGGCAGAACCTTGGGATATCGCTGTCATCGGCAAGGAAGCGATGCGCGTTGATGGCAAGGAAATCGAAACCTGGCGACTATTGCGTGCGCCACGTGCTCGATTCTACGATCAGACACTCGAAATATGGCTGGCGCCCGAACTCGGCTGGTACCCTGTGCGGCTACGTTACACGGAACCGAATGGCGACGTGCTGGACATGGTGTTGACGCGCCTGAACGTTTCAGCCTCTGCCGGGTCTCAATAACGACAATCCACTATTGGTGAGAACAATGAAGCAAACACGCCATTCGACTTTTACTTCCCTGCTGCTGGCAGGTGCACTTGCCTGTTCTGTGGCTCCTGCTATTGCGCAGACGGCTAAAGGTGCTGCCAATCCGCCGCCTTCCGCCGATCTCGACTATGCGATCAATGCCGTGCAAAAAGGATTGTCGCTGAGCGGCAATGCTGGTGTGCAGTGGCGTGCAGGCGACGGCCGCTATTCGATCGCCAACGAAACCCGCGCCTCCATCGTCGGCAAGATTCTCGATGCACGCAGTGAAGGCCGTGTCGACGCGCAAGGTCTGGCCCCGGAGAAGTCCATCGAAAAACGTTTCCGCAAGGAAGCAACCACCACGACCTTTGATCGCGAAAGCAAGACCATCCGCTTCGATGCTTCGGATGCCACTTACCCGATCAAGGGTGGCGAACAGGATAGAAACAGCATTGTTTGGCAACTAGCCACCATCGCCCGCACCACGCCGGCCAAATTCAAGACCGGCTCGACCATTTCCGCTTTCGTGGCAGGGCAGAAGAATGCCGAAGCCTGGTCATTCAAGGTCGGCAAGGCCGAGACGCTGAAAACCGGCATGGGTGACATTTCTGCTGTCAAGGTCAGCAAGTCGGCTGGCAATGGCGACAAGGATCAGAAAATCGACCTGTGGCTGGCCCCCTCGAAAAACTGGTATCCGGTACGTATCCGTTTTGCAGAACCGGATGGTGATTTCATCGAGCAGACGATCACCCGCATAACCCCGCAGTAACGTTGTGCATTAAAGCCGCTTAGCAAGTCAAACAACCAAGACTGGCAGTAATCGATCGCATGCATTGCCAGAAGTATCATCATTACTGCATGCCGAATGCGCTCCTTCTATAATCGCGCTTGGGCCCAAACAGGCAGCCTTCGGGTTGCCTGTTTCGTTTAGACCAGAAGCAATAATCTCCCTGCTTTAATGATGAGGTATTCATGATTTCCCAAGAAGGCGCACTGGTCCTGTTCAGCGGCGGACAGGATTCGACGACTTGCCTGGCGTGGGCGCTGGCACGTTATGCGCGCGTTGAAACCATCGGCTTCGACTACGGGCAGCGTCATGCCATCGAACTGGCCGTACGACCGCACGTACTTCAACAACTGCGCGCCAGCTCGGCGGACTGGGATGCCCGGCTTAGCGAAGATCACATGATCGATCTGTCGCTGATCTCGCGCATTTCTGATACGGCGATGACCAGCAATGTCGCCATCACCATGCAGGAAAATGGTCTTCCCAACACCTTCGTCCCCGGGCGCAACCTGCTGTTCCTGACGGTCGCTGCCACTGTTGCCTATCGCCGCGGGTTGACCGTACTCGTCGGCGGCATGTGCGAGACCGATTTCTCCGGTTACCCCGATTGTCGTGATGACACCATCAAGGCGCTGCAGGTGGCATTGAATCTCGGCATGGCAACACGCCTCAAACTCGAAACGCCGTTGATGTGGCTGGACAAGGCGCAGACATGGTCGCTGGCGAAACAAACGGGCGGCACTACGCTGGTCGATCTGATTCGCAGCGAAACCCATACCTGCTACCTGGGCGAACGTGGCACGTTACACGACTGGGGTTATGGCTGCGGACAGTGCCCGGCGTGCGAACTGCGCGCGCGTGGTTACCAGCGTTATACGCAAGAAGCTATCTGAGAGCATCGCTACCCGGCCGCTCGAAAAACAGACATGAAAAAAGCGACCGCATGGTCGCTTTTTTTATTGACTCCTGATCTCAGATCAGCGTGCTGGCACCGGGGCTGGCATTGGGGCATACATCGGTGCAGCAGGCACTGGTGGCGGAGCAGGACGTGCATTTGCATTCGCGTTGGGGTCATTATCTGGTGGCAGAGGTGCGGGCATAGGCGCGTACATCGGTGCTGCTGGCACCGTGGTGCGCGTTTCACGGTAGAGACCGCCGTCTTCTACGCTACCCGACACCGTGCCTCCGCCTTGGACGCGACGTACGCAATCATCACGATCGGCAGCAGGCAAGGCATTGCAACGCTGGGTTGCATTACCATCGTAAGAAGAGCTTTCCGTCAGATTGCCGCGTTTGGCTTCGCCGCGTGCAGCCGCTGCTTCACGCAGGCAAGCGGTGCGTTCTTGGCGCGAAGTGCCGTCCATGCAAGCCTGGCGTTCCTTCTGATAGGCATCGCCCGATTTGGGGGTGGCGGCATTTGCCGTGACGGCAAACGACAGGCTGGCAGCGACCAGTGACAGGCCCAGCAGACATTTTCCGGCTTGATTCGATGAACGATATGACATGGCGCCTCCTTGTAGGAATGAAATAGGGTGTGACGTCAGCTCGCAGTCTAGGAAGACTTGCGCATCATGTATGTGCGGTAACCGACTTACGCCCTGCAATGCAACCGCAACAATGATCATGCCACGGCATTTCCTCGATGCGGGAACGATGCGATACTGTCACGCAATTCAACCGTTGTGGCTTGCCACTACCGACATACGAAAGGTGCTGCGCACTCCATGTCCACCACGAAACCTCCTCGCAAACATTTTTCGATGCTGCGCGAGTTTCACCTCGCCGATTTCTTCACGCTAGGCAACGCCGCCTGTGGCGTCGCCGCCGTATTTCTGGCAATGCTGTACATGGGCAGCCAGTCGCTGCAACATTTCTATGCGGCTGCCGCCATGGCCCCGGCCGCCTTCATTTTTGACGTACTCGACGGGAAAATTGCGCGCTGGCGACGCCAGCATTCTGCGCTAGGCCGCGAACTCGATTCGCTGGCCGACGTCATTTCCTTTGGCATCGCCCCCGCCGCACTTGGCTTTGCCGCGGGCCTGCAAGGCGGATGGGATTGTGCCCTACTGATTTATTTCGTCTGCTGCGGTGTCAGCCGTCTGGCGCGTTTCAATGTCACGGCAGAATCGCTTTCTGCAGGCGGCGACAAGGTGGCTTATTTTGAAGGTACGCCGATCCCTACGAGTGTCGTCATTACCGGCATTCTGGCCTGGATGGCATCGAAAGCCTTGGTTGGCGATGCACTCTGGGGCGGTAGCTGGTTGATTGGTCCTTGGGAATTGCATCCCGTCGCCCTGTTGTTTGCGCTCTCTGGCACTCTAATGATCAGCAAGACGCTGCATATCCCCAAGTTCTAAGCTGTTCTTCGCTTTTTTTACACTCTCGCGCCATCGTTCTCGATGGCGTTTTTATTTCAAGTTAAGCAACTTGAAACCTACTGTGTGATTTCGCACGGAAACAGGTGAGTGATCGGCTCACACTCCTCCTGCCCGTAACGTATTGCCTTATTTCATGCGATGTTGCCTCATTTCATGAAATTGTCACAAGTGTAACAATCGGTAAATCCGGTTGGGAACATATGACATTCGGCTTTCAATAAGCGGGCTGCGTATTATTGATAGGGGAGTATCAAATGAACGCCAAAACGCTTTTGACCATTACCACATTGCTTTTCGCCAACCTTGCCGTCGCGCAGTCCGTCGTTACGGCCCACATGACGAAAAACGATTATCCTCAGGCCGTACAAGTTTCCAATCCCGTGCAAAGCATCACGCGAGATGAAGCCAAAAATGCGGGCATTGCCGTCATCGTCGACAATTTCGACAAGATCGATGCCAATCATGATGGCGTAGTGACGCGCGCGGAATTGCGTAGCTACCTGCTGGCAAATCGTCGCCATGTACCGATGACGTGATCGACGTTGCATCGATCAACGTCGCCAACTTTTAGTCTTCTTCAGGTGCGCCGTTTTGCCTTGCCGCATGGGTGTGGATATAAGCCTTGACGGCGGCAATGCGTGCATCGCGTATCGCTTCCGGAATTTTCTCGGCACGTTCGGGATAACGCTGACGCGTTAACGCCGCCACCTCGCCACCATTTACACTACAAGCAGCTTCCATCGCCCCTTGCAAATAGCTGCGCTGCGGGAAAGGCCGCTGCTCGAATCCGGTTCTGCCACGATGATCGCATTCCGATGCCATCAACATATCGCTGAAACGTTGGGGTTTGCGAAAGGCGTCGCAGCGTTCAAGTAATGTCACGATCGTATTTGCGCGCAGTTCCAATGCCCGACCGACATTGCCATGCTCGCGCGCTGTCATCAACGCCAGGTCGCGGCAATCGTTGGGCAAGCGCAAGCGTTTTGCCACCGCCTCGATAAGCCGTTCGCTATGCATTTCATGACCATGATGGCGCGGCCATAAATCGGGCGGGGTAACGCCCTTGCCCAGATCGTGCAGCAATGCCGCACAGCGAATGGCGAGATTGCACGCTTGCTCTGCCGCGTAATCAATGACCATCATCACATGCACGCCGGTATCGATTTCAGGATGATGTTGCGCGGGTTGCGGCACACCCCACAAGGCATCCAGTTCGGGCAGGATGCGTTGCAATGCGCCGCAATCGCGCAATACGGCAAACATGCGCGAAGGCTTTTGTTCCATCAAGCCTCGCGCCAATTCCTGCCAGACACGTTCGGGTACCAGCGCATCGACCTCGCCCTGCGCCACCATCTGCTGCATCAGGCGATTGGTTTCTTGCGCCACGGCAAAATCGGGAAAGCGCGCCGCAAAGCGCGCGACACGCAGGATGCGTACCGGATCTTCGGCAAAGGCTGGCGACACATGGCGAAACAGGCGCTGCTGCAAATCCGTCTGTCCCCCGAAAGGATCGACGATCTCGCCATCGTCATCCTGAGCCATCGCATTGATGGTCAGATCGCGGCGAATCAAATCCTCTTCAAGCGTGACATCGGGATCGGTGTGAAACACAAAACCGCTGTAACCAGGCGCGGTCTTGCGCTCGGTTCGCGCCAACGCATATTCCGCGTGCGTGGAAGGATGCAGAAATACCGGAAAATCTTTTCCAACCGGTCGGTAACCTAGCGCCACCATCTGTTCAGGCGTGGCGCCGACGACGACATAATCCCTGTCCTTGACCGGCACGCCAAGCAAGGCATCGCGTACTGCACCGCCAACGACATAGGTTTTCATGCAGGATCGGCAGAGTCGGGATAACTGTCGTATTTAACGATGTACGTGGTTTCCTGCTCTGCCGCACTGATCCACTGCGCCACGGGCGGATAGGTCAGCACGCGCTCGACGTAGGCATCGAGCAAAGGCCCCAGCGATACGTCATACGTACGGAAACGCGTGGCCACCGGCGCAAAATAGGCGTCCACGATCGAAAAGTCACCGAACAGGAAATCGCTCGGTCCCGACTGCGCCAGGCAATCTTCCCAGATTTCGCTGATACGGCCGATATCGGCCTGCGCGCCGACCGTACGTCCCTTGCCCGGGAAACGCGCTCGAATATTCATCCACATCGCGCTGCGCAGATCGCGGAAACCTGCATGCATTTCGGCACAGATCGAGCGCGCAATGGCGCGTGCCGTGACGTCCTCCGGCCACATGCATTTCTCGGGAAACTGTTCGGCCAGATATTCGCAAATCGCCAGCGAATCCCAAATCTCGGTTTCACCCGTCAACAGGATCGGCACGCGTCCCGAAGCCGAGTAATGTGCAATCTGACTGGCCGTATCTTCGCGATCGAGCAGGACAGTGATTTCCTGGAACGGAATATTAAACGCCGTCATCAACACCCACGGACGCATCGACCATGACGAATAATTCTTGTTGGCGATGACAAGCTTGAGCGCACTTTTTTGCGCATCGCTGAGCGCCTGTGACACGCCGGGATCGAGTTCGGTGGTTTGCATAAGGTCTGGCGTCAATCAGGGAAGCGTGCTTGGCACGAATGCAGCCGGCCCAACCATGCCGAGTCGCGCCTTCAGCGACTGCGGACGATTTTCGAACATGGCGGCGTAGTAAGTGGCATTGGACAAGACCTTCTTCACGTAATCGCGTGTTTCTCCAAAAGGAATGGATTCGGCAAAGATGGCACCTTCCACCGGCTGCGCCAGGGTCGATCGCCATGCACGCGGACGACCGGGGCCGGCATTGTAGGCGGCCGTCGCCATCGTCTGCGAGCCGTCGAGATCACTGAGCACCATGTTCAGGTAATTGGTACCGAGCAGCACATTGGTTTCCACTTCATTGACTTGCGCGGCGGTGAAATCGTTATAACCGATACGCTTGGCTACATAACGTGCCGTTGCCGGCATCAACTGCATGAGGCCGGATGCACCAACATGCGAGCGCGCATCGCGAACGAAGCGAGACTCCTGACGAATCAGGCCATAGACCCAGGCCATCTCCAGTTGCAGTTTCTGCGTCGCCGCCTGCATCACGTTACGATGCGGCGTCGGGAAACGTTGATCGTAATTGACTTCGACCACGGTGCGATCGGACGTATTGACCATGCGATCCAACACATCATTGCGTCGTGCGAATTCAGCCGCAGCCAGCAACTGGCGTTCATTCATGCCACGCAATTCCCAATTCCACTCGCGATAACCTTCGAAACGCAAGCCAAGTTCGAAGAACTTGAAGGCACGTTTGAAGCCGGCATTGTTTTCCATCGGTGCCAGTTCGGCAGCCGTCACCGGCGCAGCGCGTGGTGGAATCGTGGTGCGTTGCCCCAGTTCTTCCAATGCCAGTTGCCCATAGAAACCGGGCTGCGAGGCAATCGATTGCCACAAGGTATCGGCTTTCTGCTTTTTGCCCTCGGCCGCCAGTGCGCGTCCCAGCCAATAGGTCCAGGCCGGATCGTTGCGCAAGGCATTCGGCATCAATTCGATACCGCTACGCACCAGCTTCCAGTCACCTGCACGCAAGGCCGAACGAATTTTCCATTCATGCGCTTCATTCGACAGCGGCGCATCGCCGGCACGACGCCAGTATTCAGCGGCTTCCGGTTGCAGCTTGCGGGCCGATTGCAAGGCGATCTGTGCCCACGCGAGTTTTTGCTGCTTGTTGTTGAGGCGCTGGCCATCATTCGACGACAAGGCGTCGGCAGCCTGCTGCGGATTGTTGCGCGCCACGCGCCCCAGCGCCACGATATAGACTTCGTGCTTGACGCGGCGGAAGCCCGGTCCCTTCGCGATGATCAGCGCCGGCTTGTCGAATGCCGTCATCAGCGAACCATCGTCGATGCCCGACAGCGGTACGAGACGACGCACGAAATCGGCGTTGTTCGTATCGAAGGCAATACGGATTTGCGACCACAGATCATCCTCATCGAACTGCTTGTTTTCCATCAGCAAACCGATCAGCGCGACACAAGCTTCGCCGTAATCCTTGGGCGCACTCAGGAGCGCGCGTGCCTCGTTTGCCACGTCCCCGCCCTTGAGTGCCTTGGACATCAGCGCATAACACTTGAGCTGCGTATCGTCATTGAGTTCGAACATCGGATACTGGGCATCGAAGGTCGCCCAGTCGCGCCGCTTGCCGAGTTCCAGCAGCCAGTCGTTGCGCAAGCGATCGGCGATCGCCGTGCCACGGTATTTGTCGATGAAACCGAGAACATCGGATGCCGATGCATCCTTGATACGCGGGCGAATCTGGTAGTAATCGACATAGGACGGAATCGGATAATTGCCGAGGCTAGCCGCGATCTCTGCCGCCTTGGCAGCATCACCACGCCGCGATGCATCGCGCAGGGCCAGGAAGGCGTCATCTGCCGTCGCGAATCCGGCCGTGCGCTGGGCATGCGCCAGCGGCGCAAATACCGTTGCCGAAAGGCTGACCGCGGCGGCAGTCGTGGCTGTCGCCAGCATGAAACGCGCAAACGCTTTTTTTACAATCATGAACTTCCTGTCCTTGTTGGTAAGGATCACTGCCATGCCTCGCAAAGAGACTGCAACGACCACAGTATTGACGGCTAGAATAGCATGCGACTTCACTCACGCGACGCCCCGCACGCATGCAAAAAAACCAGCTCAGAAAACCCTTGTTAATGCAGCGCAAAACCCTGTCGGAAACCGACAAGCTGCGCATGGATCAGGCCATCGGCCAGCATCTGCTTGCCTGGTGCACCGATAACGCTGCCGCCCTGCTTGGGGTTTACGCCCCGATGCGCGGCGAACCCGATCTGCATCCCGCTTTTTCGCAATTGCATGCACAGGGCGTGCGCCTCGCCTTGCCCACGGTTGTGAGTGACGATGCGCCCTTAAAGTTCGTGGAATGGATACCGGGTGAAGCCATGCAACAGGATCGACTCGGCGTACTGATACCAGCAGCGCAACGCGAAGAAGTCTTCCCTCATGCGCTCGTGATTCCCTGCGTCGGCTTCAACACCCAGCATTTTCGTCTGGGCTATGGCGGCGGCTTCTACGACCGCACCGTGGCACGCGTGCCACGACCTGCGACAGTCGGCGTGGCCTACGCTTTCAGCCTGGTCCATTTTGAGGCCGAATCATTCGATGTACCAATGGACTGCATCCTTACCGAAAACGGTCGTTTCGCGGCGCATGAACACGGCTGATGTAGAAAACTGCGCTAAGTAAAACTGCAACGTACGGCGCAAAAAAAGGGCAAAAGACGCATGGTCTTTTGCCCTTTTCTTCTTAGACGGATCGCAATTATTTTTGCGACAGATTCAAGCGTGTCCAGATCGCATGCGTCGCGGCTGCCTGATTCAGCGTATAGAAATGCAGGCCAGGCGCACCGCCCGCCAGCAGGCGCTCGCACAAATCTGTCACGACATCCAGACCAAAAGCGCGGATCGAATCGGTGTCGTCGCCATACGACGCGAGCTTGAGACGAATCCAGCGTGGAATTTCGGCACCGCACATATCCGAGAAACGCATCAGTTGCGAATAATTGGTGATCGGCATGATGCCCGCCGTGACCGGCACATTCACCCCCGCCTTCTGCGCATCGTCAACAAAGCGGAAATACGCATCGGGATTGTAGAAATACTGCGTGATCGCCGAATTCGCACCTGACTTCACCTTGCGGGCGAAGTTGGCGATATCGTCCTGCGGCGACTTGGCTTGCGGATGCATCTCGGGATAGGCCGCCACTTCGATATGGAACCAGTCGCCGGTTTCGGCGCGAATGAATTCGACCAGCTCGTTCGCATGATGGAATTCGCTCGACGACATGTCCATCGCGCCATAACCACTGGGCAGGTCGCCGCGCAAGGCGACGATGCGCTTGATGCCGTGCGATTTATATTCCTGCAGGATGGCACGCAGGCTATCGCGTGAACTGCCAAGGCACGACAGATGCGGTGCCGCATCATGCCCTGCATTGCGAATCTCAAGCACCGTATCGAGCGTGCCGTGCTGGGTGGAACCGCCGGCACCAAAGGTCACCGAAAAGTATTTTGGATCGAGCTCGCCCAGCCGCGCGCAGGTCGCACGCAGCTTTTCAACACCTGCCGGTGTCTTGGGCGGAAAGAACTCGATACTGAAGTTCTGTTGTGTCATTTTTCTTGTAGTAAAAGCGAGGACAGCACCCACGAAATGACGCTGTACACGATCGCGCCAAAGAAGGCCGACCAGAATCCTGCGACGTGGAAGCCGCTGACCAGCTCCGAGGCCGCCCAGAACATCAACGCATTAATGACAAAGATGAACAGGCCAAGCGTCAACAGCGTAGCTGGCAAGGTCAGTAAAACCAGGATCGGACGAATCAGCGCATTGATCAGGCCCAGCACCAGCGCTGCAATGATCGCCGTACCAAAACCGTCGATGCGGATTGACGACATCAGGAATGGCAGCGCAAACAGCGCGGCCGCATTGATTGCCCAGATAATTAACAAACGCATGTCATTTCTCCCCTTGATGATGTCCCTCACCGGACATCGGCAAATTGCCGTACCTGACATCAGGTACGGCAGCAATGCAATGAAGCCTGCCTCAGCGTAGGACCAGATTTAGTAGCGATAGTGCTCTGGCTTGTACGGACCGACCTGTTTCACGCCGATGTACGCGGCCTGCTCTTCGGTCAGCGTCGTCAGTTGCGCGTTCAGTTTCTTCAACTGCAGACGAGCAACCTTCTCATCCAGATGCTTCGGCAAGGTATACACGCCAACCGGATAGTTCTTGGTATTGGCATACAACTCGATCTGCGCAATCGTCTGGTTCGCGAACGACGAGCTCATCACATACGATGGGTGACCGGTACCGCAACCCAGATTGACCAGACGACCTTCGGCCAACAGGATAATGCGTTTGCCGTCCGGGAAGATGATGTGATCGACTTGCGGCTTGATGTTTTCCCATTTGTACTGCTTGAGCTCGGCGACTTCGATTTCGTTGTCGAAGTGACCGATGTTGCAGACAATCGCCTGATCTTTCATCTTCTTCATGTGCTCATGCGTGATCACATGGTAGTTACCGGTACAGGTGACGAAGATGTCGCCGTGTTCCGCAGCGTAATCCATGGTCACGACGCGGTAGCCTTCCATCGCGGCCTGCAGTGCGCAGATCGGATCAATTTCTGTGACCCAGACTTGTGCGGACAGAGCACGCATCGCCTGTGCCGAACCCTTGCCGACGTCACCATAACCGGCGATGACAGCGATCTTGCCGGCGATCATCACGTCGGTCGCGCGCTTGATGCCATCGACCAGCGATTCGCGGCAACCATACAGGTTGTCGAACTTGGATTTGGTGACGGAATCGTTGACGTTGATTGCCGGGAAAGCCAATTTGCCTTCCTTGTGCATCTGATAGAGACGATGCACGCCGGTCGTGGTTTCTTCGGTCACGCCGAGGATTTCAGGCAAGCGCTTCGAGTACCAGGTAGGATCGATCGCCAGATGTTTCTTGATCGAGTTGAACAGGCAGATTTCTTCTTCCGAACCCGGATTGTTCAATACCGATGCGTCTTTTTCCGCACGCGTACCGAGGTGCAGCAGGAGCGTTGCATCGCCGCCATCGTCCAGAATCATGTTCGAGTAAACCGGCGCGCCCTTGTCGTCGTTCGGCCATTCGAAGATGCGGTGGGTGTATTCCCAGTAGTCATCCAGCGTTTCGCCTTTGACAGCAAAAACTGGCGTGCCGGCAGCAGCGATGGCTGCCGCGGCGTGATCTTGCGTCGAGTAGATATTGCACGATGCCCAACGTACTTTGGCACCGAGCGCTTCCAGCGTCTGGATCAACACGGCGGTCTGGATCGTCATGTGGATCGAACCCGTAATGCGCGCACCCTTGAGTGGCTGCGCAGCCGCGAATTCTTCGCGGATTGCCATCAGGCCAGGCATTTCGGTTTCAGCGATCTTGATTTCCTTGTCGCCCCAGGCAGACAAGGACAGATCGGCGATGATGTAATCGGAAAAATTGGTAGAGGAAGTCATTACTGCGGCGTTCATCACGCCCTCCTTTCGTTAGAAAAAAAGAAACGTGAGCGCAGTTGCGGATGAGACTTGCATCAAGCCTGGCAGGAAGAACTCCTGTCGCAACGCTCCTTGATGCGGACCGCCATTTTAATCGAAAAATCGGCCGACGCCAGCCTTCCTGCCTCTTTCACGGCCAAATTCCCTGTCAGCGGACAGCGGCTTTCCCGGCCGCATCGACCGTGCGTGCAGCCGGCGCATCCTGACGTTCGACGTTCTCGTTGATCCAGCGCAGCATGTCGACCCAGATGCGGCGCACTTCCGCCCTGGGCGGCATTTTTTGTGCATTCGGCAACTCGATCGTGATGACCGGCACGTTCTTGTGCACACCACTGTAATTGCCGAGCGAGCCCGGATAGATGCCGACGCGATTCAGCAACAGGCGACCGAACTTGCGCGGCGGCTGTGCGGGGCCGTCGAAATCCAGCACGCCGTAAGGCGCATGGATGGAAATGATGACATCCGGCTTGAAAGCACGCATTTCATCTTCGACCCAACGGCTTTCCGGTTCGGACAAGGGCGCGTTGCCCGGGAATCGACGCGGATCGGCACGTGTGCGCGTTTTCCAATAGGCCGGCGCTTCGCTTTCCCAACCCGGTGTCGGGAAGTTGCGGTTGAGATCCACTCCGTTCGCATTCACGCGCGATGCCTTTTTCGCCAGCAAGCCATCAGGATTGACGACTGGCATGATGCGCCACTCGATACTCTGCGCGATCGGCCCGGTCATGCCCTCTTCCAGCCAACGATAGACGATGGCGGCCGACGTCAGTTCGTCGCCGTGAATACCGCCCATCATCAGTACTCGCAAAGGGCGCTGCTTCCGCTTCTTGCCCGCCGCGTGAACATCCTTGCTGATCAGGGGAAATCCCTGGAGCGACTGGCGACCGCTGGCAACAAAGCCGCTCTCGACACACATGCTTTGGGTGACGGTTGGCATGCGCGGAATCAGGCGTTCGCACAACTCGGCCGGCTTGAGCGCCGCTGGCTTGGGCTCTACCGGTTTGGCCGCCTGCACTGTGGCAAATGGCAAACATCCCACCAACGCCACAACAAGAATCGCTGAAGAAAAACGCATCAAGAACCCAAAGAAAAAGGGCCGGATCACCCAAGTGGATGATGCCGGCCCTGCATGATAGCTGCCTTACAGACCAGCCGCTGCGCGCAGTGCCTGCGCCTTGTCGGTACGTTCCCACGAAAACTCGGGCTCTTCGCGACCGAAGTGACCATACGCTGCCGTCTTGCTGTAGATCGGACGCAACAGGTCCAGCATCTGCACGATGCCTTTTGGACGCAAATCAAAGTGTTCGCGCACCAGTTGCTCGATCTGTTCGTCGCTGATCTTGCCCGTGCCGAACGTCGTCACCATGACCGAAGTCGGCTGCGCCACGCCGATCGCGTAGGAAATCTGAATCTGCGCGCGTTCAGCCAGTCCGGCTGCCACGATGTTCTTGGCGACATAACGACCGGCATACGCTGCCGAGCGATCAACCTTGGACGGATCCTTGCCCGAGAACGCGCCGCCACCGTGCGGTGCGGCACCGCCGTAAGTATCGACGATGATCTTGCGACCGGTCAGGCCGCAATCGCCTTGCGGGCCACCGATCACGAAACGACCAGTCGGATTGACCAGATAGCGCGTCTTTTGCAGCCATTCGGCTGGCACGACCGGCTTGATGATGCTTTCGATAACGGCTTCTTCAATGTCCTTGTGCTGCATCTCCGGCGCGTGTTGCGTCGACAGCACGATGGTGTCGATGGCAACTGGACGACCATCGACGTACTTGAGCGTAACTTGCGATTTGGCATCCGGACGCAGCCACGGCAGGCGACCATCCTTGCGCAGTTCGGCCTGGCGCTCGACGATGCGGTGCGCGTAGTAGATCGCGGCAGGCATCAGTTCCGGCGTCTCGTTGCAGGCATAACCGAACATCAACCCCTGATCGCCCGCACCCTGGTCGAGATCGATGCCCGTACCTTCATCCACACCTTGTGCGATGTCCGGCGATTGCTTGTCGTAGGCGACCAGCACGGCGCAGCTCTTGTGATCGATACCGTAGTCGGCATTGTCGTAACCGATACGCTTGATGGTGTCGCGTGCGACCTTGATGTAATCGACGTTAGCGGTAGTCGTGATTTCGCCGGCGAGCACCACGAGACCGGTGTTGCACAGCGTTTCGGCAGCAACACGGGCTTTCGGGTCTTGCTCGAAAATCGCGTCGAGAATGGAATCGGAGATTTGATCCGCCACCTTGTCTGGGTGACCTTCGGAGACGGATTCGGACGTAAACAGATATTCGTTTGCCATGAGGCAGACTCCCTTCATATAGTTGGTTTGATGTCGCGGCCAACCTGGCGAGCCTGCGACGCTTTAGCGAAATTTGTATACCGCCTCGCAAGTTGTCATTAACTCGGCGGGTACGACTTTGTGCTATTTTACGCGTCTTGAATCAAAAGGCAAAACCTGCTGCGCCATCTGCGCGCACCCGCCGCTGATCGCATGCTTGTCGCCCTTTTCCGTCTTTTTTCCCACCTGCCCTTACCGATTCTGCATGCGCTCGGTGTGGCCGCCGGCTGGCTGGTCTATCTGACATCACCGCGCTATCGCCGTCATTTGCGGACCAACATCACGCAAGCCGGATTTGGCAAACACCTGCACCAGGCAATCGGCGAAGCCGGCAAAAATGCGCTCGAACTGCCTTTCATCTGGTGCGCCAATCCGCAACGCGTCATGCGCAGCATCCGTGCCGAACACTGGGATATCGTCGATGCGGCACGCGAAGCAGGCAAAGGGATTGTTTTCCTGACGCCGCATCTTGGCTGCTTCGAGATTTCTGCGCAATTTGCCGCCACGCGCATGCCGTTGACGGTCATGTACCGCCCACCCAAGCAGGCCGCGCTGAAACCGCTGATCGAAGATGCGCGCGCTCGTCATAACCTGTCGCTGGCACCAGCCAACCTGAGCGGCGTACGTGCCTTGCTGAAGGTATTGCGACGCGGTGGCGCGACCGGCATCCTGCCCGATCAGGTGCCACAGGAAGGCGAAGGCGTGTGGGCAGATTTCTTTGGCAAGCCAGCCTATACGATGACCCTGCCCGCCAAGCTGGCCGGCATGGCCGATGCGGCCATCATCATCGCCTTTGCCGAACGCCTGCCACGCGGGCAAGGCTATCAGCTGCATCTGCAACCTTTCACACTCGATACAAGCGGCACGGCCGAACAGCAGGCACGTGCTATCAATGCCGCCATGGAAACCATCATCGCCACCCGCCCCGCCCAGTATTTCTGGAGCTACAATCGCTACAAGATTCCCGCCGGTGCAACACTGCCGCCGCAAGCTGCATCATCCTCGAACACAACCGACGAGGTGGCATCATGACCATGCGCCTCATGCTCGGCCTGCTGTGGCTGCTGCACTGGCTGCCGTTGTGCGTGATTGCGCGTATCGGCGAAGCGATCGGCAAGCTGCTGTATGCATATAAGAAAAAGCGTCGCCACATCACGCTCACCAACCTGCGTCTGTGCTTTCCCGAATGGAGCGAGGCGCAGCGCGAAACGGTGGCGCGTGCCCATTTCGAAGCCTATGCGCGTAGTGTGCTGGAGCGCGGCATTTTGTGGTGGGCATCGGAGGCACGCCTGCGCCGCCTGATTCGCATCGAACCCGGTGTGCCGCTGGACCAAATCGCGGCCAAACCGACGATCCTGCTGTGTCCGCATTTCGTCGGCCTCGATGTCGCCGGAGTTGCCGTCATGCTCGAATCGTCCCTGTGTTCGATCTACACCAAGCAGTTAAACCCGGACTTCGACAAGGTTCTGCGCAAGGGCCGTTCACGCTTTCGCCCGGTCAAACTGTTTTCGCGCGAGGAAGGCGTCAAACCCATCATTCGCGCCATGCGTGAAGGCTTGCCGTTCTTCATGCTGCCCGACATGGATTTCGGCGCCAAGGATGCCGCTTTCGTGCCGTTCTTCCATACGACGGCTGCCACGCTGACGGCACCGGCACGTATTGCCGCTGCCACGGGAGCGCACATCATCCCCGTCATCGCCACCTACCTGCCCAACTATCAAGGCTGGACCGTGCGCTTTTATCCGGCGTGGGAAGATTATCCGGGCGACGATCTGATCGAAGCGACACGCCGCATGAACCGCTTCATCGAAGACCGCGCGCGCGAAGTACCGGCAGAATATTTCTGGACGCACAAGCGCTTCAAGACGCGTCCGCCAGGCGAACCCGGCATTTACTGATCGCGCCCACAGGCGCGCTGCCGCTCACTATAATCACACCATGAAACTCACCTTCACCAAGATGCACGGTGCCGGCAACGACTTTGTCGTGGTCGATGCCATCAACCAGCAAATCAACCTGACGCCCGAGCAATGGCGCTTCATCGCCGATCGCCGCTTCGGCATCGGCGCCGACCAGATTCTCGTGGTCGAGAAGCCGCAGAGTGACGATGTCGATTTCCGCTATCGCATCTACAACGCCGATGGCGGCGAAGTGGAACAGTGCGGCAACGGCGCCCGTGCTTTCGTGCGCTTTGTGACAGAGAAAAAACTCACCGACAAAACCGCCATCCGCGTGCAGACCATGAGCGGCGTCATCGAACCGCGCCTCGAAGCCGATGGTGGCATTACGGTGGACATGGGCGCACCGATCCTGGCACCGGCCGAGGTGCCATTCAACAATGAGGGATTGCTGGGCAAGGTCGAAGGCGAAGAAACCTTGTGGCCGCTGGAACTGCCGGGCGGCACCTGCTGGATCGGCGCCGTGTCGATGGGCAATCCGCATGCGGTACAGGTGGTTGCCGATGTCGATAACGCGCCGGTGCAGGAACACGGCACGCTGATCGAACGCCATCCGCGCTTTCCGCGTCGCGTCAATGCCGGCTTTATGCAGATCGTCAATCCGCATGAAATCAAGCTGCGGGTGTTCGAACGCGGTGCCGGTGAAACACTGGCCTGCGGCACAGGCGCCTGCGCTGCCGTCGTCTCGGGCATACGTCGCGGTCTGCTGAGCTCGCCCGTGGAAGTCCATACACGTGGTGGCGATCTGTCGATTGCCTGGGCCGGTCAGGGCCAGCCCGTCATGATGACCGGCCCGGCCGTCACGGTCTTCGAAGGCGAAATCGAACTCTGAAATGTGGCATTGCGGAGCCGGACGAATTCACCGAATCAGGCTCGCCGCGTCACCCTGCAATCGCCCCATGCGCTCCGCGTTGCATCAGAACCCCGACCTGCGCATAAGGCAGGCCCCCAGTAGAACCGTATCAGGCCCGCTATCGATGAGAGTCGGTTAGAATTCCCCGCATCTTTGCGGCTGGTGCGACCTGTGCCAGCCCTTATCTTCTTCAGGACATAGCTTCATGGACTCCAACGCCGTTGCCGATTATCTGCTGAACCATCCGCAATTTTTCGAAGAACACGCCGAAGTACTGGCGCAGGTACGCCTGTCGAGTGCGCTGGGCGCACGCACGCTGTCGCTGCAGGAGCGCCAGATGGATGTGATGCGCGAGAAATTCAAGGTGATGGAACTGCGTCTGGCTGAGCTCATGCGGATCGGCCAGGAAAACGACCAGATCGCCGCCAAGTTCCAGGCCTGGACCTGCGATCTGCTGGTGGCGCGCAACGATGTCGATCTGCCGCACGCACTAACCAGCGGCCTGCAACAGCATTTCAATGTACCGCATGTGACGTTGCGCCTGTGGGGCGTGACGGAAGACTGTGCACACGCCTGGTTCGCCGCCCCCGTGTCGGAAGATTCGCGCCTCTTCGCCGATGGCATGACCGTGCCATTCTGCGGTGCCAACAACGATTTCGAAGCGACCACTTGGTTCGAAGAAGCGCCGGATGTGCAATCGGTCGCCCTGATCCCGCTGCGCGCACCCGATGGTGGCAAGGCATTCGGTCTGCTGGTGCTGGGTTCGCCCGACGCTTCCCGCTTTACCTCCGATATGGCGACCGACTTCCTCGACAACATCGGCAAGACGGCCAGCGCCGCTCTGACCAGCCTGCTCGACTGAATCCCATGTCTGCTGCCAACCTCGACCGGATAGATGACTTTCTCGACTATCTGGTGGGGCAACGGCAACTCGCCGCACTCACCCTCACCGCCTATCGACGCGATCTTCTGGAACTGGCCGCCTTGCTGCAGCGCCAGGACGCGCAGGCGACCTTCACGGCAGTCGATCCCTTCCAGATTCGCAAGTTTGCCGCGCAACTGCATGCGCAAGGACTGGGGGCACGTTCGATTGCGCGCAAGCTGTCGGCATGGCGCGGCTTCTTTGCATGGCTGGCCGAGCAGCGGCTGATCACGGTCAATCCAGTCGATGGCATCAAGCCGCCAAAGCGTAGCAAGACCCTGCCCAAAGCCTTGTCGGCGGACGATGCGGTACGGCTTGTCGCCACCGAGCAGCCCGGCGACATGCAATCTGCCACGCAGCGCTGCAATCACGCCATGTTCGAATTGCTGTATTCAAGTGGCTTGCGCGTTTCCGAACTGGTCGGACTGGACCTGCATTATGTGAAGAATGGCGATTACCTGTCGCAAGGCTGGATCGATCTGGCGGCACAGGAAGTAACGGTCACCGGCAAGGGTAGCAAGATGCGTAGCGTACCGATCGGCAGTGCGGCCGCCTCGGCACTGCAAGACTGGCTCGCCATACGCCCCACGCTCGTCAAACTCGAACCGCATGCACTGTTCCTCAACGAGCGCGGCGCGCGCATGTCCACGCGCGTGGTGCAACTGCGACTCAAAACGCATGGGCAACAAACCGGGCTGGCAACCCACGTGCATCCGCACATGCTGCGCCATTCGTTCGCTTCGCATGTGCTGCAATCGTCCGGCGATCTGCGCGCCGTACAGGAAATGCTCGGCCATGCCTCGATCTCGGCCACGCAAATCTATACCTCGCTCGACTTTCAGCGCCTCGCCCAGGTGTATGACGCCGCCCATCCAAGGGCGAAGAAAAAGTCCAGCGGCAATTCAGAACGTTAATTTTTCGATTCGCCCATTTATCCGCCCCACATAATGCAACTCAATTGCATAGTTGCGGCATAATGCCGGTTCTCTGCTGAAAGTCGCTCCATGAAGAAAAATGTCCCCGACTATCTGACGCTGGCAGAAAGCCAGTTGCGCAGTTCCTCGTTACGCACCACCGACGCCCGCCTCAAAGTGCTGGCAGCCCTGCTGGGCGCGCGCCACGCGCTATCGCATCAGGACGTGCAAGACATGTTTCAGGACATGGATCGCGTCACGCTCTATCGCACACTCGACGGCCTGACCGAGGCCGGGCTGGCGCACAAGATTTCCGGCGACGACCGCGTTTTCCGCTACAACGCCGGCATCGAGGAACAGGATGCACACGGCCACACGCATCATCAGCACGGCCATTTCAAATGCACCCAATGCGCCAAGGTGTTCTGCATCGACGATCTGGACGACAAGCTGTTCACCACGGAAATGGAAAGCCAGAAAGGCAGTGCCACCACACTGCGCCAGAAACTACAGAAAATCCTGCAGGACACACTGGGCAAGGGTTTCCAGAGCCACGAGATCGAACTCACCATCAAGGGCCGATGCGCCGAATGCGCATCGCCACGCAAATAGACAAGCACAGTCGACAAAGGAACAAGCATGGCACTCATCCCCGCAACCATCCTGACGGGTTTCCTCGGCGCCGGAAAAACGACGCTGCTCAATCGCATCCTGCACGAACCGCACGGCTACAAGATCGCGGTCATCGAAAACGAGTTCGGTCAGGAAAATATCGACAACGAAATCCTTGTGCAGGAAAGCCGCGAACAGATCATCGAAATGAACAACGGCTGTATCTGCTGCACTGTGCGCGGCGACCTCATCATGGGTCTGACCGATCTGGCGCGTCGTCGTGCCGCCCGTGAATTGCAGTTCGATCGTGTCGTCATCGAAACCACCGGCCTCGCCAACCCCGGCCCGGTCGCGCAAACCTTCTTCATCGACGAGGAAGTCGCCAGCGAATATCTGGTCGATGCCGTCGTCACCGTGGTCGATGCGCGGCATGCCATGCATCAGCTCGACACCTACGAAGAAGCACAACGTCAAATCGGCTTTGCCGACAAGCTGCTCTTGTCCAAAACCGATCTCGTCGATGGCGAAGCGGTCGAGGAACTGATTGCACGCCTGCGACGCATCAATCCGCGTGCGCCCATTGTCACCAGTGATTTCGGCAAGGTCGCCATCAGCGAAGTACTCGACCTGCGCGGCTTCAACCTCAACGACAAGTTGGAACTCGATCCCGATTTCATGCAGGCCGAAGCGCACGCACATGATCACGCGCACGAACACGACCATGCATGCGGCGAGCACTGCGATCACGAACATCACGATCACCACCATGGTCACCATAGCGACAACATCGCCGCGTTCGTCTTTCAGTCCGACCGCCCGTTCCTGCCTGAAAAGCTGGACGAGTATCTGGGCTCCATCGTGCAGGTCTACGGTCCGCGCATGCTGCGTTACAAGGGCGTGCTATGGATGGACGGCGCCGATCGCAAGGTGATTTTCCAGGGCGTACATCAACTGATGGGCACCGATATCGGCGCAAAATGGGGTGAAAACGAACCAAAGGCCAGCAAAATGGTCTTCATCGGGCAAAATCTCCCGAAGGAAACTTTTATTCTCGGTTTGAAACAATGTCTGGTATAAACTAGCTTCGATTATCTGGAGGACGGCGCCCAAGGACGCGAGAGAGGAGTCGTGGGGCGGTAACCGTCGAGAGCGTGGTAAGGTTCATCAAGGACGAGAGACTATGAACGCAACCGTCACAAAAGCTGCGAAAAGCCCGAAGAAAGCTGCTCCAAAACCTGTCGTTGCCACCAAAAGCAAGGCAACCGCAGGCTCCGCAACCGTGAAAACTGCTGCCAAGTCTTTGGTAGGCAAGGTTGTCAAGGCGTTGACCAAGACGATCAAGCCGGCCAGCAAAACCAGCGCCGCTCCAGCAAAGAAGACCGCCGCCAAGAGTGCGGTAAAATCCCCGGCTTCAAAGACACCGGCAGCAACCCGTGCCAGTGTCGCAAAGACTGTAAAACCGGCAAGCGCGGCGAAAACCGCTGCAGTAAAAACCGGCACGGTCGCGAGCAAGACAGCAAGCAAGACGTCAGTGAAAACTGCAAAGACAGCGCCCGTAACGGCACGCAAAACCGTCGAAAAATCCGCGTCTGCATCGAAAGCGAAAAGCACAGGCAAACCCGCTGTACCGATCGCAGATAATATTGAACCCTCCGTAGTTTCAAAGGCAAGCGAAGTGGCAACTAAAACACCAAAAGCACCAACGACCGCCCCTGGCACTCTTCTGACTGAAGAACAGATTCTCAAGATGGGCGAAAAGGATTACATGAACGAGGCGCAACTGGCCTTCTTCAAGGATCGTCTGCAGCAACTTGAAAAGGAATTGCTCAAGAACGCC
>NZ_CAJYMD010000041.1 GCF_913776015.1 uncultured Oxalicibacterium sp. | reverse complement strand
GGCGACAACGTGTCGATCACGGTTCAGTTGATCAACCCGATCGCGATGGAAGAAGGTCTGCGCTTCGCAATCCGTGAAGGCGGTCGTACCGTCGGCGCTGGTGTCGTAGCTAAAATCATCGAGTAATTCGATTCGCGGCGGCAGCGATGCCGCCATCTTATTGCCGCGGGCGCAAGCTCGCGGTTCGCTCTTTAAGGAATGAACATGTCGACCGCACCAAAATCTGTAGCAAACCAGAAAATCCGTATTCGTCTGAAAGCCTTCGATTACCGCCTGATCGACCAGTCGGCACTCGAAATCGTTGACACCGCCAAGCGTACCGGAGCTGTCGTCAAGGGCCCGGTTCCTCTGCCAACCCGCATTCAACGTTACGACGTTCTGCGTTCGCCGCACGTCAACAAAACCTCGCGTGACCAGTTCGAAATCCGTACGCACGTTCGTCTGATGGACATCGTCGATCCGACCGACAAAACCGTGGATGCTTTGATGAAGCTGGATCTGCCAGCAGGCGTTGACGTCGAAATCAAGCTGCAGTAATCGTCATGCTGCCGGTTGCCTTGCGGTTTGAGGTGATCGGCAACAGCGTGAAAACAACAAGGTGCGCCAACTGAGGTTGTGAAGTGCCTTTTCTCACGCTATAATCTCCGGCTTCGTAAAGGATTCCATATTGGAGTCCTTGCGGTGCTTGCAGTTTCTGTAGTTTTAAATACATCAGCCCCGCCCAATCGTAGGCGGGAATGGAGAAAAAATGAACCAAAACCAAGGCCTCTTGGGTCGCAAGGTTGGGATGATGCGCATCTTCACGGATGACGGGGATTCGATCCCTGTGACCGTGCTCGACGTGTCAAACAACCGTGTGACGCAAATCAAAACGCCTGACACCGATGGTTATTCGGCTGTCCAGGTCGCATTCGGCTCCCGCCGTGCGTCCCGTGTCAACAAGGCTGCTGCCGGGCATTTCGCCAAGGCAGGTGTCGAAGCTGGCACGATGCTCAAAGAATTCCGTATTTCCGCTGCTGCCGCTTCCGAACTGAAGGTGGGTGATGTTGTGCCCGTCAGTTTGTTTGAAGTTGGTCAGAAAGTTGACGTTCAAGGCGTATCGATTGGTAAGGGCTATGCCGGTACCATCAAGCGTTACAACTTCGCTTCTGGTCGTGCAACGCACGGTAACTCGCGTTCCCACAATGTTCCAGGTTCCATCGGTATGGCGCAGGATCCGGGTCGTGTTTTCCCTGGTAAGCGCATGACGGGTCATCTGGGTGATGTCACCACCACCACGCAAAACCTCGAGATCGCACGCATCGACGCTGAGCGTCAGCTGTTGCTGGTCAAGGGTGCTGTTCCTGGTGCGAAAAACGGTCAGGTTGTTGTGTCTCCGGCTGTTAAAGTCAAAGCAAAGAAGGGGGCTTAATTCATGGAACTCAAGCTCCTGAATGATCAAGGTCAAGCTGCATCGAACGTTGCTGCGCCGGATACCATTTTCGGCCGTGATTACAACGAAGCGCTGATTCATCAGATCGTTGTTGCCTATCAAGCCAATGCTCGCAGCGGTAACCGCAAGCAAAAGGATCGTGAGGAAGTTCACCACACGACCAAAAAACCATGGCGTCAAAAAGGTACGGGTCGTGCTCGTGCCGGTATGTCGTCGTCGCCTCTGTGGCGCGGTGGTGGTCGTATTTTCCCGAACTCGCCTGACGAAAACTTCTCGCACAAAGTCAACAAGAAGATGTATCGCGCAGGTCTCTGCTCGATCCTCTCGCAACTGGCTCGCGAAGACCGTCTGTCCGTTATCGAAAGCCTGTCGGTAGATGCGCCAAAGACCAAGCTCTTGTCGCAAAAGCTGAAAGGTATGGGTCTGGATTCCGTGTTGGTGATCACCGACAACCTGGATGAAAACCTGTTGTTGGCGTCCCGTAACCTGCCAAACGTGCTGGTTTGCGAGCCGCGTCACGCTGATCCTGTTTCGCTCGTGTTCTTCAAGAAGGTCCTGATCACGAAACCGGCGTTGGCCAAGATTGAGGAGATGCTGGCATGAGCGCGATTCAGAAATTTAGCGAAGAGCGCTTGATGAAAGTGCTGCTCGCGCCGGTTATTTCCGAGAAGGCAACGTTTGTTGCCGAGAAAAACGAACAAGTCGTTTTCCTCGTGATGCCGGATGCAACCAAGCTGGAAGTCAAGGCTGCGGTTGAGCTGCTGTTCAAGGTTGAAGTTGAATCTGTGCAGGTCGCCAATCGTCAGGGTAAGCAAAAGCGTTCGGGTCGTTTCAATGGTCGTCGTAACCATACTCGTCGTGCTTTCGTGTGCCTCAAGCCTGGCCAGGAAATCAATTTCACCGAGGAGGCTAAGTAATGGCACTCGTTAAAGTCAAGCCGACTTCGCCTGGTCGCCGTGGCATGGTCAAGGTCGTCAACAGCGACCTGCACAAAGGCCGTCCATTCGCTGGCCTGATCGAAAAGAAATCGAAAACGGCCGGTCGTAACAACAACGGTCACATCACCACCCGTCATATCGGTGGTGGTCACAAGCATCACTATCGCGTCATCGATTTCAAGCGCAACAAGGATGGCATTCCTGCCAAAGTTGAGCGTATCGAATACGATCCAAACCGCTCGGCGCACATTGCGCTGGTGCTGTACGCAGACGGCGAGCGTCGTTACATCATCGCGCCAAAAGGCGTATCGGCTGGCGATCAGCTGATGAGCGGCTCGGAAGCGCCGATCAAGCCGGGCAATACGCTGCCAATCCGTAATATTCCGGTTGGTACGATCATGCACTGTGTCGAAATGCTGCCTGGCAAAGGTGCGCAGATTGCACGTACGGCTGGTGCCAGCGTTGTTCTGATGGCGCGTGAAGGTACGTACGCTCAGGTTCGCCTGCGTTCGGGTGAAGTGCGTCGCATCCACGTTGAATGCCGTGCAACGGTTGGTGAAGTCGGCAATGCCGAGCACAGCCTGCGTAAGATCGGTAAAGCTGGTGCAATGCGTTGGCGCGGTGTTCGTCCTACCGTTCGCGGTGTGGTCATGAACCCGGTCGATCACCCGCACGGTGGTGGTGAAGGTAAAACGGCGGCAGGTCGTCACCCGGTATCTCCGTGGGGCCAGCAGACCAAGGGCAAGAAGACGCGCAGCAACAAGCGCACGACTTCCATGATCGTCTCGCGCCGCGGCAAGAAATAAGGGATAAGACATGACACGTTCATTGAAAAAAGGGCCGTTTTGCGACGCCCACCTGGTGAAAAAAGTCGAAGCCGCGCAAGCGAACAAAGACAAGAAGCCAATCAAAACCTGGTCCCGTCGTTCGACCATCATGCCTGACTTCATCGGCCTGACGATCGCGGTACATAACGGCAAGCAACACGTGCCGGTTTATGTGTCGGAGAACATGGTTGGTCACAAGCTTGGCGAATTCGCGCTGACCCGTACGTTCAAGGGCCACGCTGCTGACAAGAAGGCTAAGAAATAATGGAAACTAAAGCTATCCTCAAAGGCGTGCGCCTGTCGGATCAGAAAGGTCGTTTGATCGCTGATCTGATTCGCGGCAAGAAAGTCGATGCAGCCTTGAACATTCTGCAGTTCAGCCCGAAAAAAGGCGCTGCGATTGTCAAGAAAGTGCTGGAATCCGCTATCGCCAACGCAGAGCACAACGATGGTGCAGATATCGACGAGTTGGTCGTGAAAACGATCTACGTTGAAAAGGGCCCGATCCTCAAGCGCTTCACTGCGCGTGCAAAAGGTCGGGGTGATCGTATCTCTAAACAATCCTGTCACATTTACGTGACTGTCGGTAACTAAGGAGTCACGATGGGACAGAAGATACATCCAACCGGTTTCCGCCTTGCGGTTACACGTAACTGGGGTTCGCGTTGGTATGCAGGCAATGGCAACTTTGCCAGCATGCTCAGCGAAGATCTGAAGGTTCGTGCTTACCTGAAGAAGAAACTGAAGAACGCCTCGGTCGGTCGCGTCGTCATCGAGCGTCCTGCCAAGAACGCTCGCATCACGATTTTCAGCTCGCGTCCAGGTGTTGTGATCGGTAAAAAAGGCGAAGACATCGAAGTGTTGAAGTCGGCGCTGACCAAGATGATGGGCGTGCCAGTGCACGTCAACATCGAAGAAATCCGCAAGCCAGAAACCGATGCGCAACTGATCGCCGATTCGATCGCTCAACAGCTCGAAAAACGTATCATGTTCCGCCGCGCGATGAAGCGTGCGATGCAGAACGCCATGCGTTTGGGTGCTCAAGGCATCAAGATCATGTCGTCGGGTCGTCTGAATGGCATCGAGATCGCACGTACCGAATGGTATCGTGAAGGTCGCGTGCCTCTGCACACGCTGCGCGCCGATATCGATTATGGCTTCGGTGAAGCAGAAACCACCTACGGCATTATCGGTATCAAGGTCTGGGTCTACAAAGGCGATCGTCTCGCCAATGGTGAGCCGCCAGTTGATATGACCAAGGAAGATGACACCAAACGTCGCGGCCCACGCCGTGATGATGGCAAGCCAGCTGGCCGTCCTCGCACTGCGCGTCCAGAAGGCGCAGCGCCTGGTGCTGCACCTGCTGCCAAACGTGTTCGTGCCAAAAAGCCGGAAGGCGCTGAAGGCGCAACGGCTGAGAAAGCAGGAGAATAATCATGCTGCAACCAGCACGCAGAAAATATCGCAAAGAGCAAAAAGGCCGCAATACCGGCATTTCGCATGGTACCGGCACGGCAGTGTCGTTCGGCGAATTCGGTTTGAAGGCAGTCGGTCGCGGTCGTATCACGGCACGTCAGATCGAAGCGGCACGTCGTGCCATGACCCGTCACATCAAGCGTGGCGGTCGTATCTGGATCCGTATTTTCCCGGACAAGCCAATTTCGAACAAACCTGCTGAAGTCCGTATGGGTAACGGTAAGGGTAATCCGGAATACTATGTCGCCGAGATTCGTCCAGGCAAAATGTTGTACGAGATGGATGGTGTGGATGAAAGCCTGGCACGCGAAGCGTTCCGTCTGGCTGCAGCAAAGCTGCCTTTGCCTACCACGTTCGTTGTCCGTCAAGTCGGCCAATAATAAGGGGCTAACATGAAAGCATCTGAACTCAAAGGCAAAGACCAAGCGGCTTTGACCAAGGAACTGAACGATCTGCTCAAGGCGCAGTTCGGTCTGCGCATGCAGATCGCAACCCAGCAATTGAGCAACACCGCCCAGTTGAAAAAAGTACGTCGCGACATCGCACGTGTCAAAACGGTCATGAACCAGAAGGACGCCAAATAATGAACGATCAGGCAAAACAATCGCTCAAGCGTACGTTGATTGGCAAGGTAGTGTCCGACAAGATGGACAAGACGGTTACCGTGCTGATCGAGCGTCACGTCAAGCATCCGCTGTACGGCAAAATCATCGTGCGCTCGAATAAGTACCACGCGCATGATGAAACCAACCAAGCCAAGGAAGGCGATACCGTCGAGATTCAAGAGGGTCGCCCTATTTCCAAGACCAAGGCTTGGACCGTTACGCGTGTTGTGCAGGTTGCACAAGTGCTGTAAATAGTTGTTGCAAGCCCGCCGTTTGCCATGCATAATGGCGGGCTTCGTTCCTGCAAAGGATCGCAGGATTGCAGTAAAAGTTAGTGCCGTACAGTTGTACTAATCGAAGTTTTGAAAAACGTCCACCTCATCAGCCTGCGAGCAGGCTGCCGAGACCAAGACTGACCGCGACACCGCATTTTGCGTAGCGGGTTAAGTTGGGAAAGAAAATACTATGATTCAAACTGAAAGCCGGCTCGAAGTAGCCGACAACACGGGCGCGCGTGAAGTCCTGTGCATCAAGGTGCTGGGCGGTTCGAAGCGTCGTTACGCCAGCATCGGCGATGTGATCAAGGTTACCGTCAAGGTTGCTGCGCCACGTGGTCGCGTCAAAAAAGGCGAAATTTATAACGCAGTCGTCGTGCGTACCGCCAAGGGTGTTCGTCGTCAAGACGGCTCGCTGGTGAAATTCGACGGCAATGCAGCCGTTTTGCTGAATGCAAAGCTGGAGCCAATTGGCACGCGTATTTTTGGACCGGTTACTCGTGAGCTGCGCACTGAGCGCTTCATGAAAATCGTTTCTCTCGCGCCTGAAGTTCTGTAAGGAGTCGTGATGAGCAAGATTCGTAAAAGCGACGAAGTCATCGTTCTGTCCGGTAAGGACAAGGGCAAGCGCGGTGTCGTGCAGCGTCGCGTTGATGCTGAGCACGTTATCGTGGAAGGCGTGAACGTCGCCAAGAAGGCTACCAAGCCAAACCCGATGACGGGTGCAACCGGTGGCATCGTCGATAAGTTGATGCCAATTCATGTGTCGAATGTTGCATTGTTCAATGCAGCAACCGGCAAGGCAGATCGCGCAGGCTTCAAGGATGTGGACGGTAAGAAAGTTCGTGTCTATAAGTCGAGCGGCGAAGTTGTAAAGGGTTAAGAGATCATGGCCCGTCTCCAAGAATTCTATAAAGAAAAAGTCGTCGCCGACCTGACGTCGAAATTCTCGTACAAGTCGCCGATGGAAGTGCCGCGTCTGTTGAAGATCACCCTGAACATGGGTTTGTCGGAAGCAGTTGCTGACAAGAAGATCATCGAGCACGCCGTAGGCGATCTGACCAAAATTGCTGGTCAGAAGCCGGTTGTCACCAAGGCGCGTAAAGCAATTGCGGGTTTCAAAATCCGTGAAGGCTACCCGATTGGTTGCATGGTTACGTTGCGCGGTGCGCAGATGTATGAATTCCTTGATCGTCTGATCACGGTCGCGCTGCCTCGTGTACGCGATTTCCGTGGTGTGTCGGGCAAGGCGTTCGATGGTCGTGGCAACTACAACATCGGTGTGAAAGAGCAGATCATTTTCCCCGAGATCGAGTACGACAAGATTGATGCGTTGCGTGGTATGAACATTTCTATCACGACGACCGCAAAGACCGACGACGAAGCAAAAGCGCTTCTCGCCGCATTTAAATTTCCGTTCAGAAACTGAGGTTGCCATGGCAAAACTGGCGCTGATTAACCGTGAACAAAAGCGTGCAAACCTGGTGAAGAAATACGCCGGCAAGCGCGCTGAGTTGAAGGCAATCATTGATGACCAATCAAAGTCGGAAGAAGAGCGTTACGAAGCTCGCCTGAAATTGCAGGCGCTGCCGCGTAACTCGGCTCCTACCCGTCAACGTAATCGTTGCTCCCTGACTGGTCGTCCACGTGGCACTTTCCGCAAGTTCGGTCTGGGCCGTATCAAACTCCGTGAAACCGCCATGCGTGGCGAGATCCCGGGTATGACTAAAGCTAGCTGGTAATAGGAGAACAAGCTATGAGTATGAGCGATCCTATCGCCGATATGCTGACCCGTATCCGCAACGCGCAAGTCGTGCAAAAGACGACGGTGGCCATGCCATCGTCAAAAGTCAAAGTCGCGATTGCCAACGTTCTGCGTGACGAAGGTTACATCGAAGATTTCGCCGTAACAGAAGATGCTGGCAAGGCAGAACTGAAAATCGGTTTGAAATACTATGCTGGCCGTCCAGTCATCGAACGCCTTGAGCGCGTGTCCCGTCCAGGACTGCGTATCTACAAAGGCAAGGATGAAATTCCAAGCGTCATGAACGGTTTGGGTGTGGCCATTGTGTCGACCCCGCGTGGCGTCATGACTGATCGCAAAGCACGCGCTACCGGCGTCGGTGGCGAAGTGATCTGCTACGTCGCTTAAGGAGTGCAAGATGTCTCGTGTAGGTAAAATGCCGATTGCACTGCCAAGTGGCGCAGAAGTGACCATCAGTGCAGATCAAATCACCGTCAAGGGCCCGTTGGGTACCTTGTCGCAGGCCTTGACCGGTCTGGTGAAAATCGAAAACAACAACGGCACGTTGAACGTTCACGCTGCCGATGACAGCCGCGAAGCCAATGCCATGTCCGGTACCATCCGTGCACTGGTCAATAACATGGTTAACGGTGTCACCAAGGGTTTCGAGAAGAAGTTAAACCTGGTTGGCGTGGGTTTCCGTGCCGCCGCACAAGGCGACAAGCTGAATCTGTCGCTGGGTTTCTCGCACCCTGTCGTTCATCAGATGCCGGAAGGTATCAAGGTTGAAACGCCGACCCAGACCGAAATCCTGATCAAGGGTATCGATCGTCAACGCGTCGGTCAGGTTGCCGCAGAAGTTCGTGCTTATCGTTCGCCAGAGCCATACAAAGGCAAGGGCGTTCGTTACTCGGATGAAGTGGTTGTGCTCAAAGAAACCAAGAAGAAGTAAGGGTTGACGATGGATAAGAAACAATCACGTCTGCGCCGCGGTCGCCAAACTCGCATCAAGATTGCCGAGTTGAAGGTCAACCGTCTGGCTGTGCATCGTACCAATCTGCACATCTACGCTACCGTTATCGGTCCTGACGCACAGGTGTTGGCATCGGCTTCCACGCTCGAAGCTGAAGTGCGCAAGGAATTGTCCGGTCAAACCGGTGCAGGTGGCAATGTTGCCGCTGCAACTCTGGTCGGCAAGCGTGTCGCAGAAAAAGCACTGAAAGCAGGAATTACCGAAGTTGCGTTCGATCGCTCCGGTTTCCGTTACCACGGCCGCATCAAGGCAGTTGCTGAAGCTGCACGCGAAGCTGGTCTGAAGTTCTAAGGAAGAATCGTCATGGCAAAAATGCAATCCAAAATGCAAAGCGACAAGCCTGATGACGGCATGCGCGAAAAAATGATCGCGGTCAACCGTGTGACCAAAGTGGTCAAGGGTGGTCGTATCATGGGTTTCGCTGCATTGGCTGTGGTCGGTGATGGCGATGGCCGTATCGGCATGGGCAAAGGCAAGTCGAAAGAAGTGCCGGTCGCCGTGCAGAAGGCAATGGAAGAAGCTCGCCGCAAGATGATCAAGGTCACCTTGAAGAACGGCACGCTGCAACATACCGTAACCGGCAAGCATGGTGCTTCCTCGGTTCTGATGCTGCCAGCGAAAGACGGTACCGGTGTGATCGCCGGTGGCCCGATGCGCGCAATTTTTGAAGTCATGGGTGTAACGAACGTTGTGGCGAAATCCACCGGTTCGACCAACCCATACAACATGGTTCGCGCCACGCTGGACGGTCTGTCAAAAATGAATACGCCTTCGGAAATCGCTGCCAAGCGCGGCAAATCCGTTGAAGAAATCTTGGGCTAAGGTGAACGCAATGGCAAATACCATCAAAGTCAAACTGGTCAAAGGTCTGATCGGCACGCGCGAAACGCATCGCGCAACCGTTCGCGGTCTCGGTCTGGGTCGTGTCAATTCGGTTCGTGAACTGGAAGATACGCCTGCAGTACGCGGCATGATCAATAAGGTTTCGTACCTCGTGAAAGTAGTGTCGTAAGCTTCGGCTCGCACACGGAGAACAATATGGAATTGAACACCATTCAACCAGCAGAAGGCGCAAAGCACGCTAAGCGTCGCGTTGGTCGCGGTATCGGCTCCGGTCTCGGCAAAACGTCGGGTCGTGGTCACAAAGGTCAGAAATCCCGTTCGGGCGGCTTCCATAAAGTCGGTTTCGAAGGCGGTCAGATGCCTCTGCAACGTCGTTTGCCAAAGCGCGGTTTCAAATCGCTGGCAACCCCGTTCAAAGCAGAAGTTCGCTTGTCCGATCTGGAAGCATTGCCGGTCACCGAAATCGATATCTTGGCATTGAAGCAAGCCGGTATCGTGTCGGAATTGGCTCGCAATGTGCGCGTCATCCTGTCTGGCGAGATCACCAAGAAGGTGACACTCAAAGGTCTGGTCGCAACCAAGGGCGCGAAAGCAGCAATTGAAGCAGCCGGCGGTTCTGTTGCGTAAATCTGCAGTCTGATTTCGGAGTATTAATTGGCTACAACTCCTCAGCTCGCCAAAGGCGCCGCCAGCGGTTTTCCGTGGGGGCGTCTGTGGTTCCTGCTTGGTGCTTTGGTTGTATTCCGTATCGGTGCACACATTCCGGTGCCAGGGATTGATCCAGAGCAGTTGGCACAGTTGTTCAAGCAGAATCAAGGCGGCATTCTGGGCATGTTCAACATGTTCTCAGGTGGTGCGTTGTCCCGCTTCACGATTTTCGCGCTGGGCATCATGCCTTACATTTCGGCGTCGATCATCATGCAACTGATGACGGTCGTCTCGCCGCAACTGGAAGCGCTGAAGAAAGAAGGCGAATCCGGTCGTCGCAAGATTACGCAGTACACACGTTACGGCACTTTGGTGCTGGCAACGTTCCAGGCTCTGGGTATTGCGGTAGCGCTGGAATCGCAAATCGGTCTGGTGATTGATCCTGGTTTGGCCTTCCGTGTAACGACGGTGATCACGTTGGTAACCGGTACGATGTTCCTGATGTGGCTGGGTGAACAAATCACCGAGCGTGGTCTGGGTAACGGTATCTCGATCATCATCTTCGCGGGTATTGCGGCAGGTTTGCCAAGCGCAATTGCTGGTTTGTTCGAGTTGGTACGCACGGGTTCGATGAGTGCACTGGCAGCGATCCTGATTTGCGTGGTGGTGGCACTGGTGACATATCTGGTGGTGTTCATCGAGCGCGGTCAACGCAAAATTCTCGTGAACTATGCCAAGCGTCAGGTCGGTAACAAGATTTACGGTGGTCAGAGCAGTCATCTGCCGCTGAAGCTGAACATGGCAGGTGTGATTCCGCCGATCTTTGCATCGTCGATCATCCTGTTCCCGGCGACGATCACGAGCTGGTTCACATCCGGCGAGACGACGAATCCTGCGGTTCGTTTCCTCAAGGATCTTGCAGCATCAATGGCGCCAGGCGAGCCGATTCATGCTTTGTTGTATGCGGCAGCGATCGTTTTCTTCTGCTTCTTCTATACCGCGTTGGTATTCAATAGCAGAGAAACGGCGGACAACTTGAAGAAGAGCGGTGCATTTGTCCCAGGCATTCGTCCTGGTGATCAGACGGCCCGCTACATCGACAAGATCCTGACGCGCTTGACGCTGGCCGGTGCGGTATATATCACGCTGGTTTGCTTATTGCCGGAGTTCCTGATTGCGCGCTGGAAAGTGCCTTTCTATTTCGGTGGCACATCGTTGCTAATTATTGTGGTTGTGACCATGGACTTCATGGCGCAAGTACAAAATTACGTGATGTCCCAGCAATATGAATCGTTGCTGCGCAAGGCAAATTTCAAGGGTGGCATTCCATCGCGTTAATGCGAGGGAAAACAGGCGAACGAATGGCAAAAGACGACGTAATCCAGATGCAGGGCGAGATTCTTGAGAATCTTCCGAATGCAACTTTTAGAGTCAAGTTGGAAAACGGGCATGTCGTGCTCGGTCACATTTCAGGAAAGATGCGGATGAACTATATTCGCATCCTCCCAGGTGACAAGGTGACGGTAGAACTGACGCCTTATGATTTAAGCCGGGCACGGATCGTATTCCGTACCAAGTAATTTTAAAAACGAATCAGAACTGTAAGGAAGAGGGCAAACATGAAAGTGCTCGCATCAGTCAAGCGGATCTGCCGCAACTGCAAAATCATCAAGCGCAAAGGCGTCGTTCGCGTGATCTGCACCGAACCGCGTCACAAGCAGCGCCAAGGTTAATTTAACGTTATTGATTGAGGAATAACGAATGGCACGTATCGCTGGGGTAAACGTACCCAACCATCAACACACCGTCATCGGTCTGACCGCTATCTATGGTATCGGTCGTTCGCGTTCGCAAGAAATTTGCGAAGCAACCGGTGTGCCGACCACCAAGAAGGTCAAGGATCTCGACGATAACGAACTCGAGAAGCTGCGCGACGAAATCGCGAAGTTCATCGTCGAAGGCGATCTGCGTCGTGAACTCTCGATGAATATCAAGCGCCTGATGGACCTGGGCTGCTATCGCGGTTTGCGTCATCGTCGCGGCCTGCCGGTTCGTGGTCAACGCACCCGTACCAATGCTCGTACCCGTAAAGGTCCGCGCAAGGCAGCGCAGTCGCTGAAGAAATAATCCAGTCGCAGTTTGACTCGTCGGATTCAAGGAAAGAATTATGGCAAAAGCATCTAACAACGCCGCAGCAGCACGTGCGCGTAAGAAAGTTAAAAAGAACGTTGCTGAAGGCATCGCACACGTGCATGCTTCTTTCAACAACACCATCATCACGATCACCGATCGTCAAGGCAATGCCTTGTCGTGGGCTACGTCGGGTGGCGCTGGCTTTAAGGGTTCGCGTAAATCGACCCCGTTTGCTGCGCAGGTTGCCGCTGAAGCCGCCGGTAAAGTTGCGATCGAATACGGTATCAAGAATTTGGAAGTGCGTATCAAGGGCCCAGGCCCAGGCCGTGAATCGGCTGTGCGCGCACTGAACAATCTGGGCATCAAGATCACCCAGATCCAGGACGTGACGCCTGTTCCACATAACGGCTGCCGCCCTCCAAAGCGTCGTCGTATCTAATTGCTGTTCCTGCGACAGGTTTTCCTGTAGCATATCTGGCCCGCCAATGTCCTTGGCGGGTTTTGTTCTTAAGCCCACTGTCTGATTGCACGCTGATCAGACTAGCGCCTGATGAATTGTGTTTTCGCAAGAAGATTCATTCCGAGGCGTCATCGATAAATAAAGGAAAAACTCGTGGCACGTTATATCGGACCTAAAGCCAAACTCTCCCGCCGTGAAGGCACTGATCTGTTCCTGAAGAGCGCACGTCGCTCGCTGGATTCCAAGTGCAAACTGGATTCCAAGCCAGGTCAACACGGTCGCACTTCGGGTGCACGTACTTCGGACTACGGCAACCAGCTGCGCGAAAAGCAAAAAGTGAAGCGTATGTACGGCGTCCTCGAGCGTCAGTTCCGCCGTTACTTCGCTGAAGCAGAACGTCGCAAAGGCAACACCGGTGAAACCCTGTTGAAATTGCTGGAAGCCCGTTTGGACAACGTCGTCTATCGCATGGGCTTCGGCTCGACCCGCGCTGAAGCGCGTCAGCTGGTGTCGCATAAGGCGCTGACCGTCAACGGTATCGTTGTCAACATCGCTTCGTACCAAGTCAAGGCTGGCGACGTGGTTGCCATCCGTGAAAAAGCCAAGAAGCAAGTGCGTATTGTTGAATCGCTGTCGCTGGCTGAGCAAGTCGGTTTGCCATCGTGGGTGTCGGTTGATTCCAAAAAAATGGAAGGCACCTTCAAGGCTGCTCCTGATCGCAGCGAAATCGCTGGCGACGTCAACGAATCGCTGATCGTCGAACTGTATTCGCGTTAATCCCCCGTTTCTCCGGCCCACCGTCTGGTGGGCTTTTTTCGTAATGCCGTCAGCCTTATCGGTGTAATGAGCCGAGGGTATTGAAAAGGACATTTCATGCAAAACAGCTTGTTGAAGCCTCGTATTATTGAAGTTGAAGCACTCGGTGCCGGTCACGCAAAAGTCGTGATGGAGCCGTTCGAACGTGGTTATGGCCACACGCTGGGCAATGCACTGCGTCGCGTACTGCTGTCGTCGATGGTTGGCTACGCGCCGACCGAGGTGACGATCGCGGGTGTCGTGCACGAATACTCGTCGCTCGATGGCGTGCAGGAAGACGTTGTTGATCTGCTGCTGAATCTCAAGGGTGTGGTGTTCAAACTGCACAACCGTGATGACGTGACGCTGACCCTGAAGAAGGAAGGCGAAGGCGCCGTGTTGGCGTCGGACATCGAATTGCCGCACGACGTTGAACTGATCAACCCGGATCACGTGATCGCTCACCTGACTGCCGGTGGCAAGCTGGACATGCAGATCAAGGTTGAAAAAGGCCGTGGCTACGTTCCAGGTAACGTGCGTCGTCTGTCGGAAGATGCAAACAAGACCATCGGTCGCATCATCCTCGACGCATCGTTCTCGCCAGTCCGTCGCGTGTCGTACGCTGTTGAGTCTGCTCGTGTTGAACAACGTACCGATCTGGACAAACTGGTCATCAACATCGAAACCAACGGTGTGATCACGCCCGAAGAAGCGATCCGTCAATCTGCTCGCGTGCTGGTGGATCAACTGAATGTGTTCGCTGCCCTGGAAGGCACGGAAGCGCCTGCAGATGCACCATCGCGTGCACCGGCTGTCGATCCGATCCTGCTGCGTCCAGTCGACGATCTGGAACTGACGGTTCGTTCGGCAAACTGCCTGAAAGCCGAAAACATCTACTACATCGGCGATCTGATCCAGCGCACCGAAAACGAACTGCTCAAGACGCCAAACCTCGGCCGCAAGTCACTGAACGAAATCAAGGAAGTGTTGGCATCCCGCGGTTTGACGCTGGGCATGAAGCTCGAAAACTGGCCACCAGCCGGTCTCGACAAGTAAGAAATCAAGGGAGCGGTTTGTGCTGCTCCCTGATGCCGTACCAGGGTAGTGCAGTGTGTGCCATCCTGTATAATTCGCAATTCACCGGTCCGCGTTGCCCGCAAGGGTAACGATAGAAGAACTGGATACAAACTAACTGAAAGGAAATACCATGCGTCACCGTCACGGCCTTCGCAAGCTGAACCGTACTTCTTCCCATCGCCTTGCGATGCTGCGCAACATGACCGTTTCCCTGCTGCGTCATGAAGCCATCAAAACCACGTTGCCAAAAGCCAAGGAACTGCGTCGCGTCGTCGAACCGATCCTGACTCTGGGCAAGACCGATACGCTGGCAAACAAGCGTCTGGCTTTCAACCGTCTGCGCGATCGCGAGATCGTCGGCAAACTGTTCTCGGAACTGGGCCCACGCTACGCAAACCGCAACGGCGGCTACCTGCGTATCCTGAAAATGGGTTTCCGCGTTGGCGACAATGCACCAATGGCTTTCGTTGAACTGGTCGATCGTCCAGAAACCACCGAAGCAGTGGAAGACAACAGCGCAGAATAATCGGGTTACTTACCGATCATGAAAAAGCCAGGCATTGCCTGGCTTTTGTTTTTTCGGAGCGCCCGGTTTCTTGTGGCAAGATAGTTCGTGCATTCGCGCTGCTATGAACCGATAGCGTGTTTGCTCATCTATCCACAAAGACTGTCTCCACCGAGGAAATCCATGCCGGCTGATACTGCCACGCTGCTTGTTTTGACCACGATGCCGGATCGCGCTGCGGCAATGCAACTGGCACGACACTTGGTTGAACAGCGCTTGGCGGCGTGCGTGAGCCTGGGCGCCCCCATGCAATCGATCTATCGCTGGCAAGGCGTCGTGGCGGAGAGTGCGGAAACACCTGTGCAAATCAAGACCAGCAGTGTCGCTTATGCTGCCGTGGAAGCGGCGATTCGAGCCTTGCATCCCTACGAACTACCAGAAATTATTGCTGTGCCTGTCGTCGCCGGATTGCCGGCTTATCTGAACTGGGTACATGAAGAGAGTACACCGCCAAACAATGCCTGAAAGTCGCCATTTGCTTTGTCTTTTAGAAGCGCGTTTTTACATACATAACTTGCACATGCCAGTCATGAAGTTCGCAAAAGTTCTTGTTCTGCACCTGTTGGCTATCGTGACACTATGCTTGGGATTTTCTGCAGCGCAGGCGGAGGATTTTCTTGCGCCGGAAAAGGCATTCGTGTTGTCGGCGCGCATGAGTGATGCGCAAACCGCCACGATCACCTACCGTATTGCGGACGGCTATTACATGTATCGCGAGCGTTTCGATTTTCGCTCGACCGATGCCGTGCTCGGCGCACCCGTCATTCCGCCGGGGAAAATCAAATTCGATGAAACCTTTCAAAAGGACGTGGAGACGTATCGTGGCGAAGTGACGATACGCGTACCGGTGCAAACGTCCGCGCCTTTCACCTTGATTGCGACTAGCCAAGGGTGTTCGGATCAGGGATTGTGTTATCCGCCGATGGATACGGCTGTGCGTCTGACGCTAGACGGCAGCCCTGCGTTACTGACGACAGCAGATGCGTTGCCGGCCGGTATATCGGCCAGCGAAGCAGCGATTGCGGAAACGGATATGGGGCGCATTGAGCGCTCCTTGCAAAGCGGTCGTTTGCTGGTAATCGTGCCGCTGTTTTTCCTTTTGGGTCTCGGATTGGCCTTCACACCATGCGTATTGCCGATGCTGCCTATTCTGTCGAGCATCATCGTCGGCGAAGGCGCCACTGTCAGCCGCCGTCGCGGCTTTACATTGGCGCTGGTGTATTCGTTGGGCATGGCGATTGTCTACACGGCGCTGGGCACGGCGGCAGGCTTGATTGGTGAGGGATTGGCCGCGACATTGCAAAAGCCCTGGGTGCTGGCGACATTCGCGCTGATGATGGTTGGGTTGGCATTGGCAATGTTTGATGTCTACCAACTGCAGATGCCGAGCGCGATTCAATCACGGTTGAGTGGCGCCTCGGGACGCCAATCGGCCGGTAAATTGCCGGGCGTATTTGTGATGGGGGCGCTGTCGGCGCTGATCGTTGGGCCTTGCGTCGCAGCGCCATTGGCAGGTGCGCTGGTATATATCAGTCAAACGCGTGACGTTCTCATCGGCGCCAGTGCATTGTTTGCCATGGCGATGGGGATGAGCGTGCCGTTGCTATTGATTGGTTTGTCGGCTGGTACCTTGCTGCCGCGAGCCGGGGCGTGGATGGATGCGGTGAAACGTCTCTTTGGTGTACTGATGCTGGGCGTCGCCTTGTGGATGATTTCGCCCATTATTCCAGCCGCGGTTTTCATGCTGGGCTGGGCCGCACTGGGCATGGCTTATGGCGGCTATTTGTTATGGGGAATGAAAGGTGCCTGGTTCGCCAAGGCGGTCGGGGTATTTTTGCTGGCCTGTGGTTTATTGCAATTGGTCGGGGTGGCAACCGGTGGACGCGATGCTTTGTCGCCATTTGCCCATTTGAGAGAGTCATCGCATGAGGAAGTGCGCTTTGTACGCGTCAAAACGGTGGACGATCTTGATCGTGCCCTGCAGCAAGCTGCAGGCAAAAACGTGATGCTGGATTTTTATGCGGATTGGTGCGTCTCATGCATCGAGATGGAGAAATTCACATTCACCCACGCCGACGTACGTGCGCATCTGGACCAGATGGTGTTGTTGCAAGTCGATGTCACAAGGAACGATGCCGATGACAAAGCGATGTTGCGTCGCTTCAATCTGTTTGGGCCGCCGGGCATCATCTTCTTCGACAAGTCAGGGCAGGAAATTCGTGGCGGTCGTGTGATTGGGTTTCAGAATGCAGCAAAATTCACGCAATCGCTGGAGCTGGTCCGTTCGTTCTGAATCGGGCGGTGATCATAGCCAGTCGTTATTTGTTTAATGCATATTTGTTGTTGGGAAAAGCGTCCAACGCTTCTATAGTCAAACATTCATCAAACCAAAGGAGAACGCGATGACATTACGTTTAGGTGATACTGCCCCTGATTTCGAGCAGGATTCGTCGATTGGCAAGATCAAGTTTCACGAATGGGCTGGGGATTCCTGGGTCGTGCTGTTCTCGCATCCAGCAGATTTCACGCCAGTTTGTACCACCGAACTTGGCCTGACGGCCAAGCTCAACCCCGAATTTGACAAGCGTAACGTCAAGGCGATCGCGCTGTCTGTCGATCCAGCTGACAAGCATGTATCCTGGATCAAGGACATTGAAGAAACGCAAAAGACTGTGGTCGGCTTTCCGATCGTGGCCGATGCCGACAAGACAGTGGCAACGGCGTATGACATGATTCATCCGAATCAATCGGCGACGGCAACAGTGCGTTCGCTGTTCGTGATCGATCCGCAGAAAAAGATTCGCCTGACGATCACGTATCCAATGAGCACCGGCCGCAATTTCGATGAAGTGTTGCGTGTGATCGATGCGCTGCAACTGACCGATGGCTATTCCGTTGCTACACCTGGCAACTGGAAGGATGGCGATGACGTCATCATCCCGCTCACGATCCAGGATGAAGAGGTGATCAAGCAGAAATTCCCGAAAGGTTACAAGGCCGAGCGTCCGTATCTGCGTGTGACGCCACAGCCGAATAAGTAATATCGGTTGGTAAAACAAAAGCGCCCGGCAGTTTTGCCGGGCGCTTTTGTTTTAAGTCTTCACTTTCGATCGAGAATGCGGTCTTCCAGATAGTGTTTTCGCCGAAAGAAAATCAGCAAGCCGATCATGATCGCGAGCATGCAGCCAACTGTGATCCAGAAGCCGTAATGGTCCTGCAGCAAAGGCATGGTGATGAAGTTCATGCCGAAGATGCCGGTGATGAGCGTTAGCGGCATGAACAGGGCGGTGATGACTGTCAGTGTGCGCATGATCTCGCTGGTCCGATGCGCCATCGCGGAAAAGTGGATCTGCACGGCGGACTCCAGCGACGATTCGAGCCGCCTTGCATGATTGAGTGTACGGGTGATGTGTTCCATCACGTCATGCACGCGGACCAGCAGCAAATCCTTGGCGCGGCCATGTATGCCGTCCCCGGTACTATCGACAAAATAATCACGTAGTTCTTGCAGGGCATCATGTTGCTCTTCACACAGGTGGTCGAGCTTGCGCAATTCGATGCGTGCATCGAGCAGCGCATTCCAGTCGCGAAACGGGCGGCGCGGGTGCAGCAGGGCACGTTGCCAGCGATCGATCTGTGCTGTCAGTGGTTGTCGCAGATCCAGATACTGATCAACCATGGCATTCAATAAGCGCAAGGCCAGTTCGGCAGGCGAGGCGGGTGGACGATTGTATTGCGTGCCGTTCTCCGGGCGATAACGATAATCGAGCAAGCGTGTGCGCATTGCTTCGATGGTGCGGCTATTGGCGGCATGGACGGTGATGACGACGTGATCGGCCAGTACGAAGGTGACAGGTTGCGTGCGCAACTTGTCGAGAATCGGGACGCTGTCGTTTGCGCTTGCGGTGCTATTTGCGGTTGTCGCTTGCTCGACCGGCAGCGCAAGTTTGCGGAACACGACCATTGCATAATCCTGCGTCGAATCGAAGTAGGACGGATGCTTCTGATTCAGCGCGTCCTGCAAATGCAGATCGTAGGGACGAATGCCGGTGATCTGTTCAATCGCACTGCGCCAGCCTTCAGGATCGGCACCGATTTCGTCGTGCGTCGAAGTAATCCATAGATAACCTTGGGTCGGCGGAGCGATGTGGGCACTGTCGAGTACGGAAGTCTGGCGCTCTTCGATGTGATAGATGTGCATGTCGGGCGATCCGTTTGGGCGACGCAAGCGGTCGCCGCCATTTGACAAAAAACAGTCAGCCTTGTTTCAGTCGTCGCGCGATGTCGAGTGCGAAATACGTGAGTACGCCATCGGCACCGGCACGCTTGAACGCAATCATGGATTCCATCATCGTGCGATCGTGGTCGAGCCAGCCATTCTGAGCTGCCGCCTTGATCATCGCGTATTCACCGCTGACCTGATAAGCGAAGGTCGGGACGCGGAATTCATCTTTCACGCGGCGCACGATATCCAGATAAGGCATGCCGGGTTTGACCATCACCATGTCCGCACCTTCGGCGATATCGAGGGCGACTTCACGCAGTGCTTCGTTGCTGTTGGCCGGGTCCATCTGATACGTCATCTTGTCGCTCTTGCCGAGCGTGGCGGAGGAGCCGACGGCATCGCGGAACGGTCCGTAAAAGGCCGACGCATACTTTGCCGAGTACGCCATGATGCGCGTGTGAATGTGATGATGCGCTTCCAGCGCGTGGCGGACCATGCCGATGCGGCCATCCATCATGTCCGATGGCGCGACGATGTCCACGCCGGCTTCGGCTTGCGTCAGCGCCTGGCGCGTCAGGATGGCGCAGGTTTCGTCGTTGAGGACATAACCATGCGCATCGAGTACGCCATCCTGGCCGTGACTGGTATAGGGATCAAGCGCGACATCGGTCAGGATACCAAGTTCGGGAAAGCGCTTTTTCAGTTCGCGCACGGCGCGCGGCACCAGACCATCGGGATTGGTGGCTTCGATGCCGTCCGGCGTTTTCAGCGATGCCTGAATGACAGGGAACAGGGCCAGCACAGGAATTTTCAACGCCACACACTCTTCGGCGACGCTCAACAGTTCATCAATGGAAAGGCGCTCGACACCAGGCATCGAGGCAACTTTTTCGCGATGGTTCTGGCCTTCGGTAATGAAGACGGGATAAATCAGATCGGCCGGTGACAATGTATGTTCGCGCATCATGGCGCGCGAGAACGCATCTTTGCGCATGCGACGCATGCGGACGGCGGGAAAGGCAGGAGAAGTCGGTTTGGTCATGGCGTTGTCGCAAAGGAAAGGAACATGAAGAACAGTGGAAAGCTTGGTATCGATGGTAATTCGATCACAAAAAATATGCGAAAAAGCCGAAACTTTTTTGCAGTAGCTTCATCCTAGTAGCAGATGCTTTGCATCTCCCGCTTCTCCTCCCTGAGCGGGGCCAGATCGCACTGCGAAATGGCGTTATTGCCCTGGAGATACTCCCCTTTCTCCAGGGCCTTTTTTTATCCGGCGTCGGAATCGTGGTCCGGCTCGCGGGACGCCGCCATATCGGTCGTAGTTTCCGATTCGTCTTTATCCAATCCCAGCAGCGACAGGATTTTTGCATCGGCTTCCTCAATCCCGGTTCGCTTGAGCGAGGAAAATAGTTGTGCCGTGAACGGGAAGGGCTGGCCATCCTGATCGACGTAGCTCTTCAACAGGTCGCGCGCTGCACGCAAGGCATTGGTGCCATCGTTGCGATTGAGCTTGTCGGCCTTGGTCAGCAGGCAGTGGATTGGCTTCCCGGTTGGTGCAAACCATTCGAGCATCTGGATGTCGAGATCGGTAAACGGCCGGCGTGCGTCGACGATTAGGATTAATGCAGCGAGTTGTTCGCGACGTTGCACGTAATCGCCAAGCAGAGCTTGCCAGTGCAGTTTGGCGGAACCGGACACTTCGGCGTAGCCGTACCCTGGCAGATCGACCAGCAAAGCCTGAATCTCGTCGACACGCGTGGCATCCTTGCGATGCTGGCCGACGTGTGCGCCGCCGATCGAAAAGAAGTTGATGTGCTGCGTACGGCCCGGTGTTTTCGACGCGAACGCGAGTTTCTTCTGGTTGGCGAGAATGTTGATGGCCGTCGATTTGCCGGCGTTCGAGCGCCCGGCGAAAGCGATTTCGGGAACTTGCGTATTTGGCAAATCACGCAGATGATTGACTGTAGTGAAAAAGCGGGCTTGCCAAAGTCGGGACATAGGGACGGGGATAAAAAGCTGCGGGCTGGCAAAAATGCCGAAAAGCTATTGTACAATGCGGCGTTACATCGCGTAGCTCAGGAGAACCAGTCGCACCTAAGTAGTTGCTAAAACGGTTGCCAACTTGGCAGATTTTAATAATAAGTCTTCAAGGTGTCCGAATGAATCGTGTTTGCCTACCGGTCGTACAGTCTTTCTTTTTCGCCCTCTTGACGGTGTTTTCTCTGGCGCATGCCGCCGAGCCGAAACCTGCCGTCAAGCCAGACCCCGCCAAGGGCGAAATGCTTTACAACATGGGCGACAATGCCCGCAACGTGACTGCCTGCATTACTTGTCACGGCCCTTCCGGTAATGCCTCTCTGCCAGAAAACCCCAAATTGTCGGCCCAGCATGGTGCCTACATTCATAAGCAATTGCTCAATTTCAAGAATGGTGACCGGCACAGTCCCATCATGGAGCCGATTGCCAAGGGCATGACCGAAGAGGATATGCAAAACATCGCTGCCTATCTGGTGAAATCCTCCAAGCCTTCTCCTGGCGCCGCACATAACAAGGATACGGTCGAGCTGGGCAAGAAAATCTTCCGTGCCGGCATCGCCGAGAAGCACGTGCCAGCGTGTGCTGCTTGTCATAGCGCCAATGGCGCCGGCATTCCTGCGCAGTTTCCGCGTTTGGCCGGTCAGCATCAGACCTATACCGAAGCGCAGTTGATGGCATTTCGCTCCGGTGCCCGCAAGAATAGCGAGCAGATGACGCAAATCGTGCAGCGCATGTCGGATGCCGAAATCAAGGCAGTGGCTGATTACGTGGCCGGTCTCAAGTAAGTTTCCCCTCGGATCAATCAAGGGCAGCGATGCTGCCCTTTTTTGCGCCCTTTCCATGTTGAGGCGCGTGACAAGCCAGTAAAATGCATCGGCATAACGAAGCGGCAGGCAGCATCAGAGGAGTGGCATAGCGGATGACGATGGAAACGGAAACGAATACCGGCGGCTGGCAACTGAATACGCAACGTCGCTGGCTGGCGGAGAGCGTCGAATTGTTGTCCTCGATGCGTTTTGCCATCAGTCTGCTGACGCTGATTTCCATCGCTTCCGTCATCGGTACCGTGCTCAAGCAGGGCGAGCCGATGACCAACTACGTCAACCAGTTCGGCCCGTTCTGGTTTGCGCTGTTCGGCAAGCTGCATCTCTACAATGTCTATTCGGCATGGTGGTTCATGGTCATCATGGGCTTCCTCGTCATATCGACTTCCTTGTGCCTGATCCGCAATACACCCAAGATGCTGCGCGACATGCGCAGTTGGCGCGACAATGTGCGCGAGCAATCATTGCGCAACTTCCCGCATCGCTGCGAATGGCAGGAAAGCACGTCGCGTGAGGTGCTTGTGGCACAGACCATTGCTCGCATCGGTCATCACGGCTATCGCGCCAAAGTTGTCGAAAAAGAGGGCGCTACCTTGATTGCCGCCCGAAAGGGGACAAGCAATAAATGGGGCTACATTTTCGCGCATGCCTCCATCGTCATCATCTGTATCGGCGGTTTGCTGGACTCCGACTTGCCGATTCGCGTACAAAAGATGTTGTTCGACAAGACGCCATTTGCCGGCAATGGATTGATTGCCGAGATTCCGGCGACACATCGTCTTGGTGCTGGCAACCCCAGCTTTCGCGGCAACACCATGATTCCGGAAGGCGGTGCCAGCAGCACGGCGATCATTCCGCAGCAGGATGGCGTGCTGATTCAGGATCTGCCTTTCTCAATTCAACTGTCGCGCTTCATCATCGAGTACTACTCGACTGGCATGCCGAAGTTGTTTGTTAGCGAAGTGAGCGTGACCGATCATGAAACCGGCAAGCGTTTTCCCGCAACCATCAAGGTGAACCAGCCGCTCATCTATCGCGGCATCGCCATCTATCAGTCGAGTTTCGAAGATGGCGGCAGTCATCTGCAGGTGCGTGCTTTCCCGATGCGTGGCAGTAGCGAGAAAGCCTTCGAATTAAAAGGCGAAGTAGGCGGTGCAACGCCTTTGGACAAGCGTGCAGGCGGCGATTACACCATCGAGTGGTCGGGCTTCCGACCTTTCAATGTCGAGAACCTGGCGCATCAGGGGCAGGATGTGCGAGCCGTGAATCCGGCACAAGGTTTCAATCAGCGTTTCTCTGCGAGTCTGGATCGTCATCTGGGTTCTGCTGCCAAGATGGCCGATGTGCGCGAGTTCAAGAATGTCGGCCCCAGCGTGCAATACAAGCTGCGCGACCGTAACGGTCAGGCACGTGAATATCACAACTACATGCAGCCGGTCGAAGTCGATGGTGCCTATGTGTTCCTGGCAGGCATGCGCGAATCGCCTGCTGAGCCGTTCCGCTTTTTGCGCATTCCGGCTGACGACAACGATTCGGTCGAAGAGTGGATGCGCTTGCGTGCCGCGCTCATGACGCCGACCATGCGCGAGCAGGCAGCGGCGGCCTATGCACGTCGTGCCTTGCCGGATGTGCGTTCCGGCAGTCATGGCTTGCGCGAACAGTTGCAGGCATCGGCATTGCGCGGTTTGACGATCTTTGCCGGCGATGGTGACAGCGCCGGTTATCTGGCGGTATCGCAATTTCTTGAACGCATCCCGGCAGCGGAGCAGGAAAAGGCTGCCGACATCTTCATGAAGATCCTGAATGGCAGTCTCTGGGATTTGTGGCAATTGGCACGGCAAAAGGATGGCTTGCCAGCCATGCCGATAGATGAGCGACACGGCCGCTTCCTGCAACTTTCCGCCAATGCGTACTCCGATGCCTTTTTCTATGGTTCCCCCGTGTATCTGCAATTGCAGGGTTTCGAAGAGGTAAAGGCTTCGGTATTTCAGATCACGCGCTCGCCCGGGAAAAACATTGTCTATCTTGGCTGCCTTTTATTGACGCTCGGGGTATTCTCGATGTTCTATATCCGCGAGCGTCGCATGTGGATCTGGATTCGTGCCGCAGGCGAACACCAGAGTCATGCTTTGATGGCCATGAGTACGCAACGACAGACCCTGGATTTCGAGAAAGAATTTGCTGTGCTGCAAACACAATTGCAACAACCGCCAGCATCGTGACGTGTTGTCATGCCAGGATGAGCGGGTAGCACCGGAGTTACCAAAAAATGCGCGCTGCACGAAGCGCAATAAGGCAGGTGTCGCAGACACGTTACCGAAAGGAGATGGCATGGATGTCGCACAGAAACAGGCTTATGCACAGCCGGCAGGATTTTTCAAAAGGCTGACGGCATTCGACTGGCTGTATGCATTTGCATGGCTTGCCGGCGCGCTGTTTGCCTTGCGTCGGTATGGACATCACATGGATGTCTACGAAGAGGCGATCCTTCTGTGCGCCGTGCCGACTTTTACGTGGCTTGGCTGGCACTGGAAATCGGTGCGCTGGCTGACGGCGATGATGGCGGTGCTCGCCCTGTTTGCGATTTCACTGTACGACGGCTCGCTGGCGGCGGCCGAGCAGAAATTCTTTCTCAAGTATCTGTTTTCGAGTCAGTCCGCGATTCTGTGGATGAGCATGCTGTTCATCCTGTCCACCTTGTTTTACTGGGGCGGTTTGATTGCGCGTTCGCAAACTGGTGGGGCCATTGGTAGCCGGTTGTGCTGGGCGGCGGTCGTCATGGGCTTTACGGGCATGCTGGTGCGCTGGTACGAGTCGTATCTGATTGGTCCCGATATCGGCCACATTCCAGTATCCAACCTGTATGAAGTTTTCATCCTCTTCTGTCTGGTAACGGCACTGTTCTATCTCTATTACGAACAGGAATACGCCACGCGTCAGCTTGGTCCGTTTGTCTTGCTGGTGATTACCGCCGCCGTGGCATTTTTGCTGTGGTACATGGTGTCGCGCGATGCCGGTGAAATTCAACCTCTGGTGCCAGCCTTGCAAAGTTGGTGGATGAAGATTCACGTGCCGGCCAACTTCATCGGTTACGGCACGTTTGCCTTGGCGGCGATGGTGGCGATTGCCTATCTGCTCAAGGCCAAGGGAATTCTGGCCGATCGCTTGCCTTCGCTCGAAGTGCTGGACGACATCATGTACAAGGCGATCGCCGTCGGGTTTGCCTTCTTCACGATTGCCACGATTCTCGGTGCCTTGTGGGCGGCCGAGGCCTGGGGGGGCTACTGGTCATGGGATCCCAAGGAAACCTGGGCGTTGATCGTCTGGCTCAACTATGCGGCATGGCTGCACATGCGGCTCATCAAGGGCTTGCGCGGACAGGTCGCAGCATGGTGGGCCATCGTCGGCTTGCTGGTGACGACGTTTGCTTTCCTTGGCGTCAACATGTTTCTCTCCGGCTTGCATTCCTACGGTGAACTCTAGTCATCCGGCAAGCGTTCAGCGGACATGGGAATGTGGGCGCATGATGGGAGCGATGGCTGCGTCACAATGAACTTCCGTTCCGCGCAGCAAGTCTGAAGCATATTGTCTTGTCTTCTAAAAGGTGGCGCCATGCTGATCCCACGTAGACCCAACGGAATCGACCTTCCGTATGCATCCGAAATCACGCCGCGTGCCATTGTCGAATCGCGCCGTGCCTTCATGCAGAAAATGGCAGTCGGGGCTGTGGCTGGCACCGGCTTGATGGAAATGTTGTCACGCGAAGCTTTTGCCCAGACAACGGCGACCAAGCTGGCCGCTAAAAGCAACACTGTCTATCAGGTGGCCGACAAGCAGACGCCCTACAAGGACGCGACCACTTACAACAATTTCTATGAATTCGGCACCGACAAGGAAAGCCCGGCGCGCTATGCCAAGGCAATGAAGACACGGCCATGGAGCGTGCGCATTGAAGGCGAAGTCGGCAAGCCGATGACGCTGGATATCGATAGCCTCTTGAAACTGGCGCCTCTCGAAGAGCGTATCTATCGGCTGCGTTGCGTGGAGGGCTGGTCGATGGTGATTCCCTGGATCGGTTATTCGTTTTCCGAAATCATCAAGAAAGTGCAGCCGACTTCCAATGCGAAGTATGTCGAGTTCGTGACCATGGCTGACAAGGAAAGCATGCATGGCTTGCGTCGTCCCGTGCTGGATTGGCCCTATGTGGAAGGATTGCGCATCGACGAAGCCAATCATCCGCTGACGTTGCTGACGCTGGGCATGTATGGCGAAGTCTTGCCTAATCAGAATGGCGCACCGGTGCGACTGGTGGTGCCGTGGAAATACGGTTTCAAATCGGCCAAGTCCATCGTTGCGATCCGCTTCGTACGCGAGCAACCGCGTACTGCATGGAATCGGGCGGCGCCGAGTGAATATGGCTTCTATTCGAACGTCAATCCGCAGGTCGATCATCCGCGCTGGTCGCAGGCCAGTGAGCGCCGCATTGGCGAAGATGGTTTCTTCACCAAGAAACGTCCGACATTGATGTTCAACGGTTACGAGCAACAGGTTGCTTCGCTGTACAGCGGCATGGATCTGAAAAAATTCTACTGATCCTGATCGCTTCTTCCATCAGTCAAACGCGCTTGCCATGTTTCCTGCCCAGCTTTCGCCACGTCAGATCACTTTGTTCAAAGTGGTGGTATTCATGGCAGCCTCGTTGCCTTTCCTGCGATTGGCATGGGCCATCTATGCCGATGCCCTCGGGGCGAATCCGATTGAATTCATCACGCGCAATACCGGTGACTGGACGCTTTATCTGCTCTGCATCACGCTGGCGGTCACGCCCTTGCGCCGCGTGAGTGGCTGGAATTGGCTGCTGCGTTTGCGCCGCATGCTGGGGTTATTCACCTTCTTTTACGCCACGTTGCATTTCACAACCTTTCTCTGGTTCGATCACTTTTTCGATCTGGCCGAGATGTGGAAAGATGTCATCAGGCGGCCATTCATTGCGGTCGGTTTCGCTGCCTTTGTCTTGCTGATTCCGCTAGCGGTGACGAGCACGAATGCGATGGTCAAGCGTCTGGGAGGCAAGCGCTGGATATGGTTGCATCGCCTTATCTATGTGATCGCACTGCTGGCGATCTTGCATTATTGGTGGATGAAGGCCGGCAAGAATGATCTGGAGCAGCCGCTGATCTTCGGTGTGATTGTCTTATTGCTGCTGGGGATGCGCGTCGTGTGGTCGCTACGCAAACCGGCAAGAACGTGAATGGTGCCGTGCCATGTAAAAAGGCCGATCATGCGAACGGCCTTTTTCGTTTGCAATACATTGATGAAGACGTTCAGGGCAGTAGGGATTCCAGTGCAAACAGATCGGCAGCCTGTTCGCGCTTGCGGATCAAATGCATATTCTTGCCATCGACCATGACTTCGGCAGCACGGCCGCGCGTGTTGTAGTTGGAAGACATGGTCATGCCGTAAGCGCCGGCAGACATGATGGCCAGCAGATCACCCTGTTCGATCTGCAAGGCGCGCTGGCGTGCCAGCCAGTCACCCGATTCGCAGACGGGGCCGACTACATCGTATTCGGGCGCGTTGGTGATGCTCGTTTCCTTGACGGTTTGTACGCCGTGCCAGGCCTCGTACATGGCAGGGCGCATCAGGTCGTTCATGGCAGCATCGACGATGGCGAAATTCTTGGTTTCGCCATGCTTGATGAATTGCACTTCGGTCAGCAATACGCCGGCGTTGCCGACGATGGAGCGACCTGGTTCGAACAAGACCTTGATCGGCGCGCCATTATATTTTTGCTTGCGCCATGCGTCGATCTTGGCGAACAGACGCGTCAGGTAGTCGCCAACGGCAACGGGTTTGTCGCCGTTGTAGTCGATGCCGATGCCGCCGCCGATATCGAGATGGTGAACATGGATACCTTCAGCGGCCAGCGTATCGATCAGCTCAATCAGCTTGTCGACGGCTTCCAGCAGCGGTGCATCATCCAGCAGTTGCGACCCGATATGGCAATCGATGCCGGTGACGTCGATATGCGGCAAGGATGCGGCAACGCGATAGGTTTCCAGCGCATCTTCATAGGCCACGCCAAACTTGTTGTCCTTGAGGCCGGTGGAAATATAAGGATGGGTTTTCGCATCGACATTCGGATTCACGCGCAGCGAGATAGGCGCGCGTTTGCCGAGTTCGCCAGCAACTTCGTTCAGGCGATGCAGTTCGGGAATCGATTCGACGTTGAAGCAGAGAATGTCGTGTGATAGTGCCAGACGCATTTCGTCGCGCGATTTGCCTACGCCGGAAAAAATCACCTTGCGTGGCGAGCCGCCTGCTGCGAGTACGCGCAGCAGTTCACCGCCCGAAACGATGTCGAAGCCCGAGCCCAGTTTGCCGAGCAGATTCAGCACGGCGATATTGGAATTGGATTTGACGGAGTAGCAGACCAGTGACGTCGTCTCGTCGCGACCATTGTTGCGACAGGCATCGGCATAGGCGCGGAAATTCTCGCTCAGCGCAGCCTTGGAGTAGACGTAAGTTGGCGAACCGAATTGGCTGGCAATGTCGGCTAGCGACACGCCTTCGGCGTGCAGCGTGCCTGCTTGATAGGAAAAATGCGGCATGGTGAATGTATTGGCAGAAAATCAGCGCGCATCGACGTCGGTCGAAGACGGTGTTGTCGCTGGTGTTGTCGTCGTGTTACTGGTATTCGTGCTTGAGTTGGTCGTGTTTGTGCTGGTGGTTGCCGGCGGCAGTGTCGGGATGGCGTTTCTGGATTGTCCCGACGGCATTTTCGTGCCGGGCAGGTAGAGCGGTCCCTTGATGCCGCAACCGCTGAGCAGGCTGATTACGGCAATGCCCAGCATGATGGTAAAAGAGGGCATAATGCGGCGCAAGCCGGATGCAGACTTCACGATGAGAATCCCGGTTTGGATAAATTAACGAAAAACGTGTTGGAGTGTAGCATGACCGAATCGGAATTCCTGGAGCAGGCAGAGGCCACGCTGAACCAGATCGAGGCCGCGCTGGAAGCGCTGGCAGACGATGATGTGCTGGATATTGAATGTTCGCGTAGCGGCAATGTGTTGGAGATTGAGCTCGTTGATAACGGTTCCAAGATCATCGTCAACAGTCAGGCACCGATGCAGGAATTATGGCTGGCTGCGCGTTCGGGTGGGTTTCACTTCAAGAAACAAGGTGAGGATTGGATCAATACCCGCGATGGTTCGGAATTGTTTGCCGTCTTGTCGCAGGCAATCAGTGCGCAAAGCGGTGTAGAAGTGACGGTACGCAAGGCGGGGTGACGCAAGGCCGTCGAGAAATTTGCGCTAAAGCAGCTGTACAAAAGAAAAGGGACGCCGTGGCGTCCCTTTGTTGTTAATGCAGGTACTCACTTAAAACAGTTCGTTTTTCACTTCATCACGAGTCGGTGCAGTGCCGGAGCCAGGTGCGCCCGGCACATCCAGACTACGCACACCCAGGCCGGGTGGGTTCTCGGCGTAGAAGTAATCGCCATTCGCCTGAATGATGCCTTCCGGGATTTCGCGCTCTGCCATTGGCACACCTTTCAGCGCTTTTTCCATGTAGCCGATCCAGATCGGCAAGGCCAGACCGCCACCAGTCTCACGACTGCCGAGGTTGCGCGGCTGGTCGAAACCGATCCAAGCGACGCCCACCAGATTCGGTTGGTAACCGGCAAACCACGCATCGAAGGAATCGTTGGTCGTACCGGTCTTGCCGGCCAGATCGGTACGCTTGAGCGAGAGCGCGCGCGTGGCCGTACCGTGGTTGACGACATCTTTGAGCATGCTGTCCATCAGGAAGGCATTGCGCACATCGATAACGCGGTTGTTTTCATCGCCGGCCAGATCGGGTTTGGCCTGTGACAGCATGCGTCCTTCGGCATCGGTAATACGTGAGATTAGATAGGGATTGATCTTGTAGCCGCCATTGGCGAATACTGCGTACGCACCTGCCATTTGCAACGGTGTGACGTTGCCGGCACCCAGCGCCAGCGTTAGATAAGGTGGATTCTTGGCCGGATCGAAACCGAAGCGCGTGATGTATTCCTGGCCGTATTTGGCGCCGATCTTGTGCAGGATGCGGATCGAAATCATGTTCTTGGATTTCGTCAGACCCTTGCGCATCGTCATCGGACCATCGTACTTGCCGTCATAGTTCTTTGGTTCCCAAGGCGGGCCGCCGGTGGTGCCGCTACTGAAGCTGATCGGTGCATCGTTGATGATGGTCGATGGCGACAAGCCCTTTTCCAGCGAAGCCGAGTAGATGAACGGCTTGAACGACGAACCTGGCTGACGCCATGCCTGCGTTACATGGTTGAACTTGCTGCGGTTGAAATCGAAACCACCAACCAGCGCGCGAATGGCGCCATCCTTGGTGTCCGCCGCAACGAAGGCTGATTGCACTTCCGGCATTTGCGTCACGCTCCAGGTTTTGCCTTCCTGCATGACACGAATGACGGCGCCACGACGCACGCGGCGATTCGGCGGTGCCTTCTCATTGAGCAATTGCGCTGCGAAGCGCAGGCCTTCGCCCTGAATATTGATTTCCTCGCCAGAGATCAGCACGGCACGGATCAGTTTGGGATTCGCTTCAAGTACGACGGCGGCGACCAGATCGTCGCTGTCAGGATGATTGGCGAGCTCGACTTCGATCGTGTCTTCTGCTTCTTCCTTCTTGTCGGGAATCTCGATATAGCTTTCCGGGCCGCGATACGCTTGGCGTTTTTCATACGCCATGATGCCACGGCGCACGGCCAGATAGGCGGCGTCCTGATCGGCCTTGGTGATCGTGGTGAAAACGTTTAGGCCGCGGGTATAGGTTTCTTCCTTGAATTGCTCGTACACCAGTTGGCGCGCCATTTCGGACACGTACTCGGCGTGAATGCCGAATTCGCTGCTGCTGGTCTTGACCTTGAGTTCCTCTTCGCGCGCCTGGTTGTATTGTGCTTCACTGATGTAGCCAAGCATGTACATGCGTTGCAGGATGTATTGCTGGCGCGCCTTGGCGCGTTTGGGATTCACCACCGGGTTATAGGCAGATGGTGCTTTGGGTAGGCCAGCCAGCATCGCCGCTTCGGCGACCGAGATATCTTGCAGTTTCTTGCCGAAATAGATTTGTGCCGCAGACGAAAAACCATAGGCGCGTTGCCCCAGATAGATCTGGTTCATGTACACCTCGAGAATCTGGTTTTTGGACAGATTGCGTTCGATCTTCCAGGCCAGCAGCACCTCGTAAATCTTGCGCTTCAGCGTTTGTTCGCTGGATAGAAAGAAATTGCGGGCAACTTGCTGGGTGATGGTCGATGCGCCCTGGCGCGCGCCGCCACTGAGGTTGTGCACGGCCGCGCGAATGATGCCGACGTAATCGACGCCACCGTGTTCAAAAAAACGGTCGTCTTCAATCGCCAACACGGCTTTCTTCATGACATCCGGGATCTCATTGATCCGCACTAAATTACGTCTTTCCTCGCCAAATTCGCCTATCAGGACGTTATCTGCAGAGAAAATGCGCAAGGGGATCTTGGGGCGATAGTCGGTCAGTGAGTCCAGTGCAGGCAAATTGGGATAAGCCATCGCCAGAGCGAAGACCAGAATCAGCGCACAGATGGTGCCTAGGCCGGCAAGCAATCCGAAGAAACCAAGTGTCCATCGCAGAATGGTAGACGAGGTACTGCGCGCTTTTTTCGGGGATTTGTCGTCTGATGCGGATTGTTTGGAAGCCATGCGGGAAAAGAAAATTCGTGTTTGGACATTATAGCGGGCTGCCTTCTATCCTTTGCTCAATCCACCCTAAAGTCAGCCGTGACTGTTGGTTTCTGTCGAGTGGACTTTTGGCAACGCATTTGCAAATTGCTGAGTGGAAATTGCTTTACAGTTTGCAAGCCATGCGGCACGATTTGAAGCAATGTTTCATCAAGGCACGCTAATTATCAGTTTTTAAACGCTTTTGCTGCGTCTTGTTCGCGCAATCGAGCTTGGAAGTTTCGACAAGGCAAAAGGCGTCACGTTCCATCCACAGACGAAATCCCGGGAGAATTGGCTTGGCCATCGATTTTGGCGCCTTGTTTGGTCGGAAAAATCCGCCCATGATTGGCCTTGATATCAGTAGTTCGGGGATCAAACTCGTTGAACTCGTGGAGTCCGGCAGGAACGAACTCCGTCTCGAATGCTATGCCTCGGAACCGCTGCCGCGTGGCGCAGTGGTAGATGGCAATATTGAAAACATCGATCAGGTTTCCGATGCCATCGCCCGCGCCTGGAAGAAAAGTGGCACGCGCGCCAAGCTGGCGGCGATGGGCATGCCGCCAGCATCCGTCATTACCAAAAAGATCATCCTGCCAAGTCATTTGTCGGAAGAAGGGCTGGAGTTGCAGGTTGAAACGGAAGCCAGTCAGTACATTCCCTTTGCATTGGATGAAGTGCGTCTTGATTTCGATGTGATCGGTCCGCTCGAGAGTTCGCCGGACGACATGGAAGTCATGCTCGCAGCTACGCGCAAGGAAAAGGTCGAAGACCGTGTTGCGGTTGCAGAAGCGGCCGGGCTGAAACCGACGGTGATGGATATCGAGTCGTATGCAGCGCGTGCTGCCATCAATCGTGTCGTGCGGCAGAAAAAGACCGACGGTCAGATTCTCGGACTGTTTCAGATCGGTACCAATGTCACGCATATGTCCATTCTGCAGGATGGGCAACTGATCTACGAACGCGAACAGCCGTTCGGCGGCCATCAACTGACACAGGACATCGTGCGCAACTACGGTTTCTCCTATGAAGAGGCCGAGATCAAGAAACGCACGGGCGATCTGCCTGAAGGTTATCAGGCAGAGATTCTTGAGCCCTTTCTCGAAAATGCGGCCCTCGAAATCACGCGAGCCATTCAGTTCTTCTTCACCTCCACGCCATACAGTCGTATTGATCAGCTTTTCCTGGCAGGCGGTTGCGCCAACATTCCGGGATTGGTCGAGATGATTGCCAACCGTACGCGCATTTCGACATCGGTGGTCAGCCCGTTTGCCGGTATGCAGCTCGGTCCCAATGTGCGTGAAAAGCAGTTACGTGCGGAGGCACCTGCCTATCTGGTTGCCTGCGGCCTGGCTCTGCGGAGGTTCGATCAATGATCAAGATCAATCTGCTGCCACACCGCGAAGAAAAGCGGCGCCTGCGCAAGCAGGCATTTGTTGCACTGATGCTGTTTAGTGCCCTGGCCGGCGTGTTGATCGTGGCGATCGGTGGCGGCTATTTCGGCAACAAGCTATCGAATCAGGAAGAGCGCAATCAGTTCATCAAGTCTGAAAATGATCGCCTCGATGTGCAGATCAAAGAGGTTTCCAACCTCAAGCAGGAAATCGAAGCCTTGAAGGCGCGCCAGCAAGCGGTCGAGGATTTGCAGAGCGACCGCAATCAGCCCGTTTATCTGCTCGACGAGTTGGCGCAGCAGGTACCGGAAGGCGTGTACCTCAAGTCGTTCCAGCAGGAGGGGCAGCGCGTGAAGTTGAATGGCATTGCGCAATCCAACGAGCGTGTCTCGGAGTTGCTGCGCAATCTGGGAAATCGTTCTGCGTGGCTGGAAAAACCGGACCTCATCGAAATTCGGTCGATTGGTATCGGCCAGGGCAAGGATGCCAAACGCGTTTTCGATTTCATCGTCAATGTCGATATTCGTCGTCCGCGTGACATCGAGGCGGCTTCTGCCGGTGCGGCAATCGCACCGGTGCCGGCTGCGCGTCCTTGATGAAAGATTGATCATGGCAGATTTGAAAAACATCGGCGAAAACATCAGCGCGCAATTCCGCGGACTGAACGGTTTGCATCCAGGGCAGTGGCCGTTGATTCCGCGTGCCTTGTGCGCGGTTGGGGCGGCACTCGCGGTTGTGGCGGTGGGCTGGTTTTTGTACTGGAGCGATCAGATGGACAGCATCGATCGTGCAGTGGCAGAAGAAACCACGTTACGCGAGGCGTACAAAATGAAGGTCCAGCAGGCGGTGAATCTGGGTGCGCTGCGCAAGCAGAAAGAACAGGTCAATCAATACGTCTCGACGCTGGAGAAACAACTGCCGAGCAAGGCCGAGATGGATGCCTTGTTATCGGATATTAATCAGGCCGGTCTCGGACGCGGACTGCAGTTTCAGTTGTTCAAGCCGGGTCAGGTTGTCGTGCGTGATTACTATGCCGAACTGCCGATCAACATCAAGGTCACGGGCAGTTACCACGATGTCGGTGCTTTCACGAGTGATATCGCCAATCTGCCGCGTATCGTCACGCTGAACAAACTCAATCTGGTGGCTGGCAAGGACAACGTCCTGACCTTGGATGCTGTGGCCAAGACTTTCCGCTATCTGGATGATGAAGAAATCGCCGCACAGCGCAAGGCCGAAGCCGACAAGAAAAAGGGAGGTCGTCAATGAGCTTCCGATTGTTGTCAGTCCTGGTGCCGATACTCTTATTGGCGGGATGTGGTGATAACGGCACGGATGAGGTGCGTCAGTGGATGGACAAGACCCGGGCAGAAAGCCGTGTCTTTGTGAAGCCATTGTCGGAGCCGAAGAAATTTGCGCCTTTTACCTATGACGCCAAGGGCAGAGAAGAACCCTTCAGCCCGAACAAGCTGGCCATTGCCTTGGCCAAGACGGGCAAGAGTAGTGGCGTGCAGCCGAATTTTGATCGTCGTCGCGATCCTCTCGAAAGTTACCCGCTCGACACCTTAAGCATGGTCGGTACGCTGGCCAAGCCAGGATTGACCTATGCCTTGATCCAGGTCGATAAGATGATTTATCAGGTCAAGGTCGGCAGCTATCTGGGGCAGAACATGGGGCGTGTGACCAATATCACCGAAAACGAAGTGCAGTTGAAGGAAACGGTTCAGGATGCGTCCGGCGAATGGGTCGAACGCGAGGCCACGCTAGAGTTGCAGGAGACGCAAAAATGATGGCGCATCACCAGAAATATTCCCGCATGGACGCATTTTTTTGCGGCATGCGCCGTGCGATGGTCGTGATGTGTTGCGCCATGATCGGCAGCGCCGCATATGCGGCCTCCAACGAGATTCAGTCGATTACATCGCAGCAGCAGGGCACGAATGTTGTCGTCAAGATCGGTCTCAAGAATCCGGTGACGACACCACCGATTGGTTTTTCTGTCACCAGCCCGGCACGAATTGCGCTGGACTTTGCCGATACTGCAAATGGCACAGGCAAGGGATTGCAGGACATTGGCCTGGGCGATGTGCGTAATGTGAATGTGGTGCAGGCAGGTGAGCGTTCGCGTCTGGTATTCAATCTGATGAAGTCGCTCAACTATGCGACTGCGGTCGATGGCAACGCGGTCATCGTGACGATTCAGGGCTCAGGTGGTCCGGCGACGCCACTTAACGCATCGGGTTTGCCGGTGACGCCACCGGCTGCACCGATCGTCGCGACCCGACCGGCTTTGCGTGATATCGATTTCCGTCGCGGCAATGATGGCGAGGGGCGTGTCATTGTCGATCTGCCGGGTAATCAGATTCCTGTCGATGTACGCCAGGTTGGCAAGAAAATCGAAGTGGATTTCGCTAAGGCTGATTTGCCACAAATCCTGCGTCGCCGTCTTGATGTCGCCGATTTTGGTACGCCCGTTACCGCCATCACCACGCAGCAGCAAGGCGATAACGTACGTATGGTGATCGAGCCCAAGGGGGCGTGGGAACACAGTGCCTATCAGAGCGATTCGCAACTGGTGATTGAGGTCAAGCCGATACGCGAAGAGCCAAACCGTCTGGGTGGCGGCAAACAGAATTACAAAGGCGAAAAACTTTCGCTGAATTTCCAGAACGTGGATGTGCGTGCCGTGTTGCAAGTGATTGCAGATTTCACCGGGCTCAACATCATCACCAGCGATACGGTCAGCGGCAATCTCACCTTGCGTCTTAAAGACGTACCATGGGATCAGGCGCTCGATATCGTCATGCAAGCCAAAGGTCTGGATATGCGTCGCAACGGTTCGGTACTGTGGATTGCACCGCGTGACGAATTGTTGACGAAGGAAAAGCTCGAACTCGAACAACGTTCGCAGATTGCTGAGTTGGAGCCGCTGCGCACCGAAACCTTCCAGCTCAATTATCAGAAAGCGGAATCCTTCAAACAGGTATTCGGTATCGATGGGGCCAATCGCAGCATTTTGAGCAAGCGCGGCAGTGCCGTGGTTGATCCGCGGACCAATCAATTGTTCGTGACCGATATTCCTTCAAAGCTGGAAGAGATTCGCGCACTCGTGCAAAAAACGGATATTGCAAGCCGCCAGGTCATGATTGAAGCGCGTATCGTCGAAGCAACCGATACATTCAGTCGAAATCTGGGCGCCAAGCTGGCTTTCGGATCCACCAGCACGAATTACACTTTGGGTGGTAACCAGTCTGCGCCTAATACAAGCGGTACGTTGCCGACGGTTGGTAATAGCTCAGTCAGTCTGCCAGCCGCTGCCATCAGCGGCAATGCCGCTGGTACGGTTGCATTGACACTGTTCAATGCCGCGGCGACGCGATTCATTGGTTTGGAATTGTCAGCGCTTGAAGCGGATGGAAAGGGCAAAATCATTTCCAGTCCGCGTGTAATTACGGCTGATCAATTAAAAGCGCTGATCGAGCAAGGTGAAGAACTGCCGTATCAGCAAGCCACGAGCAGTGGCGCAACTAGCATTTCTTTCCGCAAGGCAAACTTAAAGTTGGAAGTCACTCCACAAATCACGCCGGATGGTAATGTCATTCTGGATGTGGATGTGACAAAAGACAGTGTTGGACGTACCACGCCTGCCGGTTTTGCGATCGACACCAAGCATGCGAAAACACAGGTGTTGATCGAAAATGGCGGCACCGTTGTCATTGGCGGCATTTTCGTGCAGACAGAAAATGATACGGTATCCAAAGTGCCGGTTCTGGGTGATGTGCCAGTACTCGGGAATTTGTTCAAAACGACTGGGAAAGTCAGCAACAAGACAGAATTGCTGATCTTCCTGACGCCTAAAATCCTGAACGACAAGGTAGCAATCAGGTAGGATGCGGGGTGTAGCGACGCCATGTTGGCGTGCATCTGGCTGGAAAGAATACGGTAGTGGCGGGAAACATTTTTCTGGTCGGCCTGATGGGGGCCGGCAAAACGACAGCTGGCAAGGCGCTTGCCAAGAAGCTCAACAAGCGCTTCATCGATTCCGATCATGAGATCGAGGCACGAACCGGTGCGACGATTCCGCTGATTTTTGAAATCGAAGGCGAGGAAAGTTTTCGTCGCCGTGAAGCCGAAGTCATCCGTGACTTGACTGCGCAGGATGGCATTGTGCTGGCGACCGGCGGCGGTGCCGTACTGAACGCTGAAAGCCGTGCCTATCTGAAATCGCGCGGTACAGTGATTTATCTTCGTGCCAGCGTGCATAGCCTGTTGCAACGCACCAGCCATGACAAGAATCGTCCCTTGCTGCAAAAGGGCGATCCGCGCAAGACGCTTGAAGAACTGACCCGCAAGCGCGACCCGCTGTATCGTGAAGTGGCGCACTTCATCGTCGATACCGGGCGTCCTAACGTACAATTCCTGATGCACGCGATTCTGTCGCAACTAGGGCCCGAGCACGGTGCCGTCGTTGCCGGTGCTTCTGAAAATAAAACTGCGGATTCCGCAAGCAATGCCATGATGCCTCCACCTTCCAAATCCCAGGTTCTGCAAGTCGATCTTGGGGACCGCAGCTATCCGATTACGATCGGCCAATCCCTGCTCGACAATCCCGAGATCGTTGCCGCGAAGATCCCTGGTTCTCGCGTGGCAATCGTCACCAATACCGTGGTAGCGCCTCTGTATCTGGAACAACTGAACTTCACGCTGGCGGCTGCCGGCAAGAAGGTGACGACAGTTGTGCTGCCCGATGGCGAGGAAGAAAAAAACTGGGAAAACCTGATGAAGGTCTTCGATGTGCTGCTGTCTGAGAAATGCGATCGCAAGACCACGCTGATCGCGCTTGGTGGTGGTGTCATCGGTGACATGACGGGTTTTGCTGCTGCCGCTTACATGCGCGGTGTGCCTTTTGTGCAGATCCCGACCACGCTGCTGTCGCAGGTCGATTCGTCAGTCGGCGGCAAGACGGGCATCAACCATCCGCTCGGCAAGAACATGATCGGTGCGTTTTATCAGCCGCAAGCCGTGATTGCCGATACGCTCACGCTCAACACGCTGCCTGATCGCGAACTGTCGGCAGGTTTGTCTGAAGTCATCAAGCATGGTGCGATCATCGATGCACCATTCTTTGACTGGATCGAAACAAACATGGGCAAGTTGCGCGCGCGTGATCCAGAGGCCTTGGCTTACGCGATCCGTCGCTCGTGCGAAATCAAGGCAGATGTGGTGCGGCAAGATGAGCGTGAAGGCGGCTTGCGTGCCATCCTCAATTTTGGTCACACCTTCGGTCATGCCATCGAAGCCGGCATGGGTTACGGTGTCTGGTTGCATGGCGAAGCCGTGGGCTGCGGTATGGTGATGGCGGCCGACATGTCGCATCGCCTAGGCTTCATTGATATGGCGACACGGGATCGCATTGCGGCGGTCGTCAAGGATGCGGGCTTGCCAACCGTTGCGCCGAACCTTGGCAACGAACGTTGGCTTGAGTTGATGGAAGTGGACAAGAAAAACGAAGGCGGGCAGATCAAGTTCATCCTGCTGCAACCTCTTGGTAAAACCGTCATCATGCCAGTGCCGCAGGATATCCTGTTGCAAACACTGGCAGCCTGCACGAGTTGAATCAAGGAGCGGACCGGATGGATATCGAAGCGCATCTCGCCTCCTATGCGGCCCGTTCCGATCAATCTGCCGGTCGTCGCTACGACGAGCCGTCACCTTCTTCGCGTACCGAATTCCAGCGCGACCGCGACCGCATCATTCATTCGGCGGCATTTCGCCGGCTTGAATACAAGACGCAAGTCTTCGTCAATCACGAAGGTGATCTGTTCCGCACGCGCCTCACGCACAGCATCGAGGTCGCACAGATTGCGCGTTCGATTGCGCGTAATCTGCATCTCAACGAAGATTTGGTGGAAGCGATTTCGCTCGCTCATGATCTCGGACATACCCCTTTCGGACATGCCGGCCAGGATGCGCTGAACGCCTGCATGCAGGATTACGGCGGCTTCGAGCACAACCTACAAAGCTTGCGAACCGTCGATGCGCTTGAGCAGCGTTACGGCGCTTTCGATGGCCTCAACCTCACGTTTGAAACACGCGAAGGCATCCTCAAGCATTGCTCGCTCAAGAATGCGCGCAAGCTCGGTGATGTCGGTTTGCGTTTCATTGAAAAGCAGCAGCCTTCGCTGGAGGCCCAGCTTGCCAACCTCGCCGATGAAATCGCCTACAACAATCACGATATCGACGATGGCTTGCGTTCGGGTTTGCTGACGACAACGCAACTCGACGAGATCGATTTCTATGCGCGCCATCGCGATGAAGTCGAGCTTGCCTATCCGGGTATCACCGGACGCCGCGCGATCAATGAAACCATACGACGCATGATCAACGCGCTGATCGTCGATTTGATCGATACCTCGCGGCGGCGGATTGTCGACGCGGGCGTTGTCACCTTGAGTGATGTTCGGAATGCGCCGCAACTCATCGCCTTTTCTGATCACATGCAGGTCGAGGCATCTTTGCTCAAGCGCTTCCTGCGCGAGAATCTGTACCGGCACTATCAGGTCAATCGTATGACGAGCAAGGCGCGGCGTATCGTTACAGAACTGTTCGATGCCTTCATGGAAGAGCCGATGCTCTTGCCGCCGGATTATCAGGTGACGATTACCGATGATGCGGAAAAAACACGCCACTCCCAGGCGCGACAGATTGCCGATTACATTGCTGGCATGACGGATCGCTACGCGATCCGTGAGCATAAGCGGTTGTTCCTCATCGACGAAATGTAAGCCCGCAATGGGTTTGCAGGAGTAGATCGGATGTTGTCAGCGCAATTCGCGCAGCGGATGTGCACTTCGCGGCCATGCCGGTTCAAAGAAGTGTTCGACCATTTCGGACGTGACTTTTTCGAATGAAGAAGGATTCCACTTCGGCTGTTGATCCTTGTCGATGGCGAGTGCACGAATCCCTTCAATGACTTCCCCATGTTCAAAACAGCGCCGCACCATCGTGCGCTCCATGCGCAGGCAATCAGCCAGTGCCATGTTTGCCGAGCGACGTATCTGCTCCAGTGCGACGTGCACGAGCAGCGGCGAACGCTGGTGCAGATTGTTCAGCGTCTTCTTCGCGAAATCACTCTCGTCTTCCGCCAGCGACGCAACAATCGCAGGCACAGTGCCGTATGCAAAGTGGCGGTCGATCGCGTCGCGATGTTTGGCCAGCAAACTTTCATCAGGTCGTAACTGTGCCTTGAATGGCGCAGCAAAATTGTTGATCGCATCGCGATAATTACCAACGCTAACGTTTTCGAGCATAGTCAACAAATCAGGCAAAGCCTTGCGTGGCACGAAAACATCCGCAAGGTCGGCATAGAGCGCTTCCGCTGCGCCGATGATCTCGCCCGTCAGCCCGAGATAGGTACCAAGTTTTCCAGGTAAGCGTGACAGGAAATAGCCTCCTCCCACATCGGGAAACAATCCAATTTTTACTTCCGGCATCGCCATGCGCGTGCGTTCCGTCACGATGCGAATACGATTTGCTGCACTACTTTGCGAAATGCCCATGCCGCCGCCCATCACGATGCCATCGAGTAGCGCGATATAAGGTTTCGGGTAGTGATGAATCAGGTGGTTGAGCGCGTATTCCTCAGTGAAAAAATCTTCGAGCAAGGCACTACCACCCGTAACGCCGGCAGTGGCGACATCATGGAAAAAATGAATGTCGCCTCCTGCGCAAAAAGCCTTGGGCGTACTTGAGTCAATGACGACGGCATGAATGGTTTCATCGCTTTGCCATTCATGTAATTTTTCAGCGAGCGTACGTACCATGCCTAGTGAGAGGGAATTCATGGCGTCCGGGCGATTCAGCGTGAAGCGGGCTAGATGGCGATGCGTGGTAGAGAGAATCTCGTTTTGCATAACGGCGTGTTGGTGAAATGTGGCGTATCTTGCTACCGTTCGGTGGCGCAAAAATGCCGTTCATCGGATGGGAGATGGCATTGTAATGGCATTGCCATAGAGTAATTGCAGCCAAGCTATTACTCCCATTATGTCTTTTTCTTTCTCATATAAGCGCCGCACAGATCTGGGCTTCACCTTGGTGGAAGTCATGATTGTGGTGGCGATTGTCGGCATCCTAGCCGCCGTAGTTATCCCTAGTTACTCCGATTACGTCAGGCGTAGTGCGTTAAATGAGGGCTTTTCGGCGCTGTCTCAGGCGCGTGTTGCCCTTGAACAGTTCTACCAAAGCAATCGTAGCTATGGAACCGCGGGGCAGGCATCGCCGTGCGGGCACGACGGTACCGCAAATCGCATCGTCTTCGGCACCGAGAGCCCGCATTTTACCGTTACGTGTGCGCTCGCCGGGGGAGGTAACCAAGCCTATCTGCTGACAGCAACCGGTTCATCCGGGAATGCCACTGGACATACTTATACGTTGAATAACAATAATGTCAAAGGAACGACTCTTTTCAAAGGAACGACTGCCGCGAAGTCTTGTTGGTTGATCAAAGGGGGCGAGTGTTGAAGTTCCGATTCATCATTCGTTTGCAGCGAGGTTTTACACTCGTTGAAATGATGGTTGTGGTTGCCATCATGGCAGTCTTGTTAGGGGTCGCAGCTCCAAGTTTCCAGACGTTCGTTGCTAACGCAAAAATTCGTTCCGTCGCCGAAAACATTCAAGCGGGCTTGATGCTTGCAAAGAGCGAAGCATTACGCCGTAACGAAAACATTTCGTTCTGGCTTGTCGATGGTTTAGGGGCAACGTGTGCACGCAGCAGTTCGGGGAATACTTGGGTCGTCAGTTTCGACAATCCAACGGAGGCGTGTGGCAGTACGCCGTCGGACACGGTGAGCCCTCGTTTAATTCAGACTGGGCCACCCATATCCGATACGCAAGGTGTCACGGTTGCGGCCGTCAATAGTGACGCGCCAGCAGTGGCGGCCAGTTGCGTCACCTTTAATGGATTTGGTCGGGTGCTGACAAATTGCACAGGTGGGACAACGCGCATGGCACGGGTTGCGATTTCATCGACAACGCAAGCCGCAACGACACGCGCCTTGGATGTCCGTATTGATAATGGCGGAGGTGTGCGTTTGTGCGATCCCGCCAAGACTGGCGTGGCGGGGTGCTAATAATGAAGACGCCAAAAATATCGGAGCAGCGACCACACAAGTATGGTCATGGTTTTGCCATGATCGAAGTGCTGGTTGCCGTCTTGTTATTCATGCTTGGCATTTTGGCCTTGGTTGGGTTGAATGCCACGATGAATAAGAATGTCACGCAGGCCAAGTTGCGGGGCGAAGCATCGTTTCTTGCGAACGAGTTGATCGGGCGTATGTGGGCAGATACGCCAAATCTTGCGAAGTATGTTGTTACTGATGCCGCATGCAGTGATACGAGTTATGCCAACTGTACCCAGTGGGTGGCAAAAGTGCAGCACGCCTTGCCCAGTGGGAGAGCCACTGTCGAGTTGGCTGGCAGCACAATCGATATCACCTTGAACTGGGCTATGCCCGGGGAAGCTCCCAGCGCGCTACAGGTCTCCACCAATATCAATCCGTAGGCAATCATGATGAAACGTGCTTACGGATTTTCTCTTGTCGAAATCATGATTGCCATCGTGATTGGTATGGTGACGCTACTTGCTGTCACGCAAATGATGGCCTCTTCAGCGGCACAGCGACAATCGGCAACGGCCGGGGCAGATTCCACCATCAATGCCGCTCTAGGTTTGTATAGTATCGAGCGCGACGGCAAGAATGCAGGTTACATCATAGGCAGCGTACGATCGATACTCGGTTGCCAGGTGCGAGCGATTCGTGGTGGCACGAGTCGCAATTTCAGCTTGTTGCCAGTGCAGATTGCAGATGGCGCAAGCGGTGTCCCGGATACCATTCAATTCCTTGCCGGGAACAAAAGTGGAATAGCGTTGCCGACGCGCGTCGCTGCCGATCATGCGCAAGCGGCCAGCAATTTTTATGTTGATTCTGATGTCGGCATGCAGGCCGGTGATCTGGTGATTGCTGCGACGGCAGCGCTTGATACAACGGCTACACCATCACGCTGGTGTACCTTGTTGGCCGTAACGCAACCACCATCCGGTGCCGCAACCAATATGGTGTGGCATGAAACAAGCAATGCGTGGAATCCCAGCACATCCATCATGCCAGCGACGGGGTATGTGGTTGGTGACTATCTCATCAATGTCGGATCCCTCTCAGATCAAACCTACAGCATCAATTCGTCCAATCATCTGCAAGTTGTGACATACGACTGGGTGGCAAATCAATCGGTTACGCAAGACTTGCAATCCAATATTGTGCAATTGCAGGCGGTGTATGGCATGGATACCAATGCAGACGGCGTTGTCGATCGATGGACTGCTGATGCACCGGCCAGCCCGACAATCTGGCAGCAGATTCGTGTGATTCGTGTAGCAGTCGTTGCACGCAGCACGCAAAGAGAGTCGGCAATCGTCACGCTCGATGGTGCAGCGGATGCCTCTACTTGTGCAAGCACGACGCCACATCCCGCCGCATTGTGCTGGCGCCCTGATCCTGGCGGCGATGGTGTCAAGATCGATGTAAATATCAACAACGCCAATCCCGATTGGCAGCATTATCGCTATACCGTCATGGAAACGACGATTCCATTACGCAACGTGATCTGGCAGCAATGAAGAGGGCAGCCATGGCACAACATCTCAATACATCCTTTCCCACGCTGTTTCGGCAACGTGGTGTGTCGTTAATCGTCGTCATGCTTGCATTGGTCGTCATGGCAGTCGGCGCGATCGGCATGATTCGCATGGTCGATACCAGTTCTCTGGTGGCGGGTAATCTGGCCTTCAGGCAAAGCACGACGATTTCGACAGATGCCTCTGCCGAACGAGCAATTCTCTGGATTCGTAACGCGACTGATCTCACTCTCGATAGTGAAAGTGCAGGCTATTACGCGACCAATCTCAGTACTCTCGACGTCACAGGAAAATCGACGTCGAGCACGCGTGTTCTGATTGATTGGAATGGCGATTCCTGCGCTTATGCGACAGCGGGAACTTATGCTTCTTGCAAACGCCCTTCTGAGGAAAATGAGTCTGATGGTTACAAGACTCGCTATCTGATTACGCGTATGTGCAAGACGACGGGGAGTGTCAATGCATCAGGAAATGGATGCGCCAAACCGGTGGCCTTGAGTTCACAAAGTACCAGCAAAGGCAGTCTCGATTATGCGAGCGCTGGCGTCTCGGCAAAATCCGCGTTGCCCTACTACCGTATCATCGTGCGTTCGGTAGGTCCGCGCAATGCCGTCAGCTTTACCGAAACCTACGTGCATTTCTATCCCCTTTAATCGGCCACTATCATGACCGTCCTGATCTCACCAACAAAATCATTGCGTCGCGTTGCCTGCGTATGTTTGATGCTGGTTCCTCTCGTTGCCGGTTCAGCCGTGACCGATATTGCCAATGCGCCGTTGGCAAATGGCTTGAGCAGCAATAACACGGTCAAGCCCAATATTGCATTCATTGTTGATGATTCCGGCTCCATGAATTTTGACGACATGCCAAATGATAGTGAGGAAGACAACACGAGCAGAATTGGAAATCGGGGAAATCGATGTTTCGGGTGGAGCAAGTACAACACGCTATTTTACGATCCTACTTTTACGTACAAGCCTCCTTTCAAAATTGGTGGGGCTGTGTATTCCGATGGCGTGACCCGTTATCCCAATGCCAATTTTTCTGCAGCCCTTAAAGATGGCTACTTTGGCTCTGGTGGTTATACGTTGGCTGGAAGTTCGTCCAGCAATACGGCCCAAAATCTGGGCACGTTGACCAATCTCACAACTGGCGCAGTGGCATGTGTTACGCCTCCTCTTGCGAGAGCAACCATCACCGTTTCTGGGACTGGTAACACTAGTGTGAATAACGTTCAGGTGGGTGGCGTAACGATTACCTCGGGGGCGACTTCTGCCAATAACAATGTAAATACAGTTGCCAGTCGGCTGGCTAACGCGATTACTGCAAATGGCTACTCCGCCACGGCAAGCGGGGCAGTGGTCACCATCACAGCACCTTCAAGTACGGTCACTGCGACACCCGTGATCAGCAAAAATGGCAGTATGAATTTTGCGGCTTCTGCATTCGCGAGTTCCGGGCCATCGGAATGTGCCACTAGCCCCAGCAAATATTATTATTCGACGCATAAAACGTCGACGACCTCAAACACATGCGACGATGATTCTGAATACAACATCGTTGTAGATCCCAACCAAATCGCAGGACCTGCAGATCCCGCCACAGGCATACGGACTGCAACGCAAGTTGAAGCTGCCAAAACAAACTATGCGAATTGGTATAGCTACTATCGTAAACGCGGCATGATTTTAAAGGCTGCGGTTGGTGAGGCATTCAAAGACCTGGATGAAAGCAAATATCGCGTCGGGTTATTTTTCATCAATAGCATTGACGTGGGAGTAGGGACTCGCAACAACGATTTTAAGATTGCGGATTTCAGCGGAACGACCAGCGGGACACAACGTTTCGACTGGTATAGCAAGCTTTATGCTGGCAGAGCAAATGGCGGAACGCCATTGAGGGGCGCTGTCTCAAGGGTTGGCAGGATGTATGCGGGTCAGATCAGTGGCTGGGATCCGGTTCAATATTCCTGTCAGCAGAATTTTGCAATTCTGTCGACCGACGGCTTTTGGACATCGGCGGGTGAGGGCGATAATTATGGTCCGAAGCAAGTCAATGGCTCTTCGAATGTGGGTAATACAGATGCGGCTGGGACGGCTGCTGTGCCAGCCAAAGCCACTATCGATGTCAGCAACGACAACCGGAATGGTGCAATCGCTCAGATCACAGTCGGCGGACTGAATTTGATGGCAAGTGCAAGCTCCCCAACTACTAGCAGTTCTTCTGTGGCAAGCAGGGTAGCAGCACTGATCAATCAGAATGGATTTTCCGCTACGTCTTCTAATCGCCGCATTACCGTAACGGCCCCTACTAGTCAGCCAGAACTGAGGTCTACACCTCTAGTTGTGAATGGACTCAGTGGCACTGTCAAAACGTATTCTGCGAGCGCATTTTCCGGTTATGTTGCAAGCACCACGGGTGCGCCATTGCCTTATACAGACAACCTGGGGCAATCCAATACATTGGCAGATGTAAGTTATTACTTCTATCAAACAGATCTTAGAACTGCGGAGCTAAGCAATTGCAGTAACACAATCGGTTCAACCAGCTATACCAATCTTTGTGACAATAATGTGCGAGGTAGCGGTCGAGATCAGAATCCCAAGCAGCATCTCACCACTTTTACAGTGGGGTTGGGCGTGAGCGGAACGGTGCAATACCAAAGCGATTATGAAACAGCTGCGGAAGTGCCTGGGCAGACGACTTATTTCAATATAAAAAACGGGACGGCAAATTGGCCGGCCGTCAGCGCAAGCAACGATAACGACATAAGAAAGATTGATGATCTGTGGCATACCGCGGTGAATGGACGCGGTACGTATTACAGCGCATCGAACGCGAACACACTGCGAGCAGGTTTGCAGTCTGCGCTTGCAAGTGTTCAGGCCCAAACTGGCTCTTCGGCGGCGGCTGCAACGTCGAGTCAGCAACCAGTTGCTGGCGATAATTTCGCCTATGTCGCCTTATATCGCACGTTGAAGTGGGATGGCGATCTGCAAGCCTATGCCATTGATCCCAATACCGGTAGCAAGACGGGTGGTGTGCTCTGGTCAGCGAAAGAGCGACTCGATGCTCAGGTTGCGGAAGCTACGTCTGGCGAGGGACGTTCAATTAAGTATTTCAGTAGCGGGGAATTGACCAAGCTAAAAGATTTCACTTATGCAAACCTGACGACAGATGGATTGCAGGCCAACTTCAATAATCTTTGCAACAAGACACCATTGATTGCGCAATGTGCGACAAATAGCGGTTTTAGCGACGCCCAGAAGGCAACGATGAATTCGGGTTCCAACCTAGTCAACTATTTGCGTGGCAATGCCACCTACGAGGACGAGACATCGAACGCAACAGTCGCAAACCGTCTGTACCGTGGTCGTGAGCACGTGCTCGGCGATATCGTCAACTCGGAACCCGTCTACGTGAAGAAGGCTCCCTTTCCTTACGACAAATACGATTTGACATACGGAACATTCAAAACGAATTCCGCTGGGCGTTTAGCAACGGTTTATACAGCGGGCAACGATGGCATGTTGCATGCCTTCAAAGCGGGTGCGGCAAGCGGAACAGATGGTACGGAAGGTCAGGAGCGGTGGGCCTATGTGCCACGCCTCGTCATGTCGAATATGTGGCAACTGGCCAATAGCGCGTATGGTGACAATCACCGTTATTACGTAGATGGTTCGCCGACCCTCGCCGATATTTGTACCTCGCTCGCTACAGCGGATGCTGGCTTATGTGCTAACACGGATAGTTGGAAGACGATTCTGGTGGGCGGACTCAATAAGGGCGGGTGTGGTTACTATGCGCTGGATGTAACGAATCCTTCGGCGCCTAAAGGACTCTGGGAATTTACCAATGCCAATCTCGGTTACAGCTTCGGCAAACCGATTGTGACCAAAAACAAAAACGGTCGTTGGATCGTGCTGATTGCATCGGGGTACAACAATTATTCGAACAATGGTTGTGGCAGTACCGGCGACGGTAACGGTCACTTGTTTGTTCTTGATGCGGCGACCGGCGATCTTCTTGATGACATTCCAACGTACACCACTGGCACCACGCCGGCCGGCACGCCCAGTTCGCCGAGCGGTCTGGCTTATCTGAATGCATGGGTGGAGGATCCGGAGCGCCCCATTGCCAAGCGCGCGTACGCTGGCGATTTGCTGGGAAATGTATGGCGGTTTGATTTTGATCTTAATTACGGGACGGAGAAGAAAGCTTATCTCATGGCGACATTGCAGGATGGCGCCTCAACGCCGAATCGGCAACCAATCACCACTCGCCTTGAGCTGGCCTCTGTCACTTCAGCGGGAACGACCTATCCCTTGGTGCTTGTCGGCTCTGGGAAATATCTTGGTGATAGTGATCTCTCGGATACGAAACAACAATCTCTGTATGGTTTGAAGGATAACTTGAGCAGTACGACCTTGAATGTGCGTGACGGTACGCTCAAGTCGCGCACGTTCACCGAGGTAGCAGGGACCACTGGTGGTGCATTGGATGGCCGAACGATTCGCAAAATTACAGGAGATACGCTGGACTGGAGTACCGACAACGGTTGGTATTTTGATTTCAATCCCTCCAATTTGTCACCGGGAGAGCGTCTCAATATACAAATGTCGCTGGATTCGAGCATTTTGACATTCGCGACGAACGTGCCTTCAGCCAATGCATGCAATGTCGGTGGTTATGCATATCTATACTCTGTTGATGTCAATAATGGTAAGGCTCTGGCAAATGCGATAGAGGGGGCCGCTGGTGTGAAACTGGTAGGCAATGCGTTGGTCGCCGGCATTCGTACAATCACGCTGCCTTCCGGCAAAAAAGTTGTGCTGATTACGGATACCGCGGGTGGATTGAGTAGTGATGCCTTACCGTCGAGCGGTGATGGCATCGTTGGTACTGCCCGTCGCACCAGTTGGCGAGAAATCATCGATTGATACGGACAGGTTTGCAGTGTCAGGTGTGCGCTCCATAAAATCTTCGACGTGGCTATGTGCGGGCATCGTTTTACTTTTGCATGCGTTATTGCTCAGCTCTCTGTGGTTCGATGGCAAGCCGGCTGCAGCACGTTTGGCGGCACCTGTAGTCGAAGTGATGTTGGCGCCGCCCGCAGCAAATAGCGAGGCATCGAGCAGTAGGGCGGAAGCAGAATCCTCAGATTCCTCTGTTTCTGCCAAAATTGGTCAGGACGCGCCTCATGACGATGTCGTGCTGAACGCTACACCGCCTGATTTTTTTTCGGCGCGCGAATTGGATGAGCGACCCTATCCGCAACAACCGGTTGTGGTGCCTTATCCAGAGTCAGCACTCGGTAAGCCTCATGGCAGCGTTGTTCTCCTTTTGCATGTTGACGCACGAGGACGTGTGCAGCAAGTATCGATTGTTCAGTCGGATGTGCCGTCCGCATTTGAGCAAGCTGCGGTGAATGCCTTTTCTGAGGCCGTCATGGTCCCGGGATCGCGCCATGGTCAGGCGGTAGGGGCCGCAATGAAGATTGCTGTTGATTTTGGACAGCCTTAAGGGCAGGCTGAAATCAAAAAAGGACGCCGCAGCGTCCTTTTCTACAGAGATTCGAGAATCAAGCAGTTTCTATGGCATCAGAATTCGGATCCGGCATGCGTTTGATCGCGGCCTTCGAGTGATCCTGCAACTTGGTTTTGTATTTGATGACTTGGCGATCGAGCTTGTCGATCAGCGCATCGATGGCGGCATAGAGGTTGGTCGCAATGCTTTCCGCATGCAGATCCTTGCCGCGTACACGCAAATTGATTTCCGCGCGCTGGCGTTTCTCTTTTTCTGGAAGATGGTCCACGGTCAGGATGACGGCAATGTCGATGACTTGGTCGAAGTGGCGTTTGATGCGCTCCAGTTTTCCTTGTACGTATTCACGTATGGCTGGAGTCAGTTCGAGATGATGTCCGCTGATGGTGAGATTCATATAGTGCTCCTATGATGACTCACTGGAGGTTCTTGCGCCGATTGCAGTGCAGGAACACAGCAAGGTAGAACAAACTACAAAGGACGTATCAACAACGCGTTGCTACAAAGACTTGCGCAGATTCACCGGGGGGATTTTGAGGGCTTCGCGATATTTGGCAACGGTGCGCCGTGCCACCACCATTCCCTGTTCCGCCAGCATGTCTGCAATCTTGCTATCGGATAATGGGCTTTTCGGGTTTTCGGCTCCTATCAGTTGCTTGATCAAGGCACGAATCGCAGTCGATGATGCTTCGCCGCCCGTTTCTGTTGCCACATGGCTACCGAAAAAATATTTCAGTTCGAACATGCCGTGCGGCGTGAGCATGTATTTCTGCGTCGTCACACGAGAAATGGTGCTCTCGTGTAAACCCAGTGTATCAGCAATTTCGCGCAAGACAAGCGGCCGCATGGCCACTGCACCGTGCGAGAAGAAATTGCGTTGACGTTCGACAATGGCCTGTGAAACACGCAGGATGGTATCGAAGCGCTGGCGCATGTTTTTGATCAGCCACTTGGCTTCCTGCAGTTGCGAACCGAGTGAGCCCTCACCCTTGCTTTGCTTGAGGATATTGGCGTACATGCTGTTGACGCGCAGGCGTGGCATCACGTCATGATTGAGCGTGACTTGCCAGCCGCTGCGTGTACGTTTGACGATCACATCGGGCACAACGTAATCGGAGGCATTGCTGGCATACGGTGCGCCGGGGTGTGGATTGCATTGCTTGATGACGGCCTGTGCTTCGCGCAAGTCTTCGTCATCGCAATTGAGAGCCTTGCGCAATTTGTTGAAATCGCGTTGCGCGAATAGTCCGAGATACTGCTCGACGATTTCCAGCGCCATGCGGCGCGTGACGAACGGCACCTTGGGCATGCGTCGAATCTGCAATGCCAAACATTCGGATGCATTGCGTGCGCCGACGCCGGCCGGATCAAAACTTTGCAGAAGGTTGAGTGCAATGCGCAATTCCTCCGGTTCGATCTCGAGTTCTTCGGGCAGGCGGACGTGAATTTCATCGAGTGATTCTTCGAGATAGCCGTTGTCGTCGAGTGCATCGATGAGCAGTTCGAGCAGGGCACGATCGCGCAGTTCACGTACCGTCAGCGACACCTGTTCAAGCAGGTGTTCGCGCAGTGTCGTTTCATGTGCTTCGAGCTGTGGGCGGCCATCATCATCTTCCGGTGCCTTGGAGGTGCGAGCAACATCGTCGAAGCTCCAGTCGGTATCGCCACCACTATCGCCAACATCGTTGCTGCCTTCGCTCCCGCCATCGAACTCTGTGGTTGGTGTATCGCCGCTTTCCGTGTTCGCTGGGCTGTCGGCAGTCGTGCTGGATGCTGTGCTGATGGCGCCGTCTGCCAATAGACGTGTGGCATTGTCGAGCGGATCGTCAGTGCGTTCCAGCATCGGATTTTCTGCAAGGATTTGTTCCAGTTCCTGATGCAACTCGAGCGTCGACAGTTGCAGCAGGCGAATCGATTGCTGCAACTGGGGCGTGAGTGCCAGATGCTGGGAAACGCGTAATTGCAGGGATTGCTTCATGAGTCCTGTTCTTCGCGATTACATGCGGAAGTGTTCGCCGAGATATACGCGGCGTACCGATTCGTTTTCAATGATGTCGTCAGGGCGACCGCTGGCCAGCACGGCGCCCTGATTGATGATGTAGGCGTGATCACAAATGCCGAGCGTTTCGCGTACGTTGTGATCGGTGATCAACACGCCGATGCCGCGTTCCTTGAGGAAGCGCACGATACGCTGAATCTCGATCACGGCAATCGGATCGACGCCGGCGAATGGCTCATCAAGGAGCACGAAGCGAGGATTCGTCGCCAGCGCGCGTGCAATTTCCACCCGGCGGCGTTCACCACCCGACAGCGACATGGCTTGATTGCCGCGCAGTTTTTCGATCTGCAGATCGGCGAGCAGTTTGTCGAGACGGTTTTCGATTTCATCGCGGCTGATGGTCTTGCCATCGACACGCTGCAACTCCAGCACGGCGCGGATATTGTCTTCGACGCTGAGTTTGCGGAAGACCGATGCTTCCTGCGGTAGATACGAGAGGCCGAGCACGGCGCGTTCGTGAATCGGGCGACGCGAGATGTCGGTGCCATCGAGTTCGATCACACCGGCATCCGACGGCACGAGGCCGACGATCATGTAGAACGACGTGGTCTTGCCGGCGCCATTCGGCCCCAGCAGACCGACGACTTCGCCGCTTTCCACTTGCAGGCCGACATCACGCACGACCTGGCGTGCACCATAGCTTTTTTGCAGTCCGTTGACGATCAGCTTGCTCGACATCAGTTGCCTCCTGCCGGTGCTGTCGTGCGCGGCTGGATCACGGCGCGAATACGTCCGCCGCCATCCTTGCTGGTGCCGCTCGGCGAATTGTGGACGGTGAAGAATTCGGCGCGCGTGTCGTAGGAGATGTATTCGCCCTGGACTTCATCGGTGGACTTGCCGTTTTCCAGGCGACGCATTTCGGCGCGTACGAACAACTTCATGATTTCGGTCTTGTCATCGTATTCGATGCGCTCTGCCTTGCCTTCGATCCATTGGTCATTGCCGCCGTCGCGGCGCTGGCGAAAGGTCGCAAGGCCGTTCGGCGGTGCGTACATGGTGACGAATTGATAGCCTTCCGGATCTTGTCGCACGATCATGCGGGCCGAGGTCATGCGAATCGTGCCGCGCGTCAGCACCACGTTGCCGGTGAAGGTGTTGATCTGCTTCACGTCGTCGTATTCCATCTTGTTGGCTTCGACGTTAGTGGGTTTGGTGGAGTCTGCTTTTTCGGCGTGCGCGAGCGGAATGGCAAGGCAGGTTGCGAGAAAAAGAGAGGGCAGCAAACGTTTCATGGCTTGTCTCTGAAAAGCGTTGGACGCTAGGCGTCAGTTTCTGGATGCGGGCTGATAGGTGCCGCGGACATCGCCGGACAGCTTGAATTCGCCCGTTGCATTATTGGCGACCATACCGACGCCGTTGAGTACCGAACCGCCCAGTTGCAATTCGACTGGCTTGGGCGTCTTCATGATGTCTTCATCAGGCAGCAACAGCAGGTAAGACGTTTTCAACTGAAAGCGCTGCGATGTCGCCGAGGCAGGACGGTCAATGTGCACGTCGTCATACATGTGCACTTCGGTGTTGTTGTTCTGAATCGTGGCGCGCTTGGATTGGCTCACCATCGGCGGACGATCAGCGCCATAGCTATGCATCACGGGATTCTGGATCAGGTACGAATTGTCGCCGGGATAGTGCTGCATTTGCGTACCAGTGACGTTGTAGCGGGCGGAACCATTCTTGTCCATGCGCACGAAATTGAATTTCTCGACATAGAAATCCGGATCGGTGCGTGCGGCTTGCGGCAGCGTATCTTCGGTTTGGCGACGCATCACTTCGACCAGCCACAGACTGCCGAGCGCGAGACTCGCGGCCAGCACGATCAGAATCACCAGCTTGACGGTATTGGTCGGGCGCGCTGCCTTCATGCCAGATACGGCGCCAGTGCCGCCTCGTATTTGTTTTGTGCATGCAGGATGAAATCGCACAATTCGCGTGCCGCGCCACGACCGCCCTGTGCCGTGGTTACGTAATGTACGCGCTTGCGTACTTCCGCGTGGCCATTGGGCACGCTGGCGGCAAAGCCGACGCGCGACAGGATGGGCAGATCGATGACATCGTCACCAACGAAGCCGCATTCGTCTGCGGTCATGCCGGTTTTGCCCAGTAGCGCTTCGAAAATGGTGCGCTTGTCGTGTGCATCCTGAAAGACATGCTGCACGCCGAGATCGGTCGCACGCTTGAGAACGATCGGCGACTGGCGCGCGCTGATGATGGCAGTGGCAATGCCGGCTTGTTGCAGCAGCTTGATGCCATGACCGTCGAGTACGTTGAAGGTCTTCATGACTTCGCCATCGGCGCTGAAGTGCAGACTGCCGTCCGTCAGAATGCCATCGACATCGAAAATCATCAGGCGTACACGTGCAGCGCGTGCCGCAGTCTGCTCGCTTGCTTCGTGCAAAGCGTCGGTGATGGTGTGAGACGGGTTGCTGCTCATCGTTCAGATCACCTTCGCGCGTGTCAGGTCGTGGATATGGAGCGCGCCGACGAGGCGCTGCTCTGCATCGGTTACCAGCAACTGGTTGATGCGATGCTGCTCCATCAGTTCGACGGCTTCGACGGCAAGCTGGTCGGGATGCACGCTACGTGGATTCGGATGCATGACTTCGGCAATCGACAGCTTGGAGAAATCCTGCACGCTTTCGATCAGGCGGCGCAAATCGCCATCGGTGAAAACGCCGATGGCACGTCCTTCCTTGTCGACAATCGCCGTCATGGCCATGCCCTTGCGACTGATTTCAAGCAGGGCGGTATACAGTGTGGCGTCGGCATCGACGGTTGGAATGGCATTGCCCGTGCGCATGACGTCGCGCACATGGGTCAGCAGGCGACGGCCGAGTGCACCGCCCGGATGCGAGCGCGCAAAGTCTTCGGCACCGAAACCGCGGGCGTCCAGCAGTGCGACGGCCAGCGCATCGCCGAGTGCCAGCGTGGCAGTGGTGCTTGCGGTCGGTGCCAGATTCAATGGACATGCTTCTTTTTCTACTGCGACGTTCAGGTGCACGTCCGCCAGCTTGGCGAGGTTGGATTGGTCATTGCCGGTAACGGCAATCAGGCTCGCACCCATGCGCTTGAGAATGGGCACGATGGACAGCAATTCACCGGCTTCGCCCGAATAGGAAATGGCGATCAGGGCATCCTTGGCCGTGATCATGCCCAAATCGCCGTGCGAAGCTTCGGCTGCGTGTACGAACAAGGCGGGGGTGCCGGTCGAGGCCAGCGTCGCGGCGATCTTGCGTGCGATATGCCCCGATTTGCCGATGCCGGATACCACGACGCGCCCTTCGCAGTGCAGCAACAAATCGACGGCGCGCATGAACGGGCCGGCATTGCTTTCGAGACGTTGTTTGAGCGACAGAATTTCGTCGGCTTCGATTTGCAACGTCTGATGGGCGTACCGCAGGGCGCGTTCGGCTTGCGCCTCATCAAGGCGGGAAGCCGAAGGGGAATAGGGAGCTTTGGGCGCAGTCATGGCCCAAAGTATATGCGTTAAGCAAAAAACCTGCCAGACCTAAACGCAATAGAATGTCGCCGCACGGTGTTGCTTGCATCAAGTGCGGCACCGCGTCCTGGCAGATAGATGCGCCGAGGTGCTGTGCTGCCGTTAAAGGTTGACGCTGTTTGCGCGAAATTGGAAAATTGCCGGCCGACCATGTGGCGGCACGGCTTGTCTTCTTAATAGCTGGCACCTGATATCCCGATATCCCGATGGCAGATGTGTTGTGTGACTTGCGGCTGCCATGACTGCGGGTGCACCAACCGACAACCCCTTCCTTGTGATCCAACTTTGCTTCCAGGTGGTGATTTGAGCGTTTCTCCGGACATTCCCTTGCATGCCACGTCCGCCATGCCGACCAATGTGGCGTCGGCTGATACCGTGTCGCATCAGGGTTTGCCGATCTATGTCGATCTCGACGGCACGCTGACGTACAGCGACCTGCTGTTCGAATCCTTCCTGCTGCTGATCAAACGCAATCCTTTCTATTTGTTTGCCTGTTTCGCCTGGCTGCTGCGCGGGCGTGGCTTTCTGAAAGCGCAGATTGCTCAACGTGTGACGCTCGATGTTTCCTTGTTGCCTTACAACCAGTCCTTGCTGACGTGGTTGCGCGAGCAGCGGCAGGCAGGCCGTCGACTGGTGTTGGCGAGCGCTTCCAACAAGGTATTGGTGCAGCAGGTGGGCGCGCATCTCGAACTGTTTGATGCGGTCATCGCCAGCGATGCCCACAACAACCTCAAGTCCCACGCGAAATTGCAGGCGATTCAGGCCGATGCCGGCGGCAAGGGATTTGCCTATTGCGGTAACGACACGCCCGATCTGGCTGTCTGGGCGCAGGCCGGCGAGATCGTGGTGGTGAATGCGTCGCCATCGGTGCTGCGTCGCGCGGAGGCATTGCGCACGCCGACACTGGTTATTGATCCGCATCCGGTACCCTTGCTGCTGACTTTCAAGGCTTTGCGCCTGCATCAATGGGCGAAGAACGTGCTGATCTTTGTGCCGCTGCTGGCCGCGCATGAGCTCGATGCGCAGCGTTGGTTGATCACGCTGGTGGCATTTGTTGCCTTTGGCATGTGTGCTTCGGCAACCTATGTCATCAATGACTTGTTTGATCTGGCATCGGATCGAGCGCATCCGCGCAAGAACAAGCGCCCCTTTGCTTCGGCCCGTTTGTCGATTCCATTCGGGATGGGGCTGGTGTGCGTATTGCTGCCCTTGTCACTGCTGTTGGCATTGTGGATCGCGTTGCCGTTTTTCCTGCTGATGCTGCTGTATGTGGCGGTGACCCTGCTGTATTCGGCGCGCCTCAAGCAGATTGCGATTGTCGATGTCTTGGTACTGGCTTCGCTGTATACGCACCGCATTCTGGCTGGCGGTGAGGTCAGTGATGTCGTGATTTCCAACTGGTTGCTGGCGGTATCGCTGTTCATGTTCCTGAGTCTGGCATTGGTCAAACGTTGTGCCGAACTGGAATTCATGAACGAGGACGGGCGGACCTCTGCCGCCGGTCGCGGTTATCGCACCAGCGATTTGTCGTACCTGATCTCGATGGGCATTGCCAGCGGCTTCGTCGCAGTGATGCTGTTGGCGCTGTATATCGACCGTCAGGACAATGGCCGGCTTTATCCGCATTCCGACATCCTGTGGCTGATTCTGCCGCTGATGCTGTTCTGGATCATGCGCTTGTGGCTTAAGATTTCGCGCATGGAAATTCATGACGATCCGCTGCTGTTCGCCATCACGGATCGCGCCAGCTGGGTTGTCGGTTTCCTCGCCGCAGCGGTAGCGCTGGCGGCATCGATTGGAGGCTGGAAATGAGCCAGTTGGGTGCGCTGGGCCTGGCCCTATTCTGCGTTTGTCTGACGGCAGCAGCGCAGGTGCTGCTGAAAATGGGAATGTCTACCGCGACGATGCAGCAGGCAATGTCGCAAGGGTTGCCGGCAGTCGTTTTGCCGGCACTCTACAGTCCGCTGATCTGGGGCGGCATGTTCTGCTTTGGTGCCAGCGCGGGCTTGTGGTTGCTGGTGCTGGGCAAGCTTGAAGTCAGCATGGCGTATCCGCTGGTCTCGCTCGGTGTGGTGCTGACCACACTGGCAGGCATTTTCTTCCTCGGTGAATCGATCAGCGTGGCGAAAATAGTGGGCGTGACACTGATTGTCGTTGGTGTGCTCGTTCTTGCCGTAAAGACGTAGCCAAATCTGCAATAAAGCGTTTCGTCGTAAAAAAGTTTTCAAGGAAATCAATGAATTTGGATTTGACGCGCGCGCTCTACGCCGACGCCGACCCCGTACATGCACGCAAGGTGTTTTTCCGCGTTTTCGCGGTGACCCTGCTCATCAAGATGTGGCTGGCTGCCTGCTTCCCGATGACGGGTGACGAAGCCTTTTTCTATCAATGGGGTGTGTATCCCGATTGGGGCTATTCCGATCATCCGCCGATGGTGGGCTGGTTGCTGTACGTACTGAACAGCATTTCACCGAGCCCGCTCTCGATCCGCTTTTTCACCGTGTTGCTCTGGAGCCTGATTGCGTTGGGCATGGTCGATCTGCTGCGTCGCATGGCGCCGCGCCAGGAAGGTACGGCATGGTGGCTGGGCACGTTGTTTCTGCTGTTGCCGTTCACACTGCTGCTGAATCTGGTGACGACCGATACACCACTGATCTTCTTCGTTTTCCTGTCCGGCTACAGTTTCTTGCGTGGCGTGTTGTCGAATCGCCGCCTGTGGTTTGTCGCCGCCGGTATTTTTCTGGGTTGCGCGCTACTGTCCAAGTATTTCGCCGGCTTGCTGGCGATTGCCTATTTCGTTTATTTCTGCCGCTCGCGTCGCGGTTGGATCAACTTGCTGATCATCGCTGCCTGCTCCGCACCGTTGTTTGCGATCACGATTGCATTCAATGCACACAATTGCTGGACCAATGTGATGTTCAATCTGATCAATCGCAACGAGAACGTTGAGTGGTCGTGGACGACGATTGCCGAATATGTGGCGATGATGATTTATCTGATCACGCCATGGGTCTTGTGGCGTATCGTCAGTTCGGGTTCGGCGCTGGTACGGCATGGCGCGATCGTGACACTGATTGTGGTGCCATTCGCCTTGTTCCTGTTGCTGTCGATGGAGAAGTCGATCGGCCTGCACTGGGTGTTGGGTTTCATGCCGTTTGTCTTCCTGTTTCTGGGGACGATTGCCGGTGCTGGCGATCTGCGTCGTTATGCGATCTGGACGGCTTTGTATTCCGTGCCACCACTGCTTTTCCTGGTGGCGCTGATGGCGGCACCGACTTCCATGTGGAAGGGCTATGCCTTGCATGACGATATCGTGTTCCATCGCGAAACCGATACCATCGTTGCCACCTTGCGCAAGGATCTGCCAGCCGATGGCTTGATCATGGGGCGCGCCTTTACGCCGTCCTCCATCCTCGCCTATCACGCTGGTGAATATTTTCCGACTTTCGGAGTCGGCAAGTTTCATGCGCGCCAGGATGATCTGCTAGTCGATTTCCGCATGTTTGAAGGCCGGAATATCCGCATCTTTGATCGTCGTGCCATTGATGCGGCGGAGCTGACACCTTACTTCTCCAGCGTGACCGTGCATCGCTTCGAAATCGATGGCGTGCCATTCTGGTTTGCGGATGGCGAGGGCTTCAAGTACGACGTCTATCGCGAACGAATCCTGAAAACGATTGCCCAACGGTATTATCGAATTCCGTCGTTCCTGCCGGTCTACGGCTGCCAGTTCCTTGAGCGTTACGAGCTGCCACGCCCCTGATTAGCAAGGGCGTCCGGATCCGTTCGACGGATGCTTGCTTGAAAGGCGCCCTGCAATGACCCGACTTTTCCTTACCTTGTTGGCCGCCTTGCTGGTGCTGGGCGGACTTGCTGCCTGCGCGCCGCTCAAGGCAATTAATGCCATCACGACCTCAGCGACCTATACCAAGAAAGCGGATGTGCCATTCGGTGACGATCCGCGCCAGAAACTGGATGTCTATATACCGCGTGATTTGCAAGGCCCGGCCCCGATCGTTGTTTTCTTTTATGGCGGTAGCTGGAATCAGGGCGATCGGCATGATTACGCTTTTGTCGGTGAGGCGTTGGCGGCTCGCGGCATCATTGCCGTAGTCGCCGACTATCGCGTTTATCCGCAAGTGCGCTATCCGGCGTTTGTCGAGGACGGCGCCAGTGCGGTCGCCTGGACTGTCAGGCAAGCCAAAAACATCGGCGGCGATCCTAAGCATGTATTTGTAATGGGGCACAGCGCCGGTGCCTACAACGCGGCGATGGTGGCGCTCGATAAGCGCTGGCTGAACAAGATGTCACTGTCGCCCGGCGTACTGCGCGGCTGGATCGGATTGGCTGGGCCTTACGATTTTCTGCCGATTGAAAATCCCGACGTCAAACCAGTGTTCTTGCATCCCAACAGCCCGCCCGACTCACAGCCGATCAATCATGTGACCGCAGGTGCGCCACCCGCTTTGCTTCTGGCCTCGAACAAGGATGATCTGGTCGATCCCAAGCGCAACACTGGCGGATTGGCGAAGAAGTTGCGCGATGTCGGCGTGCCGGTCAGGGAGCTGTATTTCAACAATACCAGCCACGCCACGATCGTGGTCAGCATGGCGTGGCCCTTCCGTCAGTTGGCGCCGGTGCTCCACGAGGTCGAACAGTTCGTCAAGACCGATGGTGGCCGGCAAACCATACCGCTGAAAAAATAAAGATGCAGTAAGCTGTGCATGCAGTTGCCGGGACGGCATTCGTTCCCGGCAATTTTCATGTCGCAAGGATCGGAATGGACCTTTTTGAACGCATACTCGGCATCATCCTGCCGGTTTTCGTCATCATCGCACTGGGTTATGGCTATGGCCGTTTGCGGGGTGAGGGTGTGCGTTCCGACATGCTGGCAGTCAATCGCGTCAGCATGGATGTGCTGTGTCCCTTGCTGGTCTTCACCGCACTGGCCGCGAAGGATTTCGATCTCGCGCACAACGGCACGCTGATCCTTGCCGGCGTGCTGATGTCGCTGGGGTCGGGCTTGCTGGCATGGCCGGTGGCGCGACTGTTCGGCTATGACGTGCGCACCTTCGTACCGCCGATGATGTACAACAATTGCGGTAACATGGGGCTGCCGCTGGCGATGCTGGCCTTCGGTGCCAGCGGCCTGGGCGCCGCCGTCGCGCTCTTCATGGCCTGCAACTTCATCTATTTTTCGGTAGGTATCAAGATTCTGGAAAGTGGCCGCGCATCCAGCGGCACGCATGTCTCGCGCTGGAAGTTTCTCGCCAATCCGATGATGATCGCGATGATCGTCGGCATGCTGTTTGCACTCTGCCGCGTGGCTGTGCCGCAGCCCTTGTTCCTGGCGATGAAAATGCTGGGCGATGCCTGCATTCCCTTGATGCTGTTTGCTCTTGGCGTGCGCATGCTGGATGTCAGTCTGAAGAGCTGGCACATTGGCTTGGTTGGCGCAGCGGTTTGTCCTCTGGCGGGCCTGGCGATTGCGTGGCTGCTCGATCAGATATTCGGTTTGACGGCCGATCAGCGCGGGCAGATGTATCTGTTTGCGGCACTGCCGCCGGCCGTGTTCTGTTTCATGATGGCCGAACAGTACAAGCAAGAGCCGGACAAGGTCGCCTCCATCGTCTTGCTCGGCAATCTGGCGGCGCTGCTGTTCGTGCCGCTTGGTTTGTGGATGGGGTTGCCAACTTGACGCTGTCGACAATCAATTAACAATAAAAGCCGACAATAAAAAAGCGCACACAAGGCGCGCTTTTTTATTTGACGATGCATCTATTTCTTGAGCAACGGTCCGAGATATTTCCCGGTAAAACTCTTCTCGTTCTTCGCCAAATCTTCCGGCGTGCCGGCACCAATTACCTGGCCGCCGCCAGCGCCGCCTTCCGGTCCCATGTCGATCAGCCAGTCTGCCGTTTTGATCACATCGAGGTTGTGTTCGATGATGACGACGGTGTTGCCCTGATCGCGCAGGCGATGGATCACCTTGAGCAGCAGGGCGATATCGTGGAAGTGCAGGCCGGTGGTCGGTTCATCGAGAATGTACAGCGTGCGGCCCGTATCCCGCTTCGACAGTTCAAGCGAGAGTTTGACGCGCTGCGCTTCACCACCCGATAACGTCGTCGCGCTTTGGCCGAGTCGAATGTAGCCGAGGCCGACATCGAGCAGGGTTTGCAGTTTGCGGGCGATAACGGGGACCGGCTCGAAGAATGTATGCGCATCTTCTACCGTCATGTCGAGGATTTCGGTGATGTTCTTGCCCTTGTACTCGACTTCCAGTGTTTCGCGGTTGTAGCGTTTGCCGTGGCAGACGTCGCATGGCACGTAGACGTCCGGCAGGAAGTGCATCTCGACCTTGATCACGCCATCGCCCTGGCAAGCTTCGCAGCGACCGCCCTTGACGTTGAACGAAAAACGTCCGGCTGAATAGCCGCGTTCCTTGGCGGCAGGCACGGTGGCGAACAGATCGCGGATCGGCGTGAACAGGCCGGTGTAGGTGGCGGGGTTGGAGCGTGGCGTACGACCGATTGGTGCCTGATCGACCGAAATCACCTTGTCGAAATGTTCTAGCCCGCTGATCGATTCGTGCGCAGCCGGTTCGGCTTGTGAGCCATACAGATGGCGCGCCGCCGCCAGATACAGCGTGTCGTTGACGAGTGTGGACTTGCCCGAACCCGAAACGCCCGTCACGCACGTCAGCAAACCGACCGGTAGTTCAAGCGTGACGTTCTTGAGGTTGTTGCCGCGTGCGCCCGTGATGGCGAGTTGTTTTTTCGGATTGGGTGCAGTGCGCTTCTTCGGCACGTCGATGGCGAGCGTGCCGTTCAGATATTGCGCGGTCAGCGACTTCTTGTTCTTGAGGATGTCTTGCAGCGTGCCTTCGGCGATCACTTCGCCGCCATGCACACCGGCGCCGATGCCCATATCCACCACGTAGTCGGCGCAGCGGATCGCATCTTCATCGTGTTCGACCACCAGCACGCTGTTGCCGATGTCGCGCAGGTGCTGCAGCGTGGCGATCAGTCGGTCGTTATCGCGCTGGTGCAGGCCGATCGAAGGTTCATCAAGCACGTACATGACGCCGGTCAGGCCGGAACCGATCTGTGAAGCGAGACGAATGCGTTGTGCCTCGCCACCCGACAGCGTATCGGCACTGCGTTCCAGTGAGAGGTAATCGAGGCCGACGTTATTGAGGAAGGTCAGACGCGAAACAATTTCCTTGATGATGCGGTCGGCAATTTCCTTTTTCGCACCGGTCAACTTCAGCTTCTGGAAAAATTCTAGCGTGTCTCGCAGCGGCGTGGCGGCCACTTCGTAGATCGCGCGTTGTTGCTTGCCGCTACCGACCTTGACGTTGCGTGCTTCCACGCGCAGGCGCGCGCCGTGGCAGCTCGGGCATTCTTTCTCGTTGATGAATTTGGCGAGTTCTTCCTTGACCGCCATCGAATCGGTTTCGCGATAGCGGCGCTGCAGGTTGTGTACCACGCCTTCGAATTCATGTTCACGCACGACGGCGCGGCCCTTTTCATTGATATAGCTGAACGGCAGCTTTTGCTTGCCCGAGCCGTAGAGCACGACTTCCTGCGCCTTTTCCGGCAGTTGCTCGAACGGTAGGTCGAGATCGAATGCGTAAAAGTCGGCAATCGCCGTCAGCATCTGGAAGTAGAACTGGTTGCGTCGATCCCAGCCTTTGACCGCACCGCTGGCCAGTGACAGGTTGGGGAAGGCGACGATACGTTTCGGATCAAAGAATTCGATATGGCCGAGGCCGTCGCATTCCGGGCAGGCGCCCATCGGGTTGTTGAACGAGAACAGGCGCGGTTCCAGCTCCTGCAATGCGTAACCGCATACCGGGCAGGCGAACTTGTTGGAGAACAGGTGCTCTGCACCGCTATCCATCTCAACGGCCAGCGCACGGCCTTCGGCCAGACGCAATGCGGTCTCGAAACTTTCAGCCAGCCGCTGCTTGATATCGGCCTTGACCTTGACGCGGTCGATGACGACATCGATGGTGTGCTTTTCGGCCTTCTTCAGTTTGGGCAGCGCATCCACATCGTAGATATGGGCGTTGCCAGTCCCGCTCTGCACGCGAAAGCGTACGAAGCCTTGTGCCTGCATCTGCTCGAACAGATCGAGATGCTCACCCTTGCGATTGGCGACCACGGGCGCCAGGATCATCAGCTTGGTGTCTTCCGGCATCGCCAGCACGGCATCGACCATTTGCGAGACCGATTGCGCCGCCAGCGGATTCTCTGGATGGTCGGGGCAGTAGGGTGTGCCCACGCGCGCATACAGCAGGCGCAGGTAATCGTGAATTTCGGTGACCGTGCCGACTGTCGAGCGAGGATTGTGCGACGTCGCCTTCTGCTCGATGGAAATCGCCGGCGACAGACCTTCGATCAGATCGACATCGGGCTTTTCCATCAATTGCAGGAACTGGCGCGCATAGGCCGACAGCGATTCGACGTAGCGACGCTGGCCTTCGGCATACAAGGTGTCGAACGCGAGCGACGACTTGCCGGAACCGGACAGGCCGGTGATCACGATCAGCTTGTTGCGCGGGAGATCAAGATTGATGTTCTTGAGGTTGTGCGTGCGCGCACCACGGATGCGAATTTCTTCCATTCACTCTTTCGTTCTGGCTGGTTCGGCGCCACCGCTCTTTTATGAAGAAGGGCAGCCGGTAGAAACGGGTCAACCTGATACTATAGCGGGTTTTAAAGACACCCGTAAAAGCCGGATGACAAAGGTTTTTGCCGGGTTGACGCGTCATTGTTAATGCGACCACTTCCCCAGTCCGCCTTGATGACAATCCCTTCTGCTTCCACCAGCATGACTTCCGAAGAACGCCGTTCCTGCCTTTCGCTGGCCGGCATCTTTGCGCTGCGCATGCTCGGGTTGTTCCTGATCTTGCCGGTGTTTGCCGTCCATGCGAAAACCATGCCGGGCGGTGACAATGCCGTGCTGGTCGGACTGGCGCTGGGCATCTATGGATTGACGCAGTCGTTCGGCCAGATTCCTTTTGGAATTGCCTCCGATCGTTACGGGCGCAAGCGCGTGATCGTGATTGGTCTGATCCTGTTCGCGGCCGGTTCCTTTGTCGCTGCGGCTGCCGACAGCATGTTGTGGGTCATCATCGGGCGCGCCTTGCAAGGTGCCGGTGCGATTTCTGCAGCCGTGACCGCATTGATTGCCGACACCACGCGTGAAGAACAGCGCACCAAGGCGATGGCAATGGTGGGGGCCTCAATCGGAATATCGTTTGCGACATCCTTGGTCGCTTCGCCTTTGCTGTATCGCGCCATCGGCATGTCGGGGATTTTTGCACTGACGGGCCTACTGGCGTTGCTGGCGATCGTGGTCGTGCTGCGCGTCGTACCGCCTGCGCCGCCACTACCGGGAACAAGGGCGGGGTTTCGCGACATTCTATTCAACGTCGAATTGATGCGCCTGAACTACGGCGTGTTCGCCTTGCATCTGATGCAGATGGCGATGTTCGTCGTCATGCCATCAGCCTTGATCCGCTTTCTGCAGTTGCCGCTGGCGCAGCACTGGCAAATCTATCTGCCTGTTGTGCTTGCGTCTTTTGTGCTGATGTTGCCGCCATTGCTGGCAGCCGAGCGGCACGGTAAATCCAAGCACGTTTTTCTGGCGGCGATCGTGTTGCTGTTGCTGGTGCAGTTCGGCATGTGGCATTTGCTGCGGCAAACACAAGTTAGTTGGCTGCTGCCGTTGGGCCTGTTGCTGGCCTTCTTTGTCGCCTTCAATCTTCTGGAGGCGAGCCAGCCTTCGCTGGTATCGCGCATCGCGCCGCCAGCCAGCAAGGGGGCGGCGCTAGGCATTTACAACACGCTGCAATCGCTGGGCCTGTTCTGCGGCGGTGCCGCGGGCGGGATGCTGGTGCAGTACGCGGGGCCCTCGTCCGTGTTCATCATGGGTGGGGCCTTGTGCCTTGGCTGGCTTATAATTGCGGCCAATATGAAAAACCTGTCGCGACGGCATCCGGCTCCTGCCACCGTCGCCTAATCGGAGAAATTGAATGGCGTCAGTCAATAAAGTCATCATCGTCGGTAACCTCGGTCGCGATCCCGAAACGCGCTATATGCCCAATGGCGATGCCGTCACCAATATCGCCGTGGCAACCTCCGAAAGCTGGAAAGATAAGAACACTGGCGAGAAGAAGGAGCTCACCGAATGGCACCGTATAACCTTCTACCGCAAGCTGGCCGAGATCGCCGGACAGTATCTGAAGAAAGGTTCGTCGGTCTACGTTGAGGGGCGCCTGCAGACGCGCAAATGGACGGACAAGGAAGGTGTCGAGCGCTTCACCACCGAAATCATCGCCGATAGCATGCAAATGCTGGGTGGTCGTTCGGGCGGCAGCGTTGGCATGGATGACGAATACGGTGGTGGCATGCCTGCACCACGTCAGAGTGCAGCCCCCGCACCGGCCAGCCGTCCGGCGCCACGCCAGCAGCCAGCGTCGAACTTCAGCGACATGGACGACGATATTCCGTTCTGATCGCTGTTAGCGCCGATTAAGAATCCCCAGCCAGCTTGCGCTTCTGGGGATTTTTCTTGTCTTCTTGATTTAGAGAAATGCATGCAATTGACGTTTAGCCATGTTGATGTGCTGGTTAATGACCTGGAGGAGGCATGTGCTTACTACGCGCGTGTTTTTCAGGCCCGTATTTCCAAAGAGCAGGTCTGGCAGCGCGATGGCTTGCATGTGCGTTACGCCGTGGTGATGTTCGGTCGCGAACGTTTCATACTGGTTCAGCCAATTGCCGGCAATTTGTACGCATTGCTGAAACAGCAAGGGGAGGGGACGATTTACCGGCACTGCTATGTCACGCCGGATATCGAGCTTGCATACGATGAACTGGTTGCGACAGGCGTGCAGCCGGAAAACGAAAATGGGAAACCGTTAGCACGCGACGATCTATCTTCTCCCAGCGGCGCGCGCATTCTTTGGTTGCCCAAACGCTTTGGACATTTTTCCATCGAGATATTGGAACAGCGATCGCTCGACGTGTTCCTTCGAGAGGCATTTGCCGACTAAGAGTGTTCTATCTGTGCCGGTTTTGTGGCGGCAAACTGTTGTGAGAATGGCACACGATTTCTTGTTCGTCGTACAGCGATTCGGACCCATGCGTGGGGTCGACATGTCAAATCGGCGATGTGGATATGGGAAAAGGGAATGCACCAGATGATCGATTGGTCGCATGGCAAGGAATCGTGCCGACACTTGTCGATCTTGATGATCTCTATATGTGTTCAATGACGGCGTTGCAAGGCGTAGTCATCGTCGTTTGCCGTTTCACCACTTTGCATTGTAGTTAGCAGTATTTCTGCCGATAGACTGGTATGACTGAGGGGTTGTGAGTCGCGTTGAAAAACCTGTCATCTATGCATTCTCGTGTACTTGATTGCGAGCAATAACCTGGAAAATTTCCTCCATAAACTTTTCTACTCTTTTCTCTTGGCGTGGATTAAGATTTGGAAATTGTATTTGGCAATATTTTACATTTCTGTGCAAAATATTTATCAATTTGGTGCCCTGTCGGTGGCTTCGCTGCGGATCAGTGGCTGGTGATAATGCTTGCACTGTTCGATGGCTTGAAAGTCATGTTTATTCTTTTTGAGCCGTTCCATGTTTTCTAAGAAAACTCCCCTTGAGGAAAAGCGATTGCATAGCCTGATGGAGCTGGCTGGCGAATTGGCTTTTCGCTTGAGTTTGCAAGGGGAAATCATTCAGGCCAGCAAGCGCGCCGCCAGCATGCTGGCACCGGGCACACCTTTGGCTGGTATGAGTTTGTTCGAGCTGGTACGGCTGTCCGATCGCCATGCCATCGAAGCGGCATTCATGCAGGCTGTACAAACACGGCAGATCACGCGTGTCAGCGTTCGACTTTCGACCAGAGCGGGTGCCGTTTGGTTTGAGCTGGAAATGGTCGCGGTAGACGAGCCGGATGCGGAAGTGCTGGTGGCTGGCCGTGATGTGTCGGCCCAGCATGCGACCGAAGAACGTCTGCGCCATATGGCGACCCATGATGAGTTGACGGGGTTGCCGAATCGCTCCCTGTTGACCGATCGATTGCGCATGGCGATTGCCCAGGCGCGCCGCAGCGATAGCGGTTTCACCGTGGTCGAGCTCGATCTCGATGGCTTCAAAAAAGTAAACGATGCGCTCGGTCATGGCGTTGGCGATTCGCTATTGCGTATTGCTGCCGATCGTTTGCGCGTGTTGTTGCGCGACGTCGATACCTTGGCGCGCGTTGGCGGCGATGAGTTCGTCGTCGTGTTGCCTGGCGTGATCGAAGAAGCTGAAATCAACGCCATCGCGCGACGCATGATTTCGAGTATGCAACTGCCCTTCGAAATCGACGGTAATACCCTCTACGTGAGTACGTCGATCGGTGCGGCCGTTTACCCGGTGCATGGCGATACCGACGTCAAATTGCTGGCGCATGCCGATACTGCGCTTTATCGTGCCAAGGAAACCGGCAAGGCGCGCTGCGTCATTTACAACCAGATTGTCTTCAATCGTCTCGAACATGATGTGTCGATGGAAGCGGCGATGTTCGAAGCGGTACGCAATGGCGAGTTCCTGCTGCATTACCAGCCGATCGTTGATGCGCGCACGCGCCAGATCATGGGTTTCGAAGCCCTGATGCGCTGGATGCGTCCTGACATGGGCATGGTGCCGCCCAATCAGTTCATTCCGATGGCTGAAGATAATGGCCTCATCAATTTGCTGGGCGCATGGGCGCTGAAAGTGGCCTGCGTGCAAGTCAAGCGGTTTCAGGAAGCGGCCGGTCGTACGCTATATGTATCGGTCAACGTCAGCCCGCGCCAGTTCCGCAGCGATCAGTTCATTGACATGGTCGATGACGCGCTCAAGCTGTCTGGGCTCGACGGCAGTCAGTTGCTGCTCGAAATTACCGAGGGCATCCTGATGTCCGACCCTGAGCACGCCGAACAACTTTTGACTAAAATCACCAGCCGCGGCGTGCGCATCGCGATTGATGATTTCGGTACCGGCTATTCGTCGCTGGTCTATCTGAAGCGTTTCCCGATTGCGGCATTGAAGATCGATCGCACCTTCATCAAGGATTTGCCGGAGTCGGTCAAGGACGCTGCTATCTGTAACGTTGTGCTCAGCCTTGCCAGCCACTTGGGTTTGTCCACCGTGGCGGAAGGTGTGGAAAACGAATTTCAGTTGAAGTTTTTGGCGATGCAAGGTTGCTCGCTGATACAGGGCTTCCATACCGGTCATCCGATGGTGCCAAACGCTGTCATCGACGTGTTGCAATCCGAGGCGGCGCTGCAAAACTAATCAGGCAACCAGAACAGATTCATGACGAAGCAAGAAACGCCATCGCTCAACGCCGAAAAGACGCTCGAATTGCTGATGACGCGTGTCCGGCAGCGCGGCGATTTGCCCGGATTTTCCAAAGTCGTCAGCGCCATCGTCGGCGCCATGCAGGGCGAGGACGACCGCGAATTCAGCATGACGCGTACTGTGCTGTCCGACCCCACGCTGACCCAGCGCGTTTTGCGTCTGGCCAATAGCGCTATGTATTCCGCCTTCGGGCAAAGCATCAATACCGTTTCCAAAGCCGTGATCGTGCTGGGGACCGAAACGATCGGCCATCTTGCATTGGGTTTGAAGCTGATCGATGGCTTGTCGGTCGCTTCTCTGGGTACGTCCAGCACGCGGCATGAAATGGAAAAGGCTGTGCTGGCCGGCCAAATTGCACGTCAGGTTGCTTCGACCTCGACCCGTCGAGATACCGAAGAAGCCGTGGTGTGCTCGATCCTGCATTCGTTGGGTCGGCTCATGGTGTCGTTTTATCTTCCCGAGCACTGGGCGACCGTGCAGCAGCTTGCCACCGATGATCGCATGTCGGAAAACGACGCGGCACAGCAGGTGTTGGGCTTGCCGCTCGATGAACTTGGGCGGCTGATTGGTGCCCGTTGGGGGCTGCCGAGCGAACTCGTGGCCAGCCTCAAGGAATTGCCGCCGCGTGTCACCGATGTCGATAACGAGCCTCTCGCGCATGCGGATTGGTTGGCGGCTGTTTCGACCATGTCTACGCGTTGTGCGACCGTGTTGTGTGAGAATGCATCGGCTTCGATAGAGGGGCTGACACTCGGTTATGCCGATATGTTGGGGCTGGATGCTGATGTGCTGCTGGCTGCGGTCGAATCTGCCCATCGCACGGCGAAGGAAGATACGCCGCCAACTCCAAAGGCCGAAGAAGCCGATACGCAAATGCAACTGCCGTTGGGCAAGCCTGCCGATTCCGTCAATATTCTCAAACGTGGTGTCAGTGATTTGCGTGGTGACCTGATTACGGCCAGCACCAGTCAGTTGATGACGGTGGCGCTGGAAACGGTCTACAAGGGACTTGGCTTGAGTCGCGCCGTGGCATTTCTGCGCAATCACGAAGAAAGCAAGTACATGGCGCGCATGTGCTTCGGCGAGTGTCTCGAAGAATTGCTGCCGCGTCTGGCCTTTAACGATGCCTACCAGCCGGATGTATTTCATGCGGCGCTGGCCAATAACAAGATGATTTTCGTCGAAGACGCGCACGCGCCTGGCTTCGCCAGCAAGTTGCCGCGCTGGTGGCGCGACGAAATGGGTTTGTCACGCAGCTTCGTGATTCTGCCGCTGATGTTGAATTTTCATCCGGTCGGCTTCATCTACGGCGATTGGGATGCCTCGTTGCCGCTATCGAAGATCGCGCCGAATGAAGTGGCATTGCTCGACGATCTGCGCGCCATCATCGTCAAGGCAATCGAACATCGCTGCCATATGGATCCGACCTGGGCGCGTGCCATGCATTAATTGCACGCGTTTTGTGCAAACCAACCGGAGTCGCTATCATGAGGCCACTCCGGTTTTTCTTTAGCGTGCCATGGCCCGGCTTCCCCGACTTGTCGTTCCCCATCAACCGCACCACGTCATCCAGCGTGGCGTGGATCGGCAGGTTATTTTTCACGACACCGCAGATCATCTGTTCTTCCTCGCCTGCCTGCGGGATGCTGCGCGGCGGTTCCAGGTCGCCATTCATGCCTACGTGCTGATGCCCAACCATCTGCATCTGCTGGTAACGCCCGCCGATCAAACCGGGCTGGCACGCATGATGCAATGGATCGGTCGCCATTATGTGCCGCATTTCAACCAGAAATACCACCGCAGCGGCACCTTGTGGCAGGGGCGCTATCGTACCGCTGTCCTCGATGCCGAGCGTTACCTGATGCTATGCAGTCGCTATATCGATCTGAATCCGGTGCGAGCCGGGCTGGTTGCGCATGCGGGGGAGTATCCGTGGTCAAGTTATCAACATCATGTGGGGATCAAATCCGATGCCTTGGTGACGGACCATGCCCTGTATTGGGCGCTAGGCAATACACCGTTCGAGCGGGAGGCGGCCTACAAACGTTTGATCGAAGAAGGTCTGGACGAGCAGGAAGTGCGCATGCTTAGCGAGGCAACCTTGAAAGGATGGGCGCTGGGGTCGGATCAGTTCAAGAATGGTCTCGAAAAGCAGGCCAAGCGACGGGTTCAGCCATCGCGTCGTGGCCGCCCGGCGAGAGATGTGCTCGTCAAGGCACTTTAATGGCACGTTGATAAGCCATTTGATGAGAATGGTTTTCATCTTCCGTGTTTTCTCGCATCATTATTGGACTTAACTCTGTCCCCAAATAAAATTGCACCAAATTGACCCTTATTTAATTTGACTCTGACCCCTTTTATTCGAGTTGAATTTGCGTTTACGCTGCACTATTCTTCAGGCTCTTGAAAAGTAGTGGAGAAGTATTATGCACGCGCAAGGTTTGTACGATCCGGCCAATGAACACGATGCCTGCGGCGTAGGTTTCGTCGCCCACATCAAAGGTCAGAAGAGCCATTCCATCATCGAGCAGGGTTTGCAGATCCTGAAGAACATCGACCATCGCGGCGCTGTGGGTGCCGACAAGCTGATGGGCGACGGCGCGGGCATCCTGATCCAGATTCCCGATCAATACTATCGCGCGGAAATGGCGAAGCAGGGCGTGACGCTGCCGCCAGCCGGTGAGTATGGTGTCGGCATGATTTTCCTGCCGAAGGAACATGCATCGCGCATCGCTTGCGAACAGGAACTCGAACGTGCGGTGCTGGCGGAAGGCCAGGTCGTGCTGGGCTGGCGCGATGTGCTGGTCGACAAGGACATGCCGATGTCGCCGACCGTGCGCGAAAAAGAACCGATCATTCGCCAGATTTTCATCGGTCGTGGCCAGGACATCATGGTGACCGATGCGCTTGAGCGCAAACTGTTCGTCATCAGAAAGGCTTCCGGTCATGCGATCCAGGCGCTGAATCTGCTGCACGGCAAAGAGTTTTTCGTGCCATCGATGTCGGCACGTACCGTCGTCTACAAAGGTCTGCTGCTGGCCGATCAGGTCGGTGAATACTATAAAGACCTGCAAGACCCGCGTTGCGTCTCCGCACTGGCGCTGGTACACCAGCGTTTCTCGACCAATACCTTCCCGGAATGGCCGCTGGCGCACCCGTATCGCATGTTGGCGCACAACGGCGAGATCAACACCGTCAAGGGCAACTTCAACTGGATGCGTGCACGCGAAGGTGTGATGAAATCGGCCGTGCTTGGCGACGATCTGCAGAAGCTGTTCCCGCTGATCTATGAAGGCCAGTCTGATACCGCCTGCTTCGACAATGCGCTCGAATTGCTGGTGATGGCCGGCTACCCAATCCCGCAAGCGATGATGATGATGGTGCCGGAAGCGTGGGAAAACCACACGCTGATGGATGACAGCCGCCGCGCCTTCTATGAATACCACGCCGCGATGATGGAACCATGGGACGGCCCGGCCGCCATGGCCTTCACCGATGGTCGCCATATCGGCGGTACGCTGGACCGCAACGGCCTGCGTCCTGCGCGTTACATCGTCACCGACGACGATCTTGTCGTCATGGCATCAGAATCCGGCGTGTTGCCGATTCCTGAATCGAAAATCATCAAAAAATGGCGTCTGCAACCGGGCAAGATGTTCTTGATCGATCTGGATGCCGGGCGCATCATCGACGACAAGGAACTGAAAGACACCTACGCCAATGCCAAGCCGTACAAGCAATGGATCGAGTCGGTTCGCATCAAGCTCGACGAACTGAACAAGGAAGAAGTCGAAGCCAAGAATACGACCAAGCTGCTCGATCTGCAGCAGGCGTTCGGTTACACCCAGGAAGATCTGAAGTTCCTGATGTCGCCGATGGCCGTGAACGCTGAAGAAGCGACCGGTTCGATGGGTAACGATTCACCGCTGGCCGTCATGTCCAACAAGGACAAGACCCTCTACAACTATTTCCGCCAGTTGTTCGCGCAAGTGACCAACCCGCCGATCGATCCGATCCGCGAAGCGATGGTCATGTCGCTGGTATCGTTCATCGGTCCGAAGCCGAATCTGCTCGATACCAACAACATCAACCCGCCGATGCGCCTCGAAGTATCGCAGCCGGTGCTCGATTATGCCGACATGGCCAAGCTGCGCCATATCAGCAAGCACACGGGCGGCAAGTTCAAGTCTTACGAACTGGATATCTGTTATCCGGTCGCTTGGGGCAAGGAAGGCATCGAAGCACGTCTGGCATCGTTGTGCGCGCAAGCCGTGGATGCGGTCAAGTCCGGTCACAACATCCTGATCGTGTCGGACCGTCATGTCGGTGAAGATCGCGTCGCCATTCCTGCGCTGCTGGCGACATCCGCAATCCACCTGCATCTGGTCAGCAAGGGCCTGCGTACCTCGACCGGTCTCGTGGTCGAAACCGGTTCGGCGCGTGAAACGCATCACTTCGCGCTGCTGGCAGGTTACGGCGCGGAAGCCATCCATCCGTACCTCGCGATGGATACGCTGAGCGAGATGTCGAAGGACCTGCCGGGCGATCTTGCACCGGAAAAAGCCATCTACAACTTCCAGAAGGCCGTCGGCAAAGGCTTGATGAAAGTCATGTCGAAGATGGGTATTTCGACCTACATGTCGTACTGCGGCGCGCAGATTTTCGAAGCCATCGGCCTCAACAAGGCGCTGGTCGAAAAATACTTCAAGGGCACAGCGTCGAACGTCGAAGGTATCGGTGTGTTCGAAGTCGCCGAAGAAGCGCTGCGTCTGCATCATCTGGCATTCAGCAACGATCCTGTACTGGCCAATGCGCTCGACGCCGGTGGCGAATACGCCTTCCGTATCCGCGGTGAAGAACACATGTGGACGCCGGATGCGATTGCCAAGTTGCAGCACTCGTCGCGTTCCAATAACTTCAACACCTACAAAGAATACGCGCAGATCATCAACGATCAGTCCAAGCGTCACATGACCTTGCGCGGTCTGTTCGAATTCAAGTTCGATCCTGCCAAAGCCATTTCGCTGGACGAAGTCGAACCGGCCAAGGAAATCGTCAAGCGCTTCGCCACCGGTGCGATGTCGCTGGGTTCGATCTCGACCGAAGCGCACGCCACGCTGGCGATCGCCATGAACCGTATCGGCGGCAAGTCGAACACGGGTGAAGGCGGTGAAGATACACGTCGTTATCGCAACGAACTGCGCGGCATTCCGATCAAAGAAGCGACCACGCTGGCTGCCGTGATCGGCAAGGATGTGGTCGAAGTCGACATGCCGTTGCTGGCAGGCGATTCGCTGCGTTCGAAGATCAAGCAGGTAGCGTCGGGCCGTTTTGGTGTAACCACTGAATACCTGACCTCCGCAGAGCAGATCCAGATCAAGATGGCGCAAGGCGCGAAGCCGGGTGAAGGCGGTCAGCTGCCAGGTCACAAGGTTTCCGAGTACATCGCCAAGTTGCGTTTCTCGGTGCCGGGTGTGGGCCTGATTTCACCACCACCACACCATGATATTTATTCGATCGAAGATTTGGCACAGCTGATTCACGATCTGAAAAACGTCAATCCGAAAGCGGATATTTCCGTCAAGCTGGTATCGGAAGTCGGTGTCGGTACGGTTGCGACCGGTGTGGCCAAGGCCAAGGCAGATCACGTTGTGATCGCCGGTCACGATGGCGGTACGGGTGCATCGCCACTGTCGTCGGTCAAGTTCGCCGGCTCGCCGTGGGAACTCGGTCTAGCAGAAACGCAGCAAACGCTGATCCTCAACGGTTTGCGTACGCGTATTCGCGTGCAGGCCGACGGTCAGATGAAGACCGGTCGTGACGTTGTGATCGCCGGCCTGCTGGGCGCGGATGAAATGGGCTTCTCGACGGCACCACTGGTGGTCGAAGGCTGCATCATGATGCGCAAATGCCATCTGAATACCTGCCCGGTTGGCGTGGCGACGCAAGATCCTGTTCTGCGCGCCAAGTTCGCCGGCAAGCCAGAGCACGTGGTCAACTACTTCTTCCACATTGCCGAAGAAGCGCGTCAGATCATGGCGCAACTGGGGATTGCCAAGTTCGACGAGTTGATCGGCCGTTCCGATCTGCTCGACAAATCAAAAGCGATTTCGCACTGGAAGGCCAAGGGACTGGACTTCTCGCGCATGTTCTATCAGCCGGAAACGCGCAATGGCGAAGCACGCTATCACGTCGAAGGTCAGGATCACGCACTGGAGAAGGCACTCGACAACAAGCTCATCGCGCAAGCCAAGGCGGCGATCGACAATGGCGAGAAAGTGTCCTTCATCTCGACCATCAAGAACGTCAACCGTACGGTCGGCGCGATGCTGTCGGGCGAAGTGGCCAAGAAATACGGTCACGAAGGTTTGCCGGATGACACCATTCACATCCAGTTGCAAGGCACGGCAGGCCAGTCGGCCGGCGCGTTTCTGGCGCATGGCATTACGCTGGATCTGGTTGGCGAAGGTAACGATTACGTCGGCAAGGGTTTGTCGGGCGGTCGCATCATCGTGCGTCCGAATACCGAATTCCGCGGTCGTGCGGTCGATAACATCATCAGTGGCAACACCGTACTCTACGGTGCGATCTCGGGTGAAGCATTCTTGAACGGCGTGGTCGGTGAGCGTTTCGCCGTGCGTAACTCAGGCGCTGTTGCGGTCGTTGAAGGCACGGGCGATCACGGTTGCGAATACATGACGGGCGGTACGGTCGTCGTGCTGGGGGAAACCGGCCGTAACTTTGCTGCGGGCATGTCGGGCGGTATCGCATACGTCTACGATCCGGCTGGCGAATTCGCTGCCAAGTGCAACATGGCGATGGTGTCGCTGGACAAGGTGGTCTCGGCGGCCGAGCAGGAAGGCAAAGGCGAGCGCGGTTCGTGGCACAGCCTGACGCGCGGTGGCGAATGCCAGACCGACGAAGCCATCCTCAAGGGCTTGATCGAACGCCACTTCAAGTACACGGGCAGCACACGTGCACGCGCCTTGCTGGATAACTGGAGCAATGAACGCGCGAAGTTCGTCAAGGTTTTCCCGTCCGAGTACAAGCGCGCCCTGGCTGAAATGCATGCGGCCAAGGCCGAGAAGACGGTAGCCACGGCGGCGGCAGTCTGAGCGAACGACACATCGATGTCTGTCACTCGTCGGCTGAGCCAGGCGGTGACAGACAAAGTTTAGAAGCGGTTTAGAAGCGAGAAAAACATGGGAAAAATTACCGGCTTTATGGAATACCAGCGCTTGAAGGAAGCAAGCGAGGAACCCCAGAAACGCCTCAAGCACTACAAGGAATTCACGGTTCACCTGAGCGACGCAGATGCCAAGGTACAGGGCGCGCGTTGCATGGATTGCGGTATTCCGTTCTGCAACAACGGTTGCCCCGTCAACAACATCATTCCTGACTGGAACGATCTGGTTTACACAGGCAACTACAAGCAGGCGCTCGACACCCTGCATTCGACCAACAACTTCCCCGAGTTCACCGGTCGCATCTGCCCGGCACCATGCGAAGCGGCATGCACGCTCGGTATCAATGAAGACCCGGTCGGCATCAAGTCGATCGAGCACTTCATCATCGACAAGGGCTGGGAAAACGGCTGGGTCGTGCCACAGGTGCCTGCTGTCAAAACCGGCAAGAAGATCGCTGTTGTCGGTGGTGGCCCTGCAGGCATGGCGGCAGCACAGCAACTGGCGCGTGTCGGGCACGATGTGACCGTGTTCGAAAAGAACGATCGTATCGGTGGTTTGCTGCGCTACGGCATCCCTGACTTCAAGATGGAAAAATCGCACATCGATCTGCGCGTCAAGCAGATGGAAGCCGAAGGCGTAACCTTCCGCACGGGCGTGTTCATCGGCAAGGACTTCCCTGCCGACATCATCAATTGGTCCAAGGAAACTATTCATCCTGATCAATTGAAGAAGGATTTCGACGCCGTCATCATCACCGGCGGTGCCGAGCAGCCACGCGATCTGCCGGTGCCCGGCCGTGAGTTGAAGGGCGTGCATTACGCCATGGAGTTCCTGCCGCTGCAGAACAAGGTCAATGCCGGCGACAAGCTGAAAGACCAGATCATTGCAACCGGCAAGCACGTCATCGTGATCGGTGGCGGCGATACCGGTTCGGATTGTGTCGGTACGTCGAACCGTCATGGTGCGGCGTCGGTCACGCAATTCGAATTGCTGCCGCAGCCGCCGGAAGAAGAAAACAAGCCGCTGGTCTGGCCTTACTGGCCCACCAAGCTGCGCACATCGACTTCGCATGAAGAAGGTTGCGAGCGCGATTGGGCGGTCGCCACCAAGCGCCTTGAAGGCAAGAACGGCAAGGTCGAGAAGCTGATCGCCGCACGTGTCGAGTGGAAAGACGGCAAGATGGTCGAAGTGCCGAATTCGGAATTCGAACTGAAAGCCGATCTGGTGTTGCTGGCAATGGGCTTCGTTTCGCCGGTGCAGAGCGTGCTCGATGCCTTCGGTGTAGACAAGGATCAGCGCGGCAACGCCAAGGCCACGACAGATGGTGAAGGTTGCTATCGTACTTCGGTGGACAAGGTCTTCGCTGCGGGCGATATGCGTCGCGGTCAGTCGCTGGTTGTGTGGGCGATTCGTGAAGGACGCCAATGTGCGCGTGAAGTCGACGCGTTCCTGATGGGTGAATCGGTACTGCCACGTTGATTGCTGCCCACGTTTTCAGAGAAAACACGAGGCAATAAACAGGGTGACTGGCAATCCAGTCATTTTCAAAAAAGCTGTCGTATCGTGAGATGCGACAGCTTTTTTTATGTGCAGTCGCACCAAAACGATCGGTCCCCGGCGCTAGCGCGCAAGGAGCTGCGCGCCGCTCCCCCTGGTGATCTTTTCATTTGGAAGTTGTAAAAATGACGGCGTGAAATGCGCGCCGCGCATGGGGGCGTTGGGGTGCCGCGTAAATTCATTTTGGGAAATACGTGGTGGGCTGCGCAGAGAGACGATTGCGACCTTCTCGCTTAGCCTGATATAGCAGTCGATCCACTTCTGCCAGCATATCGGTGGCGGATTGCATGGATGGCGTGGTGGATACGACTCCAAGGCTGGCGGTGACCACCTGCTGCGGCGATGCGGCATGAGGGATCGCCAGATTCATGATGGCTTGCCGGATTCGTTCGCCGATGAGAATAGCGCCCTCCAATTGCATGCCTGGAAGAATACACACGAACTCTTCACCGCCGTATCGTGCCGTCAGATCGTTGGGTTGTCTGACCGCAGCAACGATCGCGGCTGCCACGCGTCTCAGACAATGATCGCCGCTCAGATGCCCGTAATGGTCATTGAATGCCTTGAAGTGGTCAATATCGAGGAGAACAAGTGACAACGGTGCATGAAGAAGAGTGGCGCTTTTAAATTCTCTTGCAAGAATGTCGTCGAAGTGCCGGCGATTGGCAATGCCGGTTAATGCATCCGTAATGCTCAACTGATAAACCCGATGGTTCAATTGAATCAGCTCGGTTTCGACGCGTTTGCGGTCAGTAATATTTCTGACAATGGAACAGTTATATTGCTTGCCGTCGAAGCACACAAACGTCGCATTGACCTCAATCGGCAAATTCTGGCCGTTCTTGGTTGTGTTGACGGTCTCGAGCCTGACCGATCCCTGCTCTTCAAGCTCTTTCCAGTGCGCATGCCAGCGCGTCTCATCGAAGTTCGGATCCACATCACACACGCGAAGCTGACGTAACTCTTCGCTGGTGTAGCCAAGAAATTCGGTGGCGGCCTTGTTGCAGAAAACATAGCGACCATCGCGGTCGAGCCATATGATCATGTCCGTCACGGCGTCGAGTGAGTAACGTATCAGCCGGGCATCCAGCTCGTGAACCGTCGAATCCCGAGCTTCGGAGATGGCGGATGCGAGGACATTGGGTGTGGATGTGAGCGACATGCTTGATCTTTATGTTTTGTCGAGGCAATCATCCTGCATTCTGCAGAGCCTTTGCAACGGTGCGAGATTCGGCTTGGGGTGATTTCTGCAAAATTGTTGCAAATAAAGATCAGTGGGACGTTCCGGGTAGCGATTTGGTGCTGGCCCCTAAACGGGAAGTTTGCGCCGGAAGGAAAAGCAATTCTGTAATCTGCACTACAATATCGGCATTCCGTTTTCCGAGTCATCTGTGAGCAACCTCGTAGAAATCCGCAACCTGCACTTCAGCTATGGCGATCGCCCGATCCTGTCGGCGCTCGACATGGTTTTCCCGCGTGGGAAAGTCGTGGCGGTCATGGGTGGTTCCGGTTCTGGCAAGACCACCGTATTGCGCCTGATTGGCGGACAGTTGGTGCCGCAAGCCGGTGAGGTGATGGTCGATGGCGCGCGCGTGGATGCGCACGACACGACGGCTTTGTATCGCCTGCGGCGCAAGATGGGCATGCTGTTCCAGCATGGCGCCTTGTTCACCGACATGTCGGTGTTCGAGAATGTGGCCTTTCCTTTGCGCGAGCATACCGATCTGCCGGAAGAGCTGATTCGCGATCTGGTTTTGATGAAGCTGCATGCAGTCGGTCTGCGCAATGCCGCGCAACTCAAACCGTCTGAAATTTCAGGCGGCATGGCGCGCCGTGTGGCGCTGGCACGTGCGATTGCGCTCGATCCGCAACTGATCATGTATGACGAACCGTTTGCCGGTCTGGACCCGATTTCAATGGGCATGACGGCCAATCTGATTCGTCGTCTCAACGATGCCCTGGGTTCGACGACCATTTTGGTGTCGCACGATGTGCATGAATCGTTTTCGATTGCCGATTACGTGTATTTCCTGTCCAAAGGCGCAATCGTGGCACATGGCACACCGGAAGAAATGCGCGTTTCCAGCGATCTGTACGTGAAGCAATTCGTTAACGCCGAGCCGGATGGACCGGTGCCGTTTCACTATCCAGGGCGTTCGCTGGCGGATGATCTGGGGTTGGGAGACCGCCCATGATTGCCGGCGTATTGCAAGGGCTTGGCCGCAATGTGCGCGAAACGGTCGCCAATGTCGGTTATGCCACGCGCACTTTCTTTGCGTTGATTTTCGCATTCGGCAGCGCGTTTCGCCGCCCACGCCTTGTCACGAGCCAAGTACATTTCATCGGCAACTATTCGCTGGTGCTGATCAGCGTATCGGGCTTGTTCGTCGGTTTCGTATTGGGTTTGCAAGGCTATTACACGCTGAACAAATACGGTTCCGAACAGGCGCTGGGTCTGCTTGTCGCACTGTCGCTGACGCGCGAGCTCGGCCCGGTCGTGACGGCATTGCTGTTTGCGGGACGTGCCGGTACGTCGTTGACTGCGGAGATCGGTTTGATGAAGGCGGGCGAACAGCTTGCGGCGATGGAAATGATGGCAGTCAATCCGCTCAAGCGTGTACTCGCTCCGCGTTTCTGGGCCGGCGTCATTGCCATGCCGATCCTCGCCGCCGTTTTCAGCGCGGTCGGCATCATCGGTGGCTATCTGGTCGGTGTGCAGATGATTGGTGTCGATGAAGGGGGGTTCTGGTCGCAAATGCAGGGTGGCGTCGATTTCTGGAATGACATCGTCAACGGCGTGATCAAGAGCGTGGTATTCGGCTTTGCCGTGACATTTGTCGCCTTGTACCAAGGATATCAAGCGCAGCCGACGCCTGAAGGTGTGGCACGAGCAACCACGCGCACTGTCGTGATGGCGTCGCTGGCGGTGCTGGGACTCGATTTCCTGCTGACGGCCTTGATGTTCAGTTGATGATATGGCGAGCGACATGCGTATCGCTCGCATTGATGTGTTGTGAATGCGCCACGATCAGAGCGATGTGATGCATTTTCCCCTATTTGAGGTATGAGCTTATGCAACGGAAATCATTAGACTTATGGGTTGGACTGTTCGTGCTGTTGGGCGCGGCCGCCTTATTGTTTCTGGCGCTGAAAGCGGGTAACACCAGTTCGTTGTCGTTCCAGCCCACCTACTCGGTGGTGACGCGCTTCGACAATATTGGCGGACTCAAGCCACGCGCGCCGGTCAAGAGTGCCGGTGTTGTGGTGGGTCGCGTTGGCGATATCAGTTTCGATGACAAGACTTTCCAGGCAACGGTAACGCTCAACATCGAGACGCGCTACAAGTTTCCCAAGGACTCGTCCGCCAAAATCCTGACATCCGGTTTGCTGGGTGAGCAATACATCGGTCTCGAAGCTGGTGGTGATCCCGATGATCTGGTCGCGGGCGACAGAATTACGATGACACAATCGGCCATGGTGCTGGAGAATCTGATCAGCCAGTTCCTCTTCAGTAAAGCGGCCGAAGGGAAAGAAGAAAACAAATGAAAAATATCACAAAAGCATTCCTTTTTGCCGCCGCACTTTTTTTGAGCGGCTGCGCCAGCACCAATGGCAACCAGACGGCTGATGATCCGTTTGAAGGTTACAACCGCGCCATGTTCGAATTCAACGATACGGTTGATCGTGTCGCACTCAAGCCTGTGGCATCGGCCTATCGCGATTATTTGCCATCGTTTGTGCAAACTGCCGTGCATAACTTCTTCAGCAACATCGGTGACGTCTGGATCATGGTCAACAACTTTCTGCAAGGGAAAGTGGAAAACGGCGCGAGCGATGTGATGCGCGTGGCCGTGAATACGACCTTTGGCTTGGGCGGCATTCTCGATATCGCTTCGGAAGCCGGCATTACCAAGCACAACGAAGACTTTGGCCAGACACTGGGCAAGTGGGGCGTGAAATCTGGCCCCTATGTCGTGTTGCCATTCTTCGGTCCTTCGACCTTGCGTGATACGGCCGCGTTGCCCTTCGACATTTATGGTGATCCTTGGACTTACACGACGCCAGTCAGTGCGCGCAATACCGGTGCAGCGATTCGCGTGGTGGATACGCGTGCCACCCTGCTCAAGGCCAGCAACCTGATGGACGATGCGGCGCTTGATCGCTATGCATTCATGCGCGATGGTTATTTGCAACGTCGCCAGAGTCTCGTGTTTGACGGTGCGCCGCCACCGGCAAAGTACGAAGACGATTTCTATCAGCCGTAATCGCGGCTACAACAAGGCAATACAGCAACGGCGGGCAGCTACATTCGGTTACAGTTACGCCGGCCCTTGCGCTGAACCTCATTCGGCACAAACAGTCGAAATGTCCTGAAAAGCATCGTCGATAGGCTGCGGATTTTTTACTGCAGAAAACTTGGCGACGGTTTTCAGGCGCGCGTGGCGCAGTTGCCTGCTAACGAACAGATTGGGTATCTCATGAATCAATTTCTGAAAAAGCTTTCCTTTGCCTTTGTGGCACTTTCCTTTGCTGGTTTCGCCTCTGCTGCGGTCGAAGCACCTGATGCGCTGGTCAAGCGCCTGAGTGAAGAGATTCTCGCTACCGCGAAGAGCGACAAGCAAATTCAGGCCGGTAGCCAGACGCGTATCCAGCAAGTTGTGGATGAGAAAATCATTCCGCATGTGGACTTCCAGCGTACGACCGCGCTTGCAGTTGGCCGCTCTTGGCGCCAGGCAACCCCTGAGCAAAAAACACAACTGACGGACGAATTCAAGAAGTTGCTGACTTTCACTTACACGGGGGCAATTTCCCAAGTCACCAACCAGAAATTCGAGTATCTGCCGTTCCGTGCGGCAGCGGATGACAAGGACGTGGTCGTCAATACGCGTGTCGTGCAGCCACGCGGCGAGCCGGTTCAACTCAGCTACCGTTTGATCAAGTCGGATAGCGGCTGGAAGATTTACGATATCAACGTATTGGGCGCCTGGCTGATCGAGAGCTACAAAGGCAGTTTCGCGACTGAAATCAACAAGTCCGGTATTGACGGCCTGATCGCTTCGCTGAAAGACCGGAATGCCAAGCTCGCTGCCAACGTCGCCAAATCGGGTGGCAAGGCTGTGACGTCGCCGAGCAAGGCTGAAGAAATCGCCAAGTAATCTTTGCCTTCGTTATTAAACAGTCAAACCGCAAACACGATGTTTCAAGCCCCTGCCGACCTGACATTCAAGCACGCACGCTTCGCTCTGGAAGCAGGCTTGCGTGCAATCGGCAGCGGCGTTTGCGGTGTGGATCTGGGGGGCGTGACGGCCGTGGATTCATCTGCGGTCGCGGTACTGCTTGCATGGCAGCGTGCTGCAAAAGAACGCGGCGCCATGCTGGCTCTGCATAACATGCCAAGCAGTCTCGACAGTTTGCTGGCGCTTTACGATGTGCGCCCGCTTTTGCAGGCTGGTGCGGCGCGCGTCGATCTGCCGCATCATTGATCCTGTTTCCTCTTCCGTTTTTCGGCGAGATAGTCCTCGTCGGCCTCATCAATCCGGGGTATTTTCCCGGAATCTAATATAATCGAGGGTTTCGCCGCTGGTTGCCGCATTTGCGGCTGCCGTGTTTCCTGCATCATTTCCGCTCAAGTGTGTTCCTGGCCGCCATGGCTGCAATTCAAGTCAATAACGTCGAAAAGCGCTATAAGGCATTGCAAGCCTTGAAAGGCGTCTCGCTGTCCATCGAGGAAGGCGAGTTCTTCGGTCTGCTCGGTCCAAACGGTGCCGGCAAAACCACGCTGATTTCCATCATGGCCGGCTTGAATCGGGCGGATACGGGCAGTGTGAGTGTGCTCGGCCACGATACGGTGACCGATTATCGTCAGGCGCGCCGCCTGCTCGGCGTGGTGCCGCAGGAACTGGTGTTCGATCCGTTTTTCACCGTGCGCGAAACCTTGCGCATGCAGTCCGGGTATTACGGATTGAAGAACAATGATGCGTGGATTGACGAAGTCATGCATCACCTCGATCTGACGGTCAAGGCTGATACCAATATGCGCGCGCTGTCGGGTGGCATGAAGCGTCGTGTGCTGGTGGCGCAGGCGCTGGTGCACAAGCCGCCGGTCATCGTGCTCGACGAGCCGACTGCCGGCGTCGATGTGGAGTTGCGCCAGACATTATGGAAATTCATTTCGCGCCTCAATCGCGATGGCCATACGGTTGTCCTGACCACGCACTATCTCGAAGAAGCGCAAGCGCTGTGCAATCGTGTCGCCATGCTCAAGGCCGGGCAGGTGGTCGCACTGGACTCGACGGCGGCGCTGATTCGTCGCATCTCCGGTTCGCAACTGGTAGTGCAACTGGCATCGGGCAGCTTGCCGGATGGCCTTAAGCCACTGGTTTCCCATCCCGAAGAATTGTTGAGCGGTCGCAAATATACGCTGCGCATCAATGATGTTGCCGAGGTCGAGCCGGTGCTGGCGACGTTGCGCCAGTCGGGCGCGGTATTGGAAGACATGCAATTGCAACAAGCCGATCTGGAAGATGTGTTCATCCAGATCATGGAGGATCAGAAGTGACCGGTTTCCGCACACTGTTCTACAAGGAAATGCTGCGTTTCTGGAAAGTCGCGACGCAGACCGTTGCCGCACCGATTCTGACCGCCGTGCTGTATCTGCTGATCTTTGGCCATGTGCTGGAAGACCATGTGCAAGTCTATCCGGGCGTGAAATATACGGCATTTCTGGTGCCTGGGCTGGTGATGATGAGCGTATTGCAGAATGCTTTTGCCAATTCGTCGTCCTCGCTGATCCAGTCAAAAATCACCGGCAATCTGGTATTCGTGCTGCTGACGCCGCTGTCGCACTGGGAAATGTTCAGTGCGTATGTGCTGGCGGCAGTGACGCGCGGCCTGATCGTTGGCGCCGGCGTGTTTCTCGTGACGGCCTGGTTTGCTGACATGCATTTCGTTGCGCCGTGGTGGATTGCGATTTTCGCTTTGCTGGGGGCCAGTATGCTGGGCACGATGGGCTTGATCGCCGGCATCTGGGCGGAAAAATTCGATCAGCTTGCTGCCTTCCAGAATTTCCTGATCATGCCGGCCACCTTTCTGTCTGGCGTGTTCTATTCGGTGCATTCGTTGCCGTCATTCTGGCAAAACGTCTCGCATCTGAATCCGTTTTTCTACATGATCGACGGTTTCCGCTATGGCTTCTTCGGACAGTCGGACGTGGATCCATTGATCAGTTGTGGCGTGGTGGCCTGTTTTCTCGCCTTGCTGGTTGCTTTTGGCGTGTCGTTGCTGCGCAGTGGCTACAAACTGCGGCATTGATACAGCATTGAACACGTCATCCCATTTATCATTACCCCTTCTTTTGAAAAGGCAGACCCATGTTGCCCACCCCTGAACTGGTAAAAAGCTATATCGCAGCAGGCCTCGATTGCACGCATCTGGAAGTCAGCGGCGATGGTTCGCATTTCGAAGCGGTGATCGTGTCCGAGACATTTGCAGGCAAGCGCCTGATCCAGCGTCATCAACTCGTTTATGCGGCGCTCGGCGATCGCATGAAGGCCGAAATTCACGCGTTGTCGATGAAAACGCTGACGCCCGAAGAATTCCAGAAATAATTCCCCTGAGCGGCATGTTGCCGCTCCGACTTTCCTGCAGGGATTCCAGTCAAGATGGACAAGCTTTTGATACAAGGCGGTCATCGCCTCTCCGGTGAAATCGCCATCGCCGGCGCCAAGAATGCGGCATTGCCGATTCTCTGTGCCGGTTTGCTGACCGACGAAGCGGTCGAACTGCATAACGTACCGCGCCTGCAGGATGTGGCGACCATGCTCAAGCTGCTCGAACAGATGGGTCTGAAGGTCAAGCAGGATGGTGAAACCGTCATCCTCAATGGCGATGCCATCGACAAGCTCGAAGCGCCTTACCAGTTGGTCAAGACCATGCGTGCTTCCATTCTCGTGCTGGGCCCGCTGTTGGCACGGTTTGGCGAAGCACGTGTGTCGCTGCCCGGCGGTTGCGCCATCGGTTCACGTCCCGTCGACCAGCACATCAAGGGTTTGCAGGCGATGGGCGCGGAGATCACCATCGAAGCCGGTTACATCCATGCACGTGCCAAGAAACTCAAGGGCACACGCATCGTCACCGACATGATCACGGTGACAGGCACCGAAAATCTGCTGATGGCGGCCACGCTGGCGGAAGGCGAAACCATTCTCGAAAATGCCGCGCGCGAACCGGAAGTCACCGACCTGGCCAATCTGCTGGTGGCAATGGGCGCGAAGATCGAGGGCATCGGCACCGATCGCCTCGTGATTCAAGGCGTTGACAAGCTGCACGGTGCAACGCACTCCGTTATTCCAGACCGCATTGAAACGGCGACCTTCCTGTGTGCGGTAGCAACCGTTGGTGGCGACGTGACCTTGCGTAATGCACGTGTCGATACACTGGATGTCGCACTCGACAAGTTGCGCGAAGCCGGCGCCGTCATTACCACGGGCGAAGACTGGATTCGCGTGCAGATGGCATCGCGCCCGAAAGCAGTCAGCTTCCGCACCACCGAATACCCGGGTTTTCCGACCGACATGCAGGCGCAATTCATGGCGATGAACTGTGTGGCCGAAGGCAGCAGCCGTGTGGTCGAAACAATTTTCGAAAACCGCTTCATGCACGTGCAGGAAATGAATCGCCTCGGTGCGGCCATCACGATCGAAGGCCACACAGCCATCATCGATGGTGTCGACAAGCTGGTCGGCGCGCCGGTCATGGCAACCGACTTGCGCGCATCGGCTTCACTGGTGATTGCCGCGCTGGCGGCAGAAGGCGAAACCTGCATCGATCGCATCTATCACCTGGATCGCGGCTACGACCGCATGGAAGTCAAACTGTCCGCCGTCGGCGCGCACATTCAACGAGTCAAATCATGAGCAACACTTCGCAACAACTGACGCTGGCGCTGTCGAAGGGCCGCATTTTCGAAGAGACCTTGCCGCTGCTCGAAGCCGCAGGCATTACGGTCAGCGAAAACCCTGAAAGCTCACGCAAGCTGATCCTGCCGACCAACGATCCGAACGTGCGGGTCATCATCGTGCGTGCGTCCGACGTGCCAACCTACGTGCAATACGGCGCGGCCGATTTCGGCGTGGCCGGCAAGGATGTGTTGTACGAGCATGGGGGCGAAGGCTTGTACCAGCCTATCGATCTGAATATCGCCAAGTGCCGCATGTCAGTTGCGGTACGTAGTGGCTTCGATTACGAAACTGCCGTGCGCCACGGGGCGCGTTTGCGCGTCGTGACGAAATATGTGCAGACCGCACGCGAGCACTTTGCTTCCAAGGGCGTACACGTGGATCTGATCAAACTGTACGGTTCGATGGAGCTGGGGCCACTGGTCGGACTGGCCGATGCGATCGTCGATCTGGTCAGCACGGGCAGCACCTTGCGCGCCAACGATCTGGTCGAAGTCGAGCAGATCATGGATATTTCTTCACGTCTGGTCGTCAATCAGGCTGCGTTGAAACTTAAGCGCGAGCGTTTGCAGCCTATCCTCGAAGCCTTCGAGAAAGCATCCAAGCGCAATAGTTGAAAAGATTGCGCGTCGCGCGCTAGCGATTCGCTGCTATTGTTTGCATTACCCTGAGTCTCCGTTTTTTCGTTTTTATTTTTCTTCATGGTCTGAGCGAGAACCAAGATGCCCATACAGATTCGCAAGTTTGATTCCAGTCACCCGGATTTCCAGAAACAGTTGAGCGATGTGCTGGCTTTCGAGGCTTCGGAAGACGAAGCTATCGATCGTGGCGCGATGCAGATTCTGGAGCACGTCAAGCGCGAAGGCGACAAGGCGGTGCTCGAATACACCAAGCGCTTCGATCATTTGGATGCCGACAGCATGGCCGCGCTGGAAATCTCGCAGGCCGAATTGCAGGCCGCGCTCGACCAACTGACGCCCGAACGCCGCGCGGCGCTACAGGTGGCGGCAGATCGGGTGCGCATTTATCACGAGCGTCAAAAAAACGAAATTGGTTCCAACGGCTTTACCTATACCGAAGCCGATGGCACGGTGCTGGGTCAGAAAGTCACGCCACTCGATCGCGTCGGTTTGTACGTGCCGGGCGGCAAGGCAGCGTATCCGTCGTCGGTGCTGATGAATGCTATTCCCGCCAAGGTAGCTGGTGTGCCGGAAGTCATCATGGTGGTGCCGACGCCGAATGGCGTAAAAAATGAATTGGTGCTCGCTGCGGCGGCCATGTCCGGTGTGGACCGGGTGTTCACGATTGGTGGGGCGCAGGCAGTCGGCGCATTGGCCTACGGTACGGCAACGATTCCGCAAGTGGACAAGATCGTTGGCCCCGGCAATGCGTATGTGGCGGCAGCCAAGCGTCGCGTGTTCGGTACGGTTGGGATCGACATGATCGCCGGCCCTTCGGAAATCCTGATCGTCTGCGACGGCACCACCGATCCTGACTGGATCGCGATGGACCTGTTCTCGCAGGCCGAACACGACGAGCTTGCGCAATCGATCCTGATCTGCCCGGATGAAGCCTACCTCGACAAGGTTGCTGCAAGCGTGAATCGCCAATTGGCCGACATGCCGCGCAAGGAAGTGATCACGACCTCGCTGACCAATCGCGGTGCGCTGATCAAGGTGCGCGATATGGACGAAGCCTGCGAGATCGCCAACTTCATCGCTGCCGAGCACCTGGAAATTTCGAGCGAAAATCCACAGCAGTGGGCAGACAAGATTCGTCACGCTGGCGCGATGTTCCTCGGTCGTTTTTCGTCCGAATCGCTAGGCGATTATTGCGCTGGGCCGAACCACGTGCTGCCGACCTCGCGTACTGCACGCTTCTCGTCGCCGCTCGGTGTGTATGACTTCCAAAAGCGTTCGAGCATTCTGCAAGTCAGCGAAGGTGGCGCGCAAACGCTGGGCAAGGTGGCTGCCGAACTCGCCTATGGCGAAGGTTTGCAGGCACACGCCCGTTCTGCCGAATATCGACTGAAGTGATGACGCGACGGATACGCGCATGAGCGACTGGTGCAATCGCATCTTTTGTGAAGATGCGCTGACCGGTCTGGCGCGCATTCCCGATGCCTCCGTCGATCTGATCCTTGCCGATCCGCCTTACGGTCTCGGCAAGGATTACGGCAATGATTCCGACAAGCTCGCTGCCGAAGCCTATCTGCAATGGATGGAGCAGTGGATCGATCTGGCGCTGCCCAAGCTCAAAGCCACCGGTAGTCTCTACATCTTTCTGACGTGGCGCTATTCTCCCGAGATTTTTGTCATGCTGAAAAAGCGCATGACGATGATCAATGAAATTATCTGGGATCGCCGCGTGCCGTCGATGGGCGGCAGCGTGCGGCGCTTTTCATCGGTGCACGACACCATTGGCCTGTTCGTGCGCGCCAAGGATTACTACTTCGATCTCGATGCGGTGCGCGTGCCCTATGATGCGCAAACCAAGAAGGCACGCTCGCGCGCTTTGTTTGCAGGAGCCAAGTGGCTGGAGCTGGGCTACAACCCCAAGGACATCTGGAGCGTTTCACGCCTGCACCGCGAACATAAGGAGCGCGCCGATCATCCGACACAAAAGCCGCTGGAAATCGTCGAGCGCATGATCAAGGCGTCGTGCCCGCCGGGCGGTGTAGTGCTCGATCCTTTCATGGGTAGCGGCACGACGGCGGTGGCAGCGGTGCGGTGCGGTCGCCAGTACGCCGGGTTTGAGTTGAATGCCGATTATTGCGCGTTGATTGAAACGCGTTTGGCATCGCTGGCTGATTCGCAGATTGACGCAGAAGCGTCGGCCAACCCAATAAATCCAACGCTGGAAAAGACCGGATTGTCCTGATGCAATTTGCATGGCGCGGTGCATGCAGAATCGACAAGTTGCCGAGGCGATGCACCAAATTTGCGAAAAAAATGTCTTGCAGATGGCTTTCCAGGCTGGAACGCAAAGTGCTTGCTGAAAATTTGGGTAGAATGCCACTAGTCGCAAGTTATTGTTCTCCGTGTGATCGCTGTGCGGTCCACTGAGGCAATCAACAACCTAGAAATACCAATTGGCACTTTGCCCTTCGTCATCACCGATCATCGTTTTCTCTCATGTCCACGCCACGTACCGCTGAAGTCACGCGCAATACCAACGAAACGCAAATCCGCGTTGCCATCAATCTCGACGGCACCGGTCAGCAAAAGCTCAACACGGGCGTGCCGTTTCTCGACCACATGCTGGATCAGATTGCGCGTCATGGCTTGATCGATCTGGATATTGATGCCAAAGGCGATCTGCATATCGATGCGCACCACACGGTGGAAGACGTCGGCATCACGCTCGGTCAGGCATTTGCCAAGGCCATTGGCGACAAGAAGGGCATTCGCCGTTACGGCCATGCTTACGTGCCACTGGACGAAGCCTTGTCGCGCGTGGTCATCGATTTTTCGGGACGTCCCGGTCTGGAATTCCATGTGCCGTTCACACGCTCGATGATCGGTGCTTTTGATGTCGATCTCACCAGCGAATTTTTCCACGGCTTCGTCAACCACGCATTGGTGACGCTGCATATCGACAACCTGCGTGGCGTCAATGCGCACCATCAGTGCGAAACCGTGTTCAAGGCATTCGGCCGCGCGCTGCGCATGGCGATCGAACTCGATCCCCGCGCTGCGGGAACGATCCCGTCGACCAAGGGCAGCCTGTAAGTGCGCGCCCGCTTCGAAACATTGCAGTCAACATCATCGGTATGAACAAGATCGTGGTAGTGGATTACGGCATGGGTAACTTGCGCTCGGTAGCGCAGGCCCTGCGTCAGGTAGCGCCGGAAGCCGATGTGCGTATTTCCGGCGAGGTCGCCGATATCCGTTCTGCGGATCGTCTGGTGTTGCCGGGGCAGGGCGCAATCCCAGACTGCATGCGTTCACTGCAGGATTCCGGCGTAAAAGAGGAAGTGCTGAAGGCGGCGGCCAGCAAGCCGTTGTTCGGCGTTTGCGTAGGCGAACAGATGATGTTCGACTGGAGCGAGGAAGGCGATACGCCGGCGCTTGGTTTGTTTCCTGGGAAGGTTGTGCGCTTCCGCTTTGAAGACCGCGTGCAGGAAGACGGTTCGCGTTTCAAGGTGCCGCAAATGGGCTGGAACCGCGTGCGCCAGACAATGTCCCATCCGCTGTGGGATGGTATTGCCGACGAAAGTTATTTCTATTTCGTACACAGCTATTACGCGCAACCGGAAGAGCGGGCGCATGTGGCTGGCGAAACGCCGTACGGCGCGCCGTTTTGCAGCGCGATTGCGCGCGATAACATTTTTGCGACGCAGTTTCACCCCGAGAAAAGTGCTTCGGTCGGTCTACAGTTGTACAAGAATTTCGTGCACTGGAATCCGTGACCGGACTTTCCTTACCGTTTTCATTTAACACTTAATCCATCGCTACCATGCTGCTCATCCCTGCCATCGATCTCAAGGACGGTCATTGCGTTCGCCTCAAACAAGGCGATATGGAACAGGCAACCGTATTTTCCGAAGACCCTGCCGAGATGGCGCGGCATTGGCTGATGCAGGGCGCGCGTCGCCTGCATCTGGTCGATCTGAACGGTGCTTTCGCGGGCAAGCCGAAGAACGAGGCTGCCGTGAAATCCATCCTGCAGATGGTGCGTGAGTTTGCCGAAGAAAATGGCATCGAGGAAATTCCCGTGCAGCTTGGCGGTGGTATTCGCGATCTGGATACCATCGAGCGTTATCTCGACGATGGCTTGTCGTACATCATCATCGGTACGGCCGCGGTCAAGAACCCGGGTTTCCTGCATGATGCATGCAGTGCGTTTCCGGGCCAAATCGTCGTTGGCCTTGATGCCAAGGATGGCAAGGTGGCGACCGATGGTTGGAGCAAATTGTCCGGTCACGAAGTCATCGATCTGGCGAAGAAATTCGAGGATTACGGCTGCGAGTCGATCATCTACACCGACATCGGCCGCGACGGCATGATGGGTGGCGTGAATATCGACGCGACGGTCAAACTGGCGCAAAGTATGACGATTCCCGTGATCGCTTCCGGTGGTGTTCACAATATCAAGGACGTCGAGGCACTGTGTGCCGTGCAGGACGAAGGCATCGAAGGCGTGATTTGCGGTCGTTCGATTTACGAAGGCACGCTAGACTTGCGCTCGGCGCAGGAGCGCGCCGATGTACTGAGCGGTATCGATCCCGAAGCCGCAGGATCCGACGAATGACACTGGCAAAACGCATCATCCCTTGTCTCGATGTAACCGCAGGTCGCGTCGTCAAGGGTGTCAATTTTCTGGAGCTGCGCGATGCCGGCGATCCAGTTGAGATCGCCAAGCGTTACGACGACCAGGGCGCTGACGAGATTACCTTTCTGGACATCACGGCGACTTCCGATGGGCGCGACCTGATTCTCGACATCATTGAAGCCGTAGCGTCGCAAGTTTTCATCCCACTGACCGTTGGTGGTGGCGTGCGTGCGGTGGAAGATGTGCGCCGTCTGCTGAATGCAGGTGCGGACAAGGTCGGTATCAACAGTTCGGCCATCAGCAATCCGCAATTGGTGGCCGATGCCGCGCAAAAATACGGCTCGCAATGCATCGTCGTTGCCATCGATGCCAAGCGCAACGATCAGGGTGGCTGGGAAGTGTTTACGCATGGCGGCCGCAAGGCTACGGGCCTTGATGCTGTCGAGTGGGCGAAGAAGATGGAAAATCTTGGTGCGGGTGAAATCCTGCTGACAAGCATGGACCGTGACGGCACGAAATCCGGTTTCGATCTGGAGCTGACACGTTCGGTATCGGATGCGATCAGCATTCCTGTCATCGCATCAGGCGGTGTCGGTGGCTTGCAGGATTTGTCGGATGGCATCAAGCTCGGTCGTGCCGATGCGGTGCTGGCAGCCAGCATTTTCCACTACGGTCAGCACACGGTGCAGGAGGCCAAGCAATTCATGGCCGGGCAAGGTATTCCAATGAGGTTGTCATGAGCAGCAATGCCAAATGGTTGAACAAGGTTCGCTGGGACGAGCATGGTTTGGTTCCCGTGATCGCGCAGGAAGTCGGCAGCAACGACGTGCTGATGTTCGCCTGGATGAATCGCGATGCGCTGGCGCGCACGGTTGAAACTGGTGAGGCAGTCTATTGGAGCCGTTCGCGCAAGAAGTTGTGGCACAAGGGTGAAGAGTCCGGTCACACTCAGAAGGTGCATGAAATTCGCCTCGATTGCGATGAAGATGTCGTGCTGCTGAAAGTGACGCAGGCGGGCGATGTGGCTTGTCACACGGGGCGTCATTCGTGTTTCTTCCAGAAATTCGAAGGCGATGCCGGCAGTGGCGACTGGCAAACCGTGGAGCCGGTCCTGAAAGACCCGGAAGCGATTTACAAGCATAACGACAAGAAATAACAGAAGAGATAAGGCCTGTCATGAGTGACATATTGCGCCGTGTGGCGGACGTCATCGAATCGCGCAAGCCGGCCGCCGGCGGCGATCCCGAGAAATCCTACGTTGCACGTCTCTTTTCCAAAGGCGATGATGCGATCCTGAAAAAGATCGGCGAAGAAGCCACCGAAACCGTGATGGCCGCCAAGGACGCACGCATTTCCGGCGACAAGTCCAAGGTGCTGTACGAATGTGCGGATCTCTGGTTTCATTCGATGGTCTTGCTGGCGCAATTCGATCTGACGCCGCAGGATGTCATCGATGAGCTGGCGCGCCGTGAAGGCGTATCTGGCATCGACGAAAAGGCCGCACGTCCGAAATAAGGGCGTCGCATAAAGCCTGACGTAGAACGCATCAAAATAAAAGGAGCGCAATTTGGACAACTGCATTTTCTGCAAGATTGCTGCAAAACAAATCCCGTCGAAGCTTATCTACGAAGATGACGACGTACTTGCTTTTCACGATATCAATCCCGCGGCACCCGTGCATTTCCTGATCGTGCCGAAAAAACACATCGCCACGCTGGCCGATTGCACGAACGAAGATGCGGCTCTGCTCGGCAAGATGTCCCTGTTGGCGCCTAAGCTCGCCGAACAACTCGGTTGTGGTTACAACGCGGCAGGCGATGGCAAGGGTGGTTTCAAGACCTTGTTCAACATCGGTCCGGATGGCGGGCAAGAGGTGTACCATCTGCATATGCATGTACTCGGTGGTCCGCGGCCCTGGGGCCGTTCGATGGCCTGATCGCATTTCACTCATCGCACATAAACGGCAGCGCTCTCAAGGAGAATTCAATGGGTTCATTTAGCATCTGGCACTGGCTGATCGTTTTGCTGATCGTCGCACTGGTGTTCGGCACCAAGAAACTGGCCAACATGGGCTCGGATGTCGGCAAGGCCGTCAAGGGCTTCAAGGACGGCATGAAGGGCGAGGAAGAAGAAGCCGCGGCCCGCAAGGAAGCCGCACAGGTCGCCGACAAGACCACGGTTGACGTCGAAGCCCGCGAAAAGTCCAAGCAGTGATGCGCATGCCGACCGCAACGTGCGGACGGCAGACGCATCCTGAAACGATACGCACATGATCGACATCGCCTTTTCCAAACTGGCCATCATTGGTGTAGCGGCGCTCGTCTTCATCGGCCCGGAACGCTTGCCGAAAGTGGCACGCATGGCCGGTACGATGCTGGGCCGTGCGCAGCGCTACATCAATGACGTAAAGGCGGAAGTCAGCCGTGAGATGGAGCTCGACGAACTGCGCAAGATGCACAAGGATGTGCAGTCGGCCGCCAGCGATGTCGAAAACACCATCTCGCGTAATTTTTCGCAGGTCGAGCAGGAAGTGCATTCGGTCTGGAACGATGCGCCGTCGACCGACAGCAATCCCTTGATGGAGCCGCCGACCTTCGATCAGGTGACCGAGAAATCGAAAAATTTCCGCAAGAAAAAATTGGCACACACTTCGGCGCTGCCTTCCTGGTACAAGCGCCAGACCGGACGGCGTTCGCATGTGATCTCGGGCGCCGCACGAGTTGCCAAGTACCGTCCTGCGAGCGGCGATCGTGCTGCACGCTCTTTCTTTCAATGATTGCGGATGCCTGCGCTCCGTTCATCTCTTCCCGTTTTAGCGCGCCTAGTGCGTGAATGAAGATCATCCATGAGCGGCAACGAAGAATCATTCATTTCTCATCTCGTCGAGTTGCGCAGCCGCTTGATGAAGGCGGCCGTCGTCGTGATCGTGGTGTTTCTGTGTCTGATGCCGTGGGCAGGCACCATCTATGATTTCCTGGCGTGGCCGATGATGCAGGCACTGCCGCAGGGCAGCAAGATGATCGCGACGGGCGTCATCACGCCATTCCTGATTCCGGTCAAGGTCACGATGCTGCTGGCCTTCATTCTGTCGCTGCCTTGGGTCTTATATCAGATGTGGGCGTTCGTCGCGCCCGGTTTGTACACGCATGAAAAGAAGCTGATTGCACCGCTGGTGATTTCATCGTCGTTGCTGTTCATGGCGGGCGTTGCCTTCTGCTATTACTTCGTGTTCGGCGTCATCTTTCACTTCATCAACAACTTCGCACCGCATTCGATTTCGGTGGCACCGGACATCGACAGCTATTTCGGTTTCGTCATGACGATGTTCATCGCCTTTGGCCTGACCTTCGAGGTGCCGGTAGTCGTGATCGTGCTGGTACGCATGGGGCTGGTCTCGGTACAGAAGCTTCGGCAGGTGCGGCCATATGTGATTGTCGGCGCGTTCGTGATTGCCGCCATCGTCACGCCGCCGGATGTGATGAGCCAGTTGCTTTTGGCCGTGCCCTTGTGTTTACTGTATGAGGTGGGCTTGATTCTGGCTCCGATCTTCGAGAAGGCGACGCGTGCGCCGGCGGAAGAAACCGAGTCGCTCTAAAAGCCCCCCAGGAGAATCATCGCGCCATTCTGGCGAGATGCTGTATCGATGCCGTAGGGTTTGTGCAGCGCCAGTTAGGCTTCGCGCAGCCATACGATCAGCGGCCACGCATCCTTGAACGTCGTCAGCAGCTTTTGTTCGAGCGCTTCACCATCCTTGATCACGTCGATTTCAATCCACACGATGAAGCTTTTCAGCTTTAGATAGTCCGCATACGGGCCATCTGCATCGAATCCCTTCGGTGGACGTATCAGTTTGCCTTCCGCCTGCAAATCACCGAAGGTTTGCGCCAACTTCTTATTTTTGAGTACCTTGGTAAAGCCGTTTGGATCATCCACGACATGCTGACGAATCGCGCGCAAGCGATCGGCAGGCGGCATCCATTCACCCGCAGCGATCAGCAGCTTGCCTTGTGCATCGATATGGAAGTAGTACGAGGGCCCGCCACCCTGACTGGGTTTCTTGAGGCCGCTGGCGTTCAGTGCCGCTGAGAAAGTGGTCTTGTAAGGCGCCTTGTCTTTGGCAAAACGCAGATCGCGATTGATCCGAAACAGGGCTTTCTTCGGGTTGATGTCGGCAATGGCCGGATCGAAGCGGCTGATATTTGCAATCAGCCGGATCACCAGTTGCAGAAATTCCGCGCGCAGAATGTCGTAGCGCGGCTTGTTCATCACGAACCACGCGCGGTTGTTGTTTTCCGAAAGTTCGGACAGGAAGCCGGTCAGGTCGCGAACGTGCATGGTGTTTGTCGGTTTCCTCGTCTTATTCGCCGAGATTGCGCGACTGCGCACGGGGGCGCTGGCCGATCACGATATCGACAGAGGTTTCCTGGTTGCGACGCAGGATGACGGCCTTGGTCTTGGTGCCGGGTTTCAGTTGTGCAATATGCGTGAGCATGTCGGCCATGTCGGCAATCATGGTGCCGTCGATCGAAATCAGGATGTCGCCCGGACGGATGCCTGCCTTGTCTGCCGGACCGCCCTTGAGTACGCCCGCAATGATGGCACCATTGGTTTTCTTCAGGCCGAAGCTCTCGGCCAGTTCGGGCGTGATGTCCTGCGGTTCTACGCCGATGTAGCCGCGTACTACCTGACCATCCTTGATGATCGCATCCATCACGGATTTGACGGTGGTGACGGGGATGGCAAAGCCGATACCGAGCGAACCGCCGCTACGCGAATAGATCGCCGTATTGATGCCCAGCAGATTGCCATGGACATCGATCAGCGCGCCGCCCGAGTTGCCGGGATTGATGGCCGCATCGGTCTGGATGAAATTTTCGAAGGCATCGAGAATGCCGAGGTGGTTGCGGCCCAGCGCCGAGATGATGCCCATCGTCACTGTCTGGCCGACGCCAAACGGATTGCCGATCGCGAGTACCACATCGCCGACGCGCGCTTCTTCGACATGGCCGAGCGTAATCGCCGGCAAATCCTTCAGATCGATCTTGACTACGGCCAGATCGGTTTCCGGGTCGGAGCCGACCACCTTGCCTTGTGCCTTGCGGCCATCGGCCAGCGCAACTTCGATTTCGTCGGCCGATTCGACGACGTGGTTGTTGGTCAGCACATAGCCTTCCGAACTCACGATCACGCCGGAGCCGAGACTGACTTGCTTGTCCTGCTCTTCATCCAGGCGATCGCCAAAGAACTTGCGGAAGAACGGGTCATCCATGAAGGGATGCTGGCTCGGCGCGGCATTCTTGCTGGTGAAAATGTTGACAACCGAAGGCATGGCGAGCTTTGCCGCTTCGCGGTAAGAGCCTTGCGCAGGCGTTGCGCCCGCCGGTGCTTCGAGCATCGGCACGGAACTGCCGCTACGCACCTTGTGTGCCGCACCGGACAGTGTGCCTGTCCATTCCGGCTTGAGGGTCGTTACAATAAAAAGGATGGCCAAACCGACCGTGACGGTTTGTGCAAATAACAGCCAGAGACGTTGCATAAAGGGTAGAAACAATGAGTCAGAAAACGATAGACCGGGCAGCACTTGCTGCCTATTTGGCAAGTACGCTTGATATTACTCGTTTTCGGGATTTTTGCCCAAACGGGCTCCAAGTTGAGGGGCGTCGCGAGATTGGCAAGCTGGTCAGTGGCGTCACAGCGAGCATGGCCTTGATCGATGCTGCCATTGCGCATGGGGCCGATGCGATTCTGGTTCATCATGGCTATTTCTGGCGCGGCGAAGACGCGCGCGTGGTCGGACAAAAACATGCGCGCTTGAAAGCCTTGTTGAGTCACGACATCAATCTCTTTGCTTATCACTTGCCGCTCGATTCGCATCCCGAGCTTGGCAACAATGCGCAATTGGCCAAGCTGTTCGGCTTTGCGGCAGAAGGTCGTTTTGGTGACGACGACCTTGGCTGGTTGGGAGCGGTCGAAGACGAGACGATTACGACGGTTGGTGCGCTGGCGCAGCATGTGGAAAGCAAGCTGGGACGCAAGCCTCTACTCATTGGCGATCCCGAGCAATCGATTGAAAAGGTGGGCTGGTGCACGGGTGCGGCACAAGGTTTTCTTGGCGATGCCATCACTGCTGGCGCATCGATTTATCTGAGCGGCGAGGTGTCAGAGCCAACCGTCCATCTGGCTCGCGAAAGCGGGGTGGCCTATCTGGCTTGTGGTCATCATGCCACCGAGCGTTACGGCATCAAGGCGCTCGGCGAGCATGTGGCCAGCCTGTTCGGACTGGAGCATCATTTTGTGGATATCGATAACCCTGTTTGAACGCGAATTAACCAATCCGAATCGGGCGATGTTACAAAGCTGTTACAGCTTTGCCGGCTATGGTATAACTTACGCCGTAGTAAGGATGGATTCGGCTGTACTCCGCAGCAAGAAAAACATACTGGGGGACGAATGCTGCACGAGGTAACGGAAAAACCTGTAAAGGTTTTGTTGGTCGAAGATGATGCCGTCACACGACGCGTTCTCTCTCTGGCCATTGAAAACGAAAAGTCGCTGCGTTTGCAAGCATCACTGGATTCGCGTCAGGCAGCATTGAGCTGGCTTGAACAGCAGACAGTCGATATTCTCGTTGTTGATCTTGGTTTGCCCGATGGTTCTGGCATCGATGTCATTCGTTTTTGCACGGATCGCAATCCCTCGGCTCATATCATGGTCATCACGACCTCGAGTGACGAAGATAATGTGATTGCCAGCATTGAGGCCGGTGCATCAGGTTACATTCTCAAAGACGCCGGACGTCTCGATATCGTGCAATCGATTCGCGAACTCTTAAAAGGTGGTTCGCCGATCAGTCCGACGATTGCGCGCAAGTTGCTCGCCAAGATGCGCGGCAGTCGTCCGGAAGGTGATGCGACGATCGAAGGTGAAAGCGAACCAGAGGTCTCTCTTACCAAGCGCGAAAGCACGATTCTCGAATTGATCGCACGAGGGGATAGCTATAGCGAAGTGGCGCGGCAGTTGTCGCTTTCTGTAGGGACGGTGCAGACGCACATCAAAAATATCTACGACAAGCTGTCTGTCCATTCGCGTGGTGAAGCCGTCTATGAGGCCAATCGTCGCGGTTTGTTGCAAATGGATCGCCTGAAGTCACGATAGAAATTAAAAAGGGCAACCTATTGGTTGCCCTTTGTATTTACTGTTCCGTTTTTTGTTCCTGTTTTTTCAGCGAGTCGCGGATTTCGCGTAGCAGTACGATATCTTCCGGCGTCACAGCTGGCGCCTCCGGAGCAGGAGGTTCTGCACGCTTGGCCTTGTTCAGCAGGCGAACCATCTGGAAGATGATGAAGGCCAGAATCAGGAAGTTGAGAAAAATCGTCAGGAAGTTGCCGTAAGCGAAAACAGCGCCGGCCGCCTGGGCTTCAGCCAAAGGCAAGCCATAGGGTTGACCGTTAAGTGGAATGTAATAGCTACTGAAGTCGAGGCCGCCAAAAATCTTGCCAACGATCGGCATGATGACGTCCTTGACCATCGAATCGACAATCTTGCCGAAGGCACCACCGATGATGACAGCCACTGCCAGATCGACTACGTTGCCCTTGACGGCAAACGCCTTAAATTCCTGCATCATGCCCATGGCAATTCCTTTCCTGTTTTTCCAAGTTGTTTATAAAAGTACATTGCTGCCTATCGTAAGGAGAGGGCAGTGCATCGTCAATTCGTAATTCCCAAAAAACAGTGAGAGTGTTATTTTGCCAATCGGTTGCGAAAAGAATTAAAGAAGTCACCGCCATCGCAGCGTCAAATTGACAAGACATCACGGATTCACATTTAATACGGCATTTGCTTGGTTTTGCAGCAGCATCAGGGTTCACTGAAAGCTTCGTACGATCGCATCTTGACTACTGAATTGGAGTTGATATGAGTAACGAAAAGCAGGTTGACCCCGGTCGACGCGGCTTGCTGGTTGCAACATGTGCAGCGGGAGGCGTGGCTGGACTGGCTACGACGGGCATGTTTGTCTCTACTTTCCAGCCCTCGGAACGCGCCAAGGCTGCCGGCGCTCCGGTGGAGGTTGACCTGACCGGTCTTGCCCCTGGCGAGATGCGTACCGTCGAATGGCGCGGCAAGCCGGTCTGGATCCTCAAGCGATCCGAAGAGATGGTCAATTCGCTCAAGCAGACCGATAACCAGGTCGCCGACCCCAAGTCTGAACGTAATCCTGATGAGTTGACGCCCGAATACGCGCGCAACGAATATCGCTCCATCAAGCCCGACTTGCTGGTCGCCGTTGGCATTTGCACGCATCTCGGCTGTTCGCCTGTTACACGTTTTGCCACGGGGCCGCAGCCTTCTTTGCCGGATGACTGGCATGGCGGGTTTTTGTGCCCGTGCCATGGTTCCACCTTCGATCTGGCCGGTCGTGTCTACAAGAACAAGCCTGCGCCCGATAATCTGGAAGTGCCGCGCCACATGTATCTCAGCGAAACCAAGCTGGTGATCGGCAAGGATGAGAAAGGGGAGGCGTGATCATGGCATTCCACGAAAAACAATTACCTGCCGATGCCACCGTTGCCGACAAGGCGCTTGGCTGGATCGATGCGCGCTTTCCGCTGACCTCGACATGGAAGGCGCATCTTTCCGAATACTATGCGCCGAAGAATTTCAACTTCCTCTATGTATTCGGTTCGCTGGCGCTGCTGGTGCTGGTGATTCAGATCGTCACCGGCATTTTCCTAGTCATGCACTACAAGCCGGATGCCAATCTCGCCTTTGCTTCGGTCGAATACATCATGCGCGATGTGCCGTGGGGCTGGCTGGTGCGGTACATGCATTCGACGGGAGCATCGGCGTTCTTTGTCGTCGTCTATCTGCACATGCTGCGCGGCTTGCTGTATGGCTCGTATCGCAAACCGCGCGAGCTGGTATGGTTGTTCGGTGTTGGCATCTTCCTGTGTCTGATGGCGGAGGCCTTTTTTGGTTATCTGCTGCCGTGGGGACAGATGTCGTACTGGGGCGCACAGGTGATCGTCAATCTGTTCGGCGCGATCCCGTTTATCGGTCCTGATCTGTCGCTGTGGATTCGCGGTGATTACGTGGTGTCGGATGCAACGCTGAATCGTTTCTTTGCCTTTCACGTAATCGCGATTCCGCTGGTGTTGATCGGGCTGGTGGTCGCGCACATCGTGGCACTGCATGAGGTCGGTTCGAGTAATCCGGATGGGGTGGAGATCAAGGAAAAGGTCGATGAAAAAGGCGTGCCGCTGGATGGCATTCCCTTCCATCCCTACTATTCGGTGCACGATCTGTTCGTCGTCACGATCTTCCTTGCGGTCTTTTCGGCAGTGGTGTTCTTCGCGCCGGAAATGGGCGGCTACTTCCTTGAATACAACAACTTCATTCCAGCAGATCCGCTGAAGACGCCGCCTCACATCGCACCGGTCTGGTACTTCACGCCGTTCTATTCGATCCTGCGGGCGACGACGTCGGAGTTCATGATTTGGCTGGCGATTGGTGTCGCGGCTTATGTTGCGCTGATCATCGTCAAGACGACGATGGCACGCAAGTTCAAGATCGCTGCCGCGGTGATCGGTTTGATCGTAATCGCCGCCATGTTCATCTTCGATCCGAAATTCTGGGGCGTGGTGTTCATGGGCGTATCGGTGATGATTTTGTTCGGTCTGCCGTGGCTCGACCACTCGCCTGTCAAATCCATTCGCTACCGTCCGGGCTGGCACAAGTACATCTACATCGTGTTCGGTATCGCTTTCCTGATTCTCGGGTATCTCGGCGTGCAGGCGCCGACCACGATAGGGACGCTGGTTTCCCAGGTTTGCACGTTCATCTACTTCGGCTTCTTCTTGCTGATGCCGTGGTGGAGCAAGATGGGAACCTTCAAGCAGGTGCCCGACCGTGTCGTTTTCCATCCGCATTGAGCGCCGGAAAGGAACAGGAATCATGAGATTGCTGAAAAAAATCGCTGCGGCACTGATACTTTTACCCGGGTTGGCCCTGGCGGCGGAAAGCGATTTCCCGCTTGATCGTGCCCCGGATCACACACGAGATTTGGGCGCATTGCAGAATGGCGCCAAGCTATTCGTCAACTATTGCCTGAATTGCCATGCAGCGTCGGCCATGCGCTATAACAAATTGCAGGAATTGGGGCTGACCCCGGAACAGGTGAAAAACAACCTGTTGTTCACTTCCGACAAGATCGGCGACATGATGACCATTGCCATGTCGCCCAAGGATGCGAAGGCCTGGTTTGGTGCTACGCCCCCCGATTTGTCGGTAATTGCACGCGCCAAGGCCTCAAGTGCGGGTTCTGGGCCCGATTGGTTGTATACTTACCTCCGGACTTATTACAAAGATGACACTCGGACAACAGGCTGGAATAATATGGCCTTTCCCAACGTAGGTATGCCGCACGCGTTGTGGGAGTTGCAAGGTATCCGGGCTGCCAAGTTCGTTGACGAAAAAGATCCGCACGATCCCTCCAAGACTGTGCACAAGTTCGTTGGCTTCGAGCAGCTCACGCCTGGCAAGATGTCTGCAGCGGAATACGACAGGGCTGTAGCCGATCTCGTCTCATTCATGTCATGGATGGCTGAGCCTGCCCAGCACACGCGCAAGCGTCTGGGCGTGTGGGTCTTGTTGTTCCTCGGTGTCTTCATCGTGATCACCTGGCGTTTGAATGCTTCCTACTGGAAGCACGTCAAGTAGCTTTTGTGCCCGCCTTGTGCGGGTATTCGTTCTCGGGTGAGGCGTTTTCGTCTCACCTTTTTGTTTCTAAGGAACTGCAAAAAGATGATGGTTCTCTACTCGGGTACAACCTGCCCTTTTTCTCAGCGTTGCCGCCTCGTCCTGTTCGAAAAAGGCATGGACTTCGAAGTACGTGACGTGGATCTGTTCAACAAGCCCGAAGATATTTCGACCATGAATCCTTACGGTCAAGTACCGATTCTGGTCGAGCGCGATCTGGTGCTGTACGAATCCAACATCATCAACGAATACATCGATGAACGTTTCCCGCATCCGCAGTTGATGCCGGCTGATCCGCTGATGCGCGCGCGTGCACGTCTGATGCTGTTCAACTTTGAAAAAGAATTGTTCGTCCACGTGCACACGCTGGAAAACGACAAGGGCCGCAGCGGCGACAAGGTGCAGGAAAAGGCACGCAATGAAATCCGCGATCGTCTGACCACGCTGGCACCGCTGTTCCTCAAGAACAAGTACATGCTGGGCGACGAATTCTCGATGCTCGATGTCGCCATTGCGCCATTGCTCTGGCGTCTCGATCACTACGGTATCGAACTGTCGAAAACCGCTGCACCGCTGATGAAGTATGCAGAGCGTATTTTCTCGCGTCCGGCCTACATCGAAGCATTGACGCCTTCCGAAAAGGTCATGCGTCGTTAAGACCTAGCGGTGCATCGGGCGGCGTACTGCGGCCTGATGCATCTCGCTCTATTTCCCGATAAGGCAGGTCGTTCGCATCATGTCTGAAACTTCCACCAAACCCTATCTGCTGCGCGCCATTTACGAATGGTGTACCGACAACGGCTATACGCCTTACATGGCCGTCGTCGTCGATGCCAACACGCGTGTGCCGATGGAGCATGTCAAGAACGGCGAGATCGTTCTCAATATCAGCTTCAGCGCCACCAGCGGACTGAAGATGGAAAATGACGTCATCCGCTTCAGCGCACGTTTCGGCGGCATTTCCCGCGACATCTTGGTGCCTGTTGACAATGTTGTAGCCATCTACGCGCGCGAAAACGGGCAAGGCATGGCATTCGAGCCAACGATGCGTGATGACGATGTTGAATCGGAAAATGGCGACGACACGTCGCTACCGGCAGCCGCCGCTGATATTCCTGCCGCACCTGTACTGACGTCAGTACCTAACTCTCAGCAAGAGCCGCGCAAAGAAGCTGAGGAGGGAAATGACGACCCGGAACCGCCAAAAAAAGGCGGCCGCCCCACGCTCACGCGAGTGAAATAGCGTAGAATACCGCTCTTCATTTGCCGGCTTAGCTCATCAGGTAGAGCACATGATTTGTAATCATGGGGTGGCGGGTTCGAGTCCTGCAGCCGGCACCAATTACTCATCCGAGGGGTTCCTCGGGTGACCAAAAAACCCGCAATGGCTAAGGCGTTGCGGGTTTTTTATTCCAATTTTTTCTAACGAAATCCAACCAAAGCCGGGGGCATCCGGGGGCACATTCGGGGCATTTGGTACATAATGCTTTTCCTCAAAAATAAATGCCCCCATTTGGGGATGCCCATGCCTTTAACAGATGTCGCAGCACGTAAAGCAGCTCCTCGCTAGAAGATATATCGTTTAGCTGGCAGTGGCGGTATGTATCTAGAAATCTCTCCAAGCCGCGGTACATATTGGAGGCTGAAATATCGAATTAACGGCAAAGAGAAGCGCCTTGTGTTGATTTGCATCGAAAACTGCCCGACGTTTAGAACACAATCCTACTTAAAAAATTAGTAGGAGATTGGAGTGGTCGACGTGGCATTACTAGGAATTATTCGACGCTGGCACCTTCGTGACCATGTGTCACTAAGAAAAATATCCAGGTGACTGGGCATCTCTCGAAATACCGTCCGGCACTATCTACGCGCTGAAACCATTGAGCCAGCCTACGCTGATCGGCGTTCCCCGACATCCCTCGACAAATACGCGTTTAAGCTTTCAGCCTGGTTAAAGACTGAAGCGACGAGTTCGCGTAAGCAACGACGCAGCCTCAGACAAATGCATTTGGATTTTCGAGCGTTAGGATTTGAAGGGGCTTACGACCGCTTCGCAGCATTCGCCTGACAGTGGAAAGTGGATCAGTTGGAGAGGGGCAACTCGGCGAATAAATCAACAAGTGGAAGGTGGATCAATTTGAGGCGGTCAATTCTGCGAGCAAATCAACAAAGTTGTCTCGCCTAAATTTATAAAGTTGCAAATTGAAGTAGGTGAAATCCGACTTCAATTTGCGATGTCGTCTGGCGTCAAAATCCCTCAACAACCCTTCTTGAAGTGCTATCTTGTTGCTCCATCTCGCGTGGTTGGTGGCTTTGCTACCACAATAGCGGATATGGATGATGGACGCGTGACATCAGCAGATGGAGACGTCCTGTGTTGCGTCTATTGATTTACGACACTTTTATTTTTCGCTAAATCGTTTGTGGATATCAGATGACGAAACGTATTCTTATTGCTGATGATGATGTGGATATTGCCCATTCACTGGGCGAGTTACTTCGCGAGGCTGGCTATGAAACTGCCTCTGCCACATCAGCAAAAGCAGCGTTCTCCATGCTTGGGGAACGGCATTATGATTTACTGCTGACCGACATCAACATGCCTGAGATGAATGGCTTTGCACTAAAAAAAGTAATTAAGCAAAGCGAGACACTCAACAATGTGCCTGTCATTTTCATGTCTGGTTACTCGCCTGAGATAGAGCGCGCCCCTAGCCTAGTGCTGACAAAGCCGTTTAACCATAATGATTTGCTGTCAGTGATTGAATTGACGCTAATGCCGGAAACTGCACATTGAGGAAACTACATGCAAAGGGATTTGCATGTATTTAGGATTTAAATCTCCCGGTACTTTTTAAGTCTTTGTCTGACGCAATAACGGCGATTCCTCTGACGAGATAAGCCAATACATGCTTATAAACTAATGGCCAACGTAGATTCATCTACGAAGATGTCATAAAGGATAAGGCAATGTATTCCTCCGCTTCTGCGACTCCCTTTTACTACCGCCATCCTGGCCCACTCCATGCGATTCTGCTAGCGGGGATCGTTCCACTTTTTCTCGGTGGCTTGTTGGGCGACATTGTCTATTACAAGACCTATCAAATTCAATGGATCAACTTCGCATCCTGGCTGAATGCGGGAGGGTTGTTGTTCTGTGGGTTGGCTTTGTTATGTGCACTTGGACAGCTTTTCACGGCGAGCAGAAAAGGCGGCCGCCCGTTGGCGCAAGTTCTATTGCTTGCAGTGACATGGGTACTTGGATTGTTCAACGCGTTTGAGCATGCCAAGGATGCTTGGGCCGCAATGCCGTCCAGTTTGATTCTCTCTGCGATCGTGGCCATTCTGGCCGTTATCGTCGCTTGGATTGGCTTAAGTGTTCCACGTGTCGGGAGTGTGAAATGAAATATCGACTTACTCTCGCAGCAGCAAGCATCGTTTTAATGAGTGCCTGCAGTGAAAACGCTGATAGTGTGCAGTCGCGAGGCCCTGACCCTAAATTGCCAGAGCCCCAGCAGCGCATTCTGCCGTCGATGAAAATTGCTCAGCCTGCTGAGTGGGGTGATCAAAAGCCGACGGTGCCCGAGGGCTACAGCATCAGCGCGATCGCGACGGATCTAAGAATTCCACGTCAGACATTGATATTGCCCAATGGCGATATCCTTGTTGCAGAAGGACGGGGTGGTAACGCCGCAAAACTGAAGCCTAAAGATGTGATCGCCGGCTACATTAAAGCGCAGGGTAATACCAAGGTCAAAGGTGGTAATCGTCTGACCTTACTGCGTGATGCAGACGGAGATGGAACTTACGAGATCCAAACAGTATTCGCCGACAACCTCAATGCGCCTTACGGCTTGGCTTTTGCAAACAATAAAATTTACGTCGCCAACCAGGATGAGCTTGTCAGCTTCGATTACAAGGACGGAGAGACCAAGGCAAGCGCGCCGCCTGTCAAAGTCGTCGCCTTACCTTCTGAAATCAATCATCACTGGACCAAGGCAATGACCGTCAGTAAGGACGGCCGTTTCTTGTATGTAGGTATCGGATCCAACAGCAACATCACCGAACGCGGAATGGAAGCGGAAGTGGATCGGGCGATGGTATGGCAGATCGATGCAAATACCGGTAGCTATAAGCCGTACGGGACAGGGCTGCGTAACCCGACCGCGATGGCGATCCAACCACAAACCGGACAATTATGGACGGTCGTCAATGAACGTGATGAGTTGGGCCCTGATCTGGTACCGGATTATCTGACCTCGGTGCGTGAGGGTGGTTTCTACGGTTGGCCATATAGCTACTGGGGTCAAAACGTTGATCCTCGGGTGAAGCCGGAAAATCCGGAGAAAGTCGCTGCGGCAATCAAACCGGATTACAGTTTGGGTTCGCACGTTGCCGCTCTCGGCTTGAGTTTTTCTCTGCCAGCGATGGGAGAAAAATTTGCTGATGGTGCTTTTGTCGGCGAACACGGTAGTTGGAATCGCGATCAGCCCGTTGGATATAAAGTCATTTTCGTTCCGTTTAGTAATGGAAAACCTTCTGGTGAACCTATCGATTTTGCGACGGGTTTCCGCGGTGAGGATGGAAAGACACGCGGGCGACCGGTCGGCGTCACGGTTGATCCACGTGGTGCTCTGCTTATCGCAGATGATTTATCCAATACGATATGGAGAGTGACTCGAACCCGATAACTCGATAACGCTGTCTCATATGAAGCCGTACCAATGTGTACGGCTTTTTTCTGAGAAGATCAGCGCAATCATTCAGCCAACAACTTACTTAGCGACATTGCCTGCCACTAAATGCAAAAAAAGATCGCCAGACGTCGCGTTATGCCTTTTCGTGCCAAGCCGGTATTTACGCTATTTGTTTTGGGTGTGTCGATATCCATTGTGCATGCGCAAGAACAAGACTCACCATCCTCGCAGACCCTCCCTGAGATTGTCGTCAGTGGCAGTCGCTCTGAAAGCAATCGTTTTGATGTGCCTGCGGCCGTTGATGTGGTGCAAATCAATGGGTTTGCAGCGCAATCGCCGCTGGTAAATCTGTCGGAAGTGCTCGGCGTGGTGCCGGGTATCCAGATACGCGAGCGGCAGAATTATTCTCAGGATTTGCAAGTTTCCATTAGAGGATTTGGAACGCGCTCAACCTTTGGTGTTCGTGGTGTACGCATTTTGGTTGACGGGATTCCGGCAACGATGCCGGATGGGCAGGGCCAGTCTTCGAATGCGAGTTTGGCGTCTGCCAGTCGTATCGAAGTTCTTCGGGGCCCCATGGCCCAGCTATATGGCAATTCGGCCGGCGGCGTATTGCAAGTCTTTACCAAGGAGCCGCCGCTGAAACCTGAGGCGTCTTTCTCATTGGGCGCAGGATCCGATAACCAACGTGTGATTGGTGCATCGATTGGTGGGGGGAGTGCGGCCCTGGGCGGCACTTTGGATGTTACCCAGTTCTCGACCGATGGTTATCGGGATCACAGCGCAGCCAGACGTAACACGCTAAACGCAAAAATTGTCGCGAAGCCCTCTACGGATACCAAGATTACAGCGGTGTTCAACAGTATTGATCAACCGCTCTCGCAAGATCCACTTGGGCTGACGCGCGCTGATTTTCAGATGAATCCTCGGCAGGTTACACCAGGTGCCATCACGTTCAATACACGCAAAACGGTTACGCAACAGCAGATGGGGCTGGTGGTCGAACAGCGCTTAAGCAGTCATGATGTACTGAATGCTCGGGTATATGGCGGGAAACGCAATGTGTTTCAAACCTTGGCCTTTCCAGGTGGTGCACTGGTTCAGGCTGGTGGGGTTATTGATCTGGATCGTGGTTACGGCGGTATTGGCCTCGACTGGAGACATCAAACAGAGTTCAACGGACTACCGCTGAACTGGACTCTTGGGGTGGAAATTGATTCCCTGAGTGAGCGACGTCGCGGCTTCGTCAATAATAATGGTGTGGCAGGCGCTTTACGGCGCGACGAAAAGGACAAGGCTAAAAATACGGATGTGTTTGCGCAAGTAGACTGGACTTTTGCGCCGAATTGGCGCGCCATTGCTGGCGTACGCTTAAGTCGCGTCAGGATGTCTGTTGATGATGACTTTGTTGTGCGCAATCCCGATCCCACTTTGGATAACCCAGATGATAGCGGGGAGACGGTTTATACCCAAACCAGTCCGGTTATTGGCGTGGTTTGGAGTGCCAGCGATAACTTGAATATCTATTCCAACCTGGGGCAGGGATTCGAAACACCCACGCTCGCAGAACTGGCCTACCGAGCTAACGGTACGGGCCCGAATCTCGGCTTGCGCGCATCGACGAGTACGCACGCAGAAATTGGTGCAAAAATCAGGCAGGGTCATCATCTGCTGGACTTGGCTGTATTCCATTCCCGTAGCAAGAATGAAATCGTGCAGCAGCAATCGCAGTTCGGTCGCGCCATTTTTCAGAATGTCGATGGTGTCGAACGTCGAGGAGCTGAGGCATCATGGCGTTCGGAGTGGAGTAGCCAACTTTCGACTAGTGTGGCCTATACGTGGCTTGAGGCTCGTTTCCGAAAGGCGTTTAGCAGCAGTGCAGGCATAACTGATGCTGGAAATAGATTACCTGGCGCTCCCCAGCACAGCCTTTATACCGAGCTCCAGTACCGCTGGTGGAACACATTGACAACGGCCGTGGAGATGCGTGCCGATAGCAAGGTCTATGTGAATGATGCAAATAGCGATGCTGCAAGCGGCTATACACTCTTTAACTTAAGAGCTGGTTATGTTTTCAATATGAAGGCAACTAAGGTGATGTTGTTTGGACGGATTGATAATGTCTTTGACCGGGCCTATGCGGGGTCAGTGATTGTGAATGAGGGCAATCAAAGGTTCTTTGAAGCCGCACCTGGTCGCCGCTTTTATGTAGGAGCGCGAACAGAATTTTAAGCGTCTGATGCTGTGGCACACCGGAATGGTAGCGCTCCAGCAAAGATACTTCTAGAACAGCATCCCTGATACAAGCCCTATTAAAGTGGCCATCAGAACGACGAGCCACGGTGGTGCCTTAAGGGAATGCAAGCAAAAAAAGGCGAGCAATGTCCATCCCAAGTCTATCGGCGTGTAGATGGCATTTGTCCAGACTGGGTCGTAAAGTGCGGCCAGCAAAAGTCCGACCACTCCGGCATTGACTCCGCCTAATGCGGATTGCGCTTTGCGATTACGGCGAATTTCCTCCCAGAATGGTAGGGTGCCCAGAATCAAAAGAAACGATGGAACAAACACCGCAAACAGACACATGCCCGCACCGGTCATCCCATTCGGTACCACTGACATCACTGTGCCTAGGAACGCCGCAAAAGTGAAGAGCGGACCGGGCAGTGCTTGTGCAGCGCCATAACCGGCCAAGAAAATATCGTTTTCCACCCAACCTGTAGGTACTACGGCAGTCTGAAGCAACGGCAGGATAACGTGGCCACCACCAAAGACAAGTGAACCAGCTTGGTAGAAAGAGCTAAACACGGCCAAAGATTCATTCGAACTTGAATGCGCTGCAATTGGCAGTGCAATCAATAGCATGAGAAACAGGCCGAGGAGTACGCCTCCCGTCAGTTTGGAAACAGGGACTTGGAGTCTGTCATGTGACCTCCGTGCGTCGGCGCGAAACAGCACCATGCCGGCAATGGCAGACAGAATGATGACTAAGACTTGTCCCCACGGATTGGGATAAATAAGCAAGCTGCAAGCGGCGATAGCCATGATTGCCTTCCGGGCGGTGCCGATGCACAGGGTTTTCGCCATGCCCCAAACCGCTTGTGCAACGACTGCAACGGCCACGATTTTTAAGGCATGTAGGGCGGTTGAAGAAATCGCATTTCCCCAAATGGTTATGCTCAATCCGAACAACATCATTGCAAGGGCTGATGGGAGCGTGAAACCAACCCAAGCTGCGAAGCAGCCTAAAACCCCGCCCCGAGACAGACCAACGGCGAGTCCAACCTGACTGCTTGTTGGTCCGGGAAGAAATTGCGCAAGCGCGACAACATCAGCATAGGACTGCTCCGTAAGCCAGCGGCGATGGGTAACAAACTCCGCTCTGAAATAACCCAAATGGGCGATGGGCCCTCCAAATGAGGTGCAGCCTAGCCTCAGAAAAACAAGAAAAATCTCCCATAAACTACTGTCGCTGGATGCTTGAGTGTCCATTGGAAAGCGGTTGACCTGAAACAAGAAAGGTCTGAAGTATAAGCGTGGATCGAATTAAGCTGATGCCATCAGCGTCGTCGGGGGATGATAGCGAACAACGCAGGTATTGCCATAAGAAAAAGTCCCGATGTGTTGATTGGCATCGAAAACTGCCCCACTTTCCGAATAAATTGCATCCATATTGACCCACGTTTAGAACCGATTGCTGCTTGCAATGTGAGTAAGAGATTGACGTGGCATTACTTGGCATTATTCGAGGCTGGTCTTTTCGCGACCAGGTCTCATTGAGAGGAATCGCAAAGACATATCTTCGCAGCAAGCTGTGTCCTGCCTTAAGTCGCTTGTTCATTGTCGAATTCTGCTGAATTGGCTCGTAGAGTGATGCCGCTCACAAACGCGTGAACTGAAATGTGCGAGAGTGGTTCTCTAGTTCTGTTGAATGATGTGCTGCAACCGAGGGAGGCAATATGGCAGTTAGTGTTTTTGATATCTTCAAAATCGGTATCGGCCCCTCCAGCTCTCATACCGTCGGGCCGATGCGTGCGGCGCGCATGTTTACATGTGTGCTGACGGAAGAGGGGCTGCTGAAGAACGTTGCGCGTGTGCAAAGTGCGATGTTTGGCTCGCTCGGCGCCACCGGGCGCGGCCACGCGACGGATACGGCGGTGTTGCTTGGATTGTCCGGACATGAGCCGGATACAGTAGATGTAGAGCAGGTCGAGCGTTTTCTGGCCAGCATCCGGAATGAGCAAGCTCTGATGCTGGGAGGCACTCACCGGATCGATTTTTGTGAGGCAGAGGATATTTCTCTGGATGGCATGAAGACCTTGCCGTATCACGCCAATGGCATGCGCTTCACCGCCTTCGATGTGCAGGGAAAGCCTCTCGTCAGCAAGGTCTACTATTCGGTTGGAGGCGGCTTCGTGGTTAGCGAAGAAATGGCGCAGGATCATGAACGCGGTCGTTCTGTCGCGCCAAACCTGGATGTGCTGCCATTACCTTTCCATAGCGGCGCGGATTTGTTGCGGATCGCTGCAGAAAATACCTGCACTATTGCGCAGATCATGTTGCGTAACGAGTTGCACTGGCGTGACGAGCAAGAAGTTGTGAGGCGCTTGCTTACTATCTGGCGTGTCATGCAGCAGTGCGTGGCGCGCGGGTGCCGTACCGAAGGTGTGTTGCCCGGTAAGTTCAAGGTGCGACGGCGTGCGGCTTCCCTGGCGAAGCGCCTGCGCGAATCGCCGTCCGCTGCGGCAGATCCGCTGGCGGTGATCGATTGGGTGAATGTCTATGCATTGGCAGTCAATGAGGAAAATGCTGCCGGTGGCCGTGTGGTCACCGCGCCGACCAACGGTGCTGCCGGCATCGTCCCGGCGGTGCTGCACTACTACATGAACTTTGTCGATGGGGCGAATGAAAAAGGCGTGGTCGATTTCCTGCTGACGGCGGCGGCCATCGGTATGCTGTACAAGGAAAATGCGTCGATATCAGGTGCGGAGGTTGGATGTCAGGGAGAGGTGGGCGTCGCGTGTTCAATGGCTGCAGCCGGCCTGTGTGCGGTGATGGGCGGCACGCCAGAGCAGGTGGAAAATGCCGCAGAGATCGGCATGGAGCATCACCTCGGCATGACCTGCGACCCCATCGGCGGCTTGGTACAAATCCCTTGTATTGAACGCAACGCGCTGGCATCGATCAAGGCCATCAACGCGGCCCGCATGGCCTTGCATGGAGATGGCGTCCACTACGTCAGTCTGGATCAGGTGATCAAGACCATGCGAGAAACCGGCGCCGACATGATGACCAAGTACAAGGAAACTTCGCGTGGCGGGTTGGCGGTGAATATCATCGAGTGCTGACGCGCGACAGAAGATGATGGTTGGCGATTAACGTGGGAAGGGCGCGGACGCATTGCCCTGATGCCATTTGCATCCTATAGACATGAGACAATCGCGGCTGCGGTTGCGATACCCGAAGATTCAGGGATAGTTGGTGGCGAATACATGTCTCGCTTGCAAGGTGGGCAAATGGGCTTAAGGCTTGCCTAATAGTGCACTTGCACGCCGTGAAAGACGTCAATGACGGATTTCTGAAGCGAGGTTTCTTGCTCGACATTTCCAAGGTTTTTATTCCTTCATTATCGACCACCGGTTATTGCCGTATTGCTCCCTCGTTGTTTTGTGCTGCCATGCCGGCGGATCATGTATCGCGTCATCGCTAAATTAGCTTGCGCAGCATTTTTGGAAATTCTTCATGGAAATCAAAGTCAACTTTCTCGACAAGCTTCGCCTCGAAGCCAAGTTCGATGACTTCACGGTCATTGCCGATCAGCCCATTCGTTACAAGGGCGATGGCTCGGCACCGGGCCCGTTCGATTATTTTCTGGCGTCGTCCGCGCTGTGTGCCGCGTACTTCGTGAAGCTGTACTGCAACACGCGCAACATCCCCACCGAGAACATTCGCCTGTCGCAAAACAACATCGTCGATCCTGAAGACCGTTATCAGCAGATCTTCAAGATTCAGGTCGAATTACCGGAAGATATTTCCGATGCCGATCGTCGTGGCATCTTGCGCTCCATTGAGCGTTGTACCGTCAAGAAAGTGGTGCAGGCCGGGCCGGAATTCGTCATTGAAGAAGTAGCGAATCTGGATGCGGATGCGCAAGCGTTGCTCACCCTGACGCCGGCTGCGGATGCCAGTACCTACATCACGGGCAAGGATTTGCCACTGGAGCAAACCATTGCGAATATGTCGAGTCTGTTGGCCGGACTGGGCATCAAGATCGAGATCGCGTCGTGGCGCAATATCGTGCCGAATGTCTGGTCGCTGCATATTCGCGATGCGCATTCGCCCATGTGCTTCACCAACGGCAAGGGTGCAACCAAGGAAAGCGCCTTGGCGTCTGCCCTTGGCGAGTACATCGAGCGCATCAGCAACAATCACTTCTATGCCGGTGCCTACTGGGGCGAGGAAATTGCCAATGCCGAATTCGTGCATTACCCGAACGAGCGCTGGTTCAAGCCGGGCCGCAAGGATGCATTGCCGAAGGAAATTCTCGATGACTATACGCGCCCGATCTACAACCCTGATGGTGAATTGCGTGGTTCGCATCTGATCGATACCAATTCCGGCAATGTGGCGCGCGGCATCTGCTCGTTGCCCTTCACGCGCCAGTCGGATGGCGAGACCGTGTACTTCCCCTCCAACCTGATCGAAAACCTCTATGCCAGTAACGGCATGAGCGCCGGCAATACGCTGGCTGAAGCGCAAGTACAGTGTCTCTCCGAGATTTTCGAGCGTGCGGTCAAGCGGGAAATTCTCGAAGGTGAAATCGCCTTGCCGGATGTGCCGCAGGACGTGCTGGCGAAATATCCGCGCATCGTGGCTGGTATCAAGGGGCTGGAAGAGCAAGGCTTTCCCGTGCTGGTGAAGGATGCATCGTTGGGCGGCGTCTATCCCGTCATGTGCGTCACCCTGATGAATCCGCGTACCGGTGGCGTGTTTGCCTCGTTTGGCGCGCATCCGAGTTTCGAGGTGGCACTGGAACGCAGCCTGACCGAATTGATGCAGGGGCGCAGTTTTGAAGGCTTGAACGATTTGCCACGTCCCACCTTCGCCAGCGAGGCGGTGACGGAGCCCTACAATTTTGTCGAGCACTTCATCGATTCGAGTGGCGTGGTGTCGTGGCGCTTCTTCAGCGCCAAATCCGATTACGACTTCGTCGAGTGGGACTTTTCTGGTGAGGGCGCCAATTCCAATGTCGATGAAGCGGCGACATTGATCGGCATTCTTGGAGAAATGGGTAAGGAGGTCTACACCGCGGTGTATGACCAGTTGGGGGCAACGGCGTGTCGTATTCTCGTGCCCGGCTATTCGGAGGTCTATCCCGTCGAAGATCTTGTCTGGGACAACACAAACAAATCGCTGCTGTTCCGTGAAGATATTCTGAACCTGCATGGCCTGGACGACGACGCGCTGGAAGCATTGCTGGATCGTCTGGAAAACAACGAGCTTGATGAGTACGGCGATATCGCCACGCTGATCGGCATCGAGTTTGACGAGAATACCGAATGGGGGCAGTTGACGGTGCTGGAGTTGAAGCTGCTGATCAATCTCGCCCTGCAGAAATTCGAGGAAGCACACGAACTGGTGGGCGCCTTCCTGCAATACAACGACAACAGCGTCGAACGCGGGCTTTTCTATCAGGCCATGAATGTCGTGCTCGAAGTGGTGCTCGATGACGAGATGGCATTGGACGATTACGTCGTCAACTTCCGCCGCATGTTTGGCAACGCGCGCATGGATGCCGTGCTGGGTTCGGTAGACGGCAGTGTGCGTTTTTACGGACTTGTGCCGGTTGGCATGAATCTGGAAGGGCTGGACCGGCACCAGCGTTTGCTCAACAGCTATCGCAAGCTGCATGCCGCGCGCGCCAAAGCCGCGAGAGTTTGAGTGTAGTGGGCGCGATGCGCAAGGCGAATGTCTTAATAAAAAGCCCGATCCTTGGATCGGGTTTTTTGTTGGACGGCTGGAATATCAGCCTTGCAGATACGCGCACACCTCTTCAGGCGATGCGCCGGTCGCCGCCATCGCGCGGCGCAGGTGTTCTGGAGTGCAGCCAAATTTGGCATTCCAGTACTGGCGTTCCCAGTCGTCATTGCTGGTAACGGGCAATTGCTCGGCGGGCTCGTAGTAAAAAGTGTCGTGGAGCATGGCATTCTCCTCAAGATTTTGGCTTACCTTACCTTGATGTCCATGCCCGCTTCCGTTCGAAATCCCACAAAAGGAGGGGAATTGCATGTCCATGGCTGGTTCGTGCCCACGCTAACCAGATGGAGATAGGCAGCGAGCAGGAGTTGTGCCAAACTCGCGCGATTGCGAATTTGCCAGTCATTTTTACCGTCAAGAGCCAATCCCATGCACGCCATTAGTACGACTGAATTGTTCCTGATTGCCATGGTGCTGATCTTCAGCGTTCCCTACCTCATCTGGCGTGTTTTTCGTACCGACTACTACGCGCCGCTGGTGGTGGTACAGATCATCGCCGGTATTTTGCTCGGGCCCGGTGTCATGGGCTCGGCTTATCCAGAGTACTACCAATTTGTTTTCACACCTGCCGTCATCCAGTCGCTCAACGGGATCGCTTGGTGGGCAGTCATGTTGTTCGTGATGATTGCCGGCGTGGAGCTCGATTTGCGCAAGGCGTGGGAACATCGCCGTGAAAGTTGCATCACGGCGGGCCTCGCACTTGGCAGCCCTTTGCTGTTTGGTTGCGTTGCCGCTGCCGGCATGCTGATGTTCAACGGCTGGATGGGGTCGCAGGCGCAAACCTGGCAGTTCGTGCTGGGCGTCGGCATGGCATGTGCCGTGACGGCATTACCGATTCTGATCCTGTTGATGGAAAAGCTGGACGTATTGCGCCAGCCGATCGGTCAGCGCATCTTGCGCTATGCCAGTCTGGATGACATTGCCATCTGGGGCGTGCTGGCAATCATTCTGCTGGACTGGACGCGTGTCGGTCGTCAGGTTGCCTTCCTGTTTGTCTTCATTGTGGCGACGTACCTCTTCCGCAAGTTGATGCGCCGCCTGCAGGAGCGTGATCGCTGGTATGTGGCATTGATCTGGCTCGCCGCATGTGGCCTGGCGGCAGACTGGGCCGGCCTGCATTACATGGTCGGCGCCTTCCTTGCCGGCGCGGTCATGGATGCCGAATGGTTCGATCAGGAAAAGATGGACATGATGCGTCATCACGTCCTCATGGTCATCATGCCGGTGTTCTTCCTCAGTACTGGCTTGCGCACCAATTGGGATGTCGGTGGGGCGATGGTGTTTGCCGCTGCCGCCGTTTTGCTGGTTGCATCCGTTTCGGGCAAGCTGGCCGGCATTCATCTGGCTGGCCGCATCCTCAAGTGGGAAAAAGGCGAAGCGTCGATCATCGGCTGGCTGCTGCAAACCAAGGCGCTGATCATGATCATCTTCGTCAATATCCTGCTCGACAAGCACATCATCACGAGTGAAACCTTTACCGCCTTGCTGCTGATGGCGATTGGCAGCACGATGCTTACCGTGCCGATGGTTTATCCTAAGTTGCAGAAGTTGCGATCGCTTATCCAGCGATCGAGCTGATCATTCCGCCCATCAACAAAAAAGCCTGCGCGATGCAGGCTTTTTTGTTGCAGCGAGCAGTTCTATGCGCTGCCAGAAGATTTCATACCCTGCCAGCGCGGCGTCAGCGTATGCGACAAGGAAAACAGATCCAGCACGCGTCCCACGGTGTGGTCGATCATCTCGTCAATCGACGCAGGGCGATGGTAGAAGCCGGGTAGCGGCGGGAAGATGATGCCGCCCATTTCGGTCACGGCGGTCATGTTGCGCAGATGCGCGAGGTTGAAGGGCGTTTCGCGCACCATCAGCACAAGGCGGCGGCGTTCCTTGAGCACCACATCGGCAGCACGGGTAATGAGATTGTCGGACAGGCCATGTGCAATTGCGGCCAGTGTCTTCATCGAGCACGGTGCGACGACCATGCCGTCAGACTGAAACGAACCGCTCGCAATCGAGGCGCCTACGTCGCGCACGTTATGCACGACATCGGCCATGGCTTCAACATCGCGGCGATTGAGGTCAAGTTCCTGATGCAGGTTCAGTACACCTGCTTCGGAAATCAGCAGGTGGGTTTCCACCGTGCCGAGTGTGCGTAGCGCCTGCAACAGGCGCACGCCATACACGGCACCCGTGGCGCCGGTGATCGCGACGATCAACCGGGTCTTGCCAGCGGTGCCGTGTGTTGTCACATCAGGCTTTCAGCAGGGTTGCCAGTTCGCCGGATTCGAACATCTCGGTCATGATGTCCGAACCACCAATGAACTCGCCCTTCACGTACAACTGCGGCACGGTTGGCCAGTTCGAGTATTCCTTGATGCCCTGACGTACTTCATCGTCGTCCAGCACGTTCACGGTGATCAGGTCGGTCACACCGCTTTCCTTCAGGATGTGGATGGCCTTGCCTGAGAAACCGCACTGCGGGAATTGGGCGGTGCCTTTCATGAACAGCACGACCGGGTGTTCGGTGACGGTCTGCTTGATCCAGTTTTGTACGTCGTCGCTCATTTGTTGCCTCTAAGTGTTGGGTGAATACAGCGTCGGGTCATTACGAGGAATGATTGCCGCCATTATAGAAAAATCCGCCTGCGCATGCCGAAATGGCTGCGTTTTGCTTCAACCTTTCAATTTTGCAAAGGCGGCGGCCATCGCGCCGGCCGCTTCGGGCTGGCGGGATTGGTGGTGCTGCGCCATGCGGCTGCGGTCGTTGCGGTCACTGCGTTGCTGGGGTTGCGATCCCGGCTGCGGCGCGCTGTCGGACAAGCGCATCGTCAGCGCAATGCGTTTGCGCTTCTCGTCCACTTCCAGCACTTTCACCTTCACGACCTGACCGGCCTTGACGACCGTGTGCGGGTCTTTCACGAAGGTGTTGGACAGCGCCGAGATGTGCACAAGGCCATCCTGATGCACGCCGATATCGACAAAGGCGCCGAAGGCCGCGACGTTGGTGACCACGCCTTCGAGGATCATGTCGGGCCGCAGGTCGCGAATTTCTTCCACGCCTTCCTTGAAAGTCGCAGTCGTGAACTCGGGACGTGGATCACGGCCCGGTTTTTCCAGTTCCTTGATGATGTCGGTCACGGTCGGCACGCCGAACTTGTCGTCAGCGTACTTGGCCGGGTTCAGCGACTTCAGCAACTTGCTGTCGCCGATGATGCCTTTCACATCCTTGCTGATATCGGACAGGATTTTCTCGACCAACGGATACGATTCCGGGTGAACGGCAGACGCATCCAGCGGATTCGCACCATTCATCACACGCAGAAAGCCGGCTGCCTGCTCGAAGGTTTTCTCGCCCAAGCGCGGCACCGACATCAGATCGGCGCGCGAGGCAAACATGCCCTTCATGTCGCGATAGCTGACGATGCTTTGCGCCACGCTGTTATTGAGGCCGGACACGCGCGCCAGCAGCGGCGCAGAAGCCGTGTTCACATCGACGCCAACCGCGTTCACGCAGTCCTCGACCACGGCATCCAGCGAACGCGCCAGTTGCGACTGGCCGACATCGTGCTGGTACTGGCCGACACCGATCGATTTCGGATCGATCTTTACGAGTTCGGCCAGCGGGTCTTGCAGGCGGCGCGCAATCGAGACGGCACCGCGAATCGAAACGTCCAGATCAGGCAATTCGCGTGAGGCGAATTCCGAGGCCGAATAAACCGATGCGCCGGCTTCAGACACGACGATCTTCGTCAGCTTGAGTTCCGGGCATTGCTTGATCAAGTCCTGCGCCAGCTTGTCGGTTTCGCGCGAAGCGGTGCCGTTGCCGATGGAGATCAGCGCGACGTTGTGCTTGGCAGCCAGTAGCGCCAGCGTATGCAGCGAGCCATCCCAGTCGCGGCGTGGTTCGTGCGGATAAATGGTGGCCGTATCGACGACCTTGCCGGTTGCATCGACCACGGCGACTTTCACGCCCGTACGTAAGCCCGGATCGAGGCCCATCGTGGCGCGCGGGCCGGCAGGTGCAGCCAGCAGCAAATCTTTCAGGTTGCGGGCAAAGACGTTGATCGCTTCGACTTCCGCCTTCTCACGCAAAGCCGTCATCAATTCCGTTTCCAGATGCATGAAGACCTTCACTCGCCACGTCCAGCGCACGGTATCGGCCAGCCATTTGTCGGCAGGGCGGCCCTGATTGCTGATGCCGAAGCGCGAAGCGATGCGGCCTTCGCATGGGTTATGCGGGGCATCCCACTTCGGTTTTTCTTCTTCGGTATCGAGACGCAGGTTCACGTTCAGCATCTCTTCGCGGCGACCACGGAACAGCGCGAGTGCGCGGTGTGAGGGAATCGTGGACAGCGTTTCCGAGTAATCGAAGTAATCGGCAAACTTGGCACCGGCATCCTGCTTGCCATCGGCCACTTTCGATTCGACGATGCCATGCTCATTCAAGTATTCGCGCAGCGTCTGCAGCAGTTCCGCATCTTCGGCAAAACGCTCCATCAGAATCTGGCGCGCGCCGTCGAGCGCCGCCTTGGTATCCGGCACGCCCGGATTCTCCACATCGTCGACCTTGAAGGCAGGTTTCAGATATTTGGCCGCTTCTTCTTCGGGATTCAGTGCAGGGTTTGCCAGCAGCGCATCGGCCAGTGCGGTCAGGCCCGCTTCGGCAGCGATCTGCGCCTTGGTGCGGCGCTTGGGTTTGTAAGGCAAATACAAGTCTTCCAGACGCGTCTTGTCTTCCGCATGCGTAATCGCATCCAGCAGCTCTGGCGTCATCTTGTTCTGTTCGTTGATGGACGCAATGATCGCCGCGCGACGGTCTTCCAGTTCGCGCAGATAGCGCAGGCGCTCTTCCAGCAGGCGCAACTGCGTATCGTCGAGACCGCCGGTTACTTCCTTGCGGTAACGCGCAATAAAGGGAACGGTGGCACCTTCGTCGAGCAGAGCGACGGCAGCTTGGACTTGCGCAGGCCTGGCCGCCAGTTCGGCAGCCAGGCGTTGTTCGATGGAGGGCAACATGACAACTTCCGGTGATGAAACGAAGCGCTAGATGATACGCAAATCAGGCGGGGAGTGTCAGTCTTGACAAGATGGTGAAAATATAACGGGTAGGTCTTATGCAGTTTTCCTTGTTGATTTCTTTGCTACAGGCTTTACTGATGGTTCGGATGTGAGAGCTGTTTCTTCGATTTTAATAGCCTGAGCAGCAGCAATTTCCAAGCGTGTAACGCGATCAAGTTTAAGGAGTTCCGTTCCTTCGTTGGTAAGCGACCAATAGGATTCATTGTCTGAAACGGCGTGCTTTTTCTTACTCGGTTCAACCAAATCAAAACTGGCAAGATCAGCAAAAAACAGTTTCATATGATTTATTGCGAGAGGGGCTTTAGTAGACATCTCCATATTCGAATCTGGTTTGTTCATTAACGCTAGATAAGTTGATGCGCCGCTTGTGGATATTTCAATCATCATCTCTGGTGCAAGTTGAGAAAAAACCTTGAATAAAGTTGTTTCTACTTCGATGTCCCAATCAGACTTTCCACGCTCTCTCAGATAAAGCATCTTGGGAATGGCTTTGAGTGTTCTAATGCGTTGTTGCAGATGGCTTTTTCGATCTATTGCTTCTTGATTATGCGCGACTTCAAGCTGCAAACGCAGCTCGGCGTTCTCTTTAGACAATCGTGATAATTCTTGTGTTACTTCTGGGCCAGAGATTGTATTTGATCTACTCCAGCCTACTCTTGGGGTTGTATTGAAGGCTTTCATTAACGCTATTGAGACTTTGCCATGCAGATCATCGGCGCTCTTCCAGAAACCCACGGGTCGTTGTTTGACCTTATTCTTGAAAGCTAATAGCGCAGCAATTTTCTCATCTTCTTTCTCAGTGTTTTTTGCTAGCGGTTCAACTGACGAGTCAACAATAAAGCCAAGAACTGGAATGTTTTTGGAAATTGCATAGTCATATTCTTTTTCTGTGTAACTAACACCCCCGGTAACCGAGCCATAACGATGTCCTGCAATCAGCACGTAATAGTCGGTTTCATCAATTTGACGCGCAATGATTTTCCACTGCTCTTCATCGGCTGCACTGAACATCTCCATCCCAACCGGGATGTGTCCCATCTCAAGAATTGCTTTAATTACCTGCGCTCGCTCGTCTTTCAAGTCGTCATAAGTTGAGCTGACGAAGATCTGATACTTAAGCATGATTTTCTTTCTATGTTGAAACGGTTGCTCGATTTTAAGGTAGGAGACTAGAGGCGATTTCCAGGAGTATGGTCGTTATCGCAACGAAAAATCTACTCGACTCACTTTCGCATCCTTACTTTCTGCATCCTTATCCGCATCACGCTTGGTAGCCAGGATAAAGATCCGCGCATCCTCCACCTTGCCTTGTTCGAGCAACCAGTCCTTCACGTTCTGCGCACGACGATTGCCAAGTGCGGTCAGGTCATCATCACTGATGGTGGTGTTCTCAATCATTAGTGCTTCCATCTCGGCGACGGGAATGTCTTTTTGCAAGCCGACCATGTTGCGCGGCTTCTTGAATTTTTCATCCTTGTAGACCCGTTTCAACAACGCCGGATACTCCTCTGCCGAGACGGTGACGGTATCGGTGTCGCCGGACTGGCCTTTGCCGACCATGTCTTTCAGTTTGACTGCGCGCACCTTGCGATCAATAGATGCGCGTTTCAGTCCTTCCCGGTCTGTTTCGGGATCGACGCGGCCCGTAATTTCGAGCTTGAGGGCGGGGCGGTCGGTCAGCATCTTGGCAATGGATTGGAGCTTGTCTTCGCCGCCGTCGGGAATGCGGGCGCGGCCGGCGTCAAAGTCCAGATGCGAGAGTTCTTCGCCGCCGCCGAACAGCGAGCCGATCAGCGCGAATGGTGCGGTGACGGCCTTGGTGATGACGTTGACGATGACTTTGACGATCAGGCCGCCGACCGAGAATTGCGGATCGTCGAGCGAGCCGCCAATCGGCAGGTTGATGTCGATGACGCCATTGCGATCACGCAGCAGCGCCAGCGCAAAACTCACGGGCAGATTGCCCGCGCTTGAACCTTCGACCTTGTCGCCCAGCGTCAGTTGTTCGAGGATCAGGCGGTTCTGTGCGGTGAGGGTGCGGTCTTCGACTTTGTAGGCAACGTCGAACGAGAGTTTGCCTTTCTGAATACCGTAGCCGATGTAGCGGCCCGAATAGGGCGAGAGCGGGGCGAGTTCCATGCCGCGCACTTCGGCCTTGACGTCCAGCGACAGATCACCTTTGAGCGGATTGATATTGCCCGCCACGGCGAGTGGTGCGCTGTTGACCAGGCCTTTCAGATCGACATTGGCGCGGCTGTTCGGATCGGACGACAAGCCCGAAACAGCACCGCCGAATTTCATCAGGTTGGCCGTGTAATTCGGTTTGATGAAGTTGTCGGTAAAGCGTACCTGACCGTTACGTAGCAGCAGCTTGCCGATCTTGATGGGCGGGATGTCGCTGACGGGTTTGGGCGTGCCGGGCACGACAGCGGTGGCGGTGTTGGTACCGCTCAGGCTCTTGTCGCGTTCGACGACCGGCTGCGCTTCGGTGACGCTCTTGCTTTCCTCTTCCGGTTTGCGGCGCACATCTTGCAGGTTGATGCGGCCATTCGGATCGATGATCACGCGTGCGAAGAAGTCATTGAGCGCGACCTGATCGATGTTGAGTGCCAATGGCGCGAACTGCACATCCATGCCCGTGAAGTTCAGGGTTTTCCAGCGCAGGAAATCGTTGGTGGTCAGCTTATCGACCGTCGCCAGATCGCCCACACTCAGGTTGCCCTTGAAGCCGCCAACCATGCGGTCACCCTTGCCCTGATCCAGCTTCAGATTGCCCTTGCCCGAGACGTTGGCGCGCGTGAGCAGGATGTTGACCTGATCGGTGAAGTAAGGTTGCGCCTGCATGATGTCGACCTGATTGAAGTCGAGCGCCAGATCGGCATGCAGCGGTGCCATGCCGACCGTACCTTTTGCCGCGAGCTTGCCGGATTTATTGACGGCGGCTTGCAGATCGAGCTGCGCGCGTGCGGCATTCGCGGTGGATAGATTCTGCATGTGCAGCGACAGTGGCGCGATGGTGGTGACGGCCGGGCGTGCGAGCGTTCGGTCTTCGAGGCGCGCATTCCAGTTGTCGATAGCGATGCGATTGATGGTGACGAGGTAAGGCGCATCCGTCTTGCCGGATTGTTGCGTGCCTGCCTTATTCGCTGTGGTGGTTGTTTTTGTTGAAGTGGCGGCTGGATTCGCCTGCTTGGCGGCGGTGCGTGGTTTGCCTTGCTGCATGGCGAGATTGGCGCTGTCGGATGCGACTTCATCCACGCTGACAGTTTTTTTGCCGGTATCGACGACGGTGTTGTGTACTGTCAGATTGAATTTCTCGACACCGCCTTGCATCGGGCGCGCTGCCTGGCTGTCATCGAACTGGATAGCGGCATTGCGAATGCTGAGTTCGGCGAGTGCAATGGTGCGTGTGGCCGGTTTTTCTGTAGAGGATGGCGCAGCGGCTTGCGTGGTTTGTGCCGGTTGCGCTTCCGGTTTTGCGGTTTGCGTGACTTCCGTCGCTTTGGCGGCGTTTACCGATTTTGCTGTCGATGGCGTCAGAAGATTGTCGAAATTAAAGCGGCCATTCGCGTCACGCGCGACATTGGCCTGCATGCCATCGAGCGACAGGCGTGCGATATCGATGCGCTGATCCAGCAGCTTGGCATCTTTCAGCGTGATGGCAAGCTCCGGCAACTTGAGCAGGCTGCGATCCTGGCTGTCATTGACTTGCAGCGATTTCAGTTTGATATCGCCATCCAGTACTAATGCTGGTGCAGCATCCTTCTTTTGCTGAAATTGCGCGACCAGTTTCAGATCGAGCTTGACGCTCGGCACCTTGAAGTGCGGCGTGCCGGGAATGTACTTGAGGTAGGTGGTCAGATCGAGATCGTCGGCATCCAGATCGACAGTGGCGATCATCGGATCGGCGAAGGGCAGCGTGCGGCCCTTGATCAACAGCGGCGTGCCGTTGACCTGCGCGCTCAGCAGCGGTTCGACGAATACGTCGACTTGCGAGGGCAGCGAGGAAATGAAGGGCACGCCAAGCTTCAGGTCGCTGATCTTGTGTAAGGTTTGTGCCGCCTGATCGTCGAGTTCGAGCTGGCCGTTCTCGATTTCGATATTGAACAAGGAGAAGCGTGCCGGCTCGGGAGAAGGCGGCTGGCTGTTGGCGAGGGTGACGATGTCGTCGATGCTGGTGGTGCCGTCTTCCTTGTGCACCAGATGCACATAGGGTGCATCGATGCGAAGTTGTTTGACGATGGGCGCGAAGCGCAGCAGCGATTGGAACGAGAGTGTGACGTTGAGCGCATCGAAGGAGGCGAAGGTTTTATCGCCAGCCGGTTCCAGCATCTTGAAGTCATGTACCGCCACATGCATGGTGTACGGATTGACTTCGATCTTGCCGATGGTGGTTTGGCGATGCAGTGTTTCGCTTAGGCGTTGCTCGGCTTGCGATTTGATGATGCCCGGCAGCGCGAAGAAACCGAACAGACCGATCAGGACGATGAAGGCGAGCACGCCGAAGAAGGTTCGTCGTACCGCACGTTTGCCAGTGAAGTTGCGAAGAGATTGCTGCAACCTGGAAGGGGAGCTGGACATGGCGCACCGGCGGTAGATGAGGGTGTGGGGATTTTACCAGTGGCGCGTAGGAATTATTGTCTTTTGGTTACGGTTTGCTGTGGGTGGGGCAGGGGCGCAACGGTTGTGCAAACAAATGAAAATTCTGGTGTCGGTGCCGCGTTGTGTTGTTCAGGGGGAGAGTCAGGGTATTGGCTGCGGTGGCGCTGGCCGTTGTTGGTGAAGAGGTGGTTTCTTCGGAGAGGTGTGCCGGGGGTAGCCCGGCGGCTACTCACTTTTCTTGTCTCGTCAAGAAAAGTAAGCAAAAGAAGGCGACCGCAGGTACGCAGCCCCTTCGGGGTTCCCGCTGTTGTCACGCCCAAATCGGGAAACGGGCGAAACTCACACTGCGTGCTCAGACAGCGTCCGTTTCTGATCCGATATGGACGTGGCATCAGCGGCTGCGTACATGCGGATTCGTTGGGCTTGGCAGATGTTTTGTAAGGCTGGAACAGTGAGTTTGAAAAGAAAAAGCGATGGCCAATTATTGGTCGTCGCTTTTTCTTGGGGAGTGTGATGCGGAGTGCTGGGCTGAGTCTTTGTCGTGGCTTTGGCTGCAGAAAATCAGTAAAACAATGGGCCGAGGCCACCGATCAGGATGGTCAGCAGGCCCAGCATCAGATTGACGCCGACCAGTTTGCGGATGGTTGCCATGGCAGCGCCACCGGCAGGCCAGTCCTGCGCGGCGACGGCACGTTTCAGACGACCGAAGGGGGCGAAGAAGATATGCGCGAAGATCAGCATCATGATGACGCCGATGAGGAACATCGCGGTTACTGGCAGTGGCGGTTTGCCCATTTGCGCCATCATGTAGATGCCGCTGCCGAGGATGAGCGCGACCGATAGCCACACCCATTTGAAGAAGCGTGTGAATACGCCGGCCAGCAATGTCAGGCGCAACGGTGGTTCGAGCGTGACGGCGACCGTGGGGCGCAGGGCATTGTGGGCGAAGAACATGCCGCCGACCCAGACCGTGAAACCGAGGATGTGCAGAAATTTGGCTATCAACATGCTGTTTTCTCGCAATTAAACGCACCAGCAGGGCTGATGCGAGGTGGTGATCTATGGGAGGCGCAATGCGTTCAAGCCTCGAACGCAGAATACGCGATTATCCTTTGGTATCGTCCGGGAACTGGTAAATGCCGCCAGCCGACGCGCCAGCATCTTTCTTGCCCGCACGCAGATCACGGTAGACGGCCGCACGCATGATCAGCATGGCGACGATAGGCGCGGTCAGCAGGACGAACAGCGTGATGATGATTTCATGAATCACCGGACGCGATTGCAGTGCCGTGAAGTAGATCATCGAGGCGATCAGCAGGCAGCCGGCACCGAGGGTAACGGTAATCGCCGGGCCATGAATGCGCTGGTAAAAACTCGGCAGGCGCAGCAGACCCAGCGCACCGATCAGCACGATACTGCCGCCGAGGACCAGCAGGATCGATACCGGGATGATTGCCCAGAGGGGCAGGGTGACGGTTTCCATCATTCGATGATCTCCCCGCGCATCATGAACTTGGTCAGCGCAATGGTTGAAACGAAGCCCAGCAGAGCCACCAGCATTGCTGCCTCGAAATAGATCAGGTTGCCGAAGCGGATGCCGAACATGATCGCCAGCAGCATCGCGCACATCCACAAGGTGTCGAGCGCGAGCACGCGGTCATGCACGGTGGGGCCGATCAGCAGGCGAATCGTGCAGAGCACCATCGCGGCGATCACGCAGAAAAAGGCAAAGCCGATCGCCATGTGCAACACGGTCATCATTTGGCGGTCTCCTCTTCAAAGATTTCGATCAGCGGCTGTTCATAGCGCGTCTTGATCGTCTCGACCCACCATTGTTCATCGTGCAGATCGAATACGTGCAAGGCCAGGTCGTTGCTGTCCGGCAGAATCTCGACCCAGACGGTGCCAGGTGTCGAGTTGATCAGACAAGACAGCAGCGCCATGCCATAAGGATTCTTGATGTCGAGCGGGATCGTGATGAAACGCGAATTGAGACCATCGCGCTTGCTCGACAGAATAAGCCAGCTCACGTTGAGGCACGAACGTACGATTTCGACCAGCGCCATGCCGAGCAGGCGCACCAGCGTCAGCGGCCGTCGCAGCTTGGGGTAGCCGAGCGGGACCAGCGGCTTGACCAGCAATGGCACGGCGATGCCAATGGCGGCACCGAGCAGAATGTCGGACGGTGCAAGACTTTCGTTAAGCAGCAGCCAGAACAGCAGCAACACAACGGACATCAGCGGAAAAGGCAGCCAGCGCTTCATGGCAGGTCTCCCGGTTTGATGACGCCGGGCACGGTCGGTGCACTGCGTACTTTTTCAACATAGTTCGCAGGGCGATGCAGATCGTGGCTGGTGCGTTCCAGATAGTCGAACATCGGTCCGGCGCGCAAGGTCAGCACGATGCACAGCAACAGCAGCAAGGTGATCGAGGCGACTTCGGTGATGTGCAGCTTCGGAGCAGTAATCGCGCCCGAGGCCCAGAATGTCCGCACGCCAAAGCGCATGAGGGCGATGATGGCAGTCAGGCCGGAGAATACGATCAAGCCCATCAACGTCCACGTCGTCGCGGTAATCACGATGTCGGTGCTGTCCGGATTCAGCAGCGCATGGAACATGCTGAATTTGGCGATGAAGCCGGGCAGTGGTGGCAGGCCGGCAATGATGAGCGCGCAACCGCCGAATGCCAGACCCAAGAAGGCGAGTGCGCCGGGGATGCCGACGCCGGCTGTTTC
>NZ_CAJYMD010000040.1 GCF_913776015.1 uncultured Oxalicibacterium sp. | reverse complement strand
GTGGTGCCAACGCGTCTGTCCTGATGTATCGCGCCGACGAACGGACGGAACGTTTGAACCTGCCTGATTCGCTCAAGGCCCAGCACACCGCGCATCTGACGGCTGGCAACGTGCTGTATTCCGATATGGGCCGCATCCTCGCGTCGATCTCGCGCGACACGGTCGGCTGGCATGACCCGTTGTGCGGTGTGTCGGATGCGGCGCTCGTGCAGAAAAAATATGGCGAACGTCGCTATCAGGAACATCGCAATGCTATGGCGCGCAACGGCAAGGACAGCTTGCTCATCGAAATGGGGAAATGGGGACTGGGACTGCGCGATCTGGTGCCGAATCTCAACCTGTTTTCCAAGGTGATGGTGGATGAAAGGGGGCGCTTTCAGTTCGTCAGCGATCACAGCAAGAAGGGCGACTTCGTCGAGTTGCGTTTCGAGATGGACACCTTGCTCCTGATCTCCACGGCGCCGCATCCGCTCGACCCATCGGCTACGTACACACCCAAGAAAGTCGGCCTCGTCGCCTGGGAAAGCGGTACCGCTGGTCCGACGGATAGTTGTCGCTTGTCCTGCCCGGAAAACCGCCGCGGCTACTACAACACCGAACTCGTTTATCGCTAGGAGACAGTCATGCAAACGCTGAAAACAAGCACGCTGGATGCGTCCAACGCCATTCTCGATTATCTGCATCCGGCCGGCGAAGGCTGGCTGTACACGCTCAAGCGCGGACAAACGCTGCGCATCGTCGATCTCGAAGGCAATCAGGCCGTCGACACGATTTTCTATAACGCCAACGATACCGAAGAAAGCTACAGCGTGACCGACACGCTGCAACGGCAGGGCGGTATCTACTTGAGCACCGGTTCTGTATTGGTATCGAACCGTGGCAATCCCATGCTCACCATCGTTGCCGATACGTGTGGCCGTCACGACACGCTGGGCGGTGCCTGTGCTTCCGAAAGCAATACCGTGCGCTATGCGACGCAAAAGAAGTTCATGCACAGCTGTCGCGACAACTATCTGCTGACGCTGGCGCGTGCCGACAACGGCATGGGCAAGCGCGATCTGGTTCCCAACATCAATTTCTTCATGAATGTGCCGGTCACGCCCGAAGGCGGACTCACGTTCGAGGATGGGGTGTCCGGTCCCGGCAAGTATGTCGAGATGCGGGCCGAGATGGATGTCCTCGTCCTCGTTTCCAATTGCCCGCAGCTGAACAATCCCTGCAATGCCTACAACCCGACACCTGTCCAGTTCCTGATCTGGGACAGCGTGCAATAACGAGAAATCTGGAGACCTATGTTCAACAAGATCCTGATCGCCAATCGTGGTGAGATCGCTTGTCGTGTCATCCGCACGGCGCGAGCGATGGGCATTCGCACGGTGGCGATTTATTCGGAAGCGGATATCGAATCCCTGCATGTGCGACTGGCCGATGAAGCGGTATGTGTCGGGCCTGCCCCGGCCAGCGAGAGCTATCTCTGCGCTGAGCGCATTCTGGAAGTCGCGCGCGAATTGGGTGTGCAGGCCATTCATCCGGGCTACGGTTTCATGAGCGAGAACGCTGCCTTTGCGGAAAGCTGTGCGCAAGCCGGCATCGTTTTCATTGGTCCGACGCCCGAACAGATGCGTGCCTTCGGCCTCAAGCACACGGCACGCGAGTTGGCCTTGAAAGCGGACGTGCCCTTGTTGCCGGGCACGGGATTGCTGGCAGATGAAGCGGAAGCCGTACGCGAAGCCGCGCGCATCGGTTATCCGGTCATGCTTAAGAGTACGGCAGGCGGTGGCGGTATCGGCATGCGCCTTTGCCACAACGATGACGAGTTGCAAGCGGCGTTTGCATCGGTGCGCCATCTGTCGGAAAACAACTTCAAGAACGGCGGCATCTATCTCGAGAAGTTCGTGCAGCGTGCGCGTCACGTTGAAGTACAAATCTTCGGCGATGGGCGCGGCAATGTCGTCTCGCTCGGCGAGCGCGATTGCTCGGTGCAACGTCGTAACCAGAAGGTCATTGAGGAAACGCCAGCCCCCGGCTTGTCGGACGCGACGCGACAGGCACTGGCAGAGACGGCTGTGCGTCTTGCATCGTCCCTGTCTTATCTCTCGGCCGGTACGGTCGAATACGTGCTGGATGCCGACACCGGGGCGTTCTATTTCCTCGAAGTGAATACACGTCTGCAGGTCGAACATGGCGTGACCGAAGAAGTATTCGGCGTCGATCTTGTCGAGTGGATGATTCGCGCAGCGACGGAGGGCTTTACGCTGCCTGCGCAGGATGCACTTCAGTCGCATGGGCATGCGATGCAACTGCGCGTGTACGCCGAAGATCCGGGTAAGAATTTTCAACCTTCATCCGGTGTACTGACGGCAGTGGAATTCGCCGAAGGCCTGCGCGTCGATACCTGGGTCGAACGCGGCGTCACGGTCAGCCCGTATTACGATCCTTTGCTGGTCAAGTTGATCGTGGCCAGCCAGAGTCGGGAAGAATCGATTACGGCCTTACGTACTGCATTGCAGACCACGCGGATCGATGGCATTCAGACCAATCTGGCTTATCTCGATACGATCCTGGCACACGCGCCGTTCGTTGCCGGCCAGCAGATCACGCAAATGCTGGCCGAGATGGTCTATCAGCCGCTGACCGTTGATGTGATCGACGGCGGTATCCAAACGACGGTGCAGGATTACCCGGGACGTTTGGGATTGTGGGCGGTCGGTATTCCGCCCTCGGGACCGATGGATTCGTATGCACATCGTTTTGCCAATCATCTCCTCGGTAACGCTGAAGACGCTGCAGCACTTGAACTGACGTTGCAGGGCGCGACGCTGTCCTTCAATTGCGATTGCACGATCGCCCTGGCAGGCGCCGATATGGGTGCCACGGTCAACGGGCCACATGGCAAGCGCACGCTGCCAAACTGGCAGGCGCATGAGATCAAGGCCGGCGAAACGTTGCGTTGCGGTAGCGTCACGGGTGCCGGCGTACGTGCTTATCTGGCGTTTGCGGGTGGGCTGGACGCGCCAGCCTATCTGGACAGTCGCGCTACCTTCACGCTCGGTAATTTCGGCGGGCATGGTGGTCGTGCCGTGCGTGCCGGCGATGTATTGAAGCTCAAGCCTACCCAAGCCAGGATCAACACGCCGGAACCATCCTCGATCCCGCAGTACGGTCATGAATGGAAAATCGCCGTGCATTATGGCCCGCACGGCGCGCCCGACTTCTTTACCGATGAAGACATTCAGATGTTCTTCAGTACAGACTGGCAGGTGCATTTCAATTCCAGTCGTACCGGCGTGCGCCTGATCGGTCCCAAGCCACGCTGGGCGCGTACCGATGGCGGCGAAGCGGGCCTGCATCCGTCGAACATCCACGACAACGCCTATGCCATCGGCTCCATCGATTTTACGGGCGATATGCCGGTCATTCTCGGTCCGGATGGCCCGAGCCTGGGCGGCTTCGTTTGTCCAGCCGTCATCGTCTCCGCCGATTTGTGGAAGATGGGGCAATTAAAGCCGGGCGATACCGTGCGGTTCGTACGCGTACTGCCTGATGAGGCGGCAACGATGCGCGCGCGCATGGAACAGGTTTTTGCAGTTGCATCGGGTGAATTGGCGCCACCAATATTCGTGCCGACCGAAAGCGAAGCGGGGCACCATGCGCCGGCGGTGATCGATGAAACCTGCCTCGATGACGGTACGCGCATCGTCTATCGACGTGCAGGCGACGATTACCTGCTTGTCGAGTTCGGTGAACTCGTACTCGATATCAACCTGCGTTTTCGTGTGCATGCCCTGATGACGGCGATCGAATCGGCCAGCCTGCACGGTCTGGTTGATCTCACGCCGGGTATTCGTTCGCTGCAGGTGCACTTCGATCACCGCCAGATTTCGGGCGCGGCATTGATTGCGCAAGTCGATGCATTGGCAAAGGCATTGCCTGCCGTCGATCAGATGGTGGTGCCGTCGCGCATCGTGCATCTGCCGCTGGCATGGAACGATGCCCAGACGCGCCTGGCGATTCAGAAGTACCAGACCACGGTGCGTCCGGATGCGCCATGGTGCCCAAGCAATATCGAGTTCATTCGTCGCATCAACGGTCTCGACAGCATCGACGATGTCTACAACGTGCTGTTCAATGCCAGCTACATGGTGCTGGGCCTGGGCGATGTCTATCTCGGTGCGCCGGTTGCCACACCTGTCGATCCGCGGCATCGCCTCGTCACCACGAAGTACAACCCGGCACGTACGTGGACACCAGAAAACGCGGTTGGTATCGGCGGAGCCTATCTCTGCGTCTACGGTATGGAAGGTCCGGGCGGCTATCAGTTCGTCGGACGCACGATCCAGATGTGGAATCGCTATCGGCAGACTGCCAGCTTCCGTGATGGCAAGCCCTGGTTGCTGCGCTTCTTCGATCAGATTCGTTTCTATGAAGTGGATGAAGAAACACTGCTCGAACATCGTCGCGATTTTCCGCTGGGGCGTTTCGATGTTCGCATCGAAGAGACCACGTTTTCGCTGGCCGATTACAACCGTTTCCTGTCCGACGAACAGTCGTCGATCTCTACCTTCAAGCAAAAGCAGCAAGCTGCATTCGAGGCGGAGCGTGAACGCTGGCGTGTCAGTGGTCAGGCCGAGTTCGTCGGTGAAGAAGCGGCCAGTAGCAACGCAGCACCTGTCGATCTGCCGCCGGGCAGTCGGTATCTGTCTGCCGTAGTGCCCGGCAGTGTCTGGAAGATCGTCAAGCAGGTCGGCGAAACCGTCGCCGAGGGTGAAACGATCGCCATTCTCGAATCCATGAAGATGGAAATTCCGCTGGTTGCGCACGAGGGCGGCGTATTGACCGAATGGCTGGTTGGCGAAGGGACGCCCGTTGCGGGTGGGCAGCATCTGGCGGTGCTTCAGGAAAGTGTGCAGTAAGGCAGGGCGGTCCTGCATTCATTCGTGGTTGTGTTCTTTTTCTAAAGGGAGTTTGTTATGTCACGCTATCGTTCCATCGTTCTGGCGCTCGCAAGTGTGGGGATGTTTGCAGCAGGGGCCGGTGCTCATGCGCAGGAAGGGAGCGACGCTCCCAGTTGGACAGGTCACGTAGATGTCGTAAGCAAGTATGTGTTGCGCGGTATCACCACCACCTATGGTCCGAGCAAGCCGGGTTTGGGTAATGAAGGTGCCGATGCGCCAGAGTCCAATCGTGCGGCCTTGCAATGGGGGCTCGATTACACCCATCCATCCGGGTTTTACGCGGGTTACTGGGCTTCGACGATCAATTATTCGTACAAGCAGCTTGGGCGTTCCTATTCGGATCGCAGCGGCACGCTGGATTTTCAGCAGGATAAATCCATCGAAAACGATTTCTATGCCGGATACAAGGGCAAGGTTGGTGATTTCGGTTACAACGCCGGCCTGATCGGTTATGCCTACTACAACGGCAAGAACGCCAATGGCGTGGAAAGCAAGCTGGCTGTCAGCTATTCGGATTTCGAACTGAGTGCACAGACCTTGCTCAACGATACGGTATGGGGTAACAAAGGGGACACCTACTGGACGCTTAATTACAGCAAGCCTTTGGTCAATTCGCTGATGTTCACGGCATCGCTCGGTTACTACACCTACAACAAGGAAGGCAAGTATCTGGGGACCTACGATACGTATCTGGGAACAGCATGTGCTGCCGGCGAAAGCTTTGCCGTTTCAGGTTGCGTGGCAGGCAATGCACCGACCAGCGGTGGCTTCCGGCATTTGATCGTCGGCCTCTCGCAGCCGATTGCCAATACCGGTATTACGTGGAGCCTGACCGGCATCATCGGTGGTGAAAACCGTTTCGGTATCAGCCAGAGCAACCGCATCGTTGCCGGTTTGAGTTACGGCTTCTGATGATGGCGACGTGCGCCTTCAATGGGCGCACGTCGCACGCTAGTGCATGACATTCACGAAAGTAGTGCCGGAAGATGCCGGCTGGCATTCCATTGCCTCAAACACGTGAAAATTCTCAGAAAAAATAGCGATCTGCATTGGCATCGTAATTGCTAGTTAAACGCATGCAGGAGAACGGTTGCGATGTTCGTGGCAACCATCTCATTATCAGGAAGACTAGGGTTCCGATTCGTTGCATAAGTGCAGCGAATGTCTGGTCCGAGAGTGTTCCGGCCTCGCTGATGCGGGGCTCCACGGAGGGATAAAAGCCCGGGAGAACGATCGCAAACGTTCTCCCTGCGCATTTCATCGACCAGGAGCCACGCCATGTCATTCCCGTATTTCACGCCGTCTTCCTTCCTTGTCCGCTCACGTGCCATGCCACTGCTGCGGCTTTGCGTGCTTGCAGTGGCATTGCTGCTTTCGCATGGGATGTCGCAGGCAGCAACCAAGCTCAATATCGGCACCGTTGTCTGGATTGGTTATGGCCCGTTCTATGTTGCAGAGAGTAAAGACTTTTTCAAAAAATACGATCTGAGCGTGAAGCTCAATGTATTCGCCGATCCGGCCTTGATTCCACCTGCCTTGGCAGGCGGCTCGATTCAGGGGGCAATGGAAACCTACGATCAGGTCATCGGGCAGGTCGCCAAGGGAATCTCGCAAAAGGTGGTGATGCCGATCGATTATTCGAATGGGGGCGATGCCATCATGGCTGCCAACAGCATCACGCGCGTGGCGGATCTGAAAGGCAAGAAAGTAGGTTTCAACCCTTTATCGCCATGTGAATTTCTGCTGTCGTATGCATTGAAATCGAATGGACTGACAGCAAACGATATTCAAGCAGTTAGCGTGACACCGGAAGCCGTGCCGGCTGCGATGGCATCTGGTCTGCTGGCGGGTGTGACTTATGAACCCAGTGTGTCGCAAATCCTCGGTCAAGGTGGCGGCAAGAAATTCCACGTTCTTTATTCGTCCAGGCAAGCACCGGGATTGATCGCCGATGTGCTGGTCTTCAATGACAAATACATCGCGTCGAACCCCAAGCAAATCGAAGGTGTGATTCGTGCCTATCTCGATGGCTTGGCTTACATGAAGTCGCATCCCGATGAATCGGCCAAGATCATTGGCAAGTTCATGGGTATTTCAGCAGCAGAAGTCAAAGAACAACTGGCTGGCGTCTACAACATCCCGCTTGCGGAAATGATGCAGGCATTCGAGCCAGGTACCAAGACGACGTCGTATTACACGAGTGGCGAGATCATCGCGACCATTCTGAAGAACAAGGGACAGATCAGTCAGATTCCATCCACGACCGACACCATCGCACCGCAGTTCATCAAAGCCATTCAGGCAGGTAAATAAGGAAAGGACGGTCGGTGTTGGATGCCGACCGATGTGATCATGATTGCCGGCTATTTTCGTTACAAGGACGGTGTGATGCCCAATGTACTTGCATTGGGTGTCGTGCTGCTCGGTTATCCAATCGGTGTCGCGCTCTTGATGGTGCCATCGTGGTTTGCGTATGTTATCGGCTTCCCTTTGGTCGTACTGACGTTGACGTGGTCCGCCTACTTCATTCACGAGTTTGCACATCACGCCATCTTCAAATCGGCCAAGGCCAATACCCGCTGGGGTACGCTGATGTCATGGATCAACGGCAGTTGTTATGCGCGTTTTGAGGACTTGCGCCGCAAGCACATGCGTCACCACGTCGAACGCGCGGACGTGATCACTTTCGATGTACAGGGCTTTCTACGTGCGCATCCCGTGTTGCTGAAGCTCGTGCTTGCCCTGGAATGGCTCTACATTCCGGCTGTCGAATTGTTGATGCATGTGGTCGTAATGGTCTTGCCATTTCGTCGCGGTGCGCCAGCAGCAAAACGCTGGCGCATGATCGCTATTGTCACCGTCCGTGTCACGGCATTCGCTGTTTTTGCCTGGTATGCCCCGTTCGGCTGGTTGCTTTACTGTGTAGCGTATCTGGTGTTCATCACGATCTTGCGCTTTGCAGATTGCTTTCAGCACACCTACGATGCGTATCCGATTGCCGATGACACACCGATTCCTAGCGACAAGATACGTGACCGTGCCTACGAACAATGCAATACCTATAGCAATGTCGTCGGGATCGAGAGCCGCATCCTCAACATGCTGTGGCTGAATTTTGGCTTCCACAATGCACATCACGAGCGGCCGGCCATGCCGTGGCACCAGCTACCGGCTTTTCATCGCAAGCAGCTCGGCGATCGTTGTCCGCAAGTCATTCCAGTGCGTGAGTTGCTGCTGAGCTTTCACCGCCATCGTGTCAGACGCGTCATGGCGCAGGATTATGGCGAGGTCCTTTCACCGGGGCAGCAGGGACGTGCAGATGGTTTTCTCGGAGCAGTGGGTGTGTCCTTTCTGACGGCGGTTTGAGGCCGCAGGCCAAGCAGATAGGAATGCTTGCGATAGCAACGTCAGATACGCGCTTCAGTACTTCGCGGCTGCTGCCCGACCTTTTGCAGGTGCTTGTGTTGCTGGTAGCCATGGTCTCTGCCGTTTTGACCGGTGGTGAAGTGATGGGCCTGAAGGCTTCGGGCGGTGGTGTATTGGTCACCGCAGCCACCCTCGTGGAAGCGAATAATGGAGAAGACATGGAGCAGATGGGACAAACCACATGAATACAACGCCTTTGATTTTTGATCCGGAAACCACGGCATTGCTCGTCATCGACATGCAGCGTGATTTCTGTGATGCCGGAGGTTATGCGGCACAAGCCGGTCTCGATGTCGGCAACCTGTCATCGGTCATCGACAGGATTGCCATCCTGTTGCAGGCAGCACGTTCGTCCGGCATGCGTGTGGTCCATACGCGTGAGGGGCATCTGCCGGATCTCTCGGATTGCCCGCCGAAGAAGCTGTTGCGCAGTCGACAGGCGGGTGCCGAAATCGGTAGTCGTGGTCCGCTTGGCCGGCTATTGGTGCGTGGCGAATACGGGCACGACATCATTGATGCATTAAAGCCGCTTGAACATGAAGATGTGATCGACAAGCCCGGCTACGGTGCCTTTCATCGCACATCTCTCGAATCGATTCTGGCGCAGCGTATCGAAACCCTGATCATCTGCGGCGTGACGACGGAAGTATGTGTTCACTCGACGTTGCGAGAAGCCATCGATCGCGGTTTTGCCTGTGTAACTGTGCGTGATGGTTGTGCTGCCAGCAATCCTGCCTTGCAGGAAGCTGCACTGGCCATGATCGCGGTGGAAGGCGGTATCTTCGGCCGTGTGGCATCGACGGCGGAGATCGTACGCGGCATTCGCACATAGGCCGAAGTCTTACTGCCATGACCAGTGTCAGAAAATTATGGCCTTTGCTGACGGCTACGCATCGCTACGACAAGTCGATTTCCACGCATGGTCGCGGAGCGGGGCAAATGATTGATGCGCCGATTCTTGCCTATCTGATCGAAACCGCGAATGGTCGCATTCTGTACGACGTCGGCTGCGATTACAGCAAGATTCACGATCCGCAACTGCGTGCACGCTATTACGATCCGGCGACCTTTGTTTTCGGTGCGCCTGAAATGACTGAGGAACAGCGCATTCCTTCGCATCTGGCACGGCTTGGCCTGACTGCCGCTGATGTGGATGTGATCTTCGTCGGGCATCTGCATTTCGATCATGTCGGTGGTCTGGGCGAACTCAAGGCCTGCGGCTGCGGTGCCGAGATCCATGTGCAGAAAGACGAGCTCGATGCGGCACGTGCGGGAAACGACGTGGCGGTATTTGCCGACGATTTCACTGCGCATGGCACGCTGCATGTGACCGACGGCGAGTATGCATTGACCGATGGTGTGCAGGCAATTGCGACACCCGGCCATACGGCAGGCCATATGTCAATGTGGATCGAGCTACCGAAAGGTCCGCCGGTTTTGCTCGCCGGCGATGCGGCCGATTTGCGTGAGAACATCGAGGATGAGATCGCGCCCGGTGCCTGCTGGTGCGATCGTCACGATCTTGCCGTCGATAGTATTCGCAAACTCAAGCAACTGGCCAGGCAGGACAACGCCGTCATCTCGCCCAATCATGATTTTGCGTTTTACCGAACGCTGCAAGTTTTTCCTGCGTGGCACGAATGACGGCGCTTCTCTCGTTGCCGCCGGTTCCCGCGCGTTATCGTGGTGTCTGGCGACGTACCTTGCTGAAGACGGCTGCGATGGAAGATGTCTCGACTGTCGTCTTCTGGTTACAGACTGCACGCTGGCATGCCGATATTCGCATTCCTGCAAGGCGCGGTGATTTCTCGGGCGTGTCGTCCCTGGCCGAATGTGATCGTGCCCAGCTTGAATCGCTCGCATGCCAGCAGGGTTTTGCCGGCATCACACAGATCGATGCAAATGGACAGGACGACATTTGTCGCTGGCATCGCCTGATCGATTATCAGCCACCGGCGTCGCTACCCGACGTGGGGGCCATGCGTTTCTCCGCAGGCCTGTTGATCGAACAGGGTGTCTGTGCCGATTACCTGGAACATTGGGTGCATCAAGCCACATCTGAGCAAGGCGCGTTGGTTCTGCGACGCGAGGAAGGAAGTGCGCTACGACTACTGTTGGTTGCCGGGCCTTACGTCATGCACGCACGCGCCCGCCGTAAGGCATTTCCTTCCGATCTGCCATTGGATACGGATTTGTCCAGCTTCGATGACGAACAGTTGCGTGCCTTGCTGGATTTCGAGATTGCGTTTGGTCTTCGTACCGATACAGGCTGGACCGTGCAACATGCCACCTTGCCGTGGCTGGAAGGAAAACAGATTGCCGTCAATCTGCGCCGTGATGGCGAGCGGGCGGTGCTGGATTGGGATGGTGCATCATCGGTCTGGCAGATCGAGGAGTGGTTCGCGCCAGACGCAATTTGACTGCTGCAAAAATAAAAAGCTTGCCAAGATCAGGCAGGCTCTCGTGCTTGTCACTTGAAGCTCAGGTATTTTTCTGCGACAGAATGGCATCCAGCAATCCCGGAAATCGGCTTTCGATCTCGGTACGGCGCAGGGTATTCATGTGCGTGGTGCCGGTGTTTTCCGTATGCACCAGTCCTGCTTCGCGTAGCACCTTGAAATGATGCGACACCGTGGACTTCGGCCTGCCGCCATCAAGTTCGCCACAGGAAGCGCATTCGACGCGAGCGAGATGGCGAACAATGTCCAGACGAATGGAGTCGCTCAACGCATATAGCACGCGTTCGAGGGAAAGTTCGCTGGCAGCAGGGTGTTTGAAGGGGCGCATGAGCAACATCATACACTTTGGACTATACTCATTCCATTGTTCGTATATATTCGAAATAACGAATAATGAGAACTTTCATTCATTTTGCAAAGGCCATTCCATGTCTGCTTTGTTTCAACCCTTTACGCTTAAAGATGTCACGCTGCGCAACCGCATCGCCATTCCACCCATGTGCCAGTATCTTGCCGTCGATGGACGCGTCAATGATTGGCATCTCTCGCATTACGCCAGCATGGCACGTGGTGGTGCCGGGCTTGTGATCGTCGAAGCGACGGCAGTGTCGGCAGAGGGTCGTATTACGCCCGGTTGTACCGGGATCTGGAATGACGATCTGGCGCAGGCATTCGCACCGATCGTGCATGCCATCAAGGAAGCAGGTGCAGTGCCTGGTATCCAGATTGCCCATGCGGGCAGAAAGGCGAGCGCGAATCGGCCATGGGAAGGCGACGATCACCTTGCCGAAAACGATCCGCGCGGTTGGGAAACGATTGCGCCATCGGCAATCGCCTTCGGTAAAGGTTTGCCACGGCAGCCACGTGCAATGACGCAAGAAGACATCGCCCGTGTACGTCAGAACTTCGTGGATGCGGCAAAACGCGCACGCGATGTCGGTTTCGAATGGCTGGAATTGCATTTTGCGCATGGCTATCTGGCGCAGAGTTTCTTTTCGGCGCACGCCAATCAACGTGATGATATCTATGGCGGCAGCGTCGAGAACCGTGCGCGCTTTCTTCTGGAAACGCTACGCGCCGTGCGGGAAGTCTGGCCGGAGAATCTGCCGTTGACCGTCCGGTTTGGCGTGATTGAATACGATGGGCGCGACGAGCAGACTCTGCTTGAGTCGATTGGCCTGGTGCGGGAGTTCAAGGCTTCGGGCATGGACATGATCAGCGTGAGCATCGGGTTCACGATTCCTGATACGTCTATTCCATGGGGACCGGCGTTTCTCGGACCGATTGCGGAGCGCGTGCGTCGCGAGGCAAATGTGCCGGTTTCATCGGCATGGGGTTTTGGAACGCCGGAAATCGCCGAACGCGTGGTCAGTGATCAGCAACTCGACGTTGTCATGGTCGGTCGCGCGCATCTTGCCAATCCACACTGGGCTTATTTTGCGGCGAAAGAATTGAAGATTGATCGTGCGTCGTGGACCTTGCCGGCGCCCTACGCGCATTGGCTTGAACGGTACTGATGCAGTTATTGTTCACATGCGTAGTCTCATGTCTTGCAACCAGACGAGAGAGAAATAAAAAAGCCCCTGAAGCAGGGGCTTTTTTGTGCGAGATCGAAATCGATCAGGCAAAGTTCTTGGCAGCGAAGTCCCAGTTGGCGAGCTTGAAGAAAGTCTCGACGAACTTCGGACGTGCGTTGCGGTAGTCGATGTAGTAAGCGTGTTCCCACAGATCGATGGTGATCAGTGCCTTGTCGGTGGTGGTCAGTGGCGTTGCAGCGTTCGAGGTGTTGACGATGTCCAGCGAACCGTCGGCTTTTTTCACCAGCCAGGTCCAGCTCGAACCGAAGTTGCCAACTGCCGATTTCGTGAAGGCTTCCTTGAATGCGTCGAACGAACCCCATTTTGCGTTGATGGCATCAGCCAGCGCGCCTTCTGGTGCACCTTTGCCGTTTGGCGTCAGGCTGTTCCAGAAGAAGGTGTGGTTCCAGACTTGTGCGGAGTTGTTGAAAATGCCGCCGGACGATTTCTTGATGATTTCTTCTAGGGACAGGTTTTCGAATTCGGTACCTTTGATCAGGTTGTTCAGATTCGTCACATAGGTTTGATGATGCTTGCCATAGTGGAATTCAAGCGTCTCTTGCGAGATATGTGGAGCAAGTGCATCCAACGCATAGGGCAGTGCCGGCAGGGTATGTTCCATGGTCGTCCTTTGTGAGATTAAAAATAGTAAAACATCGTGTTGCAAAGGCGCTCATTGTAAAACGGTTATCGATTGCTTGCACACGACGCAGGTCAATTTCACAAGAATGACTCATGGCCCGGAGAGCGAGGATTGATGCGGCTTTTCACGAAGATGGTTAATTCATTTTATGAGAATAATTCTCATTATTTTCTGCGTCTGTGATCAGCAAAATCTGTAGCGCTTCATCAAGTCGCATGCTGATGATGTAAACAATGCCAGTGGGCTTGTTGGTTATCGATGGTTATCGCACGTCGCTTGCAATGGCGGGCATTTAGGTCGCCAGCGTGATTGAGCGTGTTCTCTTCATTGGATTGCGGAACAGTGCATGCCGGTGGTTTGCTGCATCGGTAAAACGGTGTCTATTGGGGAGACATGCGGGAACGTGCATGCGCATGATGCTGCTTGTATGAGGCCACCTGCCATTTCATTTTTTTATTCAATCTGCTGCTGTACGCTTGCAATTCCCACCTGTGCCGTCCCTTCCGCCAATCGCACCATCACATTACTGCGTGGTTGCAGGGATTGAGGCGAGCGCAGAATTTCTCCCTTTTCATTACTGACGATTGCGTAACCACGCTCCAGCGTACGTTGCGGATTCAGCATTTCCAGTTGCGCCGATAGGGCGCGCAGATGCTGCTGGCGTTGCCTGATCTGGACTTGCATGCCGCTTAGCAGGCTGCGCGCGTCACGCGTGATGTTGAGGCGAGTGGCGCGCGTGTCTGGCTTCTGGTTTTGCCAGCGATGTGTCAGGCGTGTCAGTGAAAGACGTGCACGATCGATCGGAATGCGTGTCGCATGCTGCATTTGATTCTGCAAGGCGCCCAGTCGCGCGCGTTCCTGTCCAATGTAGGCGGATGGGCTGATCAAGCGACGTGACATCCAGTCCAGTGTTTGCGCTGTATCGCCGATGTGGCGCTTCATGGCGAAGCGCAGATCATCGGCATGCGATTCGAGGCGTGCGAGCCAGTCGGCACGCGGCAGGGTCGCCAGCTCTGCCGCAGCCGTTGGGGTCGGTGCACGCATGTCTGCGGCAAAGTCGGCAATGGTGAAATCCGTTTCGTGGCCGATGCCGGCGATGACCGGCAAATCGGATCCCGCAATCGTGCGCGCCACGATTTCATGATTGAACGCCCACAAATCCTCGATGCTACCGCCACCCCGGCAGACAAGCAGCACGTCGCATTCGGCACGCGCAGAGGCAGTCGCAATCGCTTGCGCAATCTTCATGGCAGCACCTTCGCCCTGTACCGGCGTTGGATAAAGAATCACGTTCACATGCGGCGCACGGCGTGCCAAGGTTGTCAGTACATCACGCAGGGCTGCGGCTTGTGGGCTGGTGACGATGCCGAGGGTCCGCACGAATGCGGGCAACTGGCGTTTGCGTGCAGGATCGAACAGCCCTTCGGCATTCAGCTTTTCTTTCAGTTGGAGGAAAGCCTCATACAGATTACCAACGCCCGACCGCCGAATCGCCTCGACATTCAATTGATAGTCGCCTCGTGGCGCATACAGCGTTACGAGTGCGCGTACTTCGACTTTATCGCCTTCGCGTGGCATGAAATCTGCATATTGAGAGCGTCCGCGAAACATCACGGCACGCACCTGGGCAGCATCGTCTTTCAGCGTGAAGTACCAGTGACCGGATGCAGCACGTGTGAAGTTGGAAACTTCACCCGAGATCCATGCGAGCGGAAAGCTGCGCTCCAGCATGCGCGCCACGGATTGATTCAAGGCCGAGATGCTGATGACTGTTGGAGAGGGGGCGTTCATCACGTGGGGAATCGAGGTGAAATTTGATTTGGATTAAATCGCACTTTGAATGTGCATTCAAAATGCATCTTTGTGTCGTGAATGTGCAAGCGGGCATGGTACGGGATTCTCGATGCTTTATCAGCAAGCGCATTGAATAAGAATTTGGCAAGAAAGTTGAAGGGAGTAAAAAATGAATATGTCGAATATGAAAATTGGCACGCGCTTGGGGCTGGGTTTTGGTTTTGTGTCCTTGCTCATGGTTGTGCTGATTGCGGTGGCGCTTTATCGCTTTGACCAGGTAGGCAATATCAACCATCGCATGGTTGATGAAGACTGGGTCAAGGCCGAAGCGGTTGCCGTGATCGAAAGCACCATGCGTGCAAATGCGCGCCGCAATCTGGAGTTTTTCATCGAAAGCGATCCTGCCAAGACGGCGCAGCTATTTGAGGCAATCGCCAAAAACAAGAAAACGATCGACGATGCTGTGGCAACGCTGGACAAGCTGATCGTCAGCGAAAAAGGCCTGGCGCTGCTGGCGCACTTCAAGGAGGCGCGCGGAAAATACGTGACGTCGTTCGGCCAGGTCGGCAAATTGATTCGCGAACAGCAGAAAGAGCAGGCGCGCGTACTGATGCAAGCCGAGACCTTGCCGGCGTTGGATGCGGTGCAGCAGATTATCGTCGACATGAAGGCCTTGCAGAATCAATTCGTACTCGACAGCAGTGAAACGTCGAAGCAGCTCATTGCATCGGCACAAAACTGGATGATCGGATTGGGAATGGGCACCTTGCTGATCAGTATGGTGTGTGCCTTCTTCATGACGAGGTCGGTCGTCGGACCGATGACGAAAGCCGTCTTCGTCGCTGAAAAAGTGGCGAGTGGCGATCTCACCAGCGATATCGACGTAAAGGGCAAGGACGAAACGGCGCAGCTGCTGGCGGCGTTGAAATCCATGAACGAAGGCCTGGTCAATCTGGTGGGCGATGTGCGCACCAGCACGCAGGCCATTGCGCTGGCTTCAAACGAAATTGCGACCGGCAACATGGATCTGTCATCGCGCACGGAACAGCAAGCGAGCTCTCTTGAAGAAACGGCTTCGTCAATGGAAGAGCTGACATCCACAGTTCGCCAGAATGCAGACAATGCGCGGCAGGCCAATCAACTGGCAGTCAATGCATCAGAAGTGGCCATGCGCGGCGGCAAGGTCGTCGCGGAAGTAGTCGATACGATGGGCGCCATCAATGGATCGGCAAACAAGATTGTGGACATCATCGGTGTGATTGATGGCATCGCCTTTCAAACCAACATTCTTGCGCTCAACGCGGCAGTCGAAGCGGCGCGTGCGGGTGAGCAAGGTAAGGGCTTTGCGGTGGTGGCCGCCGAAGTGCGTACCCTGGCGCAGCGTTCTGCCAATGCCGCCAAGGAAATCAAGACCTTGATTGGTGATTCGGTCGAACGTATTGCTGCCGGTTCGCGCCTGGTCGATGAGGCAGGCTCGACCATGCAGGAAGTGGTGGACGGCGTACGCCGCGTGACCGACATCATGGGAGAAATCAGCATGGCCAGCCATGAGCAGACCGATGGCATCGAGCAGATTAATCAGGCTGTCATGCAAATGGATCAGGTGACGCAGCAGAATGCGGCCTTGGTTGAAGAAGCTGCTGCGGCTGCAGAAGCTTTACAGGGGCAGGCCAACCATCTGGTTCACTTGGTTGCGACGTTCAAGCTGGACAGTGATTCGGCAAACGGCGTCGTTAATGTTTCGCCGACTACTCAGCGTGATGCGAGGACATTATCCAACCAGATGCCTGCGCTGCTGACTTCTTGATGGCTCTTTAGTCTGCACACCGAAAAGAATCCGACACGTGGACCGAAAGGCACGTTATTACCGTGATGCGTGATTCCTATGCATAGCAGTCGCGGCGCAGATGGTTCTTCGATGCGGTAACCAATCCCAACCATTAGCTTCTCTCACTCTTGCTCTCCCTGGGCATTCCCATGTCGATGCTTTTGCATCTGCTCTCGCAATCATGTCGTAATGACAAAGGTTTGCTTAGGTTTGCTTAGTTTCGCCCTCTATCCCTTCGCTATATTCCCTTAAAGCAATATTCGCTAGGCCCTAATCTAGCGTTTTTACATTAGATGCAGGAATGAATCAGATGTTTTCGCGTGCCCGAGGTGCTTCAGTGCGAACCAAATCTCCTTCATTCAGTGAAGATTGTGCATTGATAGATTCGGCGGTGAGTTAAGTGGAAAGTGTGATGTGATCGCATATTCGGACCTGTATGTGAGCGATGCATCACCGTATTCGAGCATGGGCTAACACCTTTTTCTTGGAACGTGGGAACTGAGCATCTTTTGTTTCAGATCCTCCATTTCTTTGCGGCGAAACATTCTTCCCAAACCATAAAATTTACCGATATTTGTTAAATATTAATAACGATGTCACTCTGAAAATCTTTGTTGTTAGTTTCTACAATTTTTAACATTTTTGTCGGATTTATCCAACTGAATCTTCAAATTCTCCCTCTCGACTGGTTGCCTTGCGTTAATCTTGCCGCGAATAAATCCTGGTGGTTTGAGAGTTTCATAAAGCCGCTTTTCAACGTTCACCGCTAGCCGTTCCCTTCATTTTTGTCTTGCTATCTCGGATCTCCTTTCATGCTTCCACGCTTAAAAATCTCTCTGGCCTTAATGCTGTTGGTGCCCTTTGTTCAATCAAACGCACAACAGTTACCTGATGCAAGTGTGTTGTACCCGGAGACCAAGCCGCGTCTAGCGCCGCCTGAGGCATCACCCTCATTCAATCTCGATGGTTCGCCCTTGCCGCGTACAGCAACATCCGGTGGTGAGACATTCGTTTTGAAAGCGATTCGTTTTCAGGGAAATACCAAACTTAGCGATGCGCAATTAGCTGAGTTTGTGAAGCCGTATCTGGGGCAATCGGCGGATCTGGCTGGATTGCAGGAAATCGCCAATCGTGTCAGCACCTATTACCGTGCATCTGGGTACCCGTTTGCACGCGCATATTTGCCGCGTCAGGATGTGGCGAATGGTGTGATCACCATGAATATCGTCGAAGGTCGTTATGGCGAAGTTGCAGCGACCCTCGAAAAAAATGGCGTGCAAGCGCCTGATCGCGAAGCGCAGGCTTATCTAACGCCGCTCAAAAAGGGTGAAGTCATCAGTGCTGCGGAAATCGAGCGTATTGCACTGATCATGAACGACTTGCCCGGCTATACCGCGGTCCCGATTGTACGTCCGGGCGCGGAAGTAGGAAGCGGCGATTTGGAGGTACGTCTGGTGGAAAGTCAGCGTACTCGTGCGTCGCTTGGTTTAGACAACCACGGCAGCCGTTACACTGGTCTGTATCGTGCGCGTGCCGATGTGGCGCGTGCGCATAATCTGATGCTCGGCGATGACCTACGTGTGACAGGTTTGCTGACCGATGGCAACACTGGTCTTGTGGCGTTAGGTTACAGCATGCCATTGATGCCAAACGGTTTGCGTCTGGATCTGTCGGCTGTCCACAGCTCGTACCGATTGAGCGGTGACTGGATGACGGGTGCTGGCTTCAAGGGCCAGGCAAATATTCTGGGCGCGTTGGTTAGCTATCCGCTGGTGCGTTCGCAAAATGCCAATCTCATATTCAGTGGTGGTGTGCAGAACAAGCGTTACACCAATGAGATCGGGGCACGCGAGCGTTACAACATCAACACCTTGCCGCTGGCACTCAACTTCGATGTGCGCGATCGGTTCAATGGTGGTGCTGTGACGTTTGGTGCGCTGACATACACGGCGGCACGCGTCGGTAGCGACAATCTGCCGACGGCCAGCCGTGACGACAGTTTCCGCAAGACGAATCTGGATATCGCACGTATTCAACGCGTGACGGATCGCTTGCAGGCCAGCATTAAGGCATCCGGCCAATATACTAACGACAATATTGACGCGACCGAATTCCTGCCGATTTCAGGTCCGAGTGCGGTACGCGCTTTCCCCGTGGGTGAGTTCAGCGGTCATCGTGGTTGGTCCGCGCAGACCGAACTCGCTTACAACCTAACGCAATACAACGTCTCGCCTTATGTCTTCTACGACAAGGGCCATGCCTCGAACCTGACGACCACACTCAAGCGCACTTTGTCCGGTTACGGCGTAGGCGCGCGTTACAACAACCTTGGCTGGACTGTGGACGTGACCGCATCTTGGGCAGAATCGGGTTCGCCATCGCAGGTTGAGCCGAACGAACGCGGGGCGCGTATCTGGGCTTCCATCATCAAGCGCTTCTGATCTTTCTCTGCTTACACACGAATCAATAGAACCATATACAGAAATACAGAATTCACCTAAAAGGTACAAAACATGAACGGTCACGGCTCACTCAATCGTATTTTCCGTGTTGTCTGGAATGCGGTACTGCGCGAATGGCAGGTTGCTTCGGAACATACGCGTGGCAAGGGTAAAACCAAATCGACGCGTGGTAGTTCACGCGGCCTTGCGCATCTTGCCGCTGGCAGTATTCTGGTGATTTGTCATGCCGGGGCGTTAGCGGAATTGCCGACTGGTGGACAAGTTACGGCTGGTAGCGGCCAGATCAATACGCCATCCGATGGTCACATGGTGATCAACCAGAACAGCAACAAGATGGTGATTGACTGGACCAGCTACAGCATTGGCAGTGGCAACAGCGTCCAATACATCCAACCATCGGCAGATGCGATTGCGCTGAATCGTGTGTTAGGTGGCGATCCTTCGATCATTCGTGGGACGATCAGCGCCAATGGCCGCGTCGTTTTGTTGAATCCTAATGGCATTTTGTTTGGACCAACTTCCAAAGTGGAAGTGGCGTCCTTGCTGGCTTCCACGCTCAACATGAGCAATGAAGATTTCATGGCCGGCAATATGCGTCTTGAAGGCGACTCTACCAAAGCGGTCATCAACCAAGGTAGCATCAAGGCGGCCGACGGTGGTTTCGTCGCGCTGATAGCCGCGAAAATAGAAAACGTTGGCGACATTCGCGTGCGTGGCGGCGAAGTGCTGATGGGATTTGGTCGAAAGATACGCTTGGACCTGGGCGGCCCCGCAAAAATTGAGGTGGATGAAGCAGCGGTCGATGCCTACATTCGCAACGGTGGTTTGATTAAAGTCGATGGTGGTAGCGTTTTGATGACGGTCAAAACGGCGGGTGAACTTGCTACTCAGGCTATCAATAACGAAGGCATCATCGAAGCGACCAGTCTGGGACGTGGCGACGGCGGCACGATTCGTCTGCTGGCTGATGGCGGCACGGTCACCAACAGCGGTACGTTGAACGCAAGTTCAGCGGAAGGCAAGGGCGGTCATATCGAAGTCACCGGCAAACGCGTTGGTATTCTTGATGGCGCCGTGATTGATGCTTCTGGTGCGACCGGCGGCGGTACGGTACTGCTGGGAGGTGATTATCAAGGCAAGAATGCAGCGGTCAACAATGCACAAATGACCTTCGTCAGCGAAGGTGCGACGGTGCGCGCGAACGCGACGCAGTCGGGCGATGGCGGTAAGGTCATCGTCTGGTCCGATGATCGTACGGCATTTAGCGGCACGATCGAAGCCAAGGGTGGAGCAGAAGGTGGTAACGGTGGTTTGGTCGAAGTATCAGGCGAGCAATTCCTTGACTTCCAGGGGACGGTCGATACAACAGCAGCCAAAGGCAAAACAGGTACGCTGTTGCTGGATCCGACCAATCTGACGATTGGCAAAGTCAATACGTCTGGCTGGATCACGCAAAACGGCGGTACGTTTGCCGACTTCACGTCAGGCACAAATCCAAATCCGGCACATGATTTCTCGTTCCTGCGTACAGATATCCTGGAAGCTGCATTGGCAACGACAGACATTACTGTTCAGTCAGCTTGTGCGGCAGCCGCATGCGAAGGTACGATTACTGTCAAGGATGCGATTACATGGAGCAGCGGCAAAGGGCTGACGCTTGATGCAACCGGTAGTATCTACATCAATGCCGATATCAATTCGGTTGGTGCAAACAACACCAAAGGCGGTAACTTTACAGCTACGGCCGCGACCGGCAATATCGAACTCAATGCAACGATCAATGCCAACGGCGGCACATCCACCAGTGGTGCTGGTCGTGTGGGCGGCAATGTCAATCTGAATGCTGCTGACGGCAGCGTCATTCTCGGCAATCAAGCGGTCATCAATACAAGTGGCTCCGCCGCGGCCACAGGCAGCACTGCTGCCGGTGGTGCTGCAGGTTCCATCACGATCAGCGGTACAACCGGCATTACGCTCAATAACGGAGATCTGTTGGCAACGGGTGGTGCAAGTACGGGCACTGCAGGCGCTAACGGCCAGATCAATCTGACGACCACAACCGGCAATATCAGCCAGTCGAATGGTAGCCAGATCGTTGGCGGTGGACTAAAGCTCGAAACAGAAACCGGTAACGTTACGCTTACTAATGGCAGCAATGCCGTTGAAACGATTGCTGCAAGTTCCGATTCCGGCAATATTGCGTTCCGTAATTTAAATACTGCTGCATTGACCGTCACGGATATCGGTGGCGTGAGCGGTGTATCGACTGGTGGTGCTGGTACGGTTTCTCTGACAGCACGCAATCTGAATATCAATTCTGATGTTACGACCGAGACGGGCAGCATTACGCTGAATGCGGATCAAGGCCAGCAGTCGGGTGACTTTGTCGGTGTTATCGTGCGCAACGCCGATGTCACCACGCAAGGTGGAAATATCACGATCAGCGGCCGTGGCGGTAACGCTGATCGTGGTGATCAGTTCGGTGTGCAGATTTCTAACGCGGTTGTTGCAGCAGGTGGCTCGGGTACCGTCAGTGTGACTGGCACGGGTGGTAACAATGCAGGTGATGGCAATCAGGGTATTGTCATCCAGGGGAATGGCGCGCCTGATAGCGGCATGATTACTTCAGATGGTGGTGCGATCACCATCAATGCGACGGGCGGTGCGGGTGCGGGCGATGGCAATTTTGCGCTGGCATTCAATAACGGCGGACAGATCGGTGCCACGACTGGCGACCGTGACGTGACGATCACGACGCACACCAGCAATGGTGCTTTGGCTTACGCCAGCGATTTGTCGGGCGGTTACATCGGCACTGGCACCGGCAACCTGACATTGAATGGCGACAACCTGCAAGCCGAAGGGGGTTCGGGCGGCGCTGCGATCAATGTACGCAGTACCGGTAACCTGACCGTGCGTTCGGCTGGTACCAGTTTCGATAATGCATTCAGCCTTTCCGATTTTGCCGATGATTTTGCCTTTAATGCAGGTAACGGCGGACTGAACGCTGTGAGCAGCCTGACGATTGGCAAGAATGGTAACGAAGCCGATGTCGCGATCGACAAGGCATTGGCGCTGAACACTGGTGCGGTGACCGTGTATGGTGGTGACGTCAGCCTGGATGAAAGCGTTGCCGCTGGCTCGCTGGCCGTGACCGCAAAAGGCAACATTACGCAGACAAACAGCTTTGACGTTAATTCAGTCAATCTGAACAGCGGCGGCGATATTACGTTGGAAGGCATCAACAACCGTGCTGGTTCGTTAACGGCAACCGCAGTCGATTCAATCACATTCAACAACGGTAATAATGCATTGGCCCTGAGCGGCACATTGCAAGGTGCCTCGGTTCATCTGAAAGCAGCTTCGGTTACCCAGAATACGGGCAGGATCACGACGGATGCTCTGGAAGTGATCAGTGACGGTAATGTTGCGCTCAACAGCAGCAGCAACAACGTCAAGAAGGTTGCTGCCGATGTTACCAATGGCAGCTTCACGCTAAACAATGCTGGTAATACCGGCACGTTGACAGTCGGTGCCGTTGAATCGACAAATGGTATCAGTGCAAGTGGCGCGGTCACCTTCAATGGTGTGACAGATATCAAACTCGAACAGGCCATTACTGCTGGTGGCAATGTTAACTTCAATAACATCGGCAAGATGGATATTGGTGCTGACATCAACGCAACAAATGTTGTGATCACAGCCACTGGTGATGTGGACTTGGGCACAGAGAACGCCAGCAAGCTATCGCTCACCGATAGCGAAGCAAAACATATCAAGGCGGATGCACTGACTCTGACGGCTAATAACGGCAGCGTGACCAGTACGGGCGATTTCCTTGCCAATGTAGATGCCATGTCGATTACGGCAAGCAAAGGCATCCTTGGCAGTGCAAATGGCAAGCTCGGTTTCAACGGTATTGATAATGGCGTACTGACGCTGACCAGCACCGCTAGCGGTGCCGATGCCAATACCGGTATCGGTACCAATGGTCAGGCGTTGACAACGGTTGGTGCTTCCAGCCTGACGCTGGCATCTGCCAGCGACATCAATGTTGCAGCGCGTAACACAAGCAATGGCGCGGCTAACCTCGACAAGCTGTACATTACATCGACTTCATACGGTGCCAACTACCGTTATGCGGTGACTTCTTCGGCAACCTTGAATCTCAGCAGCGGTTCTGCCCCAAGCTGGTATCAAGGTACGACGCCAACTGTTAAAGGCAGCTATAACATTAGTCTGACCAATACGGATGCACTGGATTTCCGCTTTGTCGGTAATGCGCCGATCATTGTCAATGCGACCAGCAATATCGGGGCTGCCAACTTTGCGCTGGAGACAGCGTACGGTATTACTGTTTCACAAGCGATTACGGGGACAACCGGCGCGATCTCGCTGAAGTCGACCGGCAGTTCAGGTAATTTCACGGGTGTAAATGTCCAGAACAATATCCAGACTGGTGACGGCAGTATTGTTCTGAATGGCCGTGGTGGTAGCGGTACGAATGGCGGTAATTTCAATGCGGATCAGGCGAATCAATACGGTGTCAGTATTGGCGGAACAGTTTCAGCGTCGGGTACCGGTTCAATTGAGATCACCGGACAAGGTGGTACTTCGAGTCAAAATGCCGGGGATCATGATGGTGTCGTGATTGCTGGCACGGTGTCGGCTACGAGTGGTTCGATCTCGGTGACGGGCACCGGCGGTAGTGGTAACGGAGACAACGAAGGGGTATTGATTTCTGGTGCTGTCACAGGTACGAGTGGAAGCATTGCAATTAATGGTACCGGCGGCAGCAATAACAGCATCGGCGGTGCTAACAGCGATGGTGTGGCATTTACTGGTACGGGACGCATCACTAATACGACTGGTACGGTTGCTCTGACAGGTAAGTCAGGTAGTGGAACCAATGCGCGTTCGATTGACCAGCAGGGCTCAGGCGTGATTACGACCTCAGGTCTGGAGGTCGTGTCGACTCAGGCTGGTGAGGCTGTACTGACGAAACAGAACAATGTCGGGACGCTGGCAGCCAATGTAACGACCGGCCTCTACTTTGATAATGGCGGTAGCCCATCTCTAACCGTTGGTACGGTCAATGGGCGTGCAGGTATTACCGGCTCTGGCACATTGGGTCTGTACGACATCGGTTCGTTGACGGTTTCCGACTCGATCCAAATGTCTGGCGGTAACGTCGCGATTGCAGCGGACGCCATGAACATTATCGGATCGAATACGGTTCGTGGTGGACACGTCTGGTTGACCGGCAAGGCTGATGGAAGCGGAACTGGTAACAATAATTGGACAGTTACGTCTGCACGTGCCATTGAGCTTGGTGGCAATACGACGGGTGGTCTGTCCATTCAAAATACATTGCTCGATCAGATTCATGCCTCGTCGCAATTGACGCTGGCAACGAGCGGTAACACCACGATTACTGGCAATACCATTTTTAATCATGCTGACGATGTGACGCTGCAAAGTGGTGGCACGATTACGTCGAATGGTTCGCAATCGTTGACCATCAATGGTGTCAGTAGCGAAGGTTCGTTCACGTTCAATGGCTCTGCAGTTGGTACGGCAGGGCAAGCGATTCAGACCCAAGGCGCAAACAAGTTCTCTGTGAGTTCGGCAGGCGTGATCAATGTCAGAGCGTTCAACGAGGCAGGTAGTGCGCTGATTAATTTGAGGTCTCTGTCGATATCATCGACCTCCGGTGGTGCAAATCTGTTGTATCTCGTTGAGGGTGAAAATAATCAAGACGGTTTGAGGTACTCCGCAATCGGTACGGGTAGTGGTTACGTTGTTTCGGCCAATTCAACTGCTAACGCAGCTTTCAGCTTCACCGGTAGTAACTCCATTACCGTTGATGCAGACTCCGATCTGACTGCTGGTGCGTTCTCTGTAAATGCAACCAGCGGTAACGTGAACATCAATAATGGTGTTGATATCAAAGGTGGCAGTGGCAATATCCGCGCAGCCGGTAATATCATTTTTGGTGACAATGCCACATTGACGACAAGTGGTGAGGCCAGCGTCCGTTCCAATGGGACCGGCTCGCTGACGATGGGGAATAACAGCACTATTACGAGTACGGCAGGAGACGTCAAAGTTCGCGTGGATGACCTCATCCTTAATTCTGGTAGTACCTTGTCGTCGAAAAATGGTACTGGCACGGTAGAAGTGAGCACTGCAAGTGCAGGACGCAACATTACCGTCGGTGGTGCTGATGCAGCAAATACTCTGTCGTTGAACGCTACCGAGTTGCTTCAGATTCAAGCGAAGAATCTTGTGATTGGTCGTAATTCATCAGTCGATGCGACCAGCGGCAATATTCGTCTGGATAGCGTTGATTTCACACAAGGCAATGGACCTATCACCTCGTTGTCCGTGAATAGCTGGACTGGATCGGTAACGCAGACAGGCGCACTCAAGGTCGATACGCTTGATATCAAACTTGGTTCTGTCACCAATGGTGGTGGTAGCGCCACCTTGGAGAATGCAAGTAACAACATCGGTACCTTCACCGCGACAACGCGTAACGGTATCAGTCTTGTCAATGCAGGCGATCTTGATTTCACAGGCAATTCTGGTGGCAATATCGCGGTTGTGAATGACGGCGTGCTGGGCTTGAACGCAACGTCAACGGGTGCTGTCAGCGTCGACAATACCGGTGCTGCAACGGCTGTGATCAGCGCTGGTTCAACGGTTGATGTTGTCAATGACGGTGTGCTTGCTGTCAAAGCTGATGGCGTTGGTGCGGTGACGGTTAATAATACGGGCGCGACGACAGTCAATGGCATTACCAGCAGAGGTGGTGCAATCAATGTAACCAGCAGCGGCAATCTGGTGACCACTGCTGAAATCAACGCAACAAGCAATACGCTTGGAGCTGAAACAAATGGTGCTGCGATCAATCTGACATCGTCGGGCGGCACGCTGACAGTCGGTGGTAATGTCATTTCCAATGGCTACTCTTCATCCGGTACAGTTTCAAGGCAAGGTGGTGCGATTGCCTTGCGCGGCCAAAATGTCGAGCTAGGTGCTGCGACAATTAGCACCAATGGTTCAAATAACTCGACCGATGGTTCTACTGGTGGTGCTGCAGGTACATTGCTTGTCGATGCGACTGCAGGTGGTGGTACGGTCACGCTGGATGGTACGACGATCAATCTGCTTGGCGGTTATGGTGCAGGCACAACCGGATCAAACGGTGCTGGCGGTACTCTCACGATCAACGATCCAGTCCTGTTGTCCGCTTTGTCCGGTGGTGCAAAAACCGCGACCATCAACGCAGGTGGCGCTAACGTGACGTTGGGTGCGATCAACGGCGATGGCAGCAATAGCTTGTCGATTAATTCGAGTAGAAGAACCGCCAACAATACGACGGTATACGGCAATGTGACGCTTGGCCAGGTTGGTACGGTCAGCAATATCGGTGGCTTGAGCGTGTCTTCCGTGAATAACGTATCCACCGGTGCGATCAACGCAAGTGGTTCGGTGAATCTGAATCCAGTCAACAATGTGACGGTTGGTGCGATCAATGCAGGTAACCTGACAATCGCTAACGTCGAAGGTACGACGACGCTGAACGGCAACGTCAGCACGAGTGGCACTAACGGTATCAATATCAACAGCAAGACTCTGGTTTCAAGTGCGACGTACACCACAACGGGGGGTGGCAACATCAAGCTTGCGACCAAGGATGCGTTGACGCTGACGAATACGTCTGCATTTGTCTCATCCGGAAATATCGATCTGACAGCAACGGATGGCATCACGATCAATGGTTCGCTGACGACCGCAGGTAATGGTATCTACTTCCGTTCAGCAACGACCTTGGCATCCAATGTAACGATCGATACGACCAATGGCGGCACGGCAGCCGCGGGCGGTTTGGTTTCGTTCTCCAGCACCCTGGATTCGGACAGCACGACGCGCAATTTGACTGTACGTGCTGGTACCGATGGCAACGTCGCGTTCGGTGGCCTGGTCGGTAATACGTATGCACTGGGTGATGTGACGATCGTTTCTGCCAAGGATGTCACGACATCGGGCATGAAAGCTACTTCGTTCACACAGCAAGCTGGCGCGGGCAAAACGACACTGGGCGGTACAAACACATTCATTGGCGGCGCGTTTGCTTTCACCGGCAATGAGCTTGCTATCAATGGAACGCTGACTGCCAATTCGGCCACGATCACGAACGCCGGATTGTTCTCGACGGGTTCAGGTAGCAATATCACTGCGGCTGGCGGATTTGTACAAAATGGGGCCGGTACGGCGCAGCTGGCTGGCAATATCACCACGACAGGCACCAACATTGGCTTTGCCAATGCAGTTACAGTCAGTGGTTCGGTCGCGCTGAGTACTGGTGCAGCAGGTAACGGCAATATCACCTTTGGTGGCTCGCTGAACAATGCGTCTTCTGCTCACAGCGGTAGCACAACACTGACAGCAGGTGATGGTGTCATTTCGTTCGGTGGCAATGTTGGTGAAACTGCAGAACTGGGTAATTTGACGATTAATACCAGTCAGGATGTAACCCTGCCGGTTCTGGTGAAGGCGCAGTCGTTGACGACAGATGCTGGTGGTCACACGATCATTCAGGATGGTGCTGCCATTACGACTGTTGGTAATCAAAGCTATGGCGATGCCGTTACCCTGACGGGTAATGCAACGCTGAACAGCGGCAATAACTTGCTGTTCGGTAGCACGATCAATGGTGCGCATGACCTTACCGCCAATGCAAACAATACACTCCGATTTGGCGGAATGGTTGGCGGCACTGACGCATTGACGAGCTTGGTTGCGACGGCAACCACGATCGAAATGAATGGTGGCGGTGTCACCACAGTCGGTAATGGAACGACGACGACCGGCGATCAAACCTATAACGGTCGTATGACGTTGGGTGCGGATGCTGTACTGACGCGCAACAATACCGGTGCAGGCGGCATTACATTCAATGGTGCGATTGATGGTCCCCGCGCGCTGACGGTCGCAACAGATGGTCATACCACCTTTGAGGGTGCGATTGGCTCCAGCTCGCAATTGGCAAGTCTGACTGTCGCAAATGCGACAAGCACGCTGTTGATGAATGGCGGCAGCGTGACCACCTCCGGTGCGCAGCTCTACAACAGTGACAAGGTCGTCCTTGGTCGTGACACGATTTTGCAAAGCACGAATGCAGGCTTGGTCCGATTCGATGGCGATATCGATGCCGCGATTTGTACCGTTGCATCACTGACGGTAAATACGCAAGGCGCAACGGAATTCGGCGGTGCTATTGGCACTTACCGTCCGTTGTGGAGCATCACGACGGATGGCTTGCCAAGCGCGACGAATACTGTGACGTTCGAACAAGGCACAGTGATTACACATGGCGATCAACGCTATGGTGAAACCGTCATTCTTGGCGCGAACACCAAACTGACTAGCTATAGCCAAGGCGATATCGTGTTCGGTGGCCCAGTGCGTGCCAAAGACGATGGCGTGCAATCTTTGGTCATCGATACCTCGGGTGACATTGAGTTCCACGGCCCGGTCGGTGATAACAACCAGCGTTTGGCCAGCCTCGATACCAGCCTGAGCAAGGACGGTACCGTTCTGCTGAATGGTGGTGAAGTTACGACGGTTGGGGCGCAGACTTATGGCGCACCGGTCACATTGGGTGATGATACGGTTCTCGAGTCGACCAACGGCGGCAATATCGTATTTGCCGGGACAGTCGATGGCAATCATGATCTGACGATCAAAACCGATGGTACGACACGCTTCACGCAAGCAGTCGGTGAGACAACCGAATTGGCTAGCCTGACGACCATGGGCGCAGGTACTGTGCAGATCAATGGCGGAAGTGTGAAGACTGCCGGTGATCAAACCTATGACAATGCGGTGGCTCTCGGCGCCAATACCGTCTTGACGAGCACAGGTAATCACGGTGATGTGACTTTCAACAGTACTGTTAATGGAGCACATTCATTGACGGTTGCTACAGCTGGTACAACAACATTCAATGGTGCTGTTGGAGGCAGTTCTGCACTGGCAAGTATTACGACGGATGCTGATGGCGAAGTCGTGATCAATGGTGGTCTGGTTCGTACGAGCGGTGCACAAACCTTTAACGATGGTGTAACGGTTGGCGCCAATGCCGTCTTCACATCCAACGGTCCCATCACGTTTAACGATAAGCTGGATGGTCCACATAACGTGACGGTCAGAACGCCGGGTGTCACGACCTTCGGCGGTGCAATCGGTAGCAATGCGCCGCTGAAAAATCTGTACGGTGGCACGGGGGCTGGGTCGATCAACATCATGGGCCCATCGATCGCGTTGACCGGTTCGCTGATTTTTGAAGAACCTGTGCGTGTATATGGCCCAACCAAGGTGAATGTTGGCGTCGATGCCTTGTTCTACGGCGATGCGCGTGTTGGCAAATCATTCCTCGATGTCACGGCTGGCGGTCGTATTCAGTACGGTCGTCCGGTGGATAACATCAAGAACTATCTGCCGACCTTGTTTGCGGTAGCGAATCAGAACGCCATGCCACTGATCAAGCCGGCTGAAGTGCAGCAACCGGTGTCTGTGGCGCTTGCTGATAAGACCTCGTCGCGTCAGTTGGGCCTTGGTAATCTGCAATTCGTGAACCTCACGCCTTCCGCAGCAGAACAAGGTGGTACTGCTGGAACCCAGAATGTCAGCGAATCTGCTGTCAATCAGGCTGTCGGGCAAATCGCCAATGATGAAAGTTCACGTTCGCTGACTTACATCGTGACAGTCCAAGGCGGTGTTCGTTTGGCAGAAGGTGCAACCGAGGAGGTGAAGTGATGGTACGTAGCCCTATGGCGGCTGCATTCTCTTTACTGACGTTTGCAGCAGTTCTGGGTATGGCAGCTACTGCTTATGCCCAGACGCCAGCAGCGTCGGCAAACGCATCGGCTGCACCAGCCTGGAAACAGAAGGCCAAGCACGGTAACTGGGAAGTCATTTGCGCCAAAGTGGGCGAGAAGGACACGTGCCAGGCGATCCAACTTCTGGAAACCAAGAATGAGAAAGACCCGCAGGCTGCTGGTCAGCGTGTCTTGCGTTTGGTCGCGCAGAAGGGGCCGGAAGGCATGGTGTTTAGTTTCGAATTGCCATTCGGTATCGATCTGCGTCCGGGTATCGTTTATCAGGTGGATGGCGGTGCGGAAACGACGCTGCCTTTCCTGACCTGCATTCCGGCTGGTTGCCTGGTAAGCATGGCGCTGACGGATCCAGTCAAAAAGCAGCTCACTGGCGGCAAGCAGATGAAAGTTGGTTTCCGTCCCTTGGGTTCGGAAAAGGTGATGGTTCTGGACGTCAAGCTGGATGGCTTGGGCAAGGCATTGGCGGCTTTGTAAAGCGTTGAATCTTTCTCTTGAAACCGCAGCCGTGTGCTGCGGTTTTTATTTGCGCTTTCTAATTTGTCTGCGGTTGAGGTTCAGAATACCTTCGATCACAAGTAGTGTTACAGCGCACCACACAGGAATATAGGTCATCCACTGCGCACCGCTGATGGTTTCGCCCAACAGCAAGGCAACCAGTACCAGCAGCACAGGCTCGACATAGCCGAGAAGGCCGAATAGGCTCATTGGCAGCATCTGGCTTGCCAGCATGTAAAACACGAGGGCCATCGAGCTCAGAATGCCGAGCAGGGGAATCAGCCCATACAACGCTTGATGAGCGCTGATCATGTCGAAGCCGACAGCACCCGTCATGATGAGCCAGAGTCCGGCAGGTAGCAGCAAGGCCATGTCGAACCACAGACCGCCAAGATTGGCAGCGTCCATCTTGCGGCGCAGCACGAAGTAGACCGGATAGCCGAGTGCGACCAGCATGGTTTCCCAAGACAGCACACCCACGTGATAAAACTCGTTTGTCACGCCAATGGCGGCTGCCACTGCGGCCAGATTTTGCCAGCGTGTCAGACGTTCGCGATACAGCAGCCGGCCCGTCAGTAGCATCGTCAGTGGCAGCAAGAAGTAGCCGAGCGAGACATTCAGGGCGCGGCCATGAAGCGGCGCCCACATGAATAGCCAGAGTTGGATGCCGAGCAGGGCTGAAGTGAGCAAGGCACCGCCGATCAGCAGCGGTTGGGTTGTCATGCGCCGGGCCAGTGTCCATACCATGTTCTCTTGCCCGCGCCACCAGATGAAAGCGGTGAGGAAAGGAACGGTCAGCAAGGTGCGCCAGCCGAAAATCTGTTCGCCATCGAGAGGCGTCAACAGGGTGGCGTAGTAATAGAGGACGGCAAACAGCGTCGAGCCGATGACGGAAAACAGGATGCCTTTGCTCACAGGTGTTCGATATCGGGGCAGGGGAAAGGCCGTCAGTATAAGCCGTTCGATGGAGGCGTGGTCGTCTGCGTGAGCATCGTTTTGCAGGTGACGCGGTATCATGTCGGGCACTTGGGCGCGTGGCTTCACAGTGATCCTGGATTGCTTTATGATCGCCATGTTGTTGACGAGAGCGCAGCCCTTCAGCAGAGGGAGTCATCCCCGCCGCCCTTGTCAGGTTGCGGCTTCCAGCGATGGAGGCCGTTTGTTTTTCCAGCGATGCCTTGCCGGATCGGCAAATCTTCCTCGCTGAGCCCCACGTTCGTTGCATGGTTACCGTGTAGCGGAATCATTCGAAGCGTGCATGAGCGCGCCAATCGCAGGAGCTGTGATGGATTTTGAAATACCCGAATCACTGGTCAATGTCTTGCTCGGCATGATCGAGCCGCAATCGCCGCTGGCCAAGCGTCTGGCCGAGCATGGCGTGTGTCATGGTCACATGATCGTGGCCAGCCGTCTATTCGATGGCAAATCTCTCAATACGCTATACAACCTGGCCAAGTCGAATCAGCAACGTTCGCTGATGTTCCAGATGCTGGCGCTGGACAATATCCGCAACGCGCCACAGGCGCGAAAGATTCCTGATCTGGAACAGGTCGTGCCGGGCTTGGCCGCTTATCTGGCGCGTGATGTGATCGATGGCTGGATCTACAAGCGCAACAAGGATGGCGTGCTGCTACCGTGGCTGATTCATCGTCTGCGCTACATGGTGCCGGATCAGGGCGCGCCGTATGTCGTGGTCGATCTGCTGGCCAACACCATGCAGGCAGCGGCGAAGGAAGAGGTCAGCGATATGCGTTTGCGTCGTACCGGCATGACGAACGCCATCGTCATCAACCGTCACGACATCGTCAATCGCACGATTCCAGAACTGCTGGGTGAGATGGGTTACTTCAAGGAGTGCCCTGAATTCAAGCAGGAATACGAACTGCATGCCAAGCGCTTCCTCGATTACCAGCGCCGCTTCGGCCAGCAGTTCGTTGCGCGTAATGCCGCGTTCACCATCGACGACAAGGAAAAAGTCTCGATGATGACGCTGAAGGAAGGCATGTCGGCCAAATGCGTCAATGATGAGGAAATTCTCGATCGCCGCTTCGAGATGATGACGGATGCCGAGTTCTGGCGCGATGCGGAATACGCGGAAGGCTTCGAACGCATTCCGATGCATTGCTACCTCAATCTGTTCCATCTGGAACTGCACCAGAACATCTGGGTGCACGTGCAAAACGTCAGCCTTTACGAATACAAGCCGGAATTGCGTGAAAAGCTTGTACTGCCAGCAGCACATCGCGATCTGATCGACATCCTGACGGCCGGCATGAATGTGACAATGGAAGACTTCGTCGAAGGCAAATCGGGGGGGACGACGATTCTTTGCCAGGGTGCGCCCGGCTTGGGCAAGACGCTGACGGCCGAGGTGTATTCGGAAATCGTACGCAAGCCTTTGTACCGCGTACATTCGGGGCAGTTGGGCATTACGGCTGAATCTGTCGAGCGCAACCTCTCCGCTATCCTGCGTCGTGCTGCGCGTTGGGATTCCATCTTGCTGCTGGACGAAGCAGATGTCTACATTCGTTGTCGCGACAATGATCTGCAGCATAACGCCATCGTTGCCGAATTCCTGCGCACGCTTGAATACTTCAAGGGTTTGCTGTTCATGACCACCAACCGCATTGGCGATGTTGACGATGCAATTCTATCGCGCTGCATTGCCACGATCCAGTATGAAGTGCCGCCCAAGGCTGATGCGATGCGCTTGTGGAAATCGCTGTCGACGCAATTCCATGCCGATCTGTCGGACGCGTTGATCGACCGCCTGAGCGATGTTTACGCCAAGTGCAGCGGTCGCGATATCAAGGAACTGTTGAAGCTGACATCCAAGTATTGCAAGAGCAAGGACATTCCGCTATCCGAAGAGGCATTTCGACAATGTGCCGTATTCAGAGGAATTCGCGATTAATTCGACGCATCAACGATTTATCTAAAGCCATGTCTGTGACATGGCTTTTTTTATGTCCTTTGCATTTGGAATAGGAAGTTATGCAAACGGGTTTAGATAAATACCATATTTATGGTGGCGATCATTGGCCGGTCGGTCTAAAAAACCTTGAAATCGTTACCTATTTCGTGAATTAACAAGATTTAATATTTTTTAATCTGGTTCTACTTCAAATAGCCGTTTATTCATTCGTGAAAGCGTTATTCTTGATTTGTTTCCTTGTGGAAATATGTTGTTGGCTAAAGCTAATGACGTCGTGCTAATAAAAACATAGGGAAAAAAATATGAATATCCTCAAAAACATGAAATTGGGAACGATGCTGGGTTCGGGATTTTTCCTGATCATCGCTATCGGTTTCATGGTTGCGATTTTTGGACGTGTGCAATTGAGCGGAATTGGCGAGAACGTCAATGACATTACGGAAAACCGTCTGCCAAACGTGTTGAGACTGAAGGAGTTGCAGGACAACGCCAATCTTGTCGCACGGGCGACACGCAATCTGGCTTTGTTGGAAGACGAGGCTTCCATGTTGAAGGAAAAAGCCCGTATCGACGAAGTATTGGCATTGAACGAGAAAACAATTGTCGATTTGCAGAAAGCGATTAATTCGGAGGAGGGGCGTGCATTACTGAAAACGGTGATGGATACGAGTTTGGCGTATTACAAGCAATCTGTTCCGCGAGTCGTCACGCTTGGGCTCGCTAACAAAATGGAGGAAGCGCGTGATTTGCTCATGGGCGAGATGCGGCAGCAGCAAAATGCCTACTTCAACGCCATCGAAGCATTGAGTAAATTTCAGATCAATCAAACCGCGGCGGCGGGCAATCAGGCAGAAACAAGCATTGCTGGTGCCGGTCGCATCATGTTGATCCTTGCAGTGGCTTCTGCGGTGTTGGGCGCTTTTGTTGCGAGGATCATTACTCGTACCGTCAAAGCTCAAATCGGCGGGGAACCTTCCTATGCTACCGAAGTGGCACAGCAGGTTGCCAAGGGCAATCTTGCTGTCGACGTTGAACTGCGCCGTGGCGATACCAGCAGCGTGTTGGCAGCAATGGGGGCAATGCGTAGCAACCTGGCGCAGATCGTGAGTGAAGTTCGCAAGAGCAGTGAATCGATTGCGACTGGAGCAGGCCAGATTGCCGTCGGAAATGCCGATCTCAGTCAGCGTACTGAAGAGCAAGCGTCGAACCTAGAAGAAACGGCGGCTTCCATGGAAGAGATGAGCTCCACGATCAAGAACAATGCGGAAACCGTCAAGACCGCGACGCAACTCGCTACTTCTGCAAGCGAAACGGCTAGCCGTGGCGGCGAAGTGGTTGGCAATGTGGTGCGCACGATGGATGACATCACGACCAGTTCACGCAAGATTAGCGAGATCATCGGCGTGATTGATTCGATCGCTTTCCAGACGAATATCCTGGCGTTGAATGCCGCGGTTGAAGCCGCACGCGCAGGCGAGCAGGGGCGCGGTTTTGCCGTCGTTGCATCGGAAGTACGTACGCTGGCACAACGTTCTGCCCAAGCTGCGAAGGAGATCAAGAGCCTGATCGAGGAAAGTGTTTCCAAGGTCGAGTCCGGTTCGCAATTAGTGGAAGAGGCGGGTGCCACGATGGATGAGATCGTCAACCAAGTGCGCCGTGTGGCTGACCTGATCGGTGAGATCGGTAGTGCAACGCATGAACAAACGCAGGGCGTATCGCAAGTTAGCGATGCCGTCAGCCAGCTGGATCAGGTGACGCAGCAAAATGCAGCCTTGGTGGAAGAGTCGGCAGCAGCGGCTGAAAGCCTCAACCAGCAGGGTTCGCGTCTGGTCGAACTGGTTAGCGTATTCCAGTTGGGAACGGCGCAAGGCGCTTCCTCGCTGGCGGCAATCGCCCAACCGGCCAAGACGGCGGTTTCCCATGTCACACAGAAACCAGCCCTGCCAGTACGTAAGGCATCGCCAGCGATTGCGCATGCGCCTCAAGCTGCAGGCAAGGACGATGATTGGGAAACCTTTTGATCGTTGTGTTTGAATGGATTGGTTCCCGCAGCGGACGTGATTGATGAGCCGCATGTCGTTCGTTGAGATTGACGGCACGGTATGAAAATAAAAAAGCGGGCTTCATGGCCGCTTTTTGTCATTCGTTACCCCTAAACGTATTGTTTGATCAGGTCGGCAGCATGGTAATGCTGCCAATTTTCACGCTGTGGAAAAGTCGGAACTGCTTTTTTCTGAAGCAGTCAAAAAATATCCTTTGTAATCAATGTATTGTCATGTGTTCACACTGGTTGCTCACAATCTTGTCCACAGAAAAACTGCATAACCGTGTATAACTTTTAAGGCAGGGATAAGTCCTGCGCATGCCTTGCTAGACTGTTGCTTTAAGGGCGCGTGTATTGCATTTGACTTGTTTGCCTTGTCGAAACCTTGCTTCGCCTGTGCCAAAACGTTACATTCTCCATCCGTAACTATTCCTACCCGATTCAACGAAGGAGCTCATTTTGCTCGCCATCATCCAAGCGGCAGGCTGGCCGATCTACTTTCTGCTGCTGGCTTCGGTCATCGCACTGACGCTCATCGTTGAACGCCTGCTGTACCTGCGCCGCAATCGCATCTTGCCGCCGACCCTGCTGCAAGAAGTCATTCGTGTCTATCACAATGGCAAGATCGACGCGAACGTGGTCGCCACGCTCGAACAGAATTCCCCGCTGGGCCGTGTATTGGCAGCGGGCCTGCGCAACGTCGATTCGCCACGGGAAGTGATGAAGGAGTCGATCGAAGAAGCAGGGCAGGCCACTGCGCATGAGCTCGAACGCTTCCTCACCACGCTGGGTACGATCGCTTCGCTGGCGCCGCTGATGGGTTTGTTCGGCACGATCGTGGGCATGATCGAGATTTTCGGTTCGCAAAATGCTTCGGGCACCGGCTCCAATCCCGGCCAACTGGCGCATGGTATTTCGATTGCGCTCTACAACACGGGCTTCGGTATCGCCATCGCCATGCCCGCGCTGGTGTTCTATCGTCACTTCCGCGCGCTGGTGGATACCTTCGTGGTCGAGATGGAGCAGCAGGCGGTGAAGTTTGTCGATATCGTGCATGGCAACCGCAAGTAAGGCGCAACGGATACCCGCATGAACTTCCGCAAACGCCACGGCCGCGAAGATCCGGAAATCAACCTGATTCCGTTCATTGATGTGCTGCTCGTGATTTTGATCTTCCTGATGGTGACGACCACTTTCAGCAAGTTCACCGCATTGCAGATCACGCTGCCGACGGCCGATGCCGAAAAAGCGCAAGAGCAGCCGCTGCAAATCAATGTCGGCATCGATGCGCAAAATCGCTACACCATCAACAACCAACGCGTGGCGGTGCAGAATGCCGAGGGTTTGGCGGCTGAATTGACGGCCGCAGTCAATGCTTCCAATCGTAAAAATGCCGATCCCGTGATTGCGATTGCTGCCGATGCCACGGCAACGCACCAGACGGTCGTCAACGTGCTGGATGCCGCACGCATTGCGGGCTACGCCAAGGTGACCTTCGTTGCACAGACCCGCGGCAAGAAGTAGTCGTGGGCTTCCGCTGGTGTTGTTCGATACGCTCTTTTGCGATCCACCAGCGCGGCCGGCATGCTCGCTGGCAGTAATGCAAGGATAGGCTCGTGGCACACATACATTCCCGACTCGAAGCTTTCCTCACGCGCAACTGGATGCGGCGTGGTGTCTTCGCCCATGCGATGCTGCCACTGGCTTGCCTGTTCGGTCGCATTGCCGCATCGCGTCGCCAGCGTGACTTGGCAGAAAGCGCGGAAAGCGGCAAGTTGCCAGTGCCGGTCGTCGTGGTCGGCAATATCTTCGTGGGTGGCACTGGCAAGACGCCTTTGACGATCTGGCTGGTGCAAGCCTTGCGCGATGCGGGTTTTCATCCGGGAGTGATTTCGCGCGGTTACGGTGCCGACAATACCGTCATCAAAACGGTGGCACCGGATGCCTTGCCATCCAAAGTCGGGGATGAGCCTTTACTGATCGCGCAGCGCGCCGCCTGTCCGGTGGTGGTCGGGCGCGATCGCGTGGCGGCGGCACGGGCTTTGCTGGCGGCGCATCCTTTCGTCGATGTCATCATCTCCGATGACGGGTTGCAGCATTACCGTCTGGCACGTGATATCGAAATCATCCTGTTTGATCGCCGCGGTGTGGGCAATGGCTGGCTGTTGCCAGCCGGCCCGCTGCGTGAACCGGCTTCGCGCCCGCGCGATTTCACCGTGATCAATGGCGGTTTGCCGGCACCCGGTGTGCCGGACCATGCAATCACGATGCAATTGCATGGTGCATTTGCAGAGCGCCTGAGCGATTCGCAACAGCGACAGCCGCTTGCTGCATTTGCTGCGATACCATCGTTGCTGGCGGCAGCGGGCATCGGCAATCCGGCGCGGTTCTTCGATATGTTGCAGGCCTCCGGCTTGCAATTCGAACGCCTGCCTTTGCCGGATCATCACGATTTTGCGACGAATCCGTTTGCCGATTCACAGACGGAAGTCATCCTGATCACCGAGAAGGATGCAGTAAAATGTCGCCAACATGAAACATTGAAAAACGACCCGCGTATCTGGGTCGTTCCCGTGACGGCGCAAATCGAAGGCGCCTTCGCCGAACGCATAGTGGAGAAACTCCGTGGACACTCGATTGCTTGACATCCTGGTTTGCCCGATCTGCAAAGGTCCGCTCGAACACGACAAGAAAGCGAAGGAACTGATCTGCAAGGCCGATCGCCTCGCGTATCCGATTCGTGACGGCATCCCGATCATGTGGGCAGATCAGGCGCGCGATCTGCAACTGACGCCTGCTGCCGACTAACTCCGAGGCACTTCGTTTCCCGTTTTTCGGAAGTTTGCATGTCTTTCACCGTCATCATTCCCGCTCGTCTCGCTTCCACCCGTTTGCCGAACAAGCCGCTCGCCGATCTCGGCGGCAAGCCGATGATCGTGCGCGTGGCCGAGCGTGCCGCGCAATCGGGGGCAGCGCGCATCATCGTTGCAACTGATCACGCCGATATTCTGGCGGCTTGCGCGCAGCATGGCGTGCAAGCCTGCATGACGCGCAGTGATCATCCTTCCGGTACCGACCGCATCGCAGAAGTGGCGGCGGCAATCGGTTTGTCGCAGGATGCCGTGGTTGTGAATGTGCAGGGCGACGAGCCGTTGATTGATCCGGCACTGATTGCCGCGACAGCGAAACTGATTGGTACGGCAGTGCCGATGGCGACGGCAGCACATCCGATTCACGATGTGGCCGAAACCTTCAATCCGAATGTCGTCAAGGTCGTCCTTGATCGAGACGGACGTGCGCTGTATTTTTCGCGCGCCACAATTCCCTGGCACCGCGATGGTTTTGCGCAGACACAGCAAGTCTTGCCTGCCGGTTATGCGCCATTGCGGCACATCGGCCTTTATGCGTATCGCAATGATTTCCTGCAGGCGTATCCGACGCTCGAACAGTCGCCGCTTGAGCAGATCGAGGCGCTCGAGCAATTGCGCGTGTTATGGCATGGCGTACCGATTGCCGTGCACGTCACCGATGATGCACCCGCCGCTGGCGTGGATACGCCGGACGATCTGGCGCGCGTGCGTCGTCATTACGCCTGAATTGGTTGTACCTGCCGGAAGATACATAGTAAGTTTGCTGCAAGATTGGTATTGTCGCTTTGCTATGAAATACGGCTTTGGTCCCCTTTTTATGGTAAATTCCGGCATCTGCTGACAAGCCAATTCATGATTCAGACTTCCCCGGGGCTGCGACGGTCCTGCGGTCATCGATTCAAACTCATTTAGGAAGATTTCATGCGCCTCATCCTTTTAGGAGCGCCTGGTGCCGGTAAAGGCACGCAAGCTGGTTTCATCAAGGACAAGTACAACATTCCGCAAATCTCGACCGGCGACATGCTGCGCGCTGCGGTCAAGGAAGGCACGCCGCTGGGGCTGGCTGCCAAGAAAATCATGGACGAGGGCGGTCTCGTTTCGGATGACATCATCATCGGTCTGGTGAAAGATCGTCTCAAGCAATCCGATTGCGCCAACGGTTATCTGTTCGACGGTTTTCCCCGCACGATTCCGCAAGCCGATGCAATGAAGGAAGCCGGCGTTGCCATCGATTACGTACTCGAAATCGATGTGCCAGACAGCGCGATCATCGAACGCATGAGCGGTCGTCGCGTGCATCCTGCTTCCGGTCGTACCTACCACGTCAAGTTCAATCCGCCGAAAGCCGAAGGTCGCGATGACGTGACGGGCGAGGAACTGATCCAGCGCGATGACGACAAGGAAGAAACGGTCAAGAAGCGTCTCGACATCTATCATAATCAGACCGAAGTGCTGGTTGAGTACTACAACAAGTGGGCCGAATCGGGCCAGCCCGGTGCACCCAAGTATCGCAAGATCGCTGGCGTCGGGCCGGTCGAACAGATTCGCGATGCGGCATTTGCTGCATTGAATGGCTGATCGGAGCGATAGTCGCAATCGACATCGCGTTTGATTGCAACGCATCGATAAGAAAGCGGACCTGGTGTCCGCTTTTTTCATGTCCGTCCTGCTGCTGTTCCCCTTTGCCTTTCTGGCAACCGTTACACTGCACAGGTTTGTGATTCTGCAGGAGCCGCCATGTCGTATCGATTCCGTCTCGCGTTTCTTTCCATGCTGTGTGCCGGGCTGCTATCGGCCTGCGCGCAGCAACCCGCTCGGCAAGTTGGTGAGCCAGTCGCCAAGAAAGCGAAACACGATCCAATCACCTTGGCCCCGGAAGGTGCGAGTGGCTATGAAGAAAAGCAGGGCTGGCTGACGAAGAAGGACATGGTCGTGGCAGCCAATCCGCTGGCGGTGGCCGCGGGCGAACGGATGTTGCGGCAGGGTGGTTCCGCCGTCGATGCGGCGATTGCCGTGCAGCTGGTGTTGACGCTGGTGGAGCCGCAATCGTCGGGCATTGGTGGCGGCGCCTTCCTCATGCATTACGATGGCCGTGTTGTACAAGCCTATGACGGACGCGAAACGGCACCGGCGGCGGTCGATCCCACATTGTTCCTCAAGAGCGATGGCACGCCGATGACGTTTTACGAAGCCGTAATCGGAGGTCGCTCGGTGGGCGTGCCAGGTGTGCTGCGCATGCTGGAAGATGCGCATCGGGCGCATGGCCGCCTGCCGTGGGCAACGTTGTTCGAACCTGCCATTCGGCTTGCCAACAAAGGGTTTCAGGTGAGTCCGCGTCTGGCGACCTTGTTGAGCAAGGAGCAAGCCTTGCGCAAGGATCCGGTTGCCGCTGCCTATTTTTACGATTCCGCCGGCAAATCGCTTCCGGTCGGTTATCTGCTCAAGAATCCGGAACTTGCCGCCACCTTGCGTACTATTGCCAAGGGCGGTGCCGATGCGTTCTATCAAGGCGCGATTGCGCAGGATATTGTCGCCAAGGTGCACGCACATCCGAGCAATCCGGGCTACATGACGCTGGCCGACCTGCAAGGCTATCGCGCCAAACTGCGCGAACCTTTCTGCCATGAATATCGACTGTGGCGTTTGTGCGGCATGCCGCCGCCTTCGTCTGGCGCGATCACGATTGCACAGATGCTGGGTATTCTTGCGCATACCGATCTGCAGCAGTTACAGCCGGTGGATGGCGCATGGCAGCCGCAAGCCGTGCATCTGTTCAGTGAAGCGGGCCGCTTGGCTTATGCCGATCGTAATCGTTATCTCGCCGACCCCGATTTTGTACCGTTGCCGGATGGTGGCAAAGCGCTGATCGATCCTGCTTACTTGGCGCAACGTGCAACCTTGATCACTAGCCGTTCGATGGGAACGGCAGAAGCCGGTACGCCGCCGGGCATGCGGAAACTGGCATGGGGGCGAGATCGTGCAGCAGAATTGCCTTCCACCTCGCATATGTCGATTGCCGATGGCTACGGCAATGTTCTCGCCATGACCACAACGATTGAAAACGGCTTCGGTTCGCGCCAGATGGTGCGCGGCTTTCTGTTGAATAACCAGTTGACCGATTTTTCGTCGGTGCCGGTAGACGAACATGGCCCGGTTGCCAATCGCGTCGAGGCCGGCAAACGGCCGCGCAGCTCGATGTCGCCCACACTGGTTTTCGAAAAAGACAGCGGCAAGCTGGTGATGGCGATCGGTTCGCCCGGCGGTTCTGCCATCATCAACTACGTCAGCAAAACGCTGATCGGTACGATGGATTGGGGGCTCAACGTGCAGCAGGCAATCAGTCTGCCGAACGTCGGTAGCCGCAATGGTCCGACCGAACTCGAGCGCGATCGGGTATCACCCTCGCTGATTGCCGCGTTGCAGGCACAGGGGCACGAGATCGAAGTCGAAGAACAGACCTCGGGCTTGCACGGCATCATGCGTATGAGCGTGCATGGCGAATCGTTCTGGTTCGGCGGTGCCGATCCGCGGCGTGAAGGCATCGCAATGGGCGAGTGAGTCGCGAAGCTTGCCGCAAATGGCAAACGCTTGAATAATGGGGCGCATGGGAGACGCTAAGAAAATCGGTTTGGTCTTGACGGGAGGCGGGGCGCGGGCGGCTTATCAGGTCGGCGTGTTGCACGCCATCACGGGTATGTTGCTGGAGGCTGGCTGGCAACCGGAGCGCAATCCTTATGACATTATCTGCGGCACCTCCGCCGGTGCCATCAATGCGACGGCCCTGGCCTGTCATGCTGACGATTTCGGCAAGGGCATGCAGCGCATCGTCGGTGCATGGGAACACATCACGGCCGAGCAGGTTTATCGCGCCGATTCGCTAGGCGTGTTGCGTAGCGGGGCGCGCTGGCTGTCGCTCCTGTCTTTCGGTTGGTTGCTGCGCTCGTGGAAAGCCAATCCGCCGGTTTCGCTGCTCGACAATACACCGCTCGTCAGCCTGCTCAATCGCATGCTCAATCTGCCGCGGCTCGATGCGGCACTCGCCGATGGCAAATTGCATGCGCTGGCAAGTACGGCTTCATCGTATACGGCGGGTCGGCACATCACGTTTTATCAAACCGAAGCGGACATCAAGCCTTGGGTGCGTACGCAGCGTTTTGCGGTGCCGGCACAGATTGGTGTCGATCATTTGCTGGCGTCTTCCGCGATTCCCCTGATTTTTCCGGCGACGCCCTTGTTCTGCGAAGGACGCCGCGAGTATTTCGGCGATGGTTCGATGCGGCAGGTGGCGCCGATTTCGCCAGCGATTCATCTCGGAGCAGACAAGATTCTGGTGATCGGTGCCGGCCGCCTGCTGGAACCGGCCGTCGATCCGGCGATCCATGCGCAATATCCGAGTCTGGCGCAAATCGCCGGGCATGCGATGTCGAGTATTTTTCTCGATAGCATTTCTGCCGATATCGAACGCCTCAATCGCGTCAACCAGACCTTGTCTGTCCTGACGCCCGAACAGCGCGCGCTGACCACATTGCGGCCGGTGGAAATGCTGACGATCGCGCCGTCCGAACGGCTCGATACCATCGCCAGCCAGCATGTCGGTAGTCTGCCGCGCCCGGTGCGCATGCTGTTGAGCGCCATTGGTGCTACGGAGATTCGCGGCGCGGCGCTGGCTTCCTATCTGCTGTTTGAACGCAGCTACACGACAGAGTTGATGGCACTGGGACGCAAGGATGCCTTGGCGCACAAGAATGAAATTCTGGCATTTTTTGACTGTCCGCCGGAAAATGAGGCGGCGATGCGCTGGGTGGAAGGCGAAAACCCGGCAGCCAAAGGGGCATAAGGCTTACCAACCTGAACGCAGTTGAATGATATTGAAAGTAACAGAGAATACGATGCGCAATAAATTAATGCCACGGTTTTGGCTGTTTTTCGCTACATTATTACTTTCTTTTAACGCTTTTTCGTTTGAAAGCGGTGTTTCCGGCACGGTGACATATCGTGAGTTGCCACCGGAAGCAATTGCTACTTTGCAAATGATCCGACAGGGTGGCCCCTATCCTTATGAAAAGGATGGATCGGTGTTCGGCAACTACGAAAAGGTTTTACCACAACGCAAGCGCGGGTATTATCGCGAATTCACCGTGAAAACCCCACGTGCCCGCAATCGTGGCGCCAGACGCCTGATCACGGGCGGCGAACCGCGCACGACGGCGGAAATCTATTACACGGCCGATCATTACCGTACCTTCCGCCGGGTGATCGAATGAGGATGGCGGTAGGATCTTTTGCTGGAGAGTGGAATACATGAGTTTGTTCAAAACCGTCCCGCCGAATGTCGTGCAGTCGATCCGTGCCTTCCGCGCGACGGACTTGCAGGCCGAAGCTGCGGCGCTCGGACAGCACTTTCTCTACGCGCACTGCGCACACGCCACAACCAAGCAGCAGGTATTGGCCGCGATTGCCGAGGCATTTCATTTCCCGCGTCATTTCGGCAAGAACTTCGATGCCTTGTCGGACTGCCTGACCAGCCTGGCGCACAAGGCGGGGCCGCAGCCCGGTTTCCTCGTTGTGCTGGAACAATTGCCGAATACGCCAAAGTTCGACAAGGAAGCGCGCGAAACCCTGCTGGATGTGTTCCGCGACGCGGCGGATTTCTGGGCTGACAAGAAGGTGGCGTTCCGCGTCTTTTATTCTTTCCAGTAATTTCCGCGACGATTGCCGTCCCGGCGTCAGACTCTTTCACGGCTGCCCGGTGCAGCCGTTGTCATTTATGCGGTTGCAGCGTTATGGATGTCGGCAGGGCAGCGTTGCGCTCGCTTGTATTCCGGCTGATGAGGGGCCTGCGGTACAATGCGCGCCATGAAAAGAATCGTCATGCTGATTTCGGGGCGCGGCAGCAACATGCAGGCGATTCTTCGCGCTGCCGCCGATGAACAATGGCCTGCCGAGTTTGCCGCCGTCATCAGTAACAGTGCCGATGCACCAGGTTTGGTGATTGCCGCTGAAATGGGTGTGCCGACGCGGGTCGTGCCCAGCGCCGATTATCCGGACCGCGCTTCCTTCGATGCCGCGCTTCAGCAGGCGATTGACGATTTCGCACCGGATCTGGTCGTGCTGGCCGGGTTCATGCGCATCCTGACCGACGCGTTCGTACTGCATTATCAGGGGCGCATGCTGAACATTCACCCTTCGTTGTTGCCCAGCTTTGTCGGCATGGCGACGCATCGGCAAGCCTTGCAGGCTGGCGTGCGTGTGCATGGTGCCACCGTGCATTTCGTGACGCCAAAGCTCGATCACGGGCCGATCGTTTCGCAAGTTGCCGTGCCGGTACTGCCCGATGATAGCGAACAGAGTCTGGCTGCGCGCGTGCTCGATAGCGAACATCGTTTGTATCCGCAGGCCGTGCGCTGGTTCATCGAAGAGCGTTTGACGATTGTCGACGGGCAGGTGCGTATTCAATTGCCTGTAGACGCGGTGCCGCCGCAAGCCCTTTTTTCACCTTGAGCATCGTTGCTCCGGGTACGATCACTCTTTATCAGTTGAAGGATTTACTATGAGATTGCCTCCCGCAATCATTGCCAGTACCGAAGAAGTCCTGCGAGAAGTCTTGCGTTTCACTGGCCCTGCCGACAGCACCCTGTCACGCTATTTTCGCGAGCATCCGCGTCTTGGTGGTCGCGAGCGCGGCGTAATCGCCGAAGCGGTCTACGGTTTGTTGCGCAACAAATCCGTCTATACCAATTTTGTCGAATCCGGCGTCGGCCCGATGATGCGACGCATGACCTTGCTGGGTCTGGCAGATGCGGCCGGTGTCGATGCGCTGGCAGGCTTGTCGGAAGAGGAACGCGTCTGGCTGGAACGCGTGATGCAGATCGATCGCACGACCTTGCCTGCCGCGTTGCGTGCCAATCTGCCGGAATGGCTGTTTGCCAAACTGGTCGAGCGCGATGGCGAAGCCGCCACGCTGGAACTGGCACAAGCGATGAATCGTCCTGCACCGCTCGACTTGCGCGTCAATGCCATCAAGGCGGACCGCGCTGCCGTGGTTGCGGAACTGGCAGAAGCGCCGATCCTGTGCGAAGCGATGCCTTACGCACCGCTCGGCATTCGTATCATCAAGAAACCGGCCTTGCAGAACCTGCCCTTGTTCAAGAACGGTTCGATCGAAGTGCAGGATGAAGGCAGTCAGGTGCTGTCGCAGATCGTCGGTGCCAAGCGCGGCGAGATGATCGTCGATTTTTGCGCCGGTGCTGGCGGCAAGACTTTGTCGCTGGGCGCGGCGATGCGCAATACCGGTCGTCTCTATGCTTTCGATGTGTCGGACAAGCGCTTGGCCAAGTTGAAGCCGCGTCTGGCACGCAGCGGTTTGTCGAATGTGCACCCGGTCGCGATTGCGCATGAAAACGATGCCAAGGTGAAGCGCCTGGCCGGCAAGATCGACCGCGTATTGGTCGATGCGCCTTGCAGCGGTTTGGGTACCTTGCGCCGTAATCCTGACGTCAAATGGCGCCAGACGCCGCAGGCTGTTGCGGAACTCAACGAGAAGCAATTGTCCATCCTGAATGCGGCAGCGCGCCTCGTGAAGCCGGGCGGTCGTCTGGTCTATGCGACCTGCAGTATTCTCGATGAAGAAAACGAAGGCATCGTTGCGCAATTCCTGGCAGCACGTGAAGACTTTAGCTTGCGACCCATGCACGAGGTTCTTGCCGAGCAAAAGATCGATCTTGAAATGAGCGACTATCTGAAACTGTTGCCGCACAAGCACCAGACCGATGGTTTCTTCGCTGCGGTTCTCGAACGCAAGAAGTGATTTTCAAGAAGTAATTTCTCTACAGGCAATGAACAACAATCTGCTTTCTTCGCTCTGGCAGGACCTTTCCACTGATTTGGGTAATCCGGGATTGCGCTGGCAACTGGCAGCCCTGATTGTCAGCGTCGGCCTTGGCTGGTTGCTGGCGCGTCTGGTGCGCAATGCGCTTGCTGCGCGGGCAGAAGAGAGCAGAAACAGTGGTGGCACCACGCGTTTGCATCTGGCTGCGGAAACGGCCGGTCGCATCCTGTGGCCCTTGCTGACATTGTTGTTGCTGATTGTCTCCAGCGGTATTTTGCAGCGCTGGTACAGCGTCGATTTGTTGCGCCTGGCGGCACCATTGTTTGGTTCCTTCGCGTTGATCCGCATGGCTTTTCACCTGTTGCATCGCGTGTTCGCGCGTGGCGGGCGAGTCGGCGGCATGGTCGTACTGTTCGAACGCAGTTTTGCAACGCTGGTGTGGTGCGTTGTCGCCTTGCATATCACCGGCCTGTTGCCGGAGCTCGTGCATGTGCTGGAAGCGAGCTATGTCCCGCTGGGGCGTAACCGCGTCTCGCTGTTGACGGTATTGCAGGCCATCGTCTCGGTCAGCGTGACGATGTTGCTGGCCTTGTGGGCTTCGGCATTACTGGAAGAGCGTCTGATGAAGCTCGACAGCATGCATTCGTCGATGCGCGCCGTGCTGTCGCGCATGGGCAAGGGTTTGCTGATCTTGCTGGCCTTGCTGTTCAGCCTGTCGATGGTCGGCATCGATCTGACCGTGTTGTCGGTCTTCAGCGGCGCATTGGGCGTTGGTTTGGGCCTGGGTTTGCAAAAGCTGGCGAGCAGCTATGTGTCGGGTTTTGTGATCTTGCTTGAACGCAGCCTGTCGATTGGCGATGCGGTGACGGTGGATAAATTCAGCGGCAAGGTCGCACAGATCAACACGCGTTATACGGTGTTGCGCGGCGGCGATGGTACAGATACCGTGCTGCCGAATGACATGCTGGTGTCTGCTGCCGTGCAGAACATGACACTGACTGACCACGTAGTGCAGGCGACCACGCGCATCGTCATCGATTATCGTTCGGATGCCGAGCTGGCCTTGCGCCTGATGGAAGACGCGGCGCGTAGCGTGGAGCGCGTGCGCAAAGGGCCGGATCGCCTGCCGGGCGCGACCATGCTGTCATTCATGCCAGACGGCATCGAGCTGCAACTGGGTTTTTTCGTCAATTCGCCCGACCATCGCGGCGGTGCATTGTCGGAAGTCAATCGTGCCATCTGGCAAGCCTTTCAGGCGAATGGCATTCAGGTGCCGGCTGCCCGGCGTGAAATCAGGTTGGCGGAAGAGCAATACATTGGCTTCCGCGATCATCTAAATGCGCAACAATCCTTTCCAAACAAGGACTTGCAGCCTTAAAACGGTTACAATCCCCTCTGTAACTTTTACACTTGTGCCTCTCGTAATTCGCGATCCTGGCACCAGATATGGACCATGCCAATTTTGGCAGTCGCTCGGAGAGATATCATCTTGGACGCAGTACTCGATTTTCTTGCTAATGGCCTGACCCGCGCTACCGGTTGGGAAATTTTCTTTTTCACGCTGATCGTGACGCATATCACGATCTGTGGCGTCACCATTTACCTGCACCGCAGTGCCACGCACCGCGGCCTTGACCTGCATCCAATTGCGGCCCATTTCTTCCGTTTCTGGTTGTGGATGACCACCGGCATGGTGACCAAGGAATGGGTTGCCATCCACCGCAAGCATCACGCCAAATGCGAAACTGAAGAGGATCCGCACAGCCCGGTCGTCAAGGGCATCAAGAAGGTCTTCTTCGAAGGTGCAGAACTCTATCGCCAGGAAGCCAAGAATAGAGAAACGATGCAGAAGTACGGTTACGGCACGCCGGACGACTGGATCGAGCGCAACCTGTACACCAAACACAGCGCGCTCGGCGTGTCCATCATGCTGATTCTGGATGTGCTGATGTTCGGCGCTGTCGGTTTGGCAGTCTGGGCCGTGCAGATGGCGTGGATTCCATTCTGGGCCGCGGGCGTGGTCAATGGTATCGGCCACTACTGGGGCTATCGCAACTACGAGTGCAATGATGCGGCAACCAATGTGTTCCCGATCGGTATCATCATCGGCGGTGAAGAACTGCACAACAATCACCATACCTATGGCACCTCGGCAAAGTTTTCGTGCAAATGGTACGAGATCGACATCGGCTGGATGTATATCCGCATGCTGTCTGCCGTGGGTTTGGCCAAGGTCAAGAAAGTCGTACCGGAACCGAAGTTCGATCGCAGCAAGTTACAATTGGATTTCGACACCCTGCAGTCGGTGATCGCCAATCGCTACGATGTGACGGCAACCTATGCCAAATCGCTGCGTCGTATCTGGGCGGAGGAAGTCGAACATCTGAAGGAAAAAGCCAAGCTGGAATCGCGTTTCCTGCGTTCCTCGCGAAAGTTGTTGAGCCGTGAGCCGAGCCAGTTGCAAGAGCCGCACAAGCAGCAACTGACGACGCTGTTCCAGCACAGCAACCAGCTCAAGACCATGCATGAAATGCGTGTCGAACTGGGCGGGCTGTGGGAGCGTTCGCACGCCAGCCGTGACCAGTTGCTGCAGCAACTCCAAGACTGGTGCGCACGCGCCGAATCGTCGGGCATTGTTGCCTTGCGCGATTTCTCGCTGCGTTTGCGCAGCTACGCCTGATCCGATAAGTGATCACGAAAAAGGCCGGCATTGCCGGCCTTTTTCATTTGTACTGAGAATTGAGCGAAGCGTATTGCAGGTAAGTCTTCGCATGAGGTGCGTGCTTGCGGGACAAATTTCAGTAGCGCTTTGTCAGCACCATTTCATCGCCATCGCGCCGCATTTCCATTCGCTTGAGGAAAGACATGCCTAGCAGCACAAACGGCAAACCGCTTTCCTGCACCACACCGTCTACCTGATTGAGTGTGATATCGCCGACCTTCACGCTGTCCAGCATGACTTGATAGGCGGTTGTCACGCCGTTTGCGGTATTGATGTAGACGGGTTTGCCTTTGCGATAGTCAATGCCAAGACGACGTGCATCGCTGGCCGGCATGGCCACCATCGACGCGCCTGTATCGACCAGCATGCGCATGCTACCGCCATTGATTTGCCCCTGCACCACGAAATGACCTTGAACGTCCGCCTTCAGCGTCACGCTGCTGTTGGTGGCGGCACTCATGCGATTGACGTGTGCGCCGAGGTCGAAGCGCTGGCGCTTGCCGCCTGTCTCGAAAGTTGCGGTGGTTTGATCGACATCGACCAGTTTTACTTCTGGGGCGACTTTGGCACCGACCGAATAGGTTTTCGGTGCCTTGCCATCGATCACCAGCACTGCCTTGCCCGGGAACAGGCCGACGACGCTGATATCGGCTGCCTGTGCAGCAGAAAGGCTCAGAGAGAGAAGGAGAAACGAAAGCGGCAATTTCATGCGCATTACCTCGGTGTGGTCGGGATGAGCGGCTGTGCCGCTTTCGCTGTGAGGGATGAAGCGAGATCAGTCGCGGAAGTTGTTGAATTCCAGTGGCAGATCGCTGACTTCCTTGCGCAGCATCGCCATCGTTGCTTGCAGGTCGTCGCGTTTGGCACCAGTCACGCGTACAGCATCCCCCTGAATGCTGGCCTGAACCTTCATCTTGCTGTCCTTGATGATACGGACGATCTTCTTGGCCGCTTCGGTTTCGATGCCGTTCTTGATCTTGATGACTTGCTTGACCTTGTCGCCACCGATTTTCTCGATCTTGCCGCGATCTAGAAAACGCACGTCCACGTTGCGCTTGACCAGTTTGCCGGTCAACACATCGAGGACTTGATTCAACTGGAATTCGGAGTCGGCAAACACGGTCAGGTCGCGATCCTTTTGTTCGATGCGGGCATCGCTGCCCTTGAAGTCGAAACGCGTCGAAATTTCTTTTCCTGCCTGATCGACCGCGTTGCGGACTTCGACCATGTTGGCTTCGGATACGGTGTCAAATGAGGGCATGGTGTTTCTCCTGTAGCTTGCTTGTGCAGCGCGCATTGTAGCGTGCCGACTGCGTCGTTTGTTCGTTGCAGTCTGCAAAATCCTTGCGATTCATCGCGTATGGCGTGGAATGGTGTGGACCAGCTCGGGTCAAGCCAGCTTGCCTGGACGCGCCTATAATCACGGGCTATGAAACTTTCGATAGAAACCGCGAAATCGCTGGGTGCGTTGAACACGTTTGGCATCAACGCCAAGGCAGAGCGGTTTGCCGTACTGCAGCAACGTTCCCAGCTTGACGATCTGATGGCGCATTGCCGCGCCGAAGGCGGTGCATTCTTTCTGGGCGGTGGCAGCAATATCCTGCTGACGCGCGATTTGCCAGGCTTAACCATTCAGGTCGATTTGCGTGGTGTGGCTATCGATCGTACGCATGCGGCCGGCATTCGTGTTACGGCCGCCGCTGGCGAGAACTGGCATGCGTTCGTCATGCATCTGATTGATCAGCAGGTGCCGGGCCTCGAAAATCTGGCCCTGATTCCGGGTACCGTTGGCGCATCGCCCATCCAGAATATCGGCGCCTATGGTCTGGAAGTCATGGAGCGTATCGCATCGGTTGAAGTGCTGGATTGGCAGAGTGGCGAGATTCTGCAATTGGCGGCCAGCGATTGTCGCTTTGCCTATCGTGACAGCATTTTCAAACATCATCCCGGGCATTGGCTGGTTTTGTCGGTGACGTTCCTTTGCCCGCATCCTGCAGAGTGGCAACCCGTAGTAGGGTACAAGGAATTGCACGATATGCTGGAGCGCGAAACAGGTGGGCCCGCGACGTCCGCTTCGCCACGGCAGGTTGCCGATGCGGTCATCGCGATTCGTTCACGCAAATTGCCTGATCCACGCAAGATCGGTAATGCCGGCAGCTTCTTCAAGAATCCCGTGGTGACACCGCTCGAATGCGAAGCCTTGCTGCAGGCGCATCCCGATCTCGTGCACTATCCGCAAGCCGATGGTACGTTCAAGCTGGCTGCCGGCTGGCTGATTGATCGCTGCGGCTGGAAAGGGCGTATTGCCGGTGCTGCTGGTGTGCACGAGAATCAGGCGCTTGTACTGGTCAATCGTGGCGGTGCTTCCGGTGCCGATGTCGTCGCGCTGTCGCAGGCAATTCAGTCGGACGTGCATGACCGTTTCGGCGTGACGCTGGAACCCGAGCCGGTGTTTCTCTGACCATGCGCTATCAGGGCAAGATCACGGAATGGCGTGACGAACAGGGTTTCGGCTTCATCACGCAAAATGGCAGTGGCAAGCGTGTGTTCCTGCATATCAGTGCATTCGCGCGTCGTGCGCGGCGTCCCGCGCTGGGCGATGTCGTTACCTATGTGCCGGGTTTTGAAAATGGTCGTGAATGTGCGCAGCAAGCCCAATTTGCTGATGCGATAGCGCATGGGGCACCACGACTTTCCCTTCGCGCAGGCCAGGGCAGCATATGGGGTTGGCTGGGAGCGTTTTATCTGACGATCGTCTGCATCGCCGTCATTCTCGGTGGCGTATCGTGGAAAGCCTTGGGTTATCTGGCAACCATCAATCTGCTCACCTATGTCGCTTATGCCCTCGACAAGAAAGCGGCGCGCAACGCGACATGGCGTACACCGGAAATACGTTTGCACCTGTTCGACCTGATGGGGGGCTGGCCTGCCGGCTTGTTGGCGCAGACGCGCTTGCACCACAAAACGGGCAAATCGTCATTCCAGACGATGTACAAGATCACGGTGTTGTTGCACCTGGCGGCGGTCTGCTGGCTTTTTTCTTCATATGGCACGGCATTGCGCGCGGCCATGTTTGCCGGGTAGACGAACGCGGCTGCAGGTTGTCGACGTAATAAAAAAGGCGATGGATGCCATCGCCTTTTCTTATTTTTCTTATGCTTCGTCTTGCTCAGTCGAAGTAGTTGAGGCCCATCGACGCATTCACTTCATCCAGCGTTTTCGCGGCAACTGTGCGCGCACGTTCGGTACCGCGTTTGAGCATCGCCAGCACTTCGCCCTTGTCCTTGGCAAATTCCTCGCGACGAGTGCGGATCGGCTCGATCATTGCCTGTAGTTGCGCTTCCAGACGACGCTTGACCACACTGTCACCCAGGCCACCGCGACGATAGTGCGCTTTCAGTTCTTCGAGTTCGTCCTTGTTCGGATCGAAGGCATCGAGGAAAGAGAACACGACGTTGCCTTCGACCTGGCCCGGATCTTCGACGCGCAGGTGATTCGGGTCCGTGTACATATTGTTGACGGCTTTCTTGATCTCGGCAGGTGTCGAACCCAACTGGATTGCATTGCCGAGCGATTTGCTCATCTTGGCCTTGCCATCGATGCCGGGCAGGCGGCTAGTGGCCGACAGCATTTCCTTGCACTCGACCAGAATTTCCTTGCCGACCACATTGTTGAAGCGGCGCACGAGTTCGTTGGTTTGCTCGATCATCGGCAACTGGTCGTTACCAACCGGCACCAGCGTCGCCTTGAAGGCTGTGATGTCGGCAGCCTGGCTAACCGGATAGGTCAGGAAACCAGCCGGAATGTCGCGCTCGAAACCGCGCAAGCGGATTTCTTCCTTGATGGTGGGGTTACGTTCGAGTCGCGATACCGTCACCAGATTCAGCAACACCATCGACAACTCGTAGAGTTCGCGCACTTGCGACTGAATGAAGATCGTTGATTTCTCCGGGTCGATACCGACGGCCAGATAATCGAGTGCGACTTCCATCACGTTCTCGGTCACGCGCTGGTGGCGGCCGACATTGTCCGTCATCGCTTGCGTATCGGCCAGCAGGATGAATTGCTGCGTCGTGTGCTGCAATTCGACGCGCGACTTCAGCGAGCCGATGTAGTGGCCGAGGTGCAATGGGCCGGTCGGACGATCGCCGGTCAGAACGATGGGAGGGGTATTGCTCGACGATGCATTCAGGGACATGGGTGCTCCGGTTGTTCAGTTTGCCGCCAATCCTGCTGTGCCAAAAAACAATGCCGCCAGGACGGGCGGCATCACGTTTTGGATAAATGAATGAAAACGGGCCGCCGGTTCAGGCGCGCCACCAATGGCAAACGAGGTCTTGGTTTCCGTTTTTCATGGCGTGCAGTATAGCATTCGCGCATGTCAGCATCGTCATTTATGCAAACAAAAGCCCGGCTGAACCGGGCTTTTGAATGGGTATGACGAATGCGATCAGACGAAGTGGCAAACGTAATCCAGCGTTTCGATGGTTTCGATATCGAAGCTCGAATTGGCTGGCACATTGAATTGCTGGCCACCTTCATAGGCTTGCCATTCGCTTTCACCGGCGAGGCGAATGCGGCATTTGCCGGCATTCAGTTCCATGATTTCGGCAGCGCCGGTATTGAATTTCAATGACGAAGGAAAGATGACGCCGATGGTTTTCTTGGTGCCGTCGGCGAACACTACCGAGTGCGAGACGCATTTGCCGTCGAAGTAGATGTTGGCCTTCTTGACGACGGAAACGTTATCGAATTGAGTGGTCATGGTTTTAGCGTAGTGAAATGGGAAAAATTATTTGTCGCTGTCCTTGCCGATGCGCGGCAGGGCGACCGAGGAATTGCCGCTCAGCAGACCAGCTTTGCTGTAGATGCCGAGCTTGTGGCGCGTGTCAGTAATGTCGAGATTACGCATCGTCAGCTGGCCGATACGATCGATCGGCGAGAATGGTGCATCCTCGACCTTTTCCATCGACAGGCGCTCTGGCGCATAGGTCAGGTTTGGCGATTCGGTATTGAGCAGCGAATAGTCGTTGCCGCGACGCAGTTCGATCGTCACTTCGCCGGTCACGGCGCGTGCAACCCAGCGCTGCGAGGCTTCGCGCAGCATGATGGCTTGCGGATCGAACCAGCGACCCTGATACAACAGGCGGCCGAGTTTGCGGCCGTTCTCGCGATACTGCTCGATGGTGTCTTCGTTGTGAATGCCGGTGATCAGGCGTTCGTAGGCGATGAACAGCAATGCCAGGCCTGGTGCTTCATAGATGCCGCGGCTCTTGGCTTCGATGATACGGTTTTCGATCTGGTCGCTCATACCGAGGCCGTGACGGCCACCGATCTTGTTGGCTTCCAGGATCAAATCGGTCAGGCTGGCGAACGTCACGCCGTTGAGCGCGACCGGACGGCCTTCTTCGAAACGGATCGTCACTTCTTCGCGCTTGATTTCGACGTCATCGCGCCAGAAAGCCACGCCCATGATCGGCTGCACGATCTTGATGCCGGTGTTCAGGAATTCCAGATCCTTGGCTTCGTGGGTTGCGCCCAGCATGTTGGAATCGGTGGAGTACGCTTTCTCGACCGACATCTTGTAGTCGAAGCCCGACTTGATCAGGAATTCCGACATTTCCTTGCGGCCGCCGAGTTCGTTGATGAAGGTGTCGTCGAGCCACGGTTTGTAGATGCGCAGATCAGGATTGATCAGCAAGCCGTAGCGGTAGAAACGCTCGATATCGTTGCCCTTGTAGGTGCTGCCATCACCCCAGATATCGACGTTGTCTTCCTTCATCGCAGCGACCAGCATGGTGCCGGTGACGGCACGGCCCAGCGGCGTCGTGTTGAAGTAAGTCTGGCCCGCGGTGGTGACGTGGAATGCGCCACTCTGCAGGGCGGCGATGCCTTCGGCTGCCAACTGTTCGCGGCAATCGATCAGGCGTGCATCTTCGGCACCGTATTCCTTGGCTTTGCGCGGAATCGCGTCGTAATCCGATTCGTCAGGCTGGCCCAGATTGGCCGTGTAAGCGTAAGGAATGGCGCCTTTCTGGCGCATCCAGTGCAGCGCAGCACTGGTATCGAGACCGCCGGAAAAGGCAATGCCGACTTTCTGATTGACGGGAACGGATTGAAGAATCTTCGACATGATGTGTACTTCGGCGTGAATGAGAGTAAATCGGAGGCGGTTCAGGCGTCGAGCTTGCCGAGGACCAGATATTCGAGCAGGGCTTTTTGCACGTGCAGACGGTTTTCGGCTTCATCCCAGACCACCGATTGCGGGCCGTCAATGACTTCTGCGGAAACCTCTTCGCCGCGATGCGCCGGCAGGCAGTGCATGAATAGGGCATCGGGCTGGGCGCGCTGCATCTTTTCGCTATCCACGATCCAGCCCCTGAAGGCTTTCAGGCGGGCGGCATTTTCTTCCTCGAAGCCCATGCTGGTCCAGACATCGGTGGTGACCAAATGCGCGCCTTGGCAAGCGTCGGAAGGGGAGTCGAACAGCGTGTAATGCGTGTTGTCTTCGGCTACCAGCGAAGGATCAATCTCGTAGCGTTTCGGCGTCGAGACGTTGACGTGGAAATCGAATACTTGCGCAGCCTGCAGCCACGAATAGAGCATGTTGTTGGCATCGCCCACCCAGGCCACGGTCTTGCCCTTGATCGAACCACGATGCTCGATGAAGGTGAAGACGTCAGCCAGCACCTGGCAGGGGTGATGTTCATTGGTCAGGCCATTGATCACCGGCACGCGCGAATTGGCAGCGAATCGCTCGATGATGTCCTGCCCGAAAGTGCGGATCATGATGACGTCGCACATGCGTGACATCACTTGTGCCGCATCTTCCACCGGTTCGCCACGTCCCAACTGGCTGTCGCGTGTATTCAGGTAGATGGCAGCACCACCCATCTGGTGCATGCCGGCTTCGAATGACAGGCGGGTACGCGTGGAGTTTTTCTCGAAGACCATGACCAGCGTGCGGTCGGCCAGCGTCGGGTGGGGTTCGTAATTCTTGAACTTCCGTTTGATGGTGCGGGTGCGTTCGATCAGATATTCGAATTCGTCCAGCTTCAGATCGGAAAATTGCAGAAAGTGTTTGATTGCCATAATTAAAAACGGCGGCTAGGTTGGCGCCTGCCGCCGGTTGTGATAACTGCTTAAATTATAAGGGATTTTGTCTTGAAAGCCAGCCAAATACCGACATTTCGCGTAATGACCTCCACGCCTCAATAAAGCTTTTGCGAGGATTCGTGCAGCAGTTGCAGGTAGAGGGCATGTCGCATGGCGGGGATTTCTCCGCTCTCCACAGCCTGTCGAACCGCGCAATCCGGTTCGCTGACATGGTGACAGTTATAAAACTTGCACCCACCCAGATACGGACGAAATTCAGGGAAGGCGCGTTCCAGCATGCCTTCTGTCAGGTGGTAAAGACCGAATTCCTGAAAGCCGGGCGAATCGAGAATGGTCGTGTTGTCGTCGATCGCGTACTGGCGCGTGAAGGTCGTCGTGTGCTTGCCGGTATCGAGCGCCGCCGAAATCTCGCGCACGGCGATGTCGGCATTGGGCACGATCAGGTTGATCAGCGACGATTTGCCCATGCCGGATTGGCCGATCAGGATGGTTCGATGCCCTTGTAGCAACGGCATCAACAGGTCGCGTGTGGCGTCGGGTTTTGCTTGTGCCGAGACTTCATGGACGGTATAGCCGATGCCCGCATAGACCGCGACGCGCTCGCGCGCCCGTGCCAGATTGTCGGTCACGTCGATCTTGTTCAGGATCAGTTGCGCCTTCACACCGGCAGCTTCGGCAGCGACCAGCGCGCGCGATACCAGGTCATCGGTGAAACTCGGTTCGGTTGCCACCACGATAAATAGCTGATCGACATTGGCGGCCAGCAGCTTGGAACGATACTGGTCCGAGCGATACAGAAACGTCTCGCGCTCGGCAATTGATTCGATCACGCCCTGATTGTCGGAAGTCTGCTTGATCTCGACGTGATCGCCAACGGCCACATCGCTTTTCTTGCCGCGTGTAACGCATTGCAATCGTACGGTGTCGGTTTGCACGAGGTAGTGACGGCCATGCGCCGCAATGACGGTTCCCTGCATGTTGTGAGTAATTCTTATTGGGCGTGATTGGGGGCGTACAGCGCATCGATACGCGCCGCACAGATGAAATCGTTTTCCGAGAGACCACCCTGATTGTCATTGACCGAATGCGTGTGATAGCGGACCACGCAACGGTTGTAGCTGACAGTCAGCTCGGGATGATGGTCCTGCGCATGGATGATCGCCGCGATACGATCGACGAAATCCATCGTGGCGTGGAAATCGGCAAAGGAGAGAGTCCGCACAATGGTTTTTCCTTCGCGTTGCCAATCATCCAGCAAGGCGAGCAGTGCATTGACTTGCGCCTCAGGCAAGGCTTGCCGTTGCGGCACGCATTGCCTGGTGCGCAGGTCTGCCAGCGTGGTCATGCAGGTTGGTCGAGCAGGCGATTGATGCGTACGCTGGCCGGTGGATGCGAGTCGTAAAACGCGGAATGCAGTGGATCGGGCGTCAGCGTCGAGGCATTGTCTTCATACAGTTTGACGAGTGCCGAGACGAGATCTTGCGCATTCGTATATTTCGCCGCAAATGCATCCGCCTCGAACTCGTGCTTGCGCGAGCCCAGCGAAGTCAACGGTGACAGCAGGAAGGCGAACACCGGCAGGATCAGGGCGAACAGCAACAGCGCCATCGCATCGTTGCTGGCATTGAGCATGGGATCGACGCCCAGCCCCGTGTAGAACCAGGTTTGCGTTTTCAGATAGCCGAGTAGCGCAAGAAAAACCAGTGAAGCGCCAAACATCATCGCAATGCGCTTGACGATGTGCTTGAGCTTGAAATGGCCTAGTTCATGCGCCAGTACGGCTTCGATTTCATGCGGTGCGAGACGTTCGAGTAGCGTATCGAAGAAAACGATGCGCTTGGCTGCACCAAAGCCTGAAAAGTAGGCATTGCCGTGCGCGCTGCGGCGCGAACCATCCATCACGAACAAACCGCTGGCGGCGAAGCCAGTACGTTTCATGAGATTTTCGATACGCGATTTCAGGCTTTCATCTTCCAGTGGCTTGAATTTGTTGAACAGCGGTGCGATGAACAGCGGCACCAGCACCAGCATCAGTAACTGGAAGCCGCACCAGACGAACCATGCATAGAGCCACCAGAGGTCGCCGGATTTTTCCATCAGCAACAGAACGATCCACACCAGGCCCAAACCGATCGCCAGCGAAATCATGGTGCTCTTGACCAAATCGGTAAAGAAGAGGGCGGGCGTCATGCGGTTGAAGCCGAAGGCTGCTTCCAGCCGGAACTGGCGGAAGTAGTCGAATGGCAGTTCGATCAGTCCCGAAATCAGCGCGAAGGCCAGTACCAGCGCCAGTTGGTAGCGAATGCCGGGGCCGAAAATGCCTAGCGAGGTTTCTGCCAGCCATTGCAGGCCGCCCATCAGCGTGAAGCCGATCAGAACGGCACTGTTGAGCAGAATGACGAAGAGGGCAAACTTGGTTTTGGCGACCGTATAGTCGGCGGCGCGCTGGTGCGCTTCAAGCGGAATGCGGCCGGCGAATTGAGGCGGTACAGCGGCGCGGTTTGCCTGAATGTGGCGAATGTGGCGCGATGCCAGCCAGAAGCGTACGACGATGCTGAGGAGCAGAAAGCCGACGAACAAAACGGTAAAGGCAAATGATGTCATTCTTTTCCTGTGAGAAAATGGCGGCTTATGACTACTACTGCTTAATGGAATTCAAGGAAATCAATTATGTCACAAGCGAATGAATCGGCCTCCATCACGCCTTTGCGTCCCAACGAATTCAATCTGGTCTGGGTCGATATGGAAATGACCGGACTCGATCCCGACAAGGACCGCATCATCGAAGTTGCCGTAGTGGTCACCGATTCCGAGTTGAACATCATTGGCGAAGGCCCGGTTTTTGCGATTCACCAGTCGGACGAAATCATGGATGGCATGGATGCCTGGAACAAGGGCACGCACGGCCGTTCGGGTTTGATCGAGCGCGTCAAGGCATCGACCACGACCGAAGCCGACGCCGAAGTGGCCTTGATCGAATTCCTGAAAAAGTACGTGCCAGCGGGTAAATCGCCGATGTGCGGCAATACGATTTGCCAGGATCGCCGCTTCATGGCGCGTGGTATGCCCAAGCTCGAAGCTTTCTTCCACTACCGCAATCTGGATGTATCGACGCTCAAGGAACTGTGCAAACGCTGGAAACCGGAACTGGCATCCGGTTTCAAAAAGCATCAGAAACACACGGCGCTGGCCGATATCATCGAATCGATCGAAGAACTACGCTACTACCGGGAACACTTCATCAAGGAGTGATGACGGCCCGATCGTTGAGTGAATGCCATGTTGCGCCGCCTGCTGTTTGGGCGGCGTTTTCATTTTGGCCTGCGGATTTTCACCAAATGAGCCAAGTGTTGCAAATGCGTCAGGCTTGATTTCAGGTTTTGGTAACGTTGCAAGGTCTTCGCTGGACGATTTTGCCCCGACTTTTTTCAGATGTTTCTGGTGCGGGCGAAAAAAAACCGCTCGAATGAGCGGTTTTTTCCATCGAACCAGACCAATTACTTGATCTTGGTTTCCTTGTATTCCACGTGCTTGCGTGCCTTGGGATCAAATTTGATGATCGCCATTTTTTCAGGCATGGTGCGCTTGTTTTTCGTGGTGGTGTAGAAGTGACCCGTACCTGCGGTCGACTCCAGCTTGATTTTGTCGCGGCCAGATTTCGCCATGATGGTTCCTCTTTATTCTGCTAGTTAGACTTTTTCGCCACGAGCGCGCATGTCAGCCAGAACGGCATCGATGCCGATCTTGTCGATCACGCGCAGACCGGCGTTGGAAACGCGCAGCGAAACCCAGCGATTTTCGGATTCAACGAAGATGCGACGGTTCTGCAGGTTAGGCAGGAAACGACGTTTCGTTTTGTTGTTGGCGTGGGAAACGTTGTTGCCGACCATCGGCCCTTTCCCGGTGACTTGGCATACACGTGCCATGGTGGTACTCCCTAAAAGATTCCAGATTTGGAAAAAACGAGAGTATATCGAAAAAAATACGATTATTCAATGACTTGCGTAAAACAATTGTGTCTTGTTGTATTTAAATAATTTAACAATTAGGGGAGCTAAAGTAACAAGTCGATTCGCTGTTTTTCGTCGCTTATTCAGGTCGTATCTTATTTGCGTCTTATATTTGTCCATGCTCGGCAAACGAGTGAATCTGCGATGTCGCCACGATGATGTGATCGAGTACGCGGATATCGACCAGCGCCAGCGCCTGCTTGAGCGTTTGCGTGACTGCATGATCGGCGGCGCTCGGTTCGGCACTGCCGGACGGATGGTTATGGGCAAGGATGACGCTGGCTGCATTGTGGGCGAGCGCCGCTTTGACGACTTCGCGTGGATAGACGCTGGCGCTGGTCAGAGTGCCGCGAAACAGTTCTTCGCACGCGATCAGGCGATTCTTCACGTCGAGAAACAGTACGACAAAAGATTCGTGCGGCTGATTGGCCAGCATGAGTTGTAAATACTGGGTGACGGTTTGCGGCGAATTCAGCATCGATCCTTGTTGCATTTCTTCTGCCAGCGCACGGCGCGCCAGTTCGATGACGGCTTGCAGTTGCGCGTATTTGGCTGCACCCAAGCCGTTCAATTTTGAGAAATCCTGCAGCGAGGCAGAGAACATGCGGTTTAGCGAGCCGAAATGCGTGATCATGTCGCGCCCGAGATCGACGGCGCTTTTGCCGGTTACGCCAACCCGCAGAAACACGGCCAGCAATTCGGCATTGGAAAGGGCGGTGGCGCCGTGACGGATCAGGCGTTCGCGTGGACGCTGGTCTTCGGGCCAGTCGGTGATTGCCATGGGTTTCCTGTCTTGCAAGGAAAGCGGCGGAGGTGAGCGCTTTCAAATCACGCTTCTTTGTTTTCTCAGACGGTTGCGAGAGGCAGTGCCCCTCAAGCTGGCTTAAAATAGTGCCAGTCTGGCTAACCGGGAATCGCATGACGAATGTATCACAGGCCACGCAGGCCGTTATCGGGCAGGGCGCGTATCTGACGCTGCATTACCGTCTGGCGTCGGAGCAGGGTGAGGATATCGTCAGCACCTTTGCCGATAATCCGGCAACCCTGCAGCTGGGAGCGGGCCAACTGGCACCGTTTCTCGAAGACTGTTTGCTGGGTCTGGCTGAGGGGGCGCATACAGTGTTTCATCTGACGCCCGAGCAGGCTTTTGGTGCGCGTAATCCGGAATTGTTGCGCCGTCTGTCGCGCGAGACGCTGGCGCAGAATTCTACGCCGCATGAACAATATGCGATCGGCGATCTGGTGGAATTTGCCGCGCCCGGTGGCGGCCGATTTGCCGGCATGCTGTGCGAGATCGATGAAGAATCGGCACTGTTCGATTTCAATCATCCGCTGGCTGGACAGAATGTACAGTTTGAAGTGAAGATCATTGGCGTTCTTTGATTGAAAGAGCGCATTGGCAAGTCCT
>NZ_CAJYMD010000039.1 GCF_913776015.1 uncultured Oxalicibacterium sp. | reverse complement strand
TTCCGGGTCGGTCTGATCGCTGAAAGAAACAAATTCTCGGTTAAGCGCGACTGATACACGCTGTTCCAGATCCACATTATCCTGAGAAACCAACCAGCGACGGAGATCACCGTCGGTCAGAACACCTTCGAGAACGCCCGCATCCGAAATCGCAAACACGACACCAGACTTGTTTTCGCTGATGCGTCGCAACGCGTTCTGCAAGGTATCTTCACTGAAGATGACGTACTTGGTGATATTGCGTTCAATGATCATGAAACGTTCTTAAATAGAGTGTCGACAATGATGAAGTCTGTCAGGGAATCAATTTCCCAGCTTTCCTCTTCGGTCATCGGGTACATTGCAATCTTGCCGCCGAGCCGATTTCGCTGTTCGAGTAGCGTTTCGGTGCGGGTAATATAGATCGAACCGTTTTCCCGATACTGTCGGTCTTGCGGCGCAATATCCTGACGACGCGGACGATTTTGATAGTCATAGCGCGCAAACGGCGCAGCTGGGTTCTGCCAAAAAAATGCATGACTTTCGCAAACCGATAACAGTGAATCGGCGGCCGACTGCTCAAACAAGGCAATCGCCTGCGCAAGCGAATCGGCATGTCGCAATGGCGATGTCGGTTGCAGCAAGATTACCGCATCCGGACGCTTGCCTTCCGAAATCACTTTCGCCAACACATCCAGCAGCACAGCCTCCGTCGAAGTCTGGTCTTGCGCCAGTTCGGCAGGACGTAGCCACGGGACGTCGGCACCAGCAGCGCGGGCCACCGCAGCAATTTGCTCGCTATCAGTGGATACCAGGACACGCTCAATAGCAGCGCAAGCAAGAGCTTGTTCGATACTCCACACAATTAACGGTTTACCCGCCATATCACGAATGTTCTTACCAGGAAGCCCTTTCGACCCACCGCGCGCCGGGATGATTGCCAAGTATTTCATCTAATATCTCTGAATCAAGCTGCAAGTACTTTGCGGAAGTAACTGATGGTTTGCTGCAAACCATCATCCAGTTGTACTTTCGGCTCCCAATCCAACTGTTGCTTTGCCAGTTCGATATTGGGTTGACGTTGCTTCGGGTCGTCAGATGGCAGCGGCTCAAAGATTAACTTGCTTTTTGATTTTGTAAGCTTGATGACTTTCTCGGCCAACTCGAGCATTGTGAATTCACCAGGATTGCCGATATTAACTGGGCCAGTAAAATCCGAGGGCGAGTCCATCATCTTGACCATCACATCGATTAAATCATCGACATAACAAAAACTGCGCGTTTGCTGACCATCGCCGTAAATCGTGATGTCCTGCCCATTAAGCGCTTGAACGATGAAGTTGCTGACTACGCGTCCATCATTCGGGTGCATGCGCGGGCCATAGGTATTGAAAATACGCACGACCTTGATTTCCAGCTGGTGTTGACGCCAGTAGTCGAAAAAGAGCGTTTCGGCGCAACGTTTACCTTCGTCGTAGCAGCTACGGATACCGATTGGATTGACTTTGCCCCAATAAGCTTCCGGTTGCGGATGTACTTCCGGGTCGCCATATACTTCCGATGTTGACGCCTGCAGAATGCGCGCCTTTAGACGGCGTGCCAAGCCGAGCATGTTAATCGCGCCATGCACGCTGGTTTTTGTCGTTTGAACCGGATCGAATTGATAATGGACCGGTGAGGCCGGACAAGCCAGATTATAAATTTCGTCCACCTCAACATAAAGTGGAAAAGTCACATCATGTCGCATGACTTCGAAATAAGGATTGCCCATGAGGTGCGCAATGTTTTGCTTGCGACCAGTATAGAAATTGTCAACACACAAAACATCTTTTCCAGCCGCCAACAACTTTTCGCACAGATGCGAGCCCAAAAAACCTGCACCACCCGTTACAAGTACCCTAGAAGTCAAAATTTCCTCGCCAATAACTGGACAATAGTTTTCACACACATATGTGAAAAACGTAAAACAGTCGGTTAATTAACCCGATTAGGCCTAAAAAGAGCTGGTTGACAGGGGGCTACATCCTGTGTGAGGTCTTGATATGCTTGCAACGAATCAAAGAAGGGGAAGCCGCCCTAAAAATGAGCTAAGCAAAACAGCGAGATTGTATCGCATAGGATGAATTATTTTGCATCAGTCTGTACCGAATAAATCACGCGTATAAACTTTGTAGGCGACGTCATCAAGTTCAGACACATGTCTGTTGCTCACAATTAGATCTGCCTGCTGCTTAAACGTGGCGAGATCTTTTATAACGGGAGATCGGAAAAACTCAGGAACATCAAGAACGGGCTCGTAAACAATCACTTCAATGCCCTTTGCCTTAATCCGCTTCATGATGCCTTGCACAGAAGAAGCTCTGAAATTATCAGATCCTGCCTTCATGATCAGACGATATATACCCACGACCTTGGGATTTTTCCTGATGATGGAATCCGCAATAAAATCCTTGCGGGTTGAGTTGGCGTCTACGATTGCGCGAATCAGACTCTGGGGTACTTCTAAATAGTTGGCAAGTAGTTGCTTGGTGTCTTTTGGAAGACAATATCCGCCGTAACCAAATGAAGGATTGTTGTAGTGGTTACCTATTCGCGGATCGAGCGCAACACCCTCAATGATTTGCCGGGTATCCAATCCGTGTGTCGCAGCGTATGTATCCAACTCATTGAAATATGCAACACGCATGGCGAGATAAGTATTGGAAAACAGCTTGACCGCCTCTGCTTCTGTCGAATCTGTGAACAGTACCGGCGTTTGTTTGTTGATTGCCCCTTCTACCAGCAAGTCAGCGAATACCTTGGCTCGCTCCGAACGCTCCCCGACGATGATGCGAGAAGGATGCAAATTGTCATAGAGTGCGCGCCCCTCACGCAGGAATTCCGGGGAAAAGATGATGTTTTCTGAGGAAAATTTCTTTTGGACACTCGCCGTATATCCAACTGGCACCGTTGATTTAATAATCATTACGGCCTGCGGATTAATCGCTATTACATCGGCAATGACAGATTCTACAGATTTAGTATTGAAGTAATTTGTTTCGACATCGTAGTCCGTTGGCGTTGCAATGATGACAAATTCTGCGCCTGCATACGCCTCTTCTTTGTCTAGCGTAGCCTTAATGTTCAGCGAACGGTTTTTAAGGAAATCTTCGATTTCGACATCGACAATCGGAGATTCGTGTCGATTGACAACGGCTACGCGCTCAGCATCAATATCGATAGCGACAACTTCATGGTGCTGAGCCAGCAGAACAGCGTTAGACATACCGACATAGCCAGTACCTGCAACAGCGATTTTCATTTAATTTCCATCGAGAAAATTGGATATCCCAAAACGGGAGCGACAAAACCCTGCGATTCTGCCATATCCCGTTTAACGATGTTAATTAAACAATTAGAAACGACCGAACTAAAAAAGATTTGGAATTGAGTATTAAATCGGGAATCGGGTCATGAACGTACTGCCTTTTCCCTCTTCCGACTCAATCGCCAGCGTCGCCCCATGCCGTAACAGCACATGCTTGACGATTGCAAGCCCAAGGCCGGTGCCTTGGGTTTCGCGGGAGCGGCTCTTGTCGACGCGGTAGAAGCGTTCGGTGAGGCGGGCGATGTGTTCGGCGCGGATGCCGATGCCGCTGTCTTGAACCGAGAACTGCGGGCCGTTCTCGGTCTGGCTCCACTGGATGTGGATTTGGCCGCCTTCCGGGGTGTAGCGGATGGCGTTGGTGACGAGATTGCCGAAGGCACTGCGTAGCTCGTCGGTGTTGCCTTCGATATCGGGGCCGTCGATGGCAAGCGTGATGGTGTGACGGCCGCCCGAGAGTGCCTCGGCTTCGCGCAGCAGTTGTTCCAGCAGGTTGCGGATGTTGACCTGTTCCTTGCGCAACGGGTAATCGATCGACTCAAGTCGCGTCAGCGTCAGCATGTCTTCGATAAGATTCTGCATGCGCTGTCCCTGCTCGATCATGAGCTTGAGATGCCCCATGCGCGTGGTTTGATCCAGATCGGGCTGGGCGTAGGCGATTTCAAGGAAACCATTGATCACCGTCAACGGCGTGCGCAGTTCATGCGAGGCGTTGGCGATGAAGTCGCGGCGCATCATGTCGATACGTTCGGTTTCGGTCACGTCATGCGTGACGAGAATCTGGCGACGATTTTCAAACGGGATGATCTGCACGACCAGCTTGCGGTCACGTACATTGAGCGTCAGCGGCTGGTCGTAGCGACCGAGAATGATGTAGTCGATGAAAGCCGGATCACGGATCAAATTGGTGACGCGCATGCCCTTGTCGCGCGTGTTGCTGAGGCCCAGATGCCTCTCTGCTGTGGGGTTGCACCATTCGAGGAATAGCACATCGTCCATGATGGCGACGCCATCCGGCAGCAAGCTCATGGCCTGACGAAAGCGCGTCAGCCATTCGCTCAAGTCCTTGCGATTACGCTCGTCGTCGCGACGCAACCGGTACAGGCGCGAAAACACGTCGGTCCAGGCGCCCCAGCCATCGGGCAGTTTTTCACTTTCAGGATGATCGAGCCAGCCCGAAAGCAGGTATAGATATTTGAGCTGTACGATCACCAGCACCAGCAAAGCCAGCAAACCGATGGCCAAACCGGCTGTCACGCCAAAGAAATAGCCGGCTGCCGCAGCACCCAGCAACACAATGGTCAGCCGCAAAGCGGCGGGGATCCAGAACAGCAGTTGGGGATTCATCAGTGCGCAGGCTTATTTCTCGGAAAGCATATAGCCTACACTGCGCACGGTCTTGATGAGATGTTCGGCATCTTTCAAGGCTTTGCGCAGGCGTAAAACGTGCACATCCACCGTCCGTTCCTCGATCACCACATGATCGCCCCAGACCTTGTCGAGTAGCTGGTTGCGGGAAAAAACGCGCTCGGGATGTGCGAGGAAAAATTTCAGCAACTTGAATTCGGCATGGCCGATATCGATCTTTTCGCTGTTGAGACTTACGGTGCAACTGACCGGATCAAGGCTGATTGGACCGGCATTGAGCAGCGTCTGCGAATGCTCGGGTGTCTTGCGGCGCAACAGCGCGTTGATACGCGCCGTCAATTCACGTGGTGAAAATGGCTTGGTCACATAATCGTCAGCACCGTTGTCGAGGCCGGCGATCTTGTCTTCTTCCATGCTCTTGGCAGTCAGCATGATGATGGGCAGCTCGTTGAACTGGCGGTCACCACGGATGCGCGACAGCAATCGCAACCCGCTCTGATCGGGCAGCATCCAGTCCAGCAGAATCAGTTGTGGCAGACGCTGTTGCAGGAACTCCCAGGCTTCGGCAGCCGTCTGGGCTGCAACCACATTCCATCCGGCCCCCTTCAAGGTGAACGTGACCAGTTCGATGATGGGCGGTTCGTCTTCGACGATGAGGATGGTTGGTTTGTCGGCGCTCGCCATGTTGTTCGTCTGTATTCCGGTTAAATCATGTGCTGCACGCAGTTGCCATGCACACCGCGTGCAGCCTGGGCTTATTCAGCCAATTGTGCGGCTGCGTAATCCGTGTGGCGGATATCCTTGCCTTCGACAATGAAGATCACGTATTCAGCGATGTTTTTCGCATGATCGCCAATGCGTTCGATGGCCTTGGCAACCCACAGCGTATCCAGCGCGCTGGAAATCGTACGTGGATCTTCCATCATGAACGTGATCAGCGTACGCGTCACCGCGCGGAACTCATGGTCAACCGCTGCATCTTCGGCAATCAGGCGCACCGCCTGCTTGCCATCGAGGCGCGCAAAGGCATCCAGCGCATCGTGCAGCATTTTACCGGCGCTGGCAGCCATCACACGGACATTTTCGTAATGATTGATCACGCTCAGACCGCGCTCGCCAATGGCCTTGCCGGCACGGGCAATTTTGGTCGATTCATCGCCGATGCGTTCCAGATCGGTGATGACCTTGATGGTCGCCATCACGGTACGCAAATCATTGGCGGCCGGCTGGCGCTTGACGATCAAATGGCTGCACGCGTCGTCGAGCGAAACCTCGAGGTTGTTGACGTTTTCATCCGACTTGATGATCTGTTCGGCCTGCGCCACATTACCCGTGCGGAAAGCGGTCATCGCATCCTGAAACTGGCTTTCGACAAGGCCGCCCATCAACAGCACCTTGGAGCGGATCGTTTCCAGATCCATGTCGTACTGCTTGGAAGAGTGTTCGCCTGGCATCGTTGTTCTCCTGAATTCTGTATCTGCTTTGGTATGCGCAATCAGCCGAAGCGGCCGGTAATGTAGTCCTGGGTATCTTTCTTGACCGGATTCATGAAAATCTGATCGGTCTCGCCGAATTCCACCAGTTCGCCCAGATACATGTACGCCGTGTAATCGGAGCAGCGCGCGGCCTGTTGCATGTTGTGCGTGACGATGGCGATCGTGTAGTCGCCCTTGAGTTCGCTGATCAATTCTTCAATCTTCGCGGTCGAGATCGGGTCGAGTGCCGACGTCGGTTCGTCCAGCAGCAGCACATCCGGCTTGACCGCCACGCCACGTGCGATGCAGAGACGCTGCTGCTGACCGCCCGAGAGCGACAGGCCACTCTTGTTGAGTTTGTCCTTCACTTCTGTCCATAGTGCAGCCTTGTTGAGTGCCCATTCGACGCGCTCATCCATCTCGCCTTTTGGCAGGTTTTCATACAAACGCACACCGAAAGCGATGTTGTCGTAGATCGACATCGGGAACGGCGTAGGCTTCTGGAATACCATGCCGACCTTGGCGCGCAGCATGTTGACGTCCTGCCCAGGTTCGAGGATGTTGCTGCCGTGGTAGAGGATCTTGCCCTCGGCGCGCTGCCCCGGATACAGGTCATACATGCGGTTGAAGGTGCGCAGCAACGTCGATTTGCCGCAGCCCGACGGGCCGATGAAAGCCGTGACTTTCTTGTCCTGGATGTCGAGGTTGATGTTTTTGAGGCCCTGGAAATTACCGTAGTAGAAATTCAGGTTCTGGATTTCCAGGGTCTTCTTGTTGATCGTGTTCATGGAGGGTTGCGTATTCATGGTCTATACCCGCATCAATGTTGGTTTTTCTGTTTGAACAGCACGCGCGACAGGATGTTGAGTGCCAGCACGCTAAAGGTGATCAGCAGCGCGCCACCCCATGCCAGCTCGCGCCAGTTGTCGTACGGGCTCATCGCGAACTGATAAATCACGACCGGCAGGTTGGCCATCGGTGCGTTCATGTTAGTGCTGTAGAACTGATTGTTGAGCGCCGTGAATAGCAGCGGTGCCGTTTCGCCCGAGATACGCGCCACCGCCAGCAGCACGCCGGTGATCACGCCAGCCTTGACCGCCCGCAAGCGGACGAAGGTCGCAACACGCCAGCGCGGAGCACCGAGTGCGAACGCTGCTTCACGCAGGCTGCCTGGAACGAGATTGAGCATGTTGTCGGTCGTGCGCACCACCACCGGAATGGCGATCAGCGAGATCGCAAAGCTGCCAGCCCAGCCGGAAAAGTGCTTCACATTGGCGACGTAGATAGCGTAGACAAACAGGCCAATCACGATCGATGGTGCCGACAGCATGATGTCCGTGACGAAACGCGTGACCTTGGCAAACAGGCTGACTTCGCCATATTCCGCCAGATAGATGCCGGCAAAGATGCCGATCGGCGTGCTGATCAATGTCGCCGCACCGACCATCAACAGGCTGCCGACAATCGCGTTCATCAAGCCGCCGCCTTCGCTACCCGGTGCTGGGGTTGTCTGCAGGAAGATCGACGGGCTGATCGCGCCCAGCCCCTTGACCAGCAGGGTGAACAAAATCCAGCCGAGGAAAAACAGACCTAGCAACATTGCCATGAACGATAAGGCAATACCGACGCGGTGCACCATCAGGCGGCGACGGTAGACCGAATTATTCGCCGCAGCTTGCATGACTTCACTACTCATTTTGCGCCCTCCTTGCGGGCCATTCCCAGCAGCATCAGCTTGGCAGCCGACAGCACGAGGAAGGTAATCAGGAACAGAATCAGACCCAGTGCGAACAGCGACGAGACGTGCAGCACGGTTTCGGCTTCGGCAAATTCATTGGCCAGCGTGGAAGCGATACTGTTACCGGCCGCGAACAGCGACCACGACAGTTTGTGCGCATTACCGATCACAAAGGTAATCGCCATGGTTTCACCCAGCGCGCGCCCCAGTCCCAGCATCACCCCGCCGACCACGCCGATGCGGGTGTAAGGCAGCACGATCTTGCGCACCACTTCCCACTTGGTGCAACCCATGGCGTAGGCCGACTCTTTCAACACGGGCGGCACGATCTCGAACACGTCACGCATCACGGAGGCGATGAAGGGAATGATCATGACGGCCAGGATGATGCCGGCAGCCAGGATACCGATACCCATTTGCGGGCCGCGGAACAGCTCGCCGATCAGCGGCAACTGGCCCAGCGTGGAAGCAAGTGCCGGCTGGATGTAATCGGAAAACAGCGGCGCGAACACAAACAGGCCCCACATGCCGTAGATGATGCTGGGCACACCGGCCAGCAATTCCACGGCCGTACCCAGCGGACGCTTGAGCCATGCCGGGCAGATCTCGGTAAGAAACAAGGCGATGCCGAAGCTGATCGGGAATGCGATCAGCAGGGCGAGAAACGAAGTAACCAGCGTGCCGACGATCGCGATTGCGGCACCGTACTGGTCATTGACGGGATCCCACTCGACACTGGTCAGAAATGGAATACCGAATTCCTTCAATGCCGGCCAGGCGCCGATCATCAGCGAGGCGATGATGCCGAGCAGCACCAGCAGCACGCTCAGGGCAAAGAGGAAGGTAATCTTGTGAAACAGAAAATCCTGCACACGTTGACGGCGCATCGTTGCCATCAGCGCCTTGCCAAAAGCAGCTTCCTTGCGGGCTTCGGCATCGTGGGCGGTTGGCGTCATGGTTGGCGTCGTCATAGGCTCGGATAAGGTAGGGGAATTGGCACTCATGTTTTTTTCTGCCAGAGAGACTGGGCCGCAATTCCGATCACAACATGGCGATACCGTGTTCGGCGCCTTCGGAAACTGCAGCCCTTGCAACATCACTTACACATCTTTCAGGCAGCAACCACGTCGCTGCCTGACACGTGATTACCAGACAGCCTTGCCGGAAGCATCCTTGACGTTGGCTTTCCATGCATCCTGAACCAGCTTGATGACAGCAGGCGGCATCGCAACGTAGTCCAGTTCAGCAGCGGCAGCACCGCCGTTCTTGTAAGCCCAGTCGAAGAACTTCAGGACTTCCTTGGTACGTTCAGCCGAAGCAGCGGTTTTGTGCAACAGGATGAACGAGGCACCCGTGATCGGCCAGCTGTTCTTGCCAGCCTGATTCGTCAGCACCACGCCCATGCCTGGGGTTTTGGCCCAGTCGGCACCGGCAGCCGCTGCCTTGAAGGTGTCATCATCAGGTTGCACAAAGGTGCCCGAGCTGTTTTTCAGCTGGGTGTGCGACATCTTGTTTTTCTTGGCGTAAGCGTATTCGACGTAACCGATCGAACCGCGGATACGCTGAACGTTGGCAGCAACGCCTTCGTTACCCTTGCCACCTACACCGACCGGCCATTTGACAGCGGTACCGGCACCAACGGTGTCCTTGAATTCAGCAACGGTTTTCGACAGGAAGTCGGTCCACAGGAAGGTGGTGCCGGAACCATCCGAACGGTGAACAACGGTGATGTCTGCATCAGGCAGCTTGACGCCAGGATTCAGTGCCGTGATCTGGCCATCGTTCCATTTGGTGACTTTGCCGAGATAGATCGCAGCGATCACTTCCGGCGTGAACTTCAATTGGCCAGGAGCGACACCATCCAGATTCACGATTGGTACGACACCGCCCATGATGGCCGGGAATTGCATCAGGCCTTCGGCTTCCAGCTCTTCTGCCTTCAGCGGCATGTCGGAAGCACCGAAATCAACGGTTTTTGCCTTGATCTGCTTGATACCGCCACCCGAGCCGATCGACTGATAGTTCAGGCCGGTGCCGGTAGCTGCTTTGTAGGATTCAGCCCATTTCGAATAGATTGGGTAAGGGAAGGTCGCGCCAGCGCCGGTGATATCGGCAGCTACGGCGGACGACAGCATCATCGCTGCAGAGGCAGCAACAACGGCGGACTTGATGAGGTGATTCAATCGCATAACTGCTCCTTAGGGTTGACTAACAAGAACAGGGCGAACTGTATCGACCAAATATGACAGCTTTATGACTTGTTTATGACGAACAAAAAAACATGTCATAAAGTGGTGAAATAGCAATAAAACTGTCATTAAGCTGTCATATTGCAAACCTAGACTCTGCGAACGTCATCATGGCCAAAGTCCGAAAAATGCAAAAGAAATCCGCCATACCGCAACCCGTTCCCCCGAAGAGCGCGCTTTTCCTGAATCGCGAGCTGTCACAACTGGCTTTTAATCGTCGCGTACTGGCACAGGCGGAAAATCCCGCCGTACCGCTGCTCGAACGCCTGAAATACTTGTGCATTGCCAGCAGCAACATCGACGAATTGTTTGAAGTACGCATCGCCAGCCTGCTTGCCAATAACCATATGGAAGGCGAAAAGCTGGAAGACACCCCTGCCCTGTCGGCCGCACTGGCGACAGCCGGTGCCGAGTGTCACGAGATTGTCGAGCGCCAGTATCAGGTGCTGAACGAAAGCATCCTGCCGCAACTGGCACAGCAAGGCATCTATCTATTAAGGGATCAGGATCGTAACGAAGCGCAGCGCGCATGGGTGAAAGCTTATTTCGACAAGGAAGTACGCCCCCTGCTGACACCGATCGGGCTCGATCTCGCCCACCCTTTCCCGCAAGTCATCAACAAGAGCCTCAATTTCATCGTCGAATTGTCAGGCAAGGATGCGTTCGGTCGCGGTACGGCGATTGCCATCGTCAAGGCGCCGCGCGTGTTGCCGCGCGTGATTCAGTTGCCGCCGGAACTGTCGAAAGATGGCGTGGCGTTCTGTCTGTTGTCTTCGGTCATTCATGCACACATCAGCGATCTGTTCACCGGACGCGAAGTGCTGGCCTATTCGCAATTCCGCGTCACACGCAACAGCGACCTGTGGGTGGATGAAGAAGAGGTCAAGAATCTGCGCCAGGCACTGCAGGGAGAATTGCAGAGCCGCAATTTCGGCGTGGCCGTGCGACTGGAAGTATCGAAAAATTGTCCGCCGCACCTGTCGCGCTTTCTGCTCGAACAGTTTTCGATCGATGAAAACCGCCTCTATGCGGTCGATGGCCCGGTGAACCTCGTACGCCTGTCGGAAATGATCGACAAGATTCACAAGCCCGAGCTGCGCTTCACGCCTTACGTGCCGGCTTATCCGGCCAAGCTGGCCAATGCCGATCTGTTTGGTGTGATTCGCAAGAACGATGTGCTGCTGCACCATCCGTTCCAATCGTTCCAGCCGGTACTCGAATTCATCCGCGATGCCGCGCATGATCCGGACGTGGTTGCCATCAAGCAGACCATTTATCGCACGGGCATGAATTCCGATTTGATGGAATCACTGATCTACGCCGCGCAGCATGGCAAGGAAGTGACCGTTATCGTGGAACTGATGGCGCGCTTCGACGAAGAGGCCAATATCAATTGGGCTGATCGCCTGGAACGTGCCGGCGCGCAAGTCGTCTATGGCGTGGTTGGTCTGAAGACGCATGCCAAGCTGGCACTGGTAATTCGCCGCGAAAATGGCGATTTCCGCTATTACGCACACCTCGGCACCGGCAACTATCATCCAAGCACAACCAAGTTCTATACCGACTTCGGCCTGCTGACGGCCAATCCGGCCATCGCCACCGAGGTCAATGAAATCTTCATCCACCTGACCAGCCTGACCAAGCCGAAAAAGCTCGACAAGCTGTGGCTGGCTCCGTTCACGCTGCACAAGGAATTCATCAAAGCGATCAACAATGAAGCCAGCATTGCCCGTGCCGGACGGCCGGCGCGCATCATCGCCAAGATGAATGCACTGCTGGATGAATCGGTGATCCGCGCCCTGTATGCCGCCTCCTGCGATGGTGTGAAGATCGATCTGATCGTGCGCGGTGCCTGCGCGTTGCGGCCGGGCGTGCCGGGGTTGTCGGAAAACATCAAGGTGCGCGCCATCGTCGGCCGCTTCCTCGAGCACAGCCGCATCTATTACTTCCGCAACGATCTGGCGCATGATCTTTATCTGTCGAGTGCCGACTGGATGAACCGCAACCTGTTTCGTCGCATCGAGGTCGCTTTCCCGATTCTCGATCCGGCCCTCAAGAAACGCATCATGAATGAAGGCTTGCAGCCGTATCTGAAAGATACGGTCAACGCGTGGGAACTGGATGCCAATGGCGTCTACCGCCTGCGCAAACCGCGCGGCAAGGTGGCCCCTTTTGCGGCGCAAGCCTGGCTGATGCAATTGCACGGCAATACACCGGAGTAAGCGATGGAATTGATCCTGTGGCGACATGCTGAAGCGGAAATGGGCGAACCGGACGAAGGCCGCGCCCTCACACCCAAGGGGCAGAAACAGGCCACCAAAATGGCCGAATGGCTGGATCGCCATCTGACCAACGGCTGCCGCATCCTCGTCAGCCCTGCCACGCGTACCGTACAGACGGCCGAAGCACTGGGGCGCAAGTTCAAGATCGTGGATGATCTGGCACCCGATTCGACGCCGGAACGCGTCATCGCCGCCTCTCATTGGCCAGACAGCCGTGAGCCGGTACTCATCGTCGGTCACCAGCCGACGCTGGGCCAGGTGGCCGCCACCATTCTGACCGGCACGACACAAGACTGGACCATCCGCAAGGGAAATGTCTGGTGGATCGTGCAGCGCGAACGCGACGGTCGCATGGAGAATTATCTGCGCGGCGTGCTGGCTCCCGATCTGGTGGGCAAGTAAACGGCACGCACTATCGAAACAGCAGTATCAATCCGCCTCACTCACCAACCAGACAAAACGCGGAAGCCATCGGCTCCCGCGTTTTTAGTTTTCGCTTCTTGTTTTCGCTTCTTGTTTTCTTTTCGCGATCAAATTGCCGAGGTCTGCGGCAACGGTGCAACGAGCCGATTTTCACGCACCGGATGCAAATTGCGCAGGAACTGCTGCGTCGCGGCTTCCCACGAATAGGACAAGGCATGCTCGCGCACGGCAGAGCGTTTGAGCGTCAGCGCCTCAAAACAGGCACGCGTCAGATCGTGATTAAGCACACCGCTACGGCCCTCTTCCACCACGTCGATCGGTCCTTCGACCGGAAACGCTGCCACCGGCACGCCACACGCCATCGCCTCGATCATTACCAGACCAAAGGTGTCGGTGCGACTGGGGAAAACGAAGACATCGGCGCAGTTGTAATAACCGGGCAAGGCATCATGCGGCTTGCTACCGAGAAAGCGGACATCCGGATATTTGCGCTCCAGCTCGTCACGCATCGGCCCATCGCCGATCACCCATTTCGATCCCGGCAATTCCATTTGCAAAAAGGCTTCGATATTCTTTTCGACCGCCAGACGACCGACATACAGGTACAGCGGACGACTCAGCGACGACTCTTCACGCGGGCCCGGCTTGAAATGGTCCGTATCCACACCGCGGCTCCACTGCACGACACGGCGAAAGCCGCTGCTTTCCAGTGCCTGCTGCATGCGTGGCGTCGGCACCATCACGGCTTTGGATGGCCCGTGGAACCACCTGAGCCAGCGATAACTCAGCGCCAGCGGCAAATGGAAGCGCGAACGCAGATATTCGGGAAAACGAGTGTGATAAGCGGTCGTGAAATCCAGCCCATGCGACAGGCAATAACGGCGCGCCGCCAAGCCCATCGGCCCTTCAGTGGCGATATGGATGCAATCCGGCGCGAAGTTGTCGAGTGTGGCCGCGACCCTGGCATACGGCTTGTAGGCCAGACGAATTTCGGGATAGGTCGGGCAGGAATAGCTGCGCAAGCCTTCGGTCGTGATCATCATCACGGTATGACCCATGCGACGCAACTGCTTGCGCGTGGCGCGCAGCGTGTTGACGACACCGTTGACCTGCGGTGCCCAGGCATCGGTCACGATGGCGATACGCATAATTCCTCCTCGTGTTCTTCGACATGTTGTGGCATCGATGCCCCCACGACTTCCTGCCACGTCACGAGACGCAGCACACCGGCCTGATCCTCGACCAGCGCACTCAGGCTTTCCACCCAGTCGCCATCGTTGCAATACAGGATGCCATCGATATCGCGGATTTCCGGCTTGTGGATATGGCCGCAGATCACGCCATCGACACCGCGCCGACGCGCTTCGTCCGCCAGCGCCGTTTCGAATGAGGTGATGTAGCTGACCGCGTTCTTGACTTTCAATTTCAGATATTGCGAGAGCGACCAGTACGGCAGGCCGGCACGGGCACGCCAGCTGTTGAGCCACTGATTCCACTTGAGGATCAGCGTGTACAGGTTGTCGCCCACGTACGCCAGCCACTTCGCACAGGCAATCACGCCATCGAAACGGTCGCCGTGCAGCACCAGCATGCGCTTGCCCTGCGCCGTGGTATGCACGAGTTCATCGCGCACGCGGATGCCGCCAAAATCCAGATCGATGAACTGGCGTACCGCTTCATCGTGATTACCCGGCACGAAAATCACTTCGGTGCCTTTCTTGGCCTTTTTCAGCACGGTTTGCACGACATTGTTGTGCGACTGATCCCAGAACCAGCGGCGCTTGAGCTGCCAGCCGTCGATGATGTCGCCCACCAGATAGAGCGTGTCGGATTCGGTACGACGCAGGAATTCGAGCAGGCGTTGCGCCTGGCAACCCGTGGTACCCAAGTGCACGTCTGAAATCCAGATCGCCCGGAAGCGCAAGGGTTCGCGCTTGCCCCCATGTTTGAGAAAATCGCGCGTCAGAAAGGCATCACGTGATTTCATGCAGGCTCTCCTTCCTTCAGGTAGTGACGTGCATAACGACTATCCAGACGAGCCAGCGGCAACATCATGAACATGTCGGCACAGTGGAATTCGGCATCCCAGGCCGGTTCGCCGCAAATCCACGCACCGCTGCGCAGGTAACCCTTGATGAGCGGCGGAATGACGGGCTGGCTATCAGTGCGTGGCGGCGCGATCGGGAAGGCCAGATGCGGGCGCACGCGGTACTCAGCCGGTGCCATGTTGGAATCGGCAATTGCGTGGTACAGCGCAGCGGCATTGGCACCGCCATCAGCCAGGCTCACGCTGGCGCAACCGATCAGATATTCGCAGCCATGCTTTTGCATGTAGCCGGCGATCCCGGCCCACAGCAGCATGATGACAGCACCGCTGCGATACCTGGGATGAATGCAGGCACGACCTGCTTCGGCAATGCGGTCACGCAGATTCGACAAACGCGTCAGATCGAATTCCTTTTCCGAATAGAACCCGCGATATTTCTGCGCAGACGAAGGACTCAGCACACGATACGTCCCCACCACTTTCAGCGTTGCCGAGTCGCGTACGATCAGGTGATCGCAATAGTCGTCGAATTCGTCACGATCCAGGCGGTCCTTGTTCTTGAGTGCTTCCAGACCCATGCCTTCGATGAATACCTTGTAGCGTAAGCGTTGTACCTCGCGCACTTCCTGTGGCGTGGTGGCAATGCTCAGTGTCAGGCGAGGCGAAGCGGCATTCTGTTCTGCGGAAGCAGTCAATCGTTGCATATGCGGTCCTTTTTATGATGACGGAGCCAGCGTACCCAGCGATTGCTTCAGCAAGATGACAGTGTCATGTCCGTTTGATGACATGACAACAAATAAAAAAAGCCGATGCATTGCATCGGCTTTCGGCATGAAACGATCCTCGATTCAGAGGAACGACATCACTTTTCCTTCTTCGGGCGGCCAGCCTTGATCGGCGTCAGGTTGCGGATCACGTCATGCAGTTTGCCAAATTCCAGGCCCTTGACGAGTGCGACACCCGCGCGCAGGAGTTCACTCTTCTTGATCGACACGCCGGCTTTCAGGAAAGCCTTTTTCACTTCGCCCAGCACCTGATATTCGAGATCCGGCATGGTGAAGCTGTCGCGTACCAGTTTTGGCTTGCGCGTCTTGGCTTTTCCGGCTGGCTTGCTCTTCGGTGCCGCTTTTGCCGGGGCTTTTGGTGTGCTCTTAACGGCAGCCTTGGAAGCCAACTTGGTTGCGGATTTGGCTGCTGGTTTGGCGGTCGTCTTGCCAGCCACCTTGGCCTTGCCTGCAGTTTTTGCAGCAGGCGACTTTGTTACTTTTGCCGTGTCCGCAGCGGTGGCTTTCCTGGCAGCCGTTTTTGCCGTCACTGCTTTCTTCGCTGCAGGCTTGGCGGCTGCCTTTTTCACTGCCTTGTCGGCAGGTGCTGCGGCCTTGGCTACCGGCTTCTTGCGGGCTGGCGCTTTCCTTGCCACGGGCTTGGCTGCATTTTTCTCGGCTGCTGGTTTCGCTGCGGTTTTACGTACGGTTTTTACTGCAGTCTTTTTCGCTGCCGGGGTTGCTGCCTGAACAGCCGACTGGCCTGCCGGCGCTGCCTGGATTTCGTTTTCCTGCGACACAATCGACTCCTTTTAAATAATCGTATAAATAATATATACATTTTATCGATCAACGGCAACCGAAGTGCACACATTTCATCATGCCGTCATATTCGACGGTCACAATCGCGGTCCGACCTTCTGACCCTTTTCAATTCATTCCATGCCTGCTTCCGCGATGATCCTGCGTTTGCGTTTCCTTCTGTTTCTGATCGCCTGCCCCGCCTTCATGCTTGTATCGCCGGCATCGGCACAGAATGGCGATGCCATCGTGATCGGGCAAGTCATCGATCTTTCCAGCCCCAATGCAGCACTGGGTCGCGACTACGTCGCTGGCATCAAGACCTATTTCGACATGCTCAATGCTGCGGGCGGCATCAATGGGCGCAAGATTCGCTACATTGCACGCGACGATCAGGCTTCGCCGCAGAGCGCAGCGCGTGCGGCGAGCGAATTGATCGATAACGAGCGCGTAGATTATCTGTTGGGTGGTATCGGCGAAAACGTCACACGCGCGATTCTCGATGCGCCGACATTTCGCCGCAGTCGCCTGCAGCTCTATGCACCGCTGATCGGTAACACCAGCGCAAATGCCGGCGATCGTCTCGTGCGCTGGCGTCCGGATTACTTGCAGGAAGTCCGCCACATGCTGTCGCATTTCGCGCCATTGGGTATCACCCATGTCGGCATCGCCTGCCCTGAAGATGCCGCCAGCAAACAGATGTTGGCAGCGCTGACGGCAGAATTGGGCCAGGGGAAACTGCAATTGAGCGGCATCGTGCGCATCGGTCACAACGACAGGCAGATGGCAGCAGATGCCGCCAAACTGGCGAACAGCGCGCCCGGCGTGGTATTGGTGATCGGCGACACGATACAGACGGCGCAATTTCTGCAGGCGTTTCGCCCGTATGCACCCAAGGTGTATGTGGCCGGCAGTTCGTTGACGAACCTCGATACCTTGCGCGAACTGGCTGGCAGCAAGGCGGTGGAGTGGACCGTATTTTCGCAAGTGGTGCCCAACCCGGAAAACGGCAAGACGGCCTTGCAGCGCGAACATCTGGCAATGATGAAGAAATATCGCGACGAGCCGCCTTCCACACTAACGCTCGAAGGCTTTGCGGTTGCCAAGACACTGGCACTGGCCATACGCCGTGGCAAACCCGGCATGCCCGCACAGGAGATCGTCTTCAACGCACCAATCGATATCGGGGGCTTATCCTTGCGCGGCAATCCGACCGGCGACAAACCCTTATCGGATTATCTGGACCTCGCCCTGTTCCGCCGCAATGGGCTGGTCTTTTGAAATCGGACGGGTAACCAGCGATCAAAGCGATTCCGTTTTAATACACCTGCGGCTTGAAGCGAATGAAACGGTAGATGTAAATGCCGATGATCGTCAGCAGCACGGTCTTCGAAATCGGATCGATGTAGGCTTCAATCAGTTCGTACTGCGATTCGAGCACATAACCGGCAAAGGCAAGGAAGGCGGTCCACAACAATGAACCTACGGTCGTAAAGAACAGGAACGGCAGTATCTTCATGCGCACGATGCCGGCAGGTACCGAAATGAGTGTACGAATCGCAGGCACCAGACGACCAAAGAACACCGCTGCGATGCCGTAGCGCGCAAACCATTGCGACGCATTATCGATATCGGCGGGCGTCACGGTCATCCAGCGACCATGCCGTGCGGCAATCGCCTTCAGACGTTCCTTGCCGACCACCGAACCCGCGAAGTACCACGGCAAGGCACCGGCAACGGAACCTGCCGTACCGGCCAGAATCACCAGCCACATATCCATATCACCACGTGCCGCAGCAAAGCCACCGAGCGGCATGATCAATTCGGAAGGAATGGGCGGGAAAATGTTTTCCGCCAGCATCAAGAGGAAAATGCCCAGGTAACCGGCCTCGGCGGCCATCGCGACGATCTGATCAAACAATTACACACTCCACGGCAAAATGTTGCCGGATGCGGCAACGCACAGACTTCATTGCAGACCACCTCCCGCTGATTCAGCATTGGGCAGGCACAAACTCAAGGTCTGAAGTTCATCTTGCAAAAAGGTTCATTATTTTACCGGCAGCAACTTCAGCTCTGGCTGCTGAGACGGAGAACCAGCTCAATACCGATTTCTGCCCACGCTTCTTTTTCCTTTTCGATCCAGTACGCCACGGTCGGATGCTCACGCACCCAAGCACGCGGCAACTCCAGTTCGATGCGACTTTTCATGCGGATGCGCATGGCACTTGGATCGGCGTGCGTGTCGATACGCGCATGCATAAACATAGCAGCCAGACGCAAAGCCAGCGTGGCCCGCATGAAAGCAGGATCGGATAACTGGTCGACCACCTTGCGCAAATTGCCTTTCTGCGCCAGCACGAGATTACTCATGACACGTTGTTCGCGCGTGGTAAAACCGGGCAAATCGGCATGTTCGATCATGTAGGCACCATGCTTGTGGAAACCGCTGTGCGATACGATTTGGCCAATTTCATGCAATAAGGCACTCCAGCGCAACAATCGTTCGATAGCGTCATCGCCCGGCTTGAGCAAGGCCAGCGCAGTGCGCGCGATGTGTGCGGTACGATCGGCGCGACGCGCATCGACACCGCAACGTGCCAGAAACTCGCGTACCGATTCTTCACGACGATCACGCTGGTTGGCGCGCAATTGCAGATCGCGCAGCACGCCCAGACGTAATCCCGCCTCGACCGGCTGAATCGTCTTGATACCAAACTCCTGCATCGCCCCGATCAGGATCGCGACACCACCCGCAATACTGGTGGCACGATCGGGCTTGAGGCCGACGAGATCAATTTGATGTGGATATCCGAAATCGATCAGTCGCCGCTTGAGTGCATCAAGACTCTTGAGCGAAACCGTGCCATCGCCGAGCTGATTGCGCGCAATAGCCTCACCGATTGCCCGCGCGGTCCCCGACGAACCGTAAGCCTGCGTCCACTGCTTGCGGTCGTATTCCGGTGCAATATCCTCGAAACGCGAGCGTGCCGACAAGATGGCGGCTTCGAACGAATCGGCATCGATACCGTGGCCAAAAAAGCCGGCATTCTGCGGCACGGTACCGATACTGAAAGATTCGACCTTCAGAATTTCCATGCCCTTGCCGAGAATCACTTCGGTCGAGCCACCACCGATATCGATAACCAGCCGTCCTTCGTTCAGCGGCAAGGTACTTGCCACGCCCATGTAGATCAGACGTCCTTCTTCTTCACCCGAAATGATCTCGATGGGGTAGCCAATGGCCGCTTCGGCAGCAGGCAAAAACTCGGCTGCATTCCTGGCGATGCGAATCGTATTGGTGGCAACCACACGTGCGGCACTGAGCGGATAAGCGCTAAGGATTGCGTTGAAGCGTGACAAGGTAGCAATCGCTGCCTGCATGGCGGTAGGTGTCAGATTGCCCTTGCTATCGAGACCGGCACCAAGCCTGACCGGATCGCGCGCAGTCTTGACGATACGTATGCCATCGCCTTCCTGATGCCCGATATGGAGACGAAAACTGTTCGATCCCAAATCCACTGCTGCAAACATCTGCTCCATTCCCCTCGATAATCCCGCCAAAAGCCGCACACAAAAAGCCTGTGAAAATAGGCATCGGATGTGACAGGCGCATGACATGCGGCGACGTCGAACGACGTCAGGCCGACATGATGTCGGCGCTTTCCAGAAGAATTGTTTATACCATTTTATGGAGGATCAGGCAGCACAATCTGCGGTCGATAGTGCATGTTCGCAATGCACTGGCATGACGATACCGCTATTGGCATCTTCGATGGCATTGATGGCGATCAAGGGGGCATAGGAAGAAACACCGCCGAAGATGGTGGCAAAAGCCGTATCGCCGGCATCGCGCCCCGTGCCGATACGGATCAGCCCCATTGGAGGCGTGACACCGCTGGCATCGAACAGATACCAGCGACCGCTGAGCATGACTTCCACATAGGCATGAAAGTCAGTCGGTCCCAGATCGGGGTTGGCGCCATAATCGATACCTGAAGCGAAACGTGCCGGAATGTTCAGCGCACGGCACAAGGCGATCATCAGATGTGCATAGTCACGGCAGACACCGGCTCGTTCGACCAGCGTTTCGGCAGCAGACGTCGTACCACAGGAAATGCCGGATTGAAAACGTATATGTTGCTGTACCCATTTCTGGATCGCCAGCACACGGCCGTAACCCGGCTCAAGATGACCGAACTCACGGCAAGCCATCTGACACAAGCGATCCGACTCGCAATAGCGACTTGGATACAGGTAGACAAACGCTTCCGGCGGCAATTCGGCAACCGCCGTTTCATAAAGCTGCTCGGGAAAACTTGTTCGATGATCGATATCGACCGTCGCCTGATAACGCACCACCAGCGAACCGCGTTGCGCTTGCAGCCGCATCATGCGATTGCCACTACCGGATTCGGTAAAGAAAACCGGATCGGTCGCCTGATTGATGAGGAGATCTTCCTCGACAATTGTCTGGCATTGGGTTCTGGCAGCCTGGATATTGAAGATGAAATCCGCCGTCTCGTCCAGAACATCGTAAGCGAGTTGGATGGAGAACTGGAGCCTGACCATGGTTGCCATGCCTTTGCGTGAAGAACCGGTAATGGAGGTTGTGCACTGGCACAACTGCTTTACCTCAGCATGACAAGATCAGAGTCGCGAGTCTGTACGCCAGCCAACAGACTGGTGCTGCAAGAAAATGGCGATGCCACAACCGTTTCCAGCTGAACATCAGCACTGTGTGCAATCTGCCACTACCAGAAAATTACAGATGGAATTTCTTCAATGCAGCAAAACGAAAATGGAAAGGCAATCAGCCGAATTTCCGCTCGGCATCGATTGCCAGACCGGCACCGATACTGCCGAACAGATCGCCTTCGACACGGCGCGCATTCGGCAACAAGGCTGCCACGCGCTCACGCAGCAAGCGCACACCGCTGGAGCCGCCTGTGAACACTACCGTATCGATATGGTCGGCACCCAAACCTGCATCGCGCAGCAAATTGCCGACTGTCGATTCGATATCGCCCACCAGATGATCGATCGCCTGCTCGAAACCGATACGTTGCAGGGTCAAGGATTGGGACGGACGCAGACGATCCAGCAGCAACGTGACTTCTTCTAGTGAAGACAGCGCAATCTTGCCCTCTTCCGCCTTGATCGCCAGCCAGTGGCCTGAGCGTTCTTCGATCACATTGAGCAAGGTGTCGAGTAAAGGTTTGTCGCGTGCATCGCGATAGATATCGCGAATCTGCAACCAGGTCTTTTGCGTGTAAGCCAGATTGATCGTATGCCAGGTCGCCAGATTGTAGTAATAGCTCGATGGCACATCCGCACCATTGTTCAATTTCGACCCCATGCCCAGCAAGGGCATGAAACTGTTCAGGCTCAGATATTTATCGAAATCGGTGCCACCGATGTGCACACCACCGGTTGCCAGAATGTCGGGGCGACGATCGGCATGGCGCGCACGCTCCGGCGACAGGCGCACCAGAGAAAAGTCGGATGTACCACCACCGATATCGACGATCAGCACCAACTCTTCGCGTTCCAGTTGCGACTCATAGTCAAAGGCCGCGGCAATCGGCTCGAACTGGAAATCGATATCGCGAAACCCGACCGATTGCGCAATCTCGTACAAGGTATCTTCGGCCAGGATGTCTGCCTCTTCATCGCCATCGACAAAATGCACGGGACGGCCGAACACGGCACTCGTGAAGGTACGACCAGCGGCCAGCTCCGCACGTTGCTTAAGTTCGGCAATGTATTGCGTGAGCAAGGTACGAAACGGCAAAGCCTTGCCCATTACCTCGGTCTGTTCATCGATCAGGCTGGTACCCAGCAGGCTCTTGAGCGAACGCATGAGCCGTCCTTCGTAACCTTCCAGATAGTTGTCCAGCGCGGCACGACCGTAATAAATCTGTTCTTCATCGGCATTGAAGAAAACCACCGAAGGCAAGGTCGGCTTGCCATCTTCCAGAGCGAGCAAGGGCGAGCTGCCCGGGCGGCACCAGCCAACCGTCGAATTGGACGTCCCAAAATCAACGCCGCACGCATTTGCCATGACACTCCTCTGTCGATGAATGGAAAAAGGCGCACGATGATAAAGCATGCGAGTGCCCAGGTGTAATTTTTGTGGATCGGTTCCAGTCCACGTCCTAACCGTTCGTCCGACAAGCCGCATTCCTTGTCGCTGATACAACAATGTTGGACGAACGGACTACAATGAAGCGTCGCCTACTTGGCGGCCACAACAAGCAATACCCCAAGTAACGCTGAAGAAGTGCTCGATCATCCAACCACAAGAAGGAGGCATCATGGTCACTCTTGGATTGCAAGCCCGCCTGGAAGCCAAGCCAGGCAAGGAAATGGAGCTGGAAGAGTTCCTGCACGCGCAACTTTCCTACGCCATCGGCGAACCTGCCACGGTCGCATGGTTTGCCGTCAAGCTTGCTCCCGGTGTATTTGGCATTTTCGATGCTTTTGCCGATGAGTCGGGACGCAAGGCACATCTCGAAGGCGAAATCGCCAAGGCATTGCAGGGCGATGTCGGCAAAAACCTGCTTGCCAAACCACCCACCATCGAGTCCTTCCAGGTTCTTGCCGCCAAGCTACCCGGAAACGGCGAGATTCCGGATTCACTGGGTTGAGCAATTTTCGTCATTCGGCAACAACAAGGCTGGATGACGAAAACAGAAAAATCTACAATAGCGGCAAAGGAGAATCCGCATGAATACGAGTTGGGGCAATGACGAAGATAGCGACATCGATGACGAACTGGCACGTGACCTGCCTTTTCTGATTCCCGACCGCGAACGCAATCGCGGCGATATCGGTACACGCGATTATTACGATCGTCTGGATCGACAATCGCGCGAGATCAGCGATAACTTGCGCTGATTAAAAGTCATGGGCGGTAGCGATCTGGCGGCCCTGACGAACTTTCTTGCTTGCTCGTTCGACAATTTCTTTCGTCACGGATGATTGTTCAATAACGAACTCCCCCCTGGCCAACAAACGTCCCGACCTCAGATTGCTACCTCGCTTTGGCTGCTGTGCATCGGATCGTCTCGCAACGCTTGCTCCATCACTTATTCCAAAAAGACAAGAGCAAACTCTTTCCAGTATCACGTTCAGCCTCATCCTGACCGCTGGCAAGTGACATTTGCATTTCGTTCCCGGCACATTATGTGCATATAGATGCCCATACCGCTCTGACAAATTTCAGACTTGGCCGCTTAGGCAAAGTGATCCATGCAGCTTTGTCGTGATCGCCCTCGCCGCTTCCAGCCGACCATTCTGAGGATGCCAAGCAAAATGGTATGCGCCAATACAAGCACGCGTTTGTCCATATTTATCAACCCCTTTCATACACCGCAATGTCATCGCGTGTCATTTTGGTGCGAAAGGTGAGGCTTCAATATGGCACCTTTATTGCTTTGAAGAAATTTGATATGGGTAGCGTCTGCCTATCCTTTGAAAAGGACCCGACCCCGTTCAATCGGATTCACCATGCTTTTATCCATGCCATCGACACCCTCCGATCCATCAATGCAGGCCCGTATGCTCGGAACCTTACTCGCCAACCTGGAAGGCATGGTGTACCGCTGCCGTCTTGATGACCAATGGACGATGGAGTTCATCAGCGAAGGCTGTCTCGCGCTGACGGGTTACAAGGAAGAAGACATCCTTTTCAACAGCCGTATTTCCTACGACGACATCACCCACCCAGACGACCGCGCGTATCTACGCGCCACGATTCTCGAAGCGGTACGGCAAAACCGCCGCTTCGATATCGAATACCGCATCGTGCGTGCCGATGGGCAGGTACGTTGGGTATGGGAGCGCGGCACCAATATTTCGCATAGCCACAAGAAATGGGACGTGCTGGAAGGTTTCATTCAGGACATTACCGAACGCAAGGAAGCCGATGAGGCATTGCGGGAAGCCGAACGCCGGTATCGCAGCATCTTCGAAAACGCGATTGAAGGCATTTACCAGTCCACACCCACTAATGGTTACCTTGCCGTCAACCCGGCCCTGGCGCGCATGTATGGTTACGATTCGCCGGGCGAATTGATCGCCACGTTGCACGATATCGAACATCAGGTCTATGTCGATCCGCAAAGACGCGCGGAATTCGTACGCTTGATGGAACAACATGGGGTCGTGACCAATTTTGAATCACGTATTTATCGACGCAATGGCGAAATCATCTGGATTTCCGAAAACGCGCGCGCCGTCTATAACAATGCCGGCAAGCTATTGTTCTTTGAAGGAACGGTCGAAGCCATCACGGAACGGAAGCTACATGAAGCAGAAATCCAGTTTCAGGCCACGCATGATGCTCTCACCGGTCTACCGAATCGCACCCTGCTCTACGATCGCATGCAACAGGCGATTCTGCATTCGCAGCGCAATGGGAATCTGACGGCTATTGCTTTCCTCGATCTGGATCAGTTCAAATTCATCAACGATAGTCTGGGCCATCAAGTCGGCGATGAATTACTGAAGATTACCGCCCAACGTCTGATCAATTGCCTTCGTGCAAGCGATACCGTTGCACGCCAAGGGGGCGATGAATTCGTGCTGCTGCTGACCAGCCAGCCCAACGAAGAATCGATCACGCAAACCATGCAGCGTGTGCTGCACGAGGTGTCGCACCCCTGGAAAGCCAACGATCTCGATTTCCAGATCACCTGCAGCATCGGTGTGACGTTATGCCCGAATGATGGGCGCGATGCAGAAACGCTGTTGAAGAATGCCGATTCGGCGATGTACAAGGCAAAGGAACTGGGTCGCAACAATTTTCAGTACTTTGCGGCGGAAATGAATACATCGGTCACGGATCGTCTCGAATTGCTGAATCGCTTGCGCCAGGCGATTCCAAACGACGAATTCGTGCTGCACTATCAGCCGAAGCTCAACCTGCACAGCAATCGCATCATCGGTGTCGAAGCGCTGATCCGCTGGCAAAGTCCGAATGGCATGGTGTCGCCAGCGAGCTTCATTCCGCTTGCGGAAGAAACGGGATTGATCATTCCGATCGGAGAATGGGTGTTGCGCACAGCCTGTCGGCAAAACCGCGAATGGCAAAAAGCCGGCTACCCGCCAATTCCGATTTCCGTGAATCTGTCACCGCGCCAACTGGCACGTGGGGATATCGTCGATCTGGTGGGGCGTGTTTTGCAGGAAACCGCACTCGACGCGCGCTATCTGGAACTGGAAATCACCGAAAGCGTGATGGCAACCGATGTCGACAAATCGCTGGCCATGCTGTCCGAACTGCGCTCACTGGGCGTGAAGATTTCACTCGACGATTTTGGTACCGGTTATTCGAGCCTGAGCTATCTCAAGCGCTTCCCGGTGGATACTCTGAAGATCGATCAGTCCTTCGTGCGCGACATCGCGACCAGCCAGGACAGTGCCGCCATCGTCAAGGCCATCATCTCGCTGGGGCACAACCTGAATCTGAATGTGCTGGCAGAAGGAATCGAAACAGCCGAACAGTCACGTTTCCTGCAGCAAAATGGCTGCGACGAGGGGCAAGGCTACTTGATGAGTCGCCCCGTCCCCTGCCGCGATTTCCTGCGATTGCTGAGCGCACAGTAATCGATTACTTACGTCGGTTTCCAGATCGATGAGAAGGCGAGGCGCGGGCAAGCGAAGCTGACCAGGCGCACCTTTTGCCTGGATAAGGAATTAGAAGGTCATGCGTTTGACGCCATCGGCCGTGCCCAGCAAACCGATATTGGCACCACGGCGGGCAAACAATCCCACGGTCACGACACCGACGATATCGTTGATTTGTGCCTCAAGCGCCGCAGGATCCGTGATCGACAAACCGTGCACATCGATGATGGAACAACCGTTATCGGTTACCACGGTCTTGCCATCCTTGACGCGCAAACGCGGTTCACCACCCAGTGCTTGCAGGCCGCGTGCTACCGAGGCCTCTGCCATCGGAATGACTTCCACCGGCAAGGGAAATTTGCCCAAGGTCTTGACCAGCTTGGAACCATCCGCGATACAGACGAATTGACGCGCTACCGATGCCACGATCTTCTCACGCGTCAGCGCTGCCCCGCCGCCCTTGATCATCGCTCCCTGCAAAGTAATTTCATCTGCGCCGTCAATGTAGACGGACAGCGATGTCACCGCATTCAAATCCAATACCTCAATACCATGACCACGCAAGCGCTCTGCCGTCGCTTCGGAAGAGGCGACAGCACCGCGGATACGGTCCTTGATCTTGCCCAGCTCGTCGATGAAAAAATTGGCGGTGGAACCGGTACCGACGCCGATGATTTCATTGGGCGTCACATAATCGAGGGCAGCACGAGCTACTGCCTGTTTCATTTCGTCTTGGGTCATTGCAGGGAAGAAGTGAAGGAGGAAACGCACTATTTTAACGGATCGTCACACTCGCTTATTGCTTGGCATGGAACAAATCGCCAACAGCAGATTTGTATGCAACAAAGCGACGTAATGCCCGTCCATTCTGGGGTTTTCGCGGCACTATTGCCTACTTTCCAAGCATCTTTTATCCAACAATGCGTTTCCGCAAGGAAATGCCCGGGATATACTGACGCTACAGGTAGTTTCAGAACGTAGGAGATAATGCGTATCCGAACCGATCCGGCGCAGCCGGTTTCCTGCTTTCGCATTCGTATCGGCCATTTTTTCGCCATATGCTCAGCCCGTTCAATCTCTTGTTGATCACTGCCGGTTTCAGCATCGTTATGCTGTTCGTGCTCGCATCACTGATGCGCAGCCGTATCCCTGGCCTGCAGGAATGGACCACTGCCAACAGCATCGCCGTATTGGCTTTGCTGATGTTTGCCGGGCGCGGCGCGATCCCCAATTTCATTTCGATCGATATCGCCAACGCGTTGGCAGGTACATCCATCTGCATTACCTACCTCGGCTTTCGTCGCTATTTCGGCCTGCCGCTCCCCATCAAACCGATTCTGTCCAGCCTCGCCATTCTGACTGCGCTGATCATGCTGTTTCATTACGGGCATGACTCGATCGGCATCCGCACGGTCGTCGTTTCTACCTTCTTCAGCATCATCTGCCTGCTGATCAGCACCACCGTATTCCGTTGGTCACACTTGCAAAGCGCCCTGTCGCCCTACCCCTATCGCTTTACTGCATGGGTGACCTTGCTGTTTGCCATCGGCCACGCCTGTCGCGGGCTGGTGTATTGGAGCGGTACCGACCAACTGGTCTCGACAATGCAAGCGTCCAGTTGGAATCTGCTGTTTCTGTCGTTGGGCACGCTGATGCAACCGGTACTCACCATGGGCGCCATCATGATGGTGCACGATCGCATGATGGCCAAAGCCGTCGAAGACGCCAATCACGATTTCCTTACCGGCGCCTGGTCGCGCCGCGCCTTTTTCGAATTCACCGAACGCGAACTGGCACGCGCAACACGCCTGAAAAGACCTTTGTCGCTGCTGGTCTTTGATGTGGATTATTTCAAGCAGATCAACGACGCGCAGGGCCACGCCACCGGCGACAATGTGCTGATCGATATCGTCGAACGCGCTCGGCTGGAAATCCGCAGTATCGATTACATCGCCCGTATGGGGGGCGACGAATTCTCCATCCTCCTGCCGGAAGCCGATGCCGAAGCGGCCAGTGCGATTGCTGAACGCGTGCGAAGCCGTCTCAGCGGCGGCACATCTCTCACCATTTCATCTGCACGTGAAGCGTTTGTGCATGCGACGCCAAGCTATACAGTTAGTATTGGCGTCGCGACGCGTCTCAACGATGAAAACATGGCTGACCTCATGCATCGCGCCGACATGGCGCTGTACGAAGCCAAGGCGAAAGGGCGCAATGCAGTCGCCAGTGCCACGATGGCGACACAGGCTGCCTGATCTCGCAACAACCCTAGCGCAACTTTGCGGCAGCCTGTGCCAGTGTGCGGATACCATCCCAATCGCCAGTGGCCAGCAGTTCCTTTGGCGTCAGCCACGAGCCACCGACACAGGCGACATTTTTACAGGCGAGAAATTGCGGCGCTGTCTGCTGCGAAATACCACCGGTCGGACAAAACAAAACGTCAGGCAATGGTCCGGCAATGGCATTGAGCATGCCGACACCGCCTGCCGGCACGGCAGGAAACAGCTTGAGTTGATGGAAACCGGCTTCACGCGCAGCCATCACTTCCGACGGCGTCATGACGCCGGGTAGCAGCGGCAAGCCGCTAGCGCGTGCGGCATGGATCAGATCTTTCGTCAAGCCCGGCGACACACCGAATACGGCACCGGCGTCACGCGCGGCGGCAAAGTCTTCAGCACGCGTGAGCGTACCCACGCCCAGGATCGCTTCGGGCACCTGTTCGGCAATGGCGCGAATCGCCGCCAGACCATGCGCGGTACGCAAGGTCACCTCAAGCACGCGAATGCCACCATCCACAAGCGCCTGCGCCATTGGTACGGCGTGGCGAATATCGTCAATTGCAATCACCGGAATCACCGGCGATGCACGCATGATTTCAAGCAGATTCATGGTATCTCTCATATCGATTGCTGTACGTGCGTGTCTTCATCGCTGAAGGGTTCGGCCGCATCGTTCGGTTGATTAATCTCCGGCGAGGATGGCGTCGCCAGATGCGGCAAGCCGAATGATGCAGCGCCCTCCTCGGCAATGCTGACCGTTGAGCGAAACATCGCAAACAGCTCGCGTCCCATACCGATCACATTGGACGAGCGATCGACGTGCGCGAGCGGGCGACGTTCCCAATCAGCCTGCGGCACCAGCGCCTGCAAGGTCCCGGCCTCGGCGTCGAGACGAATCATGTCGCCGTTGCGCACGCGTCCGAGCGGGCCACCGGCCAGCACTTCTGGCGAAACATGGATCGCCGCCGGTACCTTGCCCGAGGCACCGGACATACGACCATCCGTTACCAGCGCGACATGGAAACCGGCATCCTGCAGATTGCCGAGCGCCGGCGTCAGTGCATGCAATTCCGGCATCCCGTTGGCCTTCGGACCCTGGAAGCGCACCACAGCGACGAAGTCGCGCTCGAGCTTGCCCTCTTGATAGGCATGCATGAATTCTTCCTGCGACGTGAATACGATCGCCGGTGCCTCGACCAGATGGTATTGCGGCTTGACGGCAGAAATCTTGATCACGGCACGACCAAGGTTGCCGGTCAGCAGACGCAAACCACCATCGGGCGCAAACGGCTGTGCCACCGGACGCAACACCGCCTCATCCGCTGTTTGCGCAGGCGCATCTTTCCAGATCACCTTGTCGCCATCGAGGAAAGGCTCGCTGCAATGCGCACGCAAGCCCTTTCCCAACACCGTCGTCACGTCGTCATGCAACAGGCCACCATCGAGCAGTTCCCGAATCACGAAGCCGGTACCGCCCGCCGCGTGGAAATGATTGACGTCGGCTTCGCCATTCGGATAGATGCGCGTCAGCAGCGGAATGACTGACGAAAGGCGATGGAAATCGTCCCAGTCGATCACGATACCGGCTGCACGCGCAATCGCGATAAGGTGGATCGTATGATTGGTGGAACCGCCCGTCGTCAGCAGCGCGATGATGCCGTTGACGATGGTTTTCTCGTCAACGATCTGCCCCACAGGCGTGAACGCACTGCCTTGCCCACTGATCTCGACGGCGCGGCGTGCCGCAGCAGCCGTCAGCGCATCGCGTAAAGGCGTGTTGGGCGTAATGAAGGCGGAACCCGGCAGATGCAGGCCCATGAATTCCATCATCATCTGGTTGCTGTTAGCCGTACCGTAAAACGTGCAGGTACCGGCACCGTGGTACGACTTGGATTCGGCTTCCAGCAAGCCTTCACGGTCGATCTTGCCTTGTGCATACAACTGGCGGATGCGTGACTTTTCCGAGTTCGACATGCCACTCGTCATCGGGCCGCCCGGAATGAAAATTGCTGGTAGATGGCCAAAATGGAGCGCCCCAATCAGCAAGCCTGGCACGATCTTGTCGCAAATGCCCAGATAGACGGCAGCGTCGAACATATTGTGCGACAGCGCAATGGCGGTGGACATGGCAATCGTGTCGCGTGAAAACAGCGACAGTTCCATGCCCGGCTGCCCTTGCGTGATGCCATCGCACATGGCGGGTGTGCCACCGGCAAACTGCGCCACGCCGCCAGCTTCGCGCACGGCATCCTTGATGATGTGCGGAAAATGTTCGTAAGGCTGGTGTGCCGACAGCATGTCGTTGTACGAAGACACGATGGCAACCGAAGGCTGGCGCTGCTGCTTGAGCACCAGCTTGTCATGCGCGGGAAAAGCGGCAAATCCATGCGCCAGATTTGTGCACGACAAGGCGCTACGCTGCGTGCCTTGGTGAATCGAGTCGGCGAGGCGGTTCAGATACGCGGCGCGATACAGACGGCTGCGTTCGATCACACGTTCGGTAACGGCTGCGATCACGGGGTGGAGCGACATGGGAATTTCCTTGAAAACATTTCTGAAATTTTACTACAAGAAGCATTGTCAACTGGTTATGTACATGCGACCAACACGCCCATCCGACTGCGTAGCGCAACGAAAATTCCTTGCGCCCGGATACAACACTGGGGCAAGGAAATTGAACTTTATTTTCGCACCTGATTCGTAGTGTGAGCACTGCATCATGCGCACGCCTTCACGTCATCACAGCGTCATGCGCGCACCGCATATTTGTAGTGAAACTACCATAATCTGATGTATAGTTCCTTCACTCATTCAACGAATCGACATGCCCACCTTTTCCCTGCCCGCCTCACCCACCTTTCAGGCACTTGAACAACAATTGCAACAGGCCAGAACCTGGCAGGTGCGCGATCTCTTCAAGCAGGATTCGGGCCGCTTCGATGCACTCTCGTTTGAAGGTGCCGGGCTGTTCGTCGATTTCTCCAAGAACATTATCGATCGGCACACGCTTTATTTACTGTGCGATCTCGCACGCGATGCCGACCTGAGCACCAAACGTGACGCCATGTTTGCCGGCGACAAAATCAATCAGACCGAGCATCGCGCCGTGTTGCATACCGCCTTGCGCCGCCCGGCTGGCGACCACCTGCACGTGGACGATCAGAATGTCATCGCCGATGTGCAAGCCGTGCTCGATCGCATGAGCAGCTTCGCCGAACGCGTGCGTTCGGGTGACTGGCAGGGCCATGATGGCCGTGCTATCACCGATATCGTGAACATCGGCATTGGCGGTTCTTATCTCGGCCCGAAAATGACGTGCCAGGCACTGCGTCCGTTTGCACATCCGCGCCTGAAAACGCATTTCGTCTCCAACGTCGATGGTCATGACCTGGCTGCCCTGCTGCCGCAACTCGACGCGGCAACGACGCTATTCATCATCGCCTCCAAGACGTTCACGACTTCTGAAACCATGACGAATGCACAATCTGCGCGCGCATGGTTTCTGCGCAATGCACCGGAATCGGAACTCGCTAGGCATTTCGTCGCCGTCTCCACACAAACCGATCTGGTCACGCAATTCGGTATCGATGCTGCCAACATGTTCCCCTTCTGGGACTGGGTCGGTGGCCGCTATTCAGTCTGGTCGGCGATCGGACTGTCGTTGATGTTGAGTATCGGCAGCGAACAGTTCAAGGCCTTTCTGGCAGGCGCTCATGCGATGGATCGTCATTTCCAGACGGCACCGCTGGAAAGCAACTTGCCCGTCCTGATGGGCTTGATCGGTATCTGGAATCGCAACTTCCTCGGCAGCGATTCGATTTCGATCGCGCCTTATCATCAGGATCTGGCACTGTTCCCCGGCTACCTGCAACAGCTCGAAATGGAAAGCAATGGCAAGCGCGTGCACACCGATGGCACGACCGTCGAGGTAGCAACCTGCCCCGTCATCTGGGGCGACACCGGCACCAACGGCCAGCATGCCTACTTTCAATTGCTGCATCAGGGTACCGATGTGATGCCCGTCGATTTCATCGCTGCGCTCAAGCCTTCGCATACCCTGCCACACCATCAGGAACGCCTGCTGGCCAATTGCTTTGCGCAATCAGAAGCGTTCATGCGCGGCAAATCGGCCGATGAAGTGCGCAGCGAAATGCGCGCGCAAGGCATCGCCGAATCGCAGATCGAGCAGCTTGTTGCTCACCGTACCTTTCCCGGCAACCGTCCAAGCACCACGATTCTGCTCGACAGCCTGACACCCGCCACGCTGGGCGCGCTCATCGCACTCTACGAACACAAGGTGTTCGTGCAGGGTGTGATCTGGGGCCTCAACAGTTTCGATCAGTGGGGCGTGGAACTGGGCAAGGTACTGGCAAAAAACATCGAGTCGGAACTGACTGGCGCGCCGCATCCCGACCGGCATGACGGTTCCACCAACGGTCTGATTGCCCGTGCACGCAACGCCGCAGGAAAAACTGCATGAACTGCATTGGCGCACGCAAGATGGCCGTGATACCGTCTATGACCATGTCGATGACGACCAACGCAACACCCTTAACGTAATCAACGCGACTTACCCACATCATGGCTCTTACCGATTTCGATCTTGTACTGTTTGGCGGCGGCGGCGATCTGTCCATGCGCAAACTGATTCCCGCCCTTTATGCGCGCCATCGCGCTGGCGATTTGCCGGCGACGGCACAGATCATCTGCGTCGGGCGTCAGGCGTTGTCGGATGCGGAGTTCATCGACGCACTTAATCAGAACGCCAAACCCAACATCAATGAGAAAGCCTTCAAGCAAGAGGCGTGGGATGCGTTCTGCAACTCCGTGCGCTACGTGTCACTGGATGCCACCGATGCCAGCAGTTATCAACCGCTGATCGATTGCCTGCGCAACGATCCGGGGCTGACGCGTGTGTTCTATCTGGCGATGCCCCCAACCCTGTTCGCCAAGATCTGCCACAACCTCAACGAGCGCGGCCTCGCCACCGAAAACTCGCGCGTGGTACTGGAAAAACCGCTGGGCCGCGATCTCGCCAGCGCCAAGCAGATCAACTTGGAAGTCGGTCAGGTTTTCAAGGAATCGCAGATTTTCCGTATCGACCATTATCTGGGTAAGGAAGCCGTGCAGAACCTGCTGGCGCTCCGCTTCGGCAATGTGTTGTTCGAGCCGCTGTGGCGACGCGAATGGATTTCCGACGTACAGATCACCATCGCCGAGGAACTCGGTGTCGGCAATCGCATGGGTTACTACGAAACCTCGGGCGCACTGCGTGACATGTTGCAAAACCACCTGCTGCAACTGCTGTGCATCACAGCGATGGAGCCACCTTTGTCGGTCACGCCGGATGCTGTGCGCGATGAGAAACTCAAGGTCCTGCACTCGCTCAAACCCTTCACACCGACCACACTGGCGCGCAATGTCGTACGCGGTCAGTATCGCGCCGGCCATGTCGAAGGCAAACCGGTTCCCGCGTATCGCGCCGAAAACAGCGCCAACCCCGATTCGACCACCGAAACCTTCGTTGCGGTGAAAGCCGAGATCGATACCTGGCGCTGGGCCGGCGTGCCGTTCTACCTGCGCACCGGCAAGCGCATGGCGGATCAATTGGCCGAAATCGTGGTGCGCTTCAAGTCGATTCCGCATTCGATCTTTGCGCAATCGACCAGCAGCTTCCAGCCCAATTGCCTGGTGATTCGCCTGCAACCTGACGATGGCCTGCAATTGAATCTGATGGCAAAAACACCGGGCGATGGCATGCGCCTCAAACCGGTTGAACTCGAACTCGATTTTGCCGAGACCTTCAAGACGCCTCGCATGGATGCCTACGAGCGCCTGCTGCTCGACGTCTTGCGCGGCCATCTGACGCTGTTCATGCGCGCCGATGAACTCGAAGCCGCATGGGAATGGGTGGAACCCATCCTGCGTCATTGGGAACAGGAAGGCAACGAGCCAATTCCGTATACCTCCGGTAGCTGGGGCCCGGCTGCTGCCAGCGCGCTCATCGGCCGCGATGGCCTGCAATGGCGCGAAGAAGCGCTGCCTGAATAAATCGGCGAAAGACAAGCAAGCATGCTGCTGGACGCCATACGCAACCGCTACGACTCGCTTTCCCGTTCCGAGAAAAAAGTCGCTGCGGTCGTGCTGGCACAACCCGAACTGGCCATCGATGCCAATCTGGCAGCGCTGGCCGCCAAGGCCGAGGTCTCCGAACCCACTGTCGTGCGGTTTTGCCGCTCGCTGGGCTGCGAAGGCTGGCACGCCTTCAAGCTGCGACTGGCACAAGGGCTGGCACTCGCACCCGGTAATGCCGAAGCGCCTGCAGCCGAAGACCGCAGTAGCGACCTGATCGAAAAAATCTGCGGTCGCTCCATCACGACCCTGCTTGATCTGCGCAGCGGCTTGGATGCCAATGCGATCGACGCTGCCTTGCACATTCTTGCCAAAGCCAACCGCGTCGAACTGTACGGACAAGGCACATCCGGCATTGTCGCGACCGATGCACAACACAAATTTTTCCGCTCCGGCCTGCCGACGGTGGCTTACGTCGACCCGCATGTGCACAGTATCGCTGCATCCCTGCTGCAAAAAGGCGATGCCGTCATTGCCTTCTCCCAACGCGGTCATAACACTGCCCTGCTGCCCAGCGTGCAACTGGCGCGCGACAGCGGGGCTGATGTCGTCGTGCTTGCACCCGGCGGGACGCCATTGGCAGAACTGGCCACCGTACTGGTTCCGATTGATCTGCATGTACATGCCGATGCCTACACGCCGATCTCGACACGACTCGCGCATCTGGTCGTCGTCGATATTCTGGCCGTGGGCCTTGCCTTGAAACGTACGCCCGTTGAGCGCAGCAGGATGCAGCGTGCGCAAAAGACGCTGGAGAAGATCGGCATGCCTTTCGATTCCTTCCTGCAATCGCAAACAGACGATTAAGCACGCTGCATGTACCGCGCCCATTACGTACAATAGAAACACACTGCAGCAACCATTCACAACAAGAAGAGACCGCATGAATCAGCTCGAACAACTCAAGCAGCACACCACCATCGTTGCCGATACCGGCGACTTTCAGTCGATCAAGGCCTTCGCACCACAGGATGCAACGACCAATCCTTCCCTGATTCTGAAGGCTGTCCAGAAGGACGAATATCGCCCGATCATGGAAAAGGTGGCACGCGACCACGCTGGCAAATCCACTGAAACCATTGTCGACAATCTGTTGGTCGCATTCGGCCAGGAAATCCTCAAGGTGATTCCGGGGCGCGTCTCGACGGAAACCGATGCACGCCTGTCCTTCGATACCGACGCATCGGTTGCCAAGGGGCGTGAACTGATCCGCCTTTACGAAGCCGCCGGCATTGCGCGCGAACGCGTCCTCATCAAGATCGCTTCGACCTGGGAAGGCATTCGTGCCGCCGAAATTCTGGAAAAGGAAGGCATCCACTGCAACCTGACGCTGTTGTTCTCGCTGCCGCAAGCCGTCGCCTGTGCCGAAGCGAACGTGCAACTGATTTCGCCTTTCGTCGGCCGTATTTACGACTGGTACAAGAAGGCCAACAATACCGACTACACGGGTGCCGATGATCCAGGCGTGCAATCCGTCAAGCGCATCTACACCTATTACCGCAAGTTCGGTTACGACACCGAAGTCATGGGTGCAAGCTTCCGCAATACTTCGCAGATTCTCGAACTGGCCGGTTGCGATCTGCTGACCATCAGCCCCGAACTGTTGCAGAAACTGGCCGAATCGGATGCTTCAGTCATCCGCAAGCTGTCGCCGCAGGAATCACAGACATCCGACATCGCACGCATCGTGTTGGATGAAAAGCACTTCCGCTTCCTGCTCAATGAAGATGCCATGGCGACCGAAAAGCTGGCCGAAGGCATACGTGCGTTCTGCGCCGATGCCGTCAAGCTCGATGGCCTGATCGAAGCACTGGTCAAGTAATCAGACGAGACTCACGCAAGAAAGAAGGGCGTGACTATGTGTCACGCCCTTCTTTCTTGCGGGCCCGCACCACCGCATCAGCTCCGCCATTGCGCGGGAAGATGTGCATCCAGATAGTCGAGAAAGACGCGCAGCTTGCCATTCACGGCACGTCGATCCTGATAGCACGCATAGAAATCCAGCGGCTCGATGGCGGCTTGCATCTTCCCTTTATCCGACTGTTTCCGTGTGCCCGCGACAGGTTCGAACAAGGCACGCCAATGACCGCTCTCGACCAGCGGCTCGGCAACGAACGCACCGATGCGGGCGATACCTGCCCCATCCAGCGCAAAACGCGACAGGCTATCGATATCGTTGCAGATCATCTTTGGATTCACGCGCGGCTCGAAACGCACGCCATCGCGCACAAAGCCCCATCCCAACAGCCGTCCATCCATCGGCGAACGAAACAGCAGGCATTGATGCGCCAGCATATCTTCCGGCGTTTCGGGTGCGCCATGTCGTGCCAAATAGTCGGGCGAGGCGCAGAATCGCAAAGGCACGCGCGCAATGCGTCGCGCGACCAAACCGGGTTCTAGTTGCTGGGCGAAACGGATGCTGACGTCGATATCTTCGGCAACATGATCAACGTAATGATCTGCCAATACAAGTTCAGGCATCAGGCGCGGATACAGGCGTGAAAATGCAGGTAGAAGTGGCGCCAGCACATGCCGGCCGAATGCGGCAGACGAAGCAATCCGCAAGACGCCTTGCGGTTCGCCGCGCAAATCATCGAGATCCGATTGCGCCAGTTCCAGTTCCTGCATGATGCACTGCACACGCTGGAAGTAGCGCTGACCACTTTCCGTGAGTGCCAGACGACGCGTCGTGCGAATCAGGAGACGCGTACCCAGCTGCTCTTCAAGACGCGCAATGTTTTGACTCGCTGCCGCAGCGGAAATACCCAGGCGACGCCCCGCAGCAGCAATGCTGCCTTCTTCGACTGCGCGTACAAAGCTCTCGACGCCTTTCAGACTTTCCATAAGTGCCAGCCCTTCTCATTCGTAAGTTTTTATTTACTCTAATTTTAGATATTGCCAGCTAGTTTCTTTCGACTGATTTTCTTACAGTACACCTGTCTTTGAAAGGAAAATCATGACCTCGACTTATTTCTCACGTCTGTTTGTACAACGTATTCCGACGCGTTTTACACCGGCAGTATTCGCTTTCTACATGTCCGGCATCATGGCTATGCTGATGTGCCTTGTCATCGTTGCCGCAGGCAGCGGCATCGATAATGGCTATCTGTTGCGCGTCTTGCACGCCTATCAACTGGCAATGCCGGTCGCCTTCGTTTGCGTGATGATGGTGCGACCACTCGTCGTCAAGCTTGTGGCATTGACGGTAAAACCGGCGAGTGTCCTACGCTGATGCTTGAAAAAGTGGGGGGAAATGGGCGGCGCTTGCCTGAAGGAAATTGACAAAAGGGAACCTGGAAGGCTACATAGACTCCTACACATGTCTTTACCTTGTTCGACTGCAGTAGCAGTATTCCCCCTTATGAAAAATGTTTCTTCGCGTCACCCATATTCCGCATTCCGTTTGAGCGCTCTTGCACTGGCCTTGGGAGCAGGCTGCATATTCCCCGCGTCTGCCGAGCAAACCGATACCTCTCTGCCGCCTGAAAGTGCACCGCACAACATCACCTTCAGCACGAGTATCGCCACACGCCATTTCCGGCCAAGTCCGGAACACAACAACACACAGCATTTGCTCAATCTGGAATGGAATTACCGTGACAACACCGTGGTCGGTGCTGCGTATTTCAAGAATTCCTATCGTCAACCGACTTCACTCGTTTATTGGGGCAAGAAATATCACCCCTTCGATGCATCGCCGAATACCTACGTCAAAGTGGTCGGTGGCCTGATCCACGGTTACAAGGATGAATACCAGGACAAGATTCCGCTCAACAAATACGGTACCGCGCCAGTCATCCTGCCGGCCGTCGGCTACTGCTACAAGCAGTTGTGCACGGAAGTCATCGTGTTCGGCGCCGCGGGCGCCATGTGGACAGGTGGTGTGCGTTTCTGAGGAGGCATGAGAGATAAGCATGTTCATGCGCCTGGGTAAGCGTATGAAAATAGCTAAAAAGATGAGCGATCAGTTGAAGATCAGGCCATTGAATGTCCAATAACCAAGTAGGAACAGGCATAAGGCAATCGCAAACTGCTTGAAGAAATTCTTGTCCATGATCTGCTCCTTTTGAATTGCATCCGTGGCTGTCATCACGCCAGCCTTGTAACACTGGGTGGGTCGATCATTGTCGACCCACCAACATCATTCCCTACACCACCCCGTCGCGATGCAAGGCGGCAATGGCTGCTGCATCGTAACCGAGCGCCTGCAATACCTCGTCGGTATGCTCACCCAAGGTTGGACCCAGCCAACGCGTTTCACCAGGTGTGGCTGACAATTTGGGCGTAACGGCTGGCAGCTTGATCGGCGTACCGTCCTTGAATGCATGTTGCTCAAACATCTGGCGCGCGAGAAATTGCGGATCGCACATCATGTCGCGCACCGAATAGATGCGGCCTACCGGCACATCGGCCTCCTGCAGTATTTGCAATGCAGAATCGATGGTCTGCGTCGCGCACCAAGCCTGAATCGCATCATCGATTTCCTGCGTACGCGGCACGCGACCATCGTTGCGCGCCAGTTGCGGATCATTGGCAAGATCATCCCGCCCCATCGCCAGCATCAGACGCTTGAAGATGGCATCGCCATTCCCGGCGATCACGATGTTTTCATGGTCGCCAGTGGTGTAGGTATTCGACGGTACGATCCCGGGCAAGGCACCGCCCGTGCGTTCGCGCACCACGCCGGCGTAATCGTATTCAGGCACCAGCGATTCCATCATGTTGAACACGGCTTCGTAGAGCGCGACGTCGATCATCTGGCCCTGCCCTGCCACGCATGCCTCACCCGTTTGGCCATTCCAGCGACCACCCGTCACATCGCGATGCCGCAAAGCCATCATGGCACCGATCACGCCGTGCAATGCCGCCACCGAATCGCCAATCGAGATGCCAATGCGCAATGGTGGGCGATCGGGAAAGCCCGATACATAACGCATGCCGCCCATCGATTCGCCAATCGCACCGAAACCCGGTTGATCCTTCATCGGCCCGGTCTGGCCGAAACCCGATAGCCGCACCATGATGGTAGCGGGATTGACCGCTTTCAATTGCTCGTAACCGAGCGACCATTTTTCCAGCACGCCCGGACGATAGTTCTCGATGATGATGTCGGCTTCCAAAGCCAGTTGGCGTGCAATCTCCTGACCGCGTGGATCCTTGAGATTGAGCGTCAGACTTTTCTTGTTGCGCGCCTGCACCGACCACCACAACGAGGTGCCGTCTTTCAATACGCGCCATTGCCGGATCGGATCGCCGCCATCCGGCGATTCGATCTTGATCACATCGGCACCGAATTCGGCCAGCATGCGCGAGCAGAATGGCCCGGCAATCAGCGTGCCGAGTTCGAGAACCTTGATACCGGCAAGCGGGCCGGAAGTTTTTGGGGTGGCGGTCATGACATTCAGTCGGGAATCGGGTGAATCGGTTGGGAGAGTGCCTGCAGTTCGTCCAGCACATTGTCGCGCGCACGCGCTTCATACGCCTGCCGCAACGGTTCAGTGAAATACAGGACGGGACGATCGAGAAAGGCTTGCAATACCTTGGCACGTGCGTCACGGAATGCCGTTTCTTCGACCCAGGCGTATTCGGCTCGAATGGCGGCGCGGTACTGCGCATACTCACGAGGCTCGCCGCCGAGAATCGCCAGATCCAGATCGAGAAACAAGGGCAAATCAGGCACTTCCTCCGTCGTGACACGATGGCCTGCGGTCGCCGCAATGCAGGCCGTCACATGGGGAATCAGGGCTTCATCGATCTGCATGTCGAGCAAGGCACAGCGCGCCAGATCGGCGCTGCGCGCTTCATTGTCATCCTGCTGCGGATCGTAGACGGCATCGTGAAACCAGATCGCCAGTTGCACCACATGCGCATCCCGAATGTGATCGGCCCAGCGCTCGGCCTGCGTCAGCAGCGCAGCCACATGCGACAGGCCGTGATAGCGGCGATGCGGCTCGCACAGACGCTCGCACAACGTCCACCAGACATGCGATGCCGCAGCCGGGTCCGCGCGTAGCGAAGTGCTCAGGGATTGCCAGCGTTGAGATAAGCCGTCGATCAGATGCAGGGACATGTCAGCACTCCATGCAGAAGCCGCCTGATACGGCAGAAATCGGCATCAGGCAATCGAAAGTAAATGGTCAGGTTGTACGGCGATCCAGCATGGCACGCGCAATCGTGCCGGCATCGACGTATTCGAGTTCACCACCGACCGGCACACCACGCGCCAGACGGCTGACCTTGAGGCCGCGTGCCTTCAGCGTTTCACTGATGTAATGCGCGGTCGCCTCACCTTCGTTGGTAAAGTTGGTGGCGAGCACGACTTCCTGCACGATACCGTCAGTCGCGCGGGCAATCAGCTTTTCCAGATGAATATCGCGCGGGCCGATGCCATCCAGCGGCGACAATCTGCCCATCAACACGAAGTACAAGCCTTTATAGGTCAAGGTCTGCTCGATCATCACCTGATCGCCCGGTGTTTCGACCACGCACAGTAGCTCGGGATTGCGCTCACCATCCAGACACACCTCGCACACCTCGTGTTCGGTGAAGGTGTTACACATCGCGCAGTGCTGCACCTTCTCGACCGCCTGCGACAGGGCGCGGCCCAGCAAGGCGGCACCATCGCGATCGTGCTGCATCAGGTGAAAGGCCATCCGCTGCGCGGATTTCGGCCCCACACCGGGTAAGCGGCGCAGCGCTTCGGTCAGAAAATCAAGGCTGGAAGGTGTTTTCAACGCGTTCCCGCGATCAGAACGGCATCTTGAAGCCGGGTGGCAATGGCATGCCGGCAGTGACGCCTGCCATCTTTTCCTGCGATGTCACTTCGGCTTTGCGCACGGCATCGTTGAAGGCAGCAGCAACCAGATCTTCCAGCATGTCCTTGTCGTCGCCGACGAGCGAAGGATCGATGGTGACGCGCTTGACGTCATGCTTGCAGCTCATGACAACCTTGACCAGACCGGCACCCGACTGGCCTTCCACTTCGATCGAAGCCAGTTGTTCCTGCATCTTCTTCATGTTGTCCTGCATGGCCTGCGCCTGCTTCATCAAGCCTGCCAACTGGTTTTTCATCATGATGGAAACTCCTTTGATTGAATCGGGAATAAAGAGAAAAAGCGATGCGTGCCGGATCAGACCGGCCGCACCGAACCGGGCAGAATGGTCGCACCCAGTTCACGCATGAGTTTCTGTACAAAGGGATCGTCCTGCATCGACTGCTCGGCTTCGCGCTGACGCTCGGCACGATAGGCAATGGCGGCGGCATTCGCCGTATGCTGCACCGGGCCCAGCTTCGTATTAAGGCGCACGGTCTGACCAAAATGTTCGCTCAGGCAACCCGTCAGTTTTTCCACACTGCCAGCGGCCAGCAAGGTTTCCACATTGACTTGCAGATCGAGCACGATGGCATTGCCTTCACGGCTGGCACCCATCAGCTCGCTCTGATGCGCGAGTTGTTGCACCATGCCGCGTACCGGCAGCGCCGCAGCCAGAACAGGCCAATTGCCATCCCAGGACAAGCCTTCGACAGGATGCAGCAGGAAGGGTCGGATCGCATCAGCCGGCGTTGCCGTCAAGGCGATGGATGCGGTCGGTTGAATTTCCTCAACGCTCAGCGTTTCAGTTTTTTTTTGAGCCGGTGCGCTGAGACCGTCTTCCTGTACACCACTCGAAGGCGGCAAATCGAATTCATCCTCCCACGGCGGCGCAGGCGGCAAATCGGACAAGTCCATCGGTGGCGCCTGATCGAAGGACGATGGCACGCGTGATGTCGGCGACGCGCTGACGATAGGTGCTGGCGTCACTGGCGCGGGTGCCGGACTAGGCACCATTGCGGCTACGGATGGCGGTGCCGACGCAACGGGCGTTTGCGGCATTGAAGCTGGTGAAGGAGCAGGTGCAGCCTGCGCAGGACGCGCACCGCCACCTTTCATGCCAGCACGTGCTGCTTCCAGCGCAGCGCGTGCCGGGCTCACGCTGCCAGCAGGCCGTTGGACGACTGGTGCGCTGGTGGTAGCGGCCTGCGGCGCGGCGCTCAGCCGTGCGGCGGAAGCGGATGGAGACGCCATAGTCGGCACCGCTGCCTGCGAAGTCGCAAGCGGTGCGGAGGTCGTCGTACCATGCACGATCTTTGGTGCGGCATTTCCAGCGGACGTGGGCGGCGCCACATCTGCGGCACCCAAGCCAGGACGAAACGCCAGCATGCGCAGCAAGGTCATCGAGAAACCAGCGTATTCGTCCGGTGCCAGACCCAATTCATTACGGCCGTGCACGGCAATCTGGTAGAACAATTGAATTTCTTCGGCATCGAACAAGCCTGCCAGACGCAACACATCTTCGCGTTCCGGCAAATCGTCGGGAATCGCAGAAGGCACGCTTTGCGCCAATGCTACGCGATGCAGCAGTGAACCGAGATCCTGCAAGGCGGCGTTGTACGACAGACTGCGCGTTGCCATGTCATCGGCAACAGCCAGCAGACCTGCGCCATCTTTGGCTACCAGCGCATCGAGAATCCGCACGAGGAAAGATTGGTCGAGCGCACCCAGCATGCCTTGTACCGCATCCAGCGTTACCTTGCCTGCGGCGTAAGCGATGGCCTGATCGGTCAGCGACAAGGCATCGCGCATCGAGCCATGCGCACCTTGCGCAAGGAGGCGCAAGGCTGGCGTATCGAATTCGATCTGTTCCTGACCGAGAATATTTTCAAGGTGCGAGACGATATGTCCCGGCGGCATCTGCTTGAGGTTGAACTGCAGGCAGCGCGACAGCACGGTGACGGGAATTTTTTGCGGATCGGTCGTCGCAAGAATGAACTTGATGTGCTCCGGCGGCTCTTCCAGCGTCTTCAACATGGCGTTGAAGGCGTGGCTGGTCAGCATGTGCACCTCGTCAATCATGTAGACCTTGAAGCGCGCATTGGACGGTGCGTAGATCGCCTGTTCGAGCAGTTGCGCCATTTCATCGACGCCACGATTCGAGGCGGCATCCATTTCGATGTAATCGACGAAACGGCCGGCATCGATGGCGGTGCAAGCTTCGCACACGCCGCATGGCGTGGCGGTGATGCCACCAGTGCCATCAGGACCGGTGCAATTGAACGACTTCGCCAGAATGCGCGACAGCGTCGTCTTGCCAACCCCGCGCGTCCCTGTAAACAGATAGGCGTGGTGCAGGCGCTGGTTATCGAGCGCATGCGTGAGTGCGCGCACGACGTGTTCCTGCCCGACCAGGGTGTCGAAACTCTTCGGACGATATTTACGAGCAAGAACTTGATAGGACATGGGGCCGTTCGCGTTGGACGAGGAAAATGCAAACCAAAGGCAACCCGCATTTTACCCGACACCGGCCGATCATTTACAGAGTCGCCGGGTTTCTTCCCATCAGCAAGAAACAAACGCGACCGACCGCCAAGATCCCTGCATGCGCGCCGACAAGAGAGCAGCCTCCGACAGGATGACGCCGATGCGGCGCCCTTAATTTCTTCGACCAAACGCGCCACTGGCTCGGAGAAGGTGGCAAGCGCTGTAGCGCACGCACCATCTCACTTCAAGCACTTCGTTATGGCAACAAAACGTGGAGCGTGTCGCCAAAAAGTTTCGATCAGCGTGCTGCGGCCATCTGCTCCGGCGTGATCTGCAACGGCCCGTCGCCGCTGTAACGATCGAGATACAGGTAAATCACTGGCGTGATGAACAGCGTGATGACCTGCGACACCATCAAGCCGCCCACTACCGCCAGCCCCAGCGGCTGACGCAATTCGGCGCCGGCACCGATCCCGAGTGCAATCGGCATCGCTCCCATCGCGGCTGCCAGCGTCGTCATCATGATCGGTCGGAAGCGAAGAATGCAAGCCGTGCGGATCGCTTCAGCCGGCGTCTTGCCTTCCTCGCGCTGCGCCGCCAGCGCAAAATCGATCATCATGATCGCGTTTTTCTTCACCAGCCCGATCAGCAGCAGGATGCCGATGATGGCGATCATCGTCAGTTCGACATTGAAGATACGCAGTGTGAGCAAGGCACCCACCACCGCCGACGGCAACCCCGCCAGAATCGTGATCGGATGGATATAACTTTCATACAGCACGCCCAGCAGGATATAAATCACCACCACGGCCAGAATCAGTAGCGCGATCTGGTTACCTTGTGATTGCTGGAATACGGCAGCATCCCCCGCGTAGCTGGTGATAATGCTTTGCGGCAATTCCACTTCTGCCTTGATGCGGTCGAGTTGCGCCGTTGCCTGCCCCAGCGGCACGCCCGGCGCCAGATTGAACGACAGCGTAATTGCCTGCAATTGCCCCTGATGGTTGACCGAAATCGGACCGGCCGTGCGTTTTACCGTTGCCACGCTTGTCAGTGGCACCAGTGCACCGGTCTTGCTGCGCAGGTAGATCTTGCCGAGATCGGACTCATCCTGGCGACCGACGTTACTGTCCTGCATGATCACGTAGTAACTGTTGGCACTCGTATAGATCGTGGAAATCTGGCGATCGCCGAAGGTACTGTAGAGCGCAGTGCGAATATCCTGAATCGCGATACCGGCCTGATTGGCGCGGTCACGATCGATCACCACTTCGGCCTGCAAACCCTTCAATTGCGAATCGCTGGTCACATCGATGAACGACGGATTGGCACGCATGCGTGCCAGCAATTTCTCCGACCAGGCATTGAGTTCATCGGCCCGTACGCTTTGCAACACGAATTGATATTGGCTCTTGCTGCTACGACCGCCAAGACGCAGGTTCTGCACCGGCATCATGAAAACCGTGATGCCAGGAATATCCCTGACACTCGCCCGTAACTGTCGCAACACGACATCCATCGAATCCCGCTCGGCACGCGGCTTGAGTCCGATAAACATGGTGCCAACATTACTGTCACGCGTACGCACAGTACCCGTTGCCACATTGGGGTTGGCACGAATGATTTCAGATGCCTGCGTCATCAGCTTGACCATAGTCGGATAAGCGGCATCTTCCGGCCCTTCAATCGTCACACTGATCTGTCCAATATCTTCGGTCGGGAAAAAGCCCTTGGGAATCGTGATGAACAAAACCACCGTCAGCACGAAGGTAGCAAACGCCAGCAACAGAATCAGTTTGCGATGCGCGAGCGACCAATCCAAGCCGCGCGTATACCCCGCCAGCACGCGATCGAAACCCTGCTCGAACTTGCGGCTGATCCAATTCTGCGGCGCATGTTCTTCGCGCTCTGCCTTCAGATAGCGGCTGCACATCATCGGTACCAACGTCAGTGACATCAGTGCCGACACCAATACGGCCAGCGACACGACAGCGGCAAACTCATAGAACAGCAAACCGATCACGCCCGGCATGAAGAAGATGGGAATGAATACCGCCACCAGTGAGATCGAGATCGAAATGATGGTGAAGCTAACTTCGCGCGAACCCTTGAGGGCCGCAGCCAATGGCTCCATGCCATCCTCGATATGACGCACGATGTTTTCCAGCATGACGATGGCGTCATCCACTACTAGGCCAACGGCAATCGTGATACCCAGCAGCGAAACGTTATCCAGACTGAAACCGGCCCAGTACATCAATGCCGCACAACCAATCAGCGAAATCGGCAACGACAATACGGGGATCAGCGTGGCCGTAAAACGCTTGAGGAACAGGAAAATCACCATCACGACCAGCGCGATCGTCAGCGCCAGCGTGAAGTGCACATCATGAATCGCCTCGCGAATCGAGACTGAACGATCGTTCAAGACCTGTACGTCGATCGAAGCAGGCATCTGCTCCTTGAAAAGCGGCAACTGCGCTTTCACCGCATCCACCACGGCAACCGTATTGGCATTTGGCTGACGCTGCACCGCCAGCACGATCGAAGGTTTGCCATTCGCCCAGCTACCGCTCTTGGTGGATTCGACGCTATCGGTCACCTCGGCTACATCCGACAGTCTCACCACGTGACCGTTGCTGCTACTGATCACGATATTGGCAAACGCTGCCGCATTTTGCATCTGGCGGTTGGCCTGCAAGGTCAGCGTCTGGCGCTCACCGTCGAGTACGCCGACGGGTGAATTGGCATTCGCTGCACGAATTGTCTGCGCCAACTCATCCATCGTCATGTTGCGCGCCGCGAGTTCATCCGGCTTGACCTTCACGCGCACCGCAAAACGGCGCTGGCCGAATACCTGCACCTGCGCCACGCCATTGATCGTGGAAAGAGACGGTGAAATCAGGTTTTCGCCGTAATCGTTGAGTTCCGACAAGGGCATCGACGGCGAAGTCAGCGCCAGCAGCAGAATAGCCTGGTCAGCCGGATTGACCTTGCGATAGGCCGGCAGCGAGGTCATCTCGATCGGCAGGCTGCGCTGCGCGCGTAGAAGAGCCGCCTGCACATCGACTGCTGCCGCATCGATATTGCGGTCTTGATCGAACTCCAGCGTGATCGAGGTATTGCCGAGCGTACTGCTGGAACTGATGGTCGACAGGCCTGAAATCGTCGAGAACTGTTTTTCCAGCGGCAGCGCAACCGAAGACGCCATGACTTCCGGGCTGGCACCCGGCAGCGACGCCGTCACATTGATGACTGGCGTGTCGTAACTCGGCAATGCCGCAATCGGCAACTTGAAATAACTGTAGGCGCCGATCACGACAATCGCGATCGACAGCAGCACGGTCATGACCGGCCGGCGTATACAAAGTTCGGAAATATTCACAGAGGGATGTCCGGGCGCAGGGCAATCAATCGTCGGCGGGCATGGTGTCGGCAGCAGACTTCGGTGGCACCTTTACCTCGCGCACCTTGCTGCCGGGACGCAGGTTTTGCGCACCTTCCACCACAACGCGCGCCCCGCTCGCCAGCCCCGTCACAACCGCTTGCCCATTCTCGGTCGCCAAAACCGTCACCTTGACATCCTTGACAGTCTGATCCTGCTGGATCACATAGATAAAGCGATCAACCGGCCCGGTCACCACGGCCTGCGCCGGCACCGTAACGGCATCGGGCACATTGCGCGTCACCATGCTGACATTCACATAACCACCCGGCCACAGTTTGCGCTCCTTGTTATCGAAACGCGCTTTCATGCGGATGGTGCCGGTCTGGCTGTCCGTCACGTTATCGATGAACATCAGGCGACCGGTCACCGGCGCTTGTCCGGGCAGTTGCACCGTCACTGGCGCATCGGCATTGGGATAGGTTCCCACCACGTTCTGCAACTCGCGCTCAGGCAACGAAAATGTCACGGCAATCGGATCGATCTGTGTAATCGTTACCATCGCGGTTCCGGCCGGCTGCGCCAGGCTGCCCGGAAACACGTTAATGACACCCAAACGCCCATCAATGCTGGCCGTAATGCGGTTGTCACCCAGCACGATGGCGCTCGATTGGGCTGCCGCCTGATTGGCCTTGATGGTATTGCGCAAGGACTCGACACGCGTACGCGAGGTATCGACCACGGCCTGCGAGACGAAATTCTGCTTGGCCAGATCCTGATTGCGCTTGAGCGTCAGTTCGGCATCTGCCAGATCGGATTGCGCGGCAGCCAATTCGGCTTGCGAACGTGCCAGATTGGATTGGTCATTACGCTCATCCAAGGTAAACAGCAGTTGCCCCGCTTTGACGAATTGCCCTTCCTTGACATGCACGGCACGCACGATGTTCTGCACCTTGGGGCGCACTTCCACCATCGTGATGGCGCTCACTGTGCCATTTGCCTGCACGGTCAAAGGAACCGTTTGCTGCTTCGCAACCGTCGAACGCACGACCATGGCACTGTCAGGACGCCCTGATTTCTGTCCGGTTCGAAAAAACTGTAAATATGAAATGACGGCAACCCCAACGATGCCTAGACCAATCAGGAGGAATTTTCTATTACGTTGCATGGGGCCAAATGAAGTATGCAGCATGAAGAATTGGGGACCAAAATGCTGTCCGCTTTACAGAGCGGTCACCGGCACCCAAGTTGCGCGAGAAGCTTAACATGGCAGCCATTCGTGGGCTGTCCGCAACAAATAAAATTCCACAGCGCTGACACTGCACAATTTGTTGGAATGACAAGGGGAGAAATGCGTGTCGGACCGAGAATAACTGGCACGAGTGAATACTGAGAGGGGCGAGCCTGATCTACGGCACTTGCAGTAAATGGCTGTGGCTGCTTCGTTCCCGACCTGACCAGATTGACCATGCCACAATGCGCAGGGGCCCGCCGACCTGCATTCTATCAGCAATGTGATGCACGCGCTGCAGAATTACTGCGTGCGCCGTTCATTCCTTAACATGCAAACGAGAAAGCAGCGCATCACCGCCACCGCAATGACCGCTTTCCCGCCGACTGAATTGTCCGCCGAGATGCCCAGCGTTAAATACCCAGCTCTTGCCAGATCTGATCCACCCGCGTTTTGACCGCATCCGTCATTTCGATCGGCGTACCCCACTCACGGCTGGTTTCCCCCGGCCATTTATTGGTGGCGTCGATACCCATCTTGCTGCCTAGCCCGCTGATCGGTGAGGCGAAATCGAGATAATCGATCGGCGTGTTGTCCACCAGCGTGGTATCGCGCAACGGATCGACACGCGTGGTAATTGCCCAGATGACTTCCTTCCAATCACGCACGTTGACGTCTTCATCCACCACGATGATGAACTTCGTATACATAAACTGCCGGAGGAAGCTCCAGACGCCAAACATCACGCGCTTGGCATGACCGGCATACGACTTCTTCATCTGCACCACGGCCATACGGTAACTGCAACCTTCAGGCGGTAGATAGAAATCGGTAATTTCCGAGAACTGTTTCTGCAGCAGTGGAATGAACACTTCATTCAGCGCCACACCCAGCACCGCCGGCTCATCTGGCGGCTTACCTGTATACGTAGAGTGATAGATCGGATCGCGCCGCATCGTAATGCGATCGATGGTGAAAACCGGGAAGGAATCCTGCTCGTTGTAATAGCCGGTATGGTCCCCATACGGGCCTTCAAGTGCATGCTCGTAACCGCTGGGATGCGATTCGTCGGGATAAATATGACCTTCCAGCACGATCTCGGCCGAAGACGGCACACGCAACTCGCTGCCAATGGATTTGACGAGTTCTGTCCGGCTGCCGCGTAACAGGCCGGCAAACTGGTATTCGGAAAGGCTATCCGGTACCGGTGTCACGGCACCCAATATCGTCGCAGGATCGGCCCCCAGCGCCACCGAAATCGGATATGGCTGACCACGATTGATCAGGCAGTGCTCGCGAAAATCCAGCGCGCCGCCGCGATGCGCCAGCCAGCGCATGATGACCTTGTTGCGGCCCAGCACCTGCTGTCTATATATACCCAGATTTTGCCGTTTCTTGTTCGGCCCCTTGGTGATCACCAGCCCCCACGTGATGAGTGGTGCAATATCGCCGGGCCAGCAATGCTGAATCGGCAGGCGCGCCAGATCGACATCATCGCCCTCCCATACGATTTCCTGGCATGGCGCACTGCGCGTCTCCTTCGGCGCCATATCCCACAGCGCCTTGACCATCGACGTCATGCCCATTACATCCTTGAATCCCTTGGGCGGTTCGGGTTCTTTCAGCGTTGCCAGCACATGGCCGATACGACGCAATTCGCTGACATCGGTCGCCCCCATGCCCAGCGCTACACGTTTTGGCGTACCGAAAAGATTACCCAGTACGGGAATCTTTTGGCTCGTGGGCTGCTCGAAGAGCAGCGCCGGCCCTTGTGCTCGCAGAGTTCGATCGCATATCTCAGTCATCTCCAAATGCGTCGAAACGGGCACGTTTATGCGTTTAAGTTCGCCCATTTGTTGCAATTGGGAAATAAAGTCGCGGAGGTCTGAATATTTCATATTTTTCGCGTTTTTTACCACTGGACACAATTTAGGAGACCAAAAGTGCAAGTGATTGATTTCATTGAATTTTGGTGAACCAACCCAAAATCTTAAGATCATAAAGTTATGAAATTGCGTTTTTGTAGTATTGACTCGATATAAACGGACTCCTACAATTCGCGCAACTCGAAGAGCAGGCCCGTATTTGAACATCAAACGGGGAAGAAAAGAAACCTCTCTTCGCTTCATCGGAGGATCGGGCCTCCACAGTCGTTACCTAGATTTGCAAGGCACTGCGCCTTCCCCGATAAGTTGTTTTTGGCCGATGGACCGCCGTAGCGACATTCACCAGACAACTCCGACGCCTGTTCCGTGCTGCCACGCGGTGCGAACAGGCGATTTCTCTGATTCACGGCACGTTCAGGGTTCTACATCCGAACTGGTGGAGCCCTTCACCTGCCGCGTTAATTCAGGAGCAAGTAATGTTAGATCGTATGACCCAGGCGATGCGACAAGTCGCCAACCAATCGGCACGAGAGGTGATCGCGCGCTCGACCCCGATGCGCGCTTCCACCGGCAAGCTGGTCAATACCGCTCGCCACGCTGTGATGGCTCTTGGCCTCGCTGCGATTGCCGTCCTTACCATGATGTTTTTCAAACCGGAAGTAGCCGACAAGTTGCAGGCGCTCTCTCCGTTCAGCGAAGCTGTTGCATCGAATTCTCCACAAGTCGATCTGCCGCCAATGTCCAATCTGATGGGCGAAGAGGCAGCCGGCAATCAGGATGATGCCGATAACATCAAAACCGTCGCCGCAAATGTGGCACCCAATGCGCTGCTCGGCAGCGAAGTGCAACAAAAGCGCGTCACAGAATGGATTTCCAAGCGCTACCGTGTTGCGAACGACGCTACCAATATGCTGGTTTCCGCTGCCTATTTGACGGCGCAGGAAATCAACCTCGATCCCCTGCTGATTCTGGCCGTCATGGCAATTGAATCGCGCTTCAATCCTTTCGCAGAAAGCCCGGTCGGCGCACAGGGCCTGATGCAGGTCATGTCCAAGGTTCACCACGACAAGTTTGCCGAAATGGGCGGTGCACAGGCAGCACTGAATCCGGTTGCCAATATCCGCGTCGGCTCGCTGATTCTCAAGGAATATGTCGCACGTGGCGGTTCGGTCGAGGCTGGACTCAAGCGCTACGTCGGCGCTGCCGCAATGACCGATGATGCCGGCTACGGTGCCAAGGTACTGGGCGAATATGACCGTCTGAAAGCCGTTGCCAGTGGCAAGCGTGTTTCGGTCTATGCAGCGATGGCCAGCCGCGCGCCAGCCAAACAAGCGATTCCAGCATCGGCACAAGCCAAGCAACCTGAAATGGTCAGCACGGGCGCCAGCGTGGAAGACATGGGCCGCAAGGAAAAACTCTCGAATGGCATGACGTCGCTCTAAGCCGAGTCGTCATCTCTATAAGAAAAGGAGCCACAAGGCTCCTTTTTTATTGTGCGAATAATAAATAGACTTACTCACCTCCGTCGCCACGCTCGAAAAAGCGCCGCATACGCGCTACGGCTTCCCGCAAATGCTCCAGCGAGGTGGCATAGGAAATCCGCAAGTAGCGACGTGGTTCTGCCACACCAAAATCCATGCCCGGCACCACCACCACCCCGGCCTGCTCCAGCAAATCACGGCTGAGGCGGTCTGCGTCATCAGACAAGCACGAACAATCTGCATAAACGTAAAACGCACCATCCGGTATGACCGGTACACGTAAACCCACACTCTCCAACGCTGGCACGATGTAATCGCGGCGACGCTGCATTTCGAGTCGGCGCTCTTCATAGATGGCGCGCGCTTCAGCAGAAAAACATGCAAGTCCTGCATGCTGGGCAATGCTGGGGGCGCAAATGAACAGGTTTTGCGCAAGCTTTTCAATTGCTGGCACCAATGCTTCCGGCACCACCAACCAGCCAAGACGCCAGCCTGTCATATTGAAGTATTTGGAAAAACTGTTGATGACAATCACATCGTCGCCCAGCGAGGTCGCCGAGAACGGCGCACTGTCATAGCGCAAGCCGTTATAGATTTCATCGACAATGACAAAACCTTTTCTGCTACACACTTCATCAACGATGCAAGCCAATTCCTTTGCCGCGATCGTAGTGCCGGTCGGGTTGGACGGTGAAGCGAGCAAAACACCGCGCGTGGACGACGTCCAATGTTCTCGTACCTGTCGTGCCGACAACTGGAAACGCTGCGCGGCATCACAGGCAATCATGTGCGCACTTCCACCGAAAGCCGCCACAAAATGGCGATTACAGGGATACGAAGGATCAGACATCAATACCTCACTTCCGTGTTCCACCAGTGCCGCACATGCCAGTAATAATGCCGCCGATGCCCCTGCCGTGACGACGATACGCGATGGCGAAACCTTTACACCATAGGCGTCCTGGTAGTAATCCGAGATAGCCTTACGCAAGGCCGGCATGCCGGTCGCTGCCGTATATTGCGAGCGTCCTTCCTGCATGGCGCGCATGGCCGCATCGAGCACTGGCTGCGGCGCCGTGAAATCCGGCTCGCCAATGCCCATGTGGACGATATGACGCCCTTGCCGCTCCAGTTCGGCAGCATGCTTGGCCAGTTCCATCACATGGAATGGCGCAATCTGTTCAAGTCGTGCAGCCAGTAACGGCAAATCGACAGACAAGGCCCTCTCCTTCCATTCGTTTCTGACAAGAGGCGCAAACACGCGTTGTGAGCGCACCATGAAAAACGCCATCCGGCATGACTGCACAGATGGCGGATGCGAGATCGAAACTCGCTTCAGACTTGATTACCTGGCCCCAAATCAAAGCCAGGGCGCAAGTCCTGACAAATACCGATCAGCCCTTGCGGTTGGCAAATTCGACTTCACGCACCGTCGCGGCAAACTTGTCGAGAACGCCGTTGACGTATTTATGACCATCGATGCCACCGAACGACTTGGTCAACTCGACCGCCTCGTTGATGACGACCTTGTACGGAATTTCGATGTGATTCTTGAGTTCGTAGGCACCGATCAACAGGGCAGCATGCTCGACTGGCGACAGCGCATCGATTTCACGGTCGATCAGCGGCGCTAAACCGGCGCGCAGCTCCGGCGCCTGCTTGACGGCACCATACAGCAATGCATCGAAGTGTTCGATATCAGCCTTGTCAAACCCGTGCGCCTGACGGATATGCAACTCGATGGCGCGCACTTCCTCGTGATTGAGCAGCCATTGGTAAAGGCCCTGCAGGGCGAACTCGCGCGCACGGTGACGTGGCGTACGGTTCTTGTTTGGATTGGCGTGTTCAGATTTCTGATTCATGGCTTGCGAATTCATGCCGGCACGGCATGACATGTGAGTTAAACGGAGGGAGAAAGCGACGGCAAAACTCAGTCGTCATCCTCTTCATCGTCGGCGGCATCAGCCAGCTCTTCGAGGGCGATGGTCAGATTCGCCATTTCCACGGCAACACGCGCCGCATCGGCACCTTTTTCTTCCATGCGTGCTTCGGCCTGCTCGTCGGTATCCGTAGTCAATACGGCATTGGCAACAGGAATGCCAAAATCCAGGCCCACGCGCGTGATACCGGAACCGGATTCGTTCGACACCAGCTCGAAGTGATACGTCTCACCGCGGATAACGGCACCAATCGCAATCAGTGCATCGAACTGCATGGTCTCGGCCATCTTGCGCAGCGCCAGCGGAATTTCCAGCGCGCCTGGCACCGTCACCAGAAGGATGTCTTCATCTTCGATACCCAGATGCTTGAGCTCGGCCAGACAGGAAGCCAGCAAACCGTGGCAGACGTCCTGATTGAAGCGTGCCTGCACGATACCGATACGCAGGCCTTCTCCCGCCAGATTGATCTCATAAGTGCCAACGGTCATGATGCTTCCTTTATGCGCTTGCGCGCCTTACTGAATGAACAATCGAATCACAAGCCACTGATTCGACAATGAAATTCTCAACAAACTGAACGAATGCTCAATTTTCCGGCGTGGCACGATAGCCAGTGACTTCCAGATTGAAGCCCGTCATCGACGGCATCTTGCGCGGCTTGGAAAGCAGCTTCATGCGACCAACCGACAGATCGCGCAAGATTTGTGCACCAATACCGTAGGTACGCAAATCCATGCGCGAGGCACGTGGCTGCGCACGACCAGCCGGATTATCCAGTGCCTCGAATTCGGAAAACAGTTCGTCGGCCGACTCCTCGCAATTGAGCAGCACCATCACACCGCGCTCTGCCTGCTTGATCGCCTGCATGGCGGAAGCCATATTCCACGAGTGCGTGGTCGCCTTGGTTTCCAGCAGATCGAGCACGGATACCGGTTGGTGCACACGCACCAGCGTTTCTTCATCGGGCACGATATCGCCATGCACCAGCGCCAGATGCGCGCCGCCACTTGGCTTGTCGCGATACAGCACCGCCTGGAAAGTGCCATGCACGGTTTCCATGGTGCGTTCGCCAACACGCTCGACAAAGCATTCGGTCTGACTGCGGTAATGAATCAGATCGGCGATCGTGCCGATTTTCAGCCCATGCTCTTTGCCGAATTCAATCAGGTCGGGCAGACGTGCCATCGTGCCGTCGTCCTTCATGATTTCGCAGATGACGGCTGCCGGCGTCAGTCCTGCCAGCTCGGCTAGGTCGCAACCGGCTTCGGTATGGCCTGCACGCATCAGCACACCACCCTTTTGCGCCTTGAGCGGGAAGATGTGGCCGGGCTGGACGATATCGATCGCCTTGGCATCCCTGGCGACAGCCGCTTGTACGGTACGCGCACGGTCGGCCGCAGAAATACCTGTCGTCACACCTTCGGCAGCTTCGATCGAGACCGTAAAGGCCGTACCGTAAGAGGTGCCATTGCGCGCCGTCATCATGGTCAGCGCCAATTGATCGCAACGCTCTTCGGTCAATGTCAGACAAATCAGGCCACGACCGAAGCGCGCCATGAAGTTGATGGCTTCAGGCGTGACGAAATCGGCGGCCAGCACCAGATCACCTTCGTTTTCACGATCTTCCTCATCGACCAGAATCACCATGCGACCGGCACGCAATTCTTCGACGATTTCCTGGGTAGTTGAAATGGACATGGGGGATATTCTCGAAACAGGCCGCTATTTTAATGGATTTAGGCCTGTTCAAACGGAATCTCCTCACCGTCCGACAAGGAATTCAGCGTCTTTTCGCCTCATTCAGACAAGACACCGGACAGGGATTTTGGCAGAAAGGCAACGTATACCCCTACACCATACGGCAACCTCAAACCAGAACAATCTCGGCACCAAAAAAGAAACCCTTGCCATGCTGGGTCAACAAGGGCAACACCCTGCCACTGTTTTTGAGCCAACGCCGCCGCAAGCGGCTGATGGTCTGATCCAGACGCCGATTGTCGAATTCCAGCCAGTCGATGCGCATGGCATGGGCAATTTCGCGGCGCGTGACGATTTCACCATGTTGTGCAGCCAGCGTGAGCAACATCATTTCCTGCTCATTGAGATACGTTGCGTGTCCGCTCGGCGAAATCAATTGCCGCTGTGTCCGATGCAACTGCCAGTACGACCTCACGCGCCGTCCCAGCATGATCAGGTGCGCCTGCAATTCTTCGAGTGAAATCGGTTTGACGAGCACGAAATCGGCATGTTTTCGCATGCTGGCAAGATTACGCTTGAGCCCGGTCTGTACCGTCAGGATCATGACGCCGCAACCAGGCCGAGCGGCCCGCACGCGTGCAGCAACCCGCATGCCGTCGCCACTGCCGATATTTGCATCGACGATGGCGATATCGAACGTGTCGAGCAAGGGTTCGATATCGCGCTCATGACTGGCAATCAGTACACGGCAACCATTCCTGCCAAGCACGGCGAGCAATTCATTACGCAAGAATGGATCATCTTCCAGCAGCAGTACCGTGGTCATGCTGCAACCGCTCCGTGCAAACAGACTCGTCGTTGCAATTTTGCTTGTGCGCCTTGTCTTGGTTCGCCAGTCATGCTGTCAAATCACCTGCACAACGTCTGCACTTACTCATGGCTGTGCATCCTGATAGACGATGACTTCGACACGACGATTCGGCTGCAAACAAGCGATCAGCGCCTGACGCGGCTTGACTGCCTCGCATGCCTCGATCTGTTCCGTCATGCCACGACCTTCGGCACGAATAGGCACACTGACGCCGCGCGCCTGCAAATAGGCTTTCACGGTTTGCGCACGCGACTCACTGAGCTTCTGGTTGTAGGCCTTGCTACCCAGACGATCGGTATGACCGATCACCGTCAAGCCCGTGACATCGGCATAACCCGTGCGTAATTTCTCGGCCATGTCATCGAGCTCTTTGCGCCCCTTAATGAGCAGATCGCCTTGTGTGGACTTGTCGAAGCGAAACAACGCATCGGCCGACAGGGTCAGCTTGACAGGTGACGGCACTGGCGGCGGTGGCGCGCACTTTTCCGCTGCCTGCTCGGCAGCACCGGTCAGGTCCTCGGCGATCTGAATGTAGGGCTTGGCATGGCGCCAGCCGGCATCGCGAATCTCGTTACCGGCATGTACAAGTTCCACTTCCGCGCAAGCGGTCTGCTGTGTCGCACATTGAAAGCCGGCATGCTGCTTGAGTGCGTCGTAACGCGTCCACAAATCGGGGCGCAGTTTTTCTGCATCGTTGACCAATGGCGTCTGCCAGCCCGGATCCTGCTTCTGTTCGAGCGCCGTCAGGATGCGCTGGCTTTCTTCCAGCGCAGCTTGCGGAAAGCCACCACGATCATTGCGACTGTATTCATGAAAGGAAACGTCCAGCCAGCACTGCGCCTTCGACAACTGATAGTCGGCAACCCGTCGACCGCTGTCGTTGAGTGCCTTGATACGTCCTTGCGTGTCGCGATAAACGCCGTAATCGCGGTGAATGGTGCGATCCGTGATGCGTTCCTGCTGAGGTGCAAGTGCAGGATTCACCGTTGTCATCACTGCCTCGGCAGACATCGCCTGCGTCGTCGCTAATAAGCCGGCCGCTGCCAGCAAGACACGTATACCAATACGGGCATGCACGATACCGATGAGGTTAGATGTAGAGAGAAATGTGTTCATGCTTGTTCCTTGTAATCGTGATCAGCGATCGAGCGCCGGGTTACGCAACTTGTCGTTGCCGGCAAACAGGTTTTCGTCGAATTTGAAACGCACGCGAATATAGAAACCCTGGTTCGTATAATCGGAACCGGTAAGGTCGCGATCGCGGAAACCGCGCCAGTTGTAACCAGCCGATAGCCATAGGTTGTCCTGCACCTGATAACCGGCTTCGAGGCCCAGCGCGTGTTGTGCGGCGTGTCCTTGCGGGCTGTACATAACGGAAGCCAGACCACTGAGATCCCAGCGCTTGGTAATGTCGTAAGTCACACGACCACCGAGCAAATAGGCCTGATAGGTGTCGCTGCGGCCATCGAAATAATCGCGCTGCGACTTGGCTGCTGCACGACCACCGAACCACCAAGGGCGCGATGGATGGTATTCGGCATGTGCCGAAACGATGTGCTTGTCGAAACCTTCGTTATTGGTGCCATACGGATCGCCCGGATAGTAAGCGGAACCATTGCTGCCATATGTGGGCAGGTACACCGCGGTACCGCTGCGATCACGTTGCGTCCAGTATTCGTAACGCATCAGCACGTTGAGGCGGTTGGTATCGGTATCACGATAGGCGGCACCGAGTTGCAACTTGTCTTCATGACGGTTGCCGACATGACCGCGATTGTCGGTGTAGAGCAGGTAATTGCGGCCGAGGAAAGTCCAGTCGCGATTGATCTTGCGTGCCACACTGACGATGGATAGCCAGGTATCGTTGCCAGCCAGTGCCGGCGCTGCCGCCCCTTCGCCCGGCTTGTCTTTCAGACGACGCCATTCAAGCCGATTGGAAAGCAGCCACAGATCGTTGGGGCGCCATTCGATGGCACCCGTCAACGCATACGCGTCCTGTGCCTGACCGCGATAGATGCGCAGATATTCGGCAGTCGTCGCGACCTTGACGGTTTCGCTCAGATTCCAGCCATTGCGCAAACCACTGGCCGATTGCAACTGTTCACCACCAAGCGAATCGCGCAAACGGTATTCCGAGAACACGCGCTGGTTCGGCAGATACTGCGTATCGGCACCGAACACGAAGGCATTGCTGTCATAGACACCATTGGCTGCCTGTGGCGACGACAGACCCGTCATCCACTCGTATTTGCCATATAGACGTCCTACTTCGCTGAAGCGATAGGCCGCACCCAAAGCGGCACGTTGCTGCGTATCGCCATCGATGCTGTGCTCGTACTCGCCAAACAGATCGATACGATCGGTTGCGCGGTAGGTCGTGCGCAGGCGTACACCAGTCGTGTTGTAATCGACACCGGCTAACCCGTAGTTGGTGCCGTTGTAACCGTAACCAGTCTGCGCGTTAATGAGGCTGGAGCCGTACCCAAAACCGACACTCGGCGATGGGTCAACCACCAGGCCCGAACCCGAACTCAGCAACGCATTGGCATAGTCCCCGGCCTTTTCATCCGTATGCGTGAGCGCGACGTCGACGTTCAGGCGATCCGTCACGTCATACGCCGTACCTAGTGCGATGGCATCGCGCGAAGCACCGGCCGTCTGGTGAGCAGTATGTGTGGCCTGCGCGTAAATCGCCCATTGATCGGTCAGACGCTTGGTCACCTTGAGCGCTCCTTCTTCACGTCCCTGCGCCAGCGAGGCAGAGGGATTGTTGAAATAAGGATCACTGCGGCCGTAATAGAAGCGTGCCTGCAACGATTCATCGTTGTGCAGGGCTTCCACGCGCCAAGCCGTACCGTCAATCTCCTCCAGCGAGCCTGTGGCTGGCGTATTGCCGAATTGCGGCTGCAGGCTATAGGGATTGCCGGCTATCGACGTTCCCAGGCCATTGGCACTCGCCAATACGCTCTGGCTGCGTGCGACCTCGGCGACGATGGTGGTTTTCTCGCCGGGCTTGTAGCTGGCATTTGCACTCGTCAGCGTGTAAGGCGCATAAGGATTCTTGTCCTTGACATAGCTGCCACCGACTTCTGTCTGTTCATTTAGGCGGACTTGTCCATCGATACCATAGACCCAGAAACTCTCGCCATTCGATTCCACCTCATAGGTCACGCGCAACGATTTCGGATTGCCATTGGCATCCACCGATGGCAGCGGCTGATTCAACAGAATGCGACCCGAGAAAGGTTCGAAGCTATAATCGCCACCACGCTGTAGCGTTTCTGTCGCAAGAATCACGGCCGGTTGATAGCGGTCACGAGTAATGATCTCGACCTTTTCCGTACCGACGACAGCATCGCGCTTGGAGACTGCAAACGGACCGGAGATGCCTTGCCCTGCGAACTCTTCCACGAATTGCAACAGACTGTCGCGCGTGACAAAGCCATTGAGCAAGATGCCATTTTCGTCGTAATGTCCGCGCACACCATTCATCGTGCGGCTGTAATTACCGAGATCGCGTTTGCGTACGGAGGCCACATTGCCGCCGCCCGAGACCTGGCTGAAACCAGCGCCGGTATTGAAATCGCCGTACAGCAGATAGGAACGATCCTTGTCGATCCGCACGTAAAGCTTGGAAGTCGACTGTGCCTCGAAGCCACGAATCGAGGCATCGCCGTAGACAGCATAGTAATCATCGGGGCGAATCGAACGGAACAGGCGTTCGTAGGTCGCCTTGTCCGAATCATAGGCCATGGTCAGCAACGCGTCGCCCTTGATCTTCCCCTTGAGAAAAAATGCGGTGCGCATCGCGCTGTAACGTCGCCCATCGCTACTACTACTCGAAAAGCTGCGAATCTCGCGTTCGAAACCATCGTCGCGTCGCGCATCGGTCAACTGCAAGGGAGATTTGCTGTCGAACTTAATAATCCCTTCGACCAGACCGACTGCCAGCATTTCGCGCAACTCAGGCACAAAACTGATCACGCCTTGGGCCTGCGCCCGCCCTGCCGTAATGCGCACCGTCACATCCTGTGGCTGGAACGGTGCCAGCAGCAATACCTCGGCCTGCCCATTGACGACCTTGATCTGCACACCGCGCGACAGACGATCCGCATCTTTCGCACCGGGACCGAATTCATCAGTCGGCGCACCTGGAATCTGGATGCGCCCTGCGCTCGCCTCAACCGTTACGACGGCATCGCCCGATATCGGCTGGCCGTTGTAGTCGAGCAGCGTGATCGACAATCGGGCCGGCGTTTGCCCATCGGCCGGCACACTGTTCTGTGCCACGCTCACACGTACCAGACCAATCTTGGCATTTGCAGCGTAATTAGCATTGTCAATCTGCGCCGATAGGACGCGCGACGACGTCATCGGCAAATTGCTGTTACTGCCATTGAGCGGCAGCAAATCGAGGCCGTTGCCATCGATGCCACGACTTCTCTCAATCGTCGAAGGTTGTCTGTCTAAACTGCCGGCGGCCTCGTTCATCGTGCCTTGCGCCCATGCCGGCAGCGTGCCGGCGACGGCGAATGCAATGGCGGTCTGCCGCACGGCCTGCCAGCGTCTGCGCGGCGCATGATCAAAAGCGCGATTTGTGCGAGACGCGCGGTAAGCGCCACCTGCAGCGGCAGGAAGAATAACTGAATTCATGATGACGGAATGCAAGGTGGAAGGATTAACGGCCATCGCGACCTCCCTGATTGATCTCGAGCTGACGCAGCGGGGTATCGCGTTCACTGATCGTGTCGGCAACAGGCTGCTGGCGCACTTTTTCTTCACTATCGATACGCGGGTTGACGATCACCTGGTTGGCGCTGTCGGTTCCCTGCTGCGGATAATTGGGCGCCTTGCCTTCGAAGCTGAATCCGACACCTTTTTTCTTTTCGATATGCGGCGCAGTCACTTCGCCCTGCGTACGCCGTGCCTTCACCTGTTCCAGCACGGTGTTCGAGCACGAACCTTCAATGAAGTCGGCACGTTGCAACTCGCCATTCTTCAAGTCGAGGAACAGGCTGTTGGCATCACCCACATTGCGATTACTGCTGACCACAAGACGGCTGCCGCGTGGCAGTGTGGTCTGATCGACCTTGAGGACGTGCGTCTTCGGTGAGAAACCGCAATAGCTGTATTTGCCTTCGCTATCGCTGATGAGGAACAGACCATTCTCGGCATACAACCGTACTCCCGGAATACCCAGCTCTTCATGGTCTTTGATCTGATTGCCATTGCAATCGACATACACCATCCCGACGATGCAGGCATCGCTGGTGAACACGCCACCCGACACCTTGACGCGCCAGCGTGCCTCGTTGGAACAACGTGCAGTCGGATTCAACGGACATTCGGCATTGGCGCGATTGACCCCGTCACCCTGCATGCTGCCGACACCGACCCGCACGCGATAGACGATCGTGACCGTGGCCTTGGCCGGAATGATGTCCAGTGCATAGGTAATGACCGGCCCTGGAGCACCCTGCAACGAGACCAGATTGGCTCCCGTCACACGCGAAGTGTTATCGATCAGACGAAAGCCTTGCGGCAGGCGATCGACAATACGCGGCTGCACCACGGCCACAGCCGACGTATTCTTGATGGTCAAGGTGTACGTCACCATGTCACCGACTTCGGTGTCGCGCTTGTTCGACGTTTTTTCGATATACAGCAGACCGCCACCTTCAACCGTCGAAGGCACGTTCGCACAGCGCGGATCGGTACAACTACTGCCGGGTGTTGGCGGATCGATATCGCCACCACCACCGACCGATGCATAGTTGGTGGTCACACCAACCGGTGTAGTGGTATCGACGTGCACAGGCACGACAATCAATGCGGTACCGTTCACCGATGCCAAGGGAACCGTTGGCAGAAAGTCAAAGGTAATGGTGAGACCTGTGCCCACGATACCGGTGGTCACGACGTTACTGATCGTGCCCTGCGTGCTGCTCATGCTGCCATTCAGACTCAAGCCGGGTGGCATATGCTCGATGAGCTTCAATGCACCTATAGTTGCAGTCTGGCCATTGTTGGTAATCGTCAGTGTGTATTCGGCATTACCGTCCAGCGTCAGTGTCGGCGGACCAGTCTTGGTCAGACGCAATTCCACATTCGTACCGTTGGTGACGGCAAAGTTGGTCTGTGTCACACGTGCACCTGCCAGCAAAGTGATGGCGGTTACCGTTTCATCACCACTACGCGTGCCACGCACCGTACCGTTGGCATCGGTTCCCGCAAACGCACCATTGACCTCGTTGACGACAGGTGGCGTACGCACGGGATTGGTTTTCACGACCTGATACGTACCCGGTCGCAGATTCTGGAAAGAATAGCCACCGTCGGCTCCCGTCGTCGTTGTCAGATTGACGGGTTGGCCAAGTTCATCGGTCCCTGTGAGCGTCAACGTCACGCCACTGAATGGCAAATCGGTACCCGGCTGGTAATTCGAATTCAGCGCGCCACGCTCGGTGTAGACAAAGCCGCTGATCGCTGCCAATGGGAAAACGACATCGTTGACGGCGCTGAGGTTGTTGCCAGCAACAGTCGGATCGGAAGAACAGGAGCCGGATGATTCGTAGATCGATGAAGCGGCATCCCCCACACAGACATACGCACGATTGCCAAAGGTCACGGCACCCGCTGCGGTTCCCGTCATGGTCATGGCAATTTCGAAATTGACCTCTTCATTCGCATCGAGATAGTTCTGAGCTGGATCAGCGCTCAGACGGCAGACAACGTTGTCGTTTGTGGTGTTCTGCGTACAACTGACCGGCTTACTGACCAGCGCAAAACCGCTACTGGCGGGCGACTGATTGATCTTGTCCGGCATGCCGGACACCATCGCAACTTGGAATCCCGATGCCACCGCCAGAATGTCATTCATGACGATGTTTTCTGCACGCGAGGGACCAGCATTACGCACGCTGAAGCGATAACGCAGTTGATCACCAATCAGGAAGTTGCTCTGTCCCGCATTGAGCACGCGAACCTTGCCCTGCTGCAGATCGAACTTGGGAACCTTGATATCGAAACTGATGGTTTTGCTATTGTTCGATACCGAAGCGGCATCGTTACAGGCGGTCGATAGCGGCGAAGCGGACGTATTCGTCTCTTCGCGGAATTCGCATAGTGATGGATCGAGATCGACACGTGCGGTATTGGTCACACCGCTGTACTGCACCTGTTCCGCAGCACCGAGCGTGCCGTCCGGTTTCTTGACACGCGCCACGATATTGATCGTGTGCGTGTCATAACGTGGCACGCTGACGGTATTGGTACAGGCAATATCGCCACCAACGACCGTACAACTCATAACCGCCGGGTTAGAGGGCTTCGCACTGAGGATCTCGTAAGCAGGAACGGTCAGCGTCGGCGTACCGATGTTGAGCGTGTCACGAATCGTGAACATTCCGGCAGGAATGTTGTCTGGCCCGAAATTACGCGCCGTCACGCTGAACTGCACCTGACCACCGATGGAAGGTGATGCTGGCGCCACCGTTTTCGATGTCAATGCGACATCGGTACGCGGCTGGATATTGATGGCAGCATCATCATTCAATGCCCCACCGCTCATGGCACTCAGCAAGGCATTCGGCGAAGTTAGTGTCGCCGTGTTGCTCTGTGCGCCACTCACCAACGGACGCGCCACAGGAATCAGCACCGTGATTTGTTCGCCGGGCGGCACATTGCTGAAGTTACATACCAGGCTGCTGCTACCTGCGGCCAGATTCGGGCAGTCGCCGGTAGATGTTCCCGTGCGTGTGGTGGTAACGGTGATCGCTGGTGTCTGATAGCTAGGCGCACCGGAACCGCTCACATTCAGGATACCGGGCAGGTTATCTACCAACCGCAAGGTCGGAATAATCTCCTGTTGTGCATTCTGCGCCGTTGTCGGCGTCGTTATCACAATCCGCCAGTACAGCGTTTGTTGTGCGCTGGTCAGCGTTGGCGCATCGGCAACGGCATCATGAAAGTTGCTGTTATCGATGGAGGACTCTTTACGAACGCTGACTTGCGCGTTGCCAGTCACCACCGGGGTGACGATGAGCCCGGAACCGGCTGAAGCACAATCCGTACTGTTGCCAACAACGTTGTTATCAGGTGGCTGTGGGCCGTCGGCAGTAGACAAACCGAGCTGGGTCAATGCAGAAGCACCCGTACAAGCGGTATTCGCAAGTTCGATTGGCTGCGTCAGTGATGCCACCGAGGTTGTGCGAAAACTGACTGCCTGCGTGGCACCTGGGGCCAGCGTGCCGGAGCCTGTTGTCACGCAAACGATCTGCGTTGTATAAGCACTATTCACTCCAGCTGGCGGTGTCACACCGACATTGACTGAACAGCTCCAACCCGCCGACACATTCGACACAACACCACCAGCCACTTCTTCCGGACGCGCGTAATCCACTGCACGCAATGGTTGCGCAGGCGAATAACTAGCTGTACTCGGACTGTCGGCATGATTGCGTACCGTCAATGTGGTCGTGATCTGCGTACTTGGCGCGATCGGCCCCGAACCCGGCGTCTTGCTCTTGCTCAGGTTCATGACGGTGTAAGGATCCACCACCGAGAATGGCAGCAGCACGCTGTTGTTACCCGTGTTGGCATCGCCCATCCCGCCTGACGGTGTAACGACGACAGGAAACTCCGATACAGTCGCAACAGATGGCAATGTCAGCGGGATGTTGAAATCGGCAATCGCCCCGACCGCAACCGCATTGGTCGTGCAACTGATAACCGTACCGTTATAGGTATTGCCACTCACGGTAAGTGAGCCGGCAGATTGCACACAACCTGATGGCAAGGTACCAATGGTGAAGCCGGCTGGCACCACCGTTTCGACAACCCCACCAGCTGGCGATATCAAGGGGCCGTTATTACGAAAACGCAGGGTGAGAGTCTGAGAACTACCGGTCAAGCGTGGCGCGGATGGATAGATTCCCAAGGCCTGGATATCGGTACCAGGATCAACGCTGTAATTGACACTCGACGTGTTGTTTCCTGCATTGATATCAAAGTAGTTGCTGTTGCCCGGTGCAATCGACGCGGTATTGGTGAACGAACCATTCGTCAACCCATTTCCCGTCACGTCGATGTGACTGGCATTCAACTGGGCAATCGTGAAAGGCCCGCTGTAAGTACACGTCAATACGCGACTACTGTTCGCAGCTGACACGGCATTACAGACTGGCGTGAGACCCGTAAACGTATAGCCGGTCAATGTGAAATCAGACACCGTACCGGGCAGATTGTCCGTCACGACGATCGAAGCATCAGCCGGCACATCATCACCGCCAACGACAATATTAGGCTCTAGGCGAAATGTGGTCGCTTGCCCAGCCACCGGCGATGCAAGCGGTACCGTTTTAGATTTTGCGATGGAAATCTCACCCGTAGAACGTACCGTACCAGAACGAATTGCTGCCGCACCAGAGGTGCCTGTTGCACTCAGATTGAAGCCACCGTTGGCCGCACCGGCAAGCTGAAAGATAATTTGTCCACTCATGCCGTCGGTACCGTTAGGTACAGGACATACGAGATTAGGCGCCGTGTAAGTACAGCCGGCAGTCAACGCAGGCGGATCGATCGTCAGTTGCGGTGGGACCACCACAGTGATGGTGTCGCCGCTACCTGTCACGTTACGAACCCAATCCACACTGACATCGACAACCTGACCACGCCCGATGTCTGCAGGCGCATTGATCTGCGTCGCCACGACACGTGCCTGTGCGGAAATCGCACAGCTCATCGCAACCAGAAAAATCAACGCACACCAAGATTGATGAATTGGTAAGAGCCGATGCAGACAACGTAGCCTGCCCAGCAAGGTATGTATGACGTTCATGAGGTTCCATTCAGCCGTAAAGATGAAGTGCCTAAAAATTCCGCACTTTTTGATTGCACATGGCAACGCAAATTGCAGCGAGAAGATAAGGCGCTACCCGCCAAACCTTGAAGTCAACCTTTGTCAGCAAATGAAAATATTTGCTAACGACACATCAGGAAAAATGTCAGCGACTTGTCGATAAGGGAAATTTGCAAGCGGCATTCTGGAGAGAAATCGCCATGACTTTCTGACGAGTTCTGACAGAAGAAAACGTGATGAGCGATGAGGTGATGCATGGCATTGATCGCAAAGTCAATGCAGCTCAAGCATGCACGGAGGAAGGGAAATGAACGAGGGGGTAAGCGATGCACATCACGCGCAACGCAAACAATTGTAAACAGGGAGGGTGTAATACCAACAGCAGGATGCCAACGGCAAGAAATACGACAACGCTGTGCCCCGACATGGCCCGCAGCAGTAGTGAGACGAACTAAAAGCGTGTTTCGATACCTACGTACACAACACGTGTTTGGCCGGGACGAAAGACATTGCTCTGTTGTGTGCGTGCATCGACCAGATAGTTGGCAGTAGCGGCATAGTGCTTGTCGCCCAGGTTGCGCGCATCGAGAAAGAGACGATAGCCGTTACGAGAGATGTAACCCGCACCCAGATTGAGCACGCCATAACCGGGCGCTTTCAGGGTATTGGCCTGATCGGCATACCAGTCCGAACCGAGCACTACCGAAGGGCCGATATAAAACCCGCTTGCGTGGCGATACGTCCATCCGGCTTGCAGGACGTGCTCGGGAATCCCAGGCAAACGATTATTGCCATAGGTTCGATTGTCATCGAAACGGAAACGACTGAAGGTGTACACCACGCTCCATTCCATCGAACCTGACAGCGACGCCATATCTTTTGTGCCGTTCAATCCCAACTCCATACCGCTGTGCGAGGTCGGCGAATCGGCATTCACATTAATCGCCGGCAGTGCCGGGCTGGTCGAGTTGGCAATAGCCAGCAACTCGTTACGGACACGACTCTGATAGATAGAGAGGTCCCAGCCAAAACCTTATCGCCGCCACGCGTACCGACTTACACCGTATCAGCTCTTTGGGCGTTAAGCGTACTCTTAGGTGAGTTTGGTAAAGAACCTCGCTGAGTGTAGAAAACGACGCTGGACGGCGCTTCATGATTGCGACTCAGATTGCCATAAAATTGTGTGGTGCCGCCGGCCGGCGTCCAGATCGCTCCGATTTTAGGATTTAGATAGGTATAGGTACGCGATACCGTGCCATCAGGATAATCAGAGATAAAGAAGGCCGTATCGTTATCCGTACCACGCATGGCGCGGAAAATCTGTGCACCTGCCACCAGTGCGAAACCATCGGTGACCTGATACGTATTTTCAGCAAACAACTCCGCCGTACTGCGCTTGTCGCGTATCGTGCCATTGGCTGCAGGCAAATTAGATGGAAAATGGCGGTGGCAAGACAACCGCTGGCGTATGCAGGGCATTGTCGCCACTTCCACGTCCATAACTCATGCCCCACACAAATCGATTCTTATGGCCGCCTAACGTGCGGTTCATCTCATGCCGCATCGAAACACCATAATCCGTCTCATCGTAGAAAATACGTCCGAACGGCGTCAGGGAATCGAACTTGGTGCCAGTATGAAAGACACCGAACGAGAGCTTGTCACCTTGATCCAGATCCAGTTCATGCTGGTAAGCCATATGCCAACGTGGCGAAATACGTAAATAGGCATCGAGTCTCTTGAACAAAGACTGCGCCATCTGCGGATTATCGCGAATTTGTGCCAATCTCAGCGTGCCAGGAAACTTGCCGTCATAACGCTCTTCGGTTAGATGGAAGCGACCACGCGATGTTGCACTAAAGGCATACCCCAAATTGGCGTAGAGACGCGAAGTACGCTCGGTGCTCTGCTCGCGAAAGCCATCCGCTTGGTAGTGCGTTGCTGAAACGAAGGTATCAATACCATTTTCGAATACCTTGCCGGCTTTGATCTGTCCGCTGAGATAGCCGTTTGAGCCTACTTCCGTACGTACGGTAACACCCGGGCTGGTATAACCGGTGGAGGAAATCAGATTGACGGCGCCACCAAGCGAGCTCGCACCATACTGCAATGAACTGGCACCACGGTATATTTCAACCCGATCATTATTCACCACATCGGCCAGCATGCCCTGATTCATATCATCGACGCGCCCAATCGGTAAGCCATCGCGCAAAAAACGGATGCCACTTACGTAAGTACTGGAAATACCTGAGCCACGAATGGAAATACGCGTAGCTTCTTGGCCAGACAAGCGTTGCACATACACTCCCGGCACGAACGCAAGCGCATCGCCAAGACCTATCACACTTTTCTCGCGATATTCCTCGGCAGTGCGAATACTTACCCCGCCTGGAACATTCCGTATCTCTTTTTTCGCCTCAGCGTTGATATCTCGCTCGCCCTCAACGGAGATTGCCGGCAGGGTATTCGCTTCGGTCGAATCGGTGGCATGCACAGTGCCATGAGCAAACAAGGCCAAACCTGCCGACAACAGGCACAGAAAAGAAACAGTACGGGTCATGTTTTTGCAGGAAAAGTCGAGCGAGGATTGTCGCAGCGCTGCTGCCTAAAAGCGCATGGCAGCGCATCCGGCATTGTCACCGAGAGGATTTATTGACAGCAAGAATGTTTTGCCAATTTGCGACGCAAAACAGACGGTTATCCGGCGGCAAGCCTCATTTGGGCAGAAAAGGCAAACTATCTGAGTAATTATTCAGCTCTCTGCGACATAGATATCGTGACTCGGTGCAGATAAAAAACGTAAAGTGAAGCAACTGCCTTGAGAAGTACGCGGTTCGTAATTGATCTGCCAGCCCATGTGCGTCGCCACGCGCTTGACAATTGCCAACCCCAGACCCGATCCGGCGTATTCCTTGCCATGTCCTCGCACATTGCGTGAGAAAAGGCGCGTGCGCACATTCTCCGGCAAACCTGCGCCCTCGTCTTCCACGATGAGGCGATCTGTCGCCAGCGTTACTTGCACCACACCTTGCTCAGTATATTGGCACGCGTTGCGAATCAGATTGCCAATTGCGATGCCTGCCAATTCACCGCGCGCATTTACCCACACCTCTTCCGACGGATGCGAAAAACGCAATTGCACCGGCTTGCCATCCAGCATCTGTCGATAACGATCGACTTCACGCGTGACCAGATGTGTGAGTGAAAGCAGCGTGCCCTTCAGCGTCTCTGGCGATTGCGACAGCAGCAATAAGGCACTGACACGCTCCGTGGCTTCATTGGCGATTCGTGTGATGCGCTGTGCAACGGCCAAATTGTCCGGTTCGTTTTGCAGCCGCACTTCAAGCAATTCTGCGGCACCCAGCATGATGGTCAAGGGCGTACGCAATTCGTGGCTGACATCGCCGGTAAAGAGTTTTTCATCCGCGAGAAATTGCTGCATTTGACGCGAGCGATTGGCAAAAGCGCGCGCCAGCAAACCAACCTCATTTTGCTGTTCGACCAAGGGTAGCTGGGAACAATCTTCATTTTGCTCCACTGCGCTAGCCAGCTCGGTCACTGGCGCCACAATACGCCGTGACAGAAACAGTCCCATACCGAGTGCCAGCAGAATACTGGCGATAAAACCGGCAATCACGGCGACAAAGATGGCATCTTCGGTCAGTTCAAAATCGCTGGTGTCGCTGGTCGCCACATACGTATTGGTGCCAACGCGACGCATAAGAACAGTGGTTTCATGTCCGTCGATCTTTACTTCATGCACGCCATCCGACAAATGGCGATAGATCTCGGGAATCTGCTCATTGACGAAAAAATTGTCGTCCCACAGCGACCCGCCCATGTTTTGCTGATGCCGCACGATAAGTTCGTCGGCATCCTTGATCAAGCGCTCGTAGACCAGCTTGTCTTCCGACAGCTCTACTGCAAGAAATGCGGTTGCGGAAAAGAAGGTACAGATGACAAACGCCATGCCTGTGAAAGCCAGGGCAATGCGACTGCGAAATGACCGATCCCTGCCCTTAAAAATATCAACCATTGCCATCTACCAATTTGTAGCCATTGCCTGGCAGTGTCGTCAGCATGGGCAGGATGAAAGGACGATCGATCGCCGTTCGCAAGGCATGGATATGCGTGCGCAAGGCGTCGCTATCTGGCGGATCATCGCCCCAGATTTCGCGCAACAGCGTCTCGCGCGTTACTACCGCTGGCGCCTTGCGCATGAGAATTTCAAGAATCCGGTACCCGATCGGTGTCAGCACAAGCTTGCGACCGGCACGCTTGACTTCGCAACGACTTGTATCAAGTTGCAACTCGCCAAATTCAAGAATGTGCTCGACGATTTCATTGCGAGCCCGACGCACCAGCGCCGTCAGCCGCGCCTCCAGCTCCACCAGCGAAAAAGGCTTGACCAGATAATCGTCAGCACCGACCTTGAAACCCGTCAGCTTGTCGTTGACCGTGTCACGCGCAGTCAGCATGAGGATCGGCGTTGCCAGCCGCTTTTCCTTGCGCAATTGACGGCACACTTCGATACCGTCGAGCCCCGGCAATTCAAGATCAAGAATGATGACGTCGTAATCGGAACCGGCAGCACGCTGCACACCCACCGTACCGCTCTGCGCAACATCCAGCATATGGCCTAGAGGCTCCAGAAAACCGTAGAGGTTGGCGACAATATCGCTGTTGTCCTCGATGATCAGGATGTACATGCTGTCTCCATCTTGTCTTTTTCAGATAACCGAATTGCATGCCATCGGCGTTGAACCGCAGCCGCAAATATGCACCTTATCCGGCTGCAAGTACTAGCTTATTTTTTCTCGGACAGACTCAGGATGCGTTCGCAATAACGCGCAATCAGATCGACTTCGAGATTCACTTTGACACCCGGCTTCAAATGCTTGAGCGTCGTCACCTGCACCGTATGCGGAATCAGGTTGACCGAAAATTCGCAACTGTCTGGCGTATCGACCACGGCGTTGACCGTGAGCGAGACGCCGTTGATCACGATCGATCCCTTGAACGCCAGATAGCGTGCCAGATCCTTGGGTGCAGCCACCGTCAGCAGCCATGATTCACCAATCGGCTCGAAACGCACGACCTCGCCCAAGCCATCGACATGCCCCGAAACCAGATGTCCCCCAAGGCGTTCCGAGAGCGTGACGGCCTTTTCCAGGTTCACTTCGCCCGGAAGATCCAGACCAGCCGTGCAATTGAGGCTTTCACGTGAGACATCGACCTTGAAATAAGTGTCGCTCTTCTCGATCACCGTCATACATGCACCGTTGACGGTGATGGAATCACCTAGTGCCACATCCGCCAGCGGCAAGCCGCCGGCATCGATCGTCAGGCGGTGGCCGGCCTGCGCATCGCCCAGTGGAGAAATGGAAGTGATGGTGCCAATGGCGGCGACGATTCCGGTAAACATGATGATGAAGAAAAAAGATTAAATGAAACGGGCTAGGATACGCACATCCGCACCGACTCGCTTGATGTCGTGGAAAACCAGATTGCGCTTGTGTTCAAGATTGTCTAGCGCAGACAGATTGAACATGCCTTGTGCATCGCCCAGCAAAGAGGGCGCGAGATAAACCAGCAACTCATCGACGCAACCTTCACGAATCAGCGAACCGTTGAGTTTGAAACCGGCTTCGACGTGCAACTCATTGATCTGGCGACGACCAAGCTCTTCCATGAGAGCCGGCAATTCGACCTTGCCCTCACTATTGGCAAGCAATACAACTTCATGCCCCAGATCGCGCAATTGTGCTTCCTTTGCCGCATCCGCCTGTGCCGCCACGATCAATGTGCTGCTGCCTTGCAATACGCGTGCATGCGTACTGATCTGCAAGCGGCTATCGATGACGATACGCAAAGGCTGACGCGGCGTATCGATGGCACGCACGGTCAGTTGCGGATCGTCTTCCATCACGGTACCGATACCGGTCAGAATGGCGCACGCGCGCGCGCGCCAGACATGGCCATCGGCACGTGCTTCATCGCCGGTGATCCATTGGCTGATGCCGTTGTGCAGTGCCGTCTTGCCATCGAGCGTTGCCGCTGTCTTCAGGCGCACCCATGGTCGGCCATATTGCATGCGCTTGAGAAAACCGATGTTCATCTCGCGCGCCTCGTCTTCCATGACGCCGGACGTGACTTGGATACCGGCGGCCTGCAAACGCGCCAGCCCCTGCCCTGCTACCAGCGGATTCGGATCACCAATGGCAATCACTACACGCCCGACGCGTGCGCGTATCAGCGCATCGGCACAAGGCGGCGTGCGACCATGGTGGCTACAGGGCTCCAGCGTGACATATACCGTGGCGCCTTCGACATCGAATCCCTTGCTGGCGGCATCGTTGAGTGCCTGCACCTCGGCATGCGCATGCCCGACCGGTTGCGTATGTCCGAGACCGATGATGCGGTTTTCCTTGACGATAACGCATCCAACGCGCGGATTCGGCGCGGTGGTCAGCATGCCTTTGGCAGCCATTTCCAGCGCAAGACGCATGCCCTGCTGATCGCTATGAATTTCCAAGACAGTGCTTTAAAAATTGAGGAACGACGATTGAAGAAATTCAGCAGGTGGCAGGTTCGGTCACTGGATTGCAGACACGCGGCCGACCGAGGAAATTGACGATGACCTTGCGTGCATGTGAACCGGATTCGAGCAACCAGCTACCGGACTGCGAAGCCTGGCTGCTGGCATTGGTGCGGGAACGCCCACTGCTGTTGAATGCCAGATATTGTACTTTCGAATCGGTAAAACGGGCGGTGATCCTCAGATCGCGCGGCAATGCCTCGTGTCTGAAAATCACGGTTTCGGCACCATCGGGACGCTGGTTGTCGTTCTCATCGACAAAAATGATCCAGCCATTGCTCCATGAAACGCCATCGCCTGCTGGCACGAGATCGACACGCGTACCGCGATGAATAGCTTCGGAGCGGGCAAGATTGACGGCCGAGAACAAGGCATTGGCTGCAGTCGTCAGGCGGTGGTTACGAATCAGATATTGGAATGATGGAATCGCTACCGCGATGAGAATGCCCAGGATCGCCAGAATCACCATGAGTTCGGTCGCAGAAAAACCGGTATGCCGGTTTCTGCGCACCTTCACCAGCACGACTCCCTGGCCGCAAAGCGCTGACCATCGCTGGTCAAACCCAGTTCGCCACAACGCGCATCCGAGAAACGGGCATCGACACGTGCCGTACCAGGGCGTGCCGTCAACTTGATGCATTCATGCAGAGATTTACCGCTGCATGGCTGGGCATGGATTTCATAGGCACTGGTTTCAGGCGTTTCGCCGGAATGCCAACGAAACGGCGAAATATCGGATGCATTCATATTGGAATGAAAAATGGCATAACGCGCGTGCACACTGTAATGACGCTCTTGCTGCTGCATCACTTGCAACAGCGCCGCTTTGCCTTCCGTGCGCCGGGCCTTGATGGTGTGCTCCTTATAAACCGGTATCGCAACAGCCAGCAAGATGCCGATGACTATCACCACGACCATCATCTCCACGATTGTCAAACCAGCGTTTCGCTTCGCTCTCGTGCCAAATTGGCTACTACACGTTCTCATGCCATCCTCGTCATTCAATTTCCTTCATTTTTTACAAACTACTTGCCGGCCCATTCGGAAAGCTCACGCCAACTCAAACGTCCGCCCACCACATCGGGAATCGATAACCCATCCAGTACGAGCGGGGTATTGTCTTCCCGCAGCAATTCGACCTTGGGCGCATAGCGACGCCTTCCAAACCGATCCGGCTTGCTCGACTCAGGAAATGCGGTGGTTTCATGGCGTATTGGCATCGGTACCACACGCAATAGCGTGCCAAGGGCGGAACCTGCAGAAATGGGAATGCCCGTGGTGGTGCCGACGATTGTCAGTCCGCTCGATGCATCCATTGCATAGACACGTGCCATCGGCGCCTGGCAAGGACCGCCCTCTGGCAAAAGTGAGCGGAAGACGATCTGCGAACCGACCGATAACAGTGGCGAAACCACACGTTCACCACTCATGCTCGAATCTGGGAAATCCATATACCAACCTGCCCGGCTATTGTTGGCATCGGCATAGGAAAACGGCGAGCCATCTACCGTCAGACGGTTCGATCCGGAATCGGTAAGGAGCCGACGCGAAGCCAGCTGTGACCGCGAGACCGTGCTGTCGGCATCGCGCACGGCATAGAAGGACTGCGTGGCGAATCGGTCCGGCTGCAAGTCTTGTCGTACCAGATACCGTCCGGTTCCGAAAAGTAAAAGATGCTTGCCGTCAGGGGCTGCGACGACAGATAACTTGTGCATGACAGGCTGGCGTTTGCCAGCACTGTCGGTTGCCGTGAATAGGCGCCTTGCGCTTACACCATGAGCCGGCAAACCTGATGCAAGATCAAAGCGCCAGATGTTTCCCTGCAAATCACCGGCATAGATACGTTCAACCGCCTGGTCATGCCCCATGACGGAGACAAACTCGAGCATGCCATTCGATAGTGCATTCACCGCGCTATCCGTTACGACCTTGAAGTAGTTGGTCCCAAGCTGCCATGTTTCGGCAGGTTTCTTGTCCAGGGAAAGGAAGAACAATGCATTGCCTGCGCGCGGATTCAAGCCGCCAGTCACGACAACGAAGTAAGCATATTGCTGTTTTCCACCCTGTAACATGGTACGCACACGCAGAATCTGCGGCGCGCCAATGACATGGGCAATGTCAGGATCGTCCTGATCGGCAAATTCCCAAAGAAGCGCATTGCTTGCCGGAAGATTCGCAGTGTCAGATACGTCGAGCGCCATCAATCCCTTCGCCGCCATACCGAAACCGGCTACAAGGACTGTACGCCATGCGCCATTGATCAATACGGACGACGACGCCATCCCGCCATCGAAAGGCACACTTGCGGGCGATGATTTCGTCGTCAACTTGATCAAACTGTTGAAACTTGCACGTGGCGCATAGGCAAACACTTCCTCGCCAGTATCATCTGCGAACGCATGCAACATGCCGTCGCTGGCACCTACATATACGAGAGCACGACGGTTGCGATGTCGTTCGTAATATTCCTGATAACCGGGCGCGACCATCAACGCAGGCGGGCCTACGTGAAGTGCGATACCGTGAACGACAGCGCCAAGTATGCTAAAGCGTGGCGCAAAAAGGCTATTCGGAGCCTGCATTTCATCGATACGGTCGCCTGTTAGATACGCCAGCCTGCGGATGGCCATGGCGTCATCGCTTTCCGTTGCAAGCCTCAGACTAGCACGCTGAGTATCATTCAGATTGTTCCAGTGCAATGGAACGAGTTTTCCGTCATGCGTCGAAGTGGACAATTGACGTGCTGTGTTTCTCGTGTCGAGCTGTGTCGCCGCATTCCAGACGATGACCTGCCCTTGCTGCTTAAGCAAAGTTCCACCCAACTGACCTCGCACCATGCCGCCGCGATAGATAGTAGGACTATCGACAGCCGCTGCGAGAGAGGTCAACACCATATTGGCCGATGCTGGACAACCGGCAAGATGGATCGGCTCTGTTTCCCTTGGGGATGTATCAACCGCGTGTGCTTGCCCGAAAAGCAGCAAAGATGTGGCGCCCAGCAAGACAGACAGAATAGCAATCGTCATCGCGGCAACCTGCGATAGAAGGACTGCAAGGCAACCCGTGTAACCGGTCTGACGCCAAAACCGATGGCGGTAATACGATAAAAATAGTTGGCAGTTTCCAGCGTTTGGCCTGGAATGCGATCCGGCAGGGATTCGATCA